>NZ_JBITXB010000016.1:0-160623 GCF_044544295.1 Streptomyces sp. NPDC053750 | reverse complement strand
ACCCCTACGGGGGGGGGGCCTCCCCGGGGGGGGGGCCCGTTGGGGGGGGGGGGGGGGGGGGGGGGGGGGGGCGCCCCGGGGGGGGGGGGGGGGCCGGGGGGGGGGGGGGGGGGGGGCCCCCCCCCCCCCCCCCCCGCCCGTCGCCGTTTGATCTACCCGTCGGTAGCATCCTGGTCATGGCAGACACGCAGCAGGTTGACGCGAAGGCCGACCGGAGGGCCGAGCGCGAGGCGACCCGGCTCGCCCGGCGGATCGACTCCTTCTCCAAGGCCCACGGCGGCGCCGAGGCACAGGTGGCCTACATCGGCGAGCGCGGGGCCCGGATCGTGCTCGTCGGCGAGGACGGCGGCTGGGGCGACCTCGTCGCGCGCTCCTACGGGACGGCGCAGAAGGCCGTGGAGAAGTCCGGGATCACCGTCCACGAGGACTTCGACGGCGAGTTCGCGGCCAAGGTGACGACGGGCCGCTACGAGTGGTCGCGCATGGCAGGCATCCAGGTGGGCGGGCCGAGCAACACCTGACACCGGGTTCACCCGTTAGGACCGTAGGAAAGCCGTCAGGCACACGGTCCCAGCACGGGGAGCCCGGATGATCGAAACGCCGTCCCTGGTGGACCAGTACTGCCACGGTGTCCTGAGAACGGAGCTGGGCCTCGGCACCTTCGAGGCCCAGCTGGCCCGCACCGAGGGCCCGCCCGCGCCGGGCACCACCCTCTTCGACACCCAGACCGGCTTCGCGGTACGCCGCTGGTGCCCGCCCCTGCTCGGTCTGGAACCCCACTGCCCGCCGGCCCGCTACCTGGCCCGGCGGCGCGAGCTGGGCGTCATGGAGGCCGACCGCAGGCTGCTGCGCGGCAGCGGCATCACGACCTACCTCGTGGACGCGGGTCTGCCGGGCGACCTCACCTCGCCCGCGGAGCTGGCCTCGGCCGCGGCCGCCGACGCCCGCGAGATCGTGCGCCTGGAGCTGCTCGCCGAGCAGGTCGCCGACACCTCCGGCACCGTCGACTCCTTCCTCGCCAACCTCGCCGAGGCCGTGCACGGCGCCGCCGCGGACGCGGTCGCCTTCACCTCCGTCGCGGGCGTACGGCACGGTCTGGCGCTCGCGCCGGAACCGCCGGGCCCGGGGGAGGTGCGCGGCGCCGCCGCCCGCTGGCTGACGGGGCGCGAGGTCGGCGGCGAGCTGAGCGACCCGGTGCTGCTGCGGCACCTGCTGTGGATCGCCGTCGCCTCCGGGCTGCCGCTGCAACTGCACGCGGGCCTCGGCGAGCCGGGCCTGCGCATCGACCGGACCGACCCGGTCCTGCTCACCGACTTCGTCCGGGCCACCGCCGGCCTCGGCACCGACCTGGTCCTCCTGCACGGCTACCCCTACCACCGCCACGCCGCCCACCTCGCCGGCGTCTTCCCGCACGTCTACGCCGACTCGGGTGCCGCCCTGGTGCGCACCGGAGCCCGGGCCGCGACGGTCCTCGCGGAGATCCTGGAGCTGGCCCCCTTCGGCAAGATCCTGTTCTCCAGCGGCGCCCAGGGCCTGCCCGAGCTGCACGTGGTGGGCGCCCGCCTGTTCCGCGAGGCCCTCGGGCGGGTGCTGGGGAACTGGGTGGCCGAGGGGGCGTGGGCGCTGGGGGACGCGCAGCGGGTGGCGGGAATGATCGCGTCGGGGAACGCGGGACGGGTGTACGGACTGGAGTGAGGGACGTACGAACCGGCGTGACGGACTACGGACCGGAGTGACGGGTGTACAGAGCGGAGTGACGCGTCCACACTGGGCGCATGCCGACCGACGCCCTGCTCGACCGCTTCCTCACCGGCCTGACGCCCCTCGCCCCCGTCGCCGTCTGGGCCCACGGCTCGCTGGCCGGCGGTGACTACCAGGAGGGCCGCAGCGACCTCGACCTGATCGCGGTCCTGCCACGTCCGGCCACGACCCGCACGGCCTGGCGCCTGGGGCTGCTCCACGCCCGCCTGCGCGCCGAACCACTGGCCGGGCTGCTGCACTGCACCTACCTGTCGACCGGCACCGTCGAAGACGCCGGGCGGCGCCATCTGACGTGGGCCCACCGGGAGCTCTTCAAGCGGCCGGTCACCCCGGTCACCCGGCGTGAGCTCCACGGTTTCGGCCGCGTCCTGCACGGTGGGACGCCGAAGGAACTGCTGCCGCCGGTGCCGGACACGGAGCTGGCCGAGTTCGTCGTCCGGGACCAGCGGGACTTCTGGCGGCCGACCGTGCGCAAGGCGGAGCTGTGGCGGCAGGACGTCTGGATCGATCTCGGCCTGCTCACCTTCGCCCGTGCCACCGTCACGCTGCGGGACGGCCGCCTGATCTCCAAACGAGAGGCCCTGGAGGAGCTGCCCGCCCTGGGCGCCCCCGGGGAGGTCGTCGAGGACATCGCCGAGCGGCGGTACGGCAACCCGGCGCGGCCCACCGAGGAGTGGACCGCCCGCCGCGCCGAGCTGACCCGGAGCTACCTGGGGCCGGCCATCGACACGCTGGTGGCCGCGTACTCCTGAACCGGCAGCCCGGGCGCCGTGTCCTGCGGCCGTTCGCGCAGCGCCAGCAGCACCCGCAGCGCCGCGATCCACATCACGCACGAGCCGAACATGTGCAGGCCGACCAGGATCTCGGGCAGGTCGGTGAAGTACTGCACATAACCGATGGCACCCTGCGCGAGCAGCACCAGGAACAGGTCACGGGTGCGCGCCAGCGGGCCCTTGGGCGCGTCGACCGCCTTGAGGACGAACCACAGGGCGAACGTCAGCGTCACCACGACCCACGCCAGCACGGCGTGCGCCTTGCTCACCATCTCCCAGTCGACCGGCATCCGCGGGACGTCGCTGGAGTCGCCCGCGTGCGGACCGGCGCCGGTGACCACCGTGCCGACCGCGATCAGCACGGCGGAGACGGCGACCATCACCCACACCAGCTGCTGGATCGCCCTGCCGACCAGGGGGCGCGGCGCCCCGTCGCCCTCCCGGGTCCGCTGCCACATCACGGTCGCGACGGCGATCAGCGCGGTGGACAGCAGGAAGTGGGAGGCGACGGTGTACGGGTTGAGGCCCACGAGGACCACGATGCCGCCGAGGATCGCGTTGCCCATCACGATCCAGAACTGCGTCCAGCCCAGCAGGGTCAGACTGCGCCGGTACGGCTTCTGCGACCGCGCGGCGATGATCGCCCAGCCGACCGCGGCGCACAGCACGTACGTCAGCATGCGGTTGCCGAACTCGATGATGCCGTGGAAGCCCATCTCGCTGGTCGTGGTCAGCGAGTCGTCGGTGCACTTCGGCCAGGTCGGGCAGCCGAGGCCCGAGCCGGTCAGACGTACGGCACCGCCGGTGACGACGATGACCACCGCCATGGCGAGCGCGATGAAGGCCGCCCGCTGGACCGTCCGGGGATGCGGGGTCCAGCGTGCGGCGATGAAGGCGAGCGGGTTGCGCACGGCGGCTGCGGCGTCGGCGCGGGTCACGTTTGGCACGCCGTCCATCGTAGGCGCCCGCTTGTGCACGCTTTCACGAGGGTCGGTCCCGGGCATGTGTCCCTACTCCCAGCGGAAGAACTTCCCGGCCGCCGCAAGCCCGGCGACCGCCCACACGGCCAGGATCCCCAGGTCGCCCCAGGGCATCGAGGCCCCGTGCTGGAGCACGTCCCGCAGCCCGTCCGACAGCGCGGAGATCGGCAGCAGTCCGAGCACGCTCTGCGCCGCGTCCGGGAACTTGTCCAGCGGCACGATGACCCCGCCGCCGACGAGCAGCAGCAGGAAGACCAGGTTGGCGGCGGCCAGCGTGGCCTCCGCCTTCAGCGTGCCCGCCATCAGCAGCCCGAGCCCGGAGAAGGCGGCCGTGCCGAGGACCAGGAGGAGCAGTACGGCGAGCGGGTTGCCCTGCGGCGACCAGCCCAGCGCGAAGGCGATCACGGTCAGCAGCACGATCTGGAGCACCTCGGTGACCAGGACGGAGACCGTCTTCGCGGTCATCAGGCCCCACCGGGGCAGCGGCGACGCGGCCAGCCGCTTCAGCACCCCGTACCGGCGCTCGAAGCCGGTGGCGATGGCCTGCCCGGTGAACGCCGTCGACATCACGGCGAGTGCGAGGACGCCGGGGGCCAGGAAGTCGACGGCCTCGCCCGCCCCGGTGTCGATGATGTCCACGGAGCTGAACAGGACCAGCAGCAGCGTCGGGATGACCACCGTCAGCAGCAGCTGCTCGCCGTTGCGCAGCAGCATCTTCGTCTCGAGCGCGGCCTGCGCCGCGATCATGCGCCCGAGCGGCGCGGCACCGGGCTTCGGCGTGTAGGAGCCGGTGGTCGTCGTCATGAGCGCAGTTCCTTGCCCGTGAGTTCCAGGAAGACGTCCTCCAAGGTGTGCCGCTCCACCGAGATGCGGTCCGGCATCACCCCGTGCTGCGCGCACCAGGAGGTCACCGTCGCGAGCAGCTGCGGGTCGACCTTGCCGTTGACCCGGTAGGTGCCCGGCGTCAGTTCGGCGGCCGAGGAGTCCGCGGGCAGGGCCTTGAGCAGGGAGGCGACGTCCAGTCCGGGACGGCCGGTGAAGCGCAGGGTGTTCTCCGCGCCGCCGCGGCACAGTTCCTCGGGCGAGCCCTGGGCGATGACCCGGCCGGCGTCGATGACGGCGACGTCGTCGGCGAGCTGCTCGGCCTCGTCCATGTGGTGGGTGGTGAGGATGACGGACACGCCGTCGGTGCGCAGGTCCCGGACCAGGTCCCAGGTGGCGCGGCGGGCCTGCGGGTCCAGGCCGGCGGTCGGCTCGTCCAGGAACACCAGCTCCGGGCGGCCGACGACGGCCATCGCGAGGGCGAGCCGCTGCTGCTGCCCGCCGGAGAGCCTGCGGTACGTGGTCCGGCCGCACGAGCCCAGCCCGAGCCGCTCGATCAGGGCGTCGACGTCCAGCGGATGGGCGTGCAGCTTCGCGACGTGGCGCAGCATCTCGTCGGCGCGGGCACCGGAGTAGACGCCGCCGGACTGGAGCATCACGCCGACCCGGGGCCGCAGCTCGGGCCCCTGTCGCACCGGGTCCAGGCCCAGGACGCGCACCGTGCCGGAGTCCGGCTTCCGGTATCCCTCGCAGGTCTCGACCGTGGTCGTCTTTCCCGCCCCGTTGGGGCCGAGTACGGCGGTGACACCCGCCCGGGCCACCAGGTCGAGGCCGTCCACCGCGGTCTTCGTGCCGTACCGCTTCACCAGGGCCTGGACCTGGACCACGGGCTCACTTCGCATGGGTCACGAGTCTAGGTAGGCGCGGGAGCAGGCGGGCGCGGGGGTGCGGGAACTCCTCCGGAGGGGTTGTGGCGCGCGTCCGGAGGGTTCGCGGCGCGCCCGTCACCCGCGGGCCGCGCCACCGGCACGCGCGCCGGGGCGCGCTCACTCCCGCGGCCGGTGCAGCGGCAGCCACCGTTCCGCGTACGCGACCGCGTCCGCCAGTGGGAACAGGCGCACGACCGCCGCGCCGACCCGCCCCCGTACGACGGGCCGGTCCCGTTCGAAGTCGTGCCCCAGCTCGTCGAACCGCTCCGAGGTGATCGACACCTCGGTCACACGCTCCCAGCCCACCGGCCCCGGACGCCCCACCTCCACCAGAGGGGAGGGGATCCGGTACTCGGCGAGGTGGAAGCAGGTGCACGCCTCGTAGCCCGCGCCGAGCAGCAGCACCCGGGCGCCCAGGCGCTCCAGGGCCGCCAGCGGACTC
Organism: Streptomyces sp. NPDC053750; assembly: GCF_044544295.1. Classification (NCBI taxonomy): domain Bacteria; kingdom Bacillati; phylum Actinomycetota; class Actinomycetes; order Kitasatosporales; family Streptomycetaceae; genus Streptomyces; species Streptomyces sp. NPDC053750. The sequence goes on along the minus strand of NZ_JBITXB010000016.1, from coordinate 154,916 downwards.
CGCTCGCCCAGCCGGCAGTCCGTCGCGTGCCCGGCCACCACCTCGGCGGCGCGTGGGCCGAGGGCCGCGAAGGACGTCTGCGGGTGGGCGCTGCGCAGGGCACCCGGCCAGGTGCGCACGGTCTCGGGGAGCACGCCGACCCCGCGCGAGGGCGTGATCAGCGGGTCGTAGGCGGGCATGGCGGCCCGCACGGTGTCCCACCACTCCTCGGGTACCGGCGGGCTCTTCCACAGCGCCGGGTCCGAGAGGTCGCCGGTCTGGGTCGGGACCACCAGGGTGCCGTCCGGGCCGAGCGCGTCGAGCAGTCCCTGGACGACCGCGACGGGTCCGCCGCAGACCCAGCCGAGAGAGCTGAGGGAGGAGTGCACGAGGAGGGTGTCACCGGTCCGCACACCCAGCTCGCGCAGCCCGGCGGCGATCGTGCCGCGGGTGACGAGTGGGCCGGTGGGAGGGGGTGTGGGCATGCCGGGGAGTGTCCCGCAGGCCCGGCCGGGACGCCACCGGATTGATCGATCAAAGATCGTTTCCGCAGGTCAGATTAGGTATACCTAAGTGACGCAGGGCACCGTCCGATGATCCGGACGCGGCTTGCCCGGCTCGACGGAATTACGCAACAATGGCGTTGTGAAAAACGTTGGCGAGGCTCCCCAGGAGGAACTCGCGACCGGTGAGCGGTCCACCCGCAACCGCGTCGCGCGCTCCATCCTGGACCACGGGCCCTCGACCGTCGCCGAGCTCGCCGGGCGTCTGGGCCTCACCCAGGCCGCCGTCCGGCGCCACCTCGACGCCCTGGTCGCCGACGACGTGGTCGAAGCCCGTGAACAGCGGGTCTACGGCGCGCGCACGCGTGGACGGCCCGCCAAGGTCTTCGCGCTCACCGACTGCGGCCGGGACGCCTTCGACCAGTCGTACGACAAGCTGGCCGCGGACGCCCTGCGCTGGATCGCCGAGCAGGAGGGCGGGGAGAAGGCGATCGCCGCCTTCGCCCGGGCCCGGATCGCCGGCCAGGGGGGCGCGTACCGCAAGGCGGTCGAGTCGGCGCCCCCGGAGAAGCGCACAGAAGCACTGGCCAAGGCCCTGAGCGCGGACGGGTACGCTGCTACCGCGCGGAGCGCGCCCCACCCCCAGCAGGGCGAGCAGCTGTGCCAGCACCACTGCCCGGTCGCCCACGTCGCCGAGCAGTTCCCGCAGCTGTGCGAGGCGGAGACGGAATATTTCGCCGAGCTGCTCGGTACGCATGTGCAGCGGCTCGCGACCATCGCCCACGGCGACGGGGTCTGCACCACGTTCATTCCGAAGACCTCGCACGAGACTTCACACAAGACCTCGCCTGCGGCGAACCCGCCGCACGCGTCCACGCACACCGCTACCGATATCGCATCTGCAAGCACGGCCGGGAGGAACCCCGCATGACTCTCCCCACGGAGACTGCTCACCCTGAGCTCGAGGGCCTGGGCAAGTACGAATACGGCTGGGCCGACTCCGACACGGCCGGCGCCTCTGCCAGGCGCGGCATCGACGAGGACGTCGTCCGCGACATCTCCGCGAAGAAGAACGAGCCGGAGTGGATGACCAAGCTCCGTCTCAAGGGCCTGCGCCTCTTCGAGAAGAAGCCCATGCCCAACTGGGGCTCGGACCTGTCGGGCATCGACTTCGACAACATCAAGTACTTCGTGCGCTCCACGGAGAAGCAGGCGGAGTCCTGGGAGGACCTGCCCGAGGACATCAAGAACACCTACGACAAGCTCGGCATCCCGGAGGCGGAGAAGCAGCGCCTCGTCGCCGGTGTCGCGGCCCAGTACGAGTCGGAGGTCGTCTACCACCAGATCCGCGAGGACCTGGAGGAGCAGGGCGTCATCTTCCTGGACACGGACACGGCCCTGAAGGAGCACCCGGAGCTCTTCAAGGAGTACTTCGGGACCGTCATCCCCGTCGGTGACAACAAGTTCGCGTCGCTGAACAGCGCCGTGTGGTCCGGCGGCTCCTTCATCTACGTGCCCCCGGGCGTGCACGTCGAGATCCCGCTCCAGGCCTACTTCCGCATCAACACGGAAAACATGGGCCAGTTCGAGCGGACCCTGATCATCGTCGACGAGGGTGCCTACGTGCACTACGTCGAGGGCTGCACCGCCCCGATCTACAAGTCGGACTCGCTGCACTCCGCGGTCGTCGAGATCATCGTCAAGAAGAACGCCCGCTGCCGCTACACGACCATCCAGAACTGGTCGAACAACGTCTACAACCTGGTCACCAAGCGCGCCGTGGCGTACGAGGGCGCGACCATGGAGTGGATCGACGGCAACATCGGCTCCAAGGTGACGATGAAGTACCCGGCCGTCTACCTGATGGGCGAGCACGCCAAGGGCGAGACCCTGTCCATCGCCTTCGCGGGCGAGGGCCAGCACCAGGACGCCGGCTCCAAGATGGTCCACATGGCGCCGAACACGTCCTCCAACATCGTCTCGAAGTCCGTGGCGCGTGGTGGCGGCCGTACGTCCTACCGCGGTCTCGTCGAGATCGGCGAGGGCGCCCACGGCTCCAAGTCGAACGTGCTGTGCGACGCACTGCTCGTCGACACGATCTCGCGCTCCGACACGTACCCGTACGTGGACGTCCGCGAGGACGACGTGTCCATGGGCCACGAGGCGACCGTCTCCAAGGTCTCCGAGGACCAGCTCTTCTACCTGATGAGCCGCGGTCTGACCGAGTTCGAGGCGATGGCGATGATCGTGCGCGGCTTCGTCGAGCCGATCGCGAAGGAGCTGCCCATGGAGTACGCCCTGGAGCTCAACCGGCTGATCGAGCTGCAGATGGAGGGCGCGGTCGGTTAACGGACCGCCCCGAAGCAGTCGCCAGATTTCAGACGTAGGAAGAGAGCAGACCGACAGCCATGGCTGAGGCTCAGAACATCCCCGTGGGGTCCACCACCGCGGGCCAGATCGCGGTGGCCGCCGAGTCGACCGTCGCCACGCGCATGAGCGCGCCCCCGTCCTTCGACGTGGCGGACTTCGCGGTCCCCCACGGCCGCGAGGAGGAGTGGCGGTTCACGCCGCTGGAGCGGCTGCGCGGGCTGCACGACGGCACCGCGGTCGCGACCGGCGACGGTGTGAAGGTCGACGTCGAGGCGCCCGAGGGCGTCGTCGTCGAGACCGTCGGCCGTGACGACGCGCGCATCGGCAGGGCCGGCACCCCCGTGGACCGGGTCGCCGCCCAGGCCTACTCGGCGTTCGAGAAGGCCGGTGTGATCACCGTCCCCAAGGAGACGGTCCTCACCGAGCCGATCCGCATCGCCGTGCACGGCGAGGGCGGTACCGCCTACGCCCACCAGGTCATCGAGCTGGGAGCCTTCGCCGAGGCCGTGGTCGTCATCGACCACACGGGTGACGCGGTGCTCGCCGCCAACGTCGACTACGTGCTCGGCGACGGCGCCAAGCTGACCGTCGTCTCCGTCCAGGACTGGGACGACAAGGCCGTGCACGTCGGCCAGCACAACGCGCTGATCGGCCGCGACGCCGGCTTCAAGTCGTTCGTCGTCACCTTCGGCGGCGACCTGGTCCGGCTGCACCCGCGCGTCGCCTACGCCGGGCCCGGCGGCGAGGCCGAGCTGTTCGGTCTGTACTTCACCGACGCCGGCCAGCACCAGGAGCACCGCCTCCTGGTCGACCACAATGTCCCGCACTGCAAGTCGAACGTCGTCTACAAGGGCGCGCTCCAGGGCGACGACGCGCACGCCGTCTGGATCGGCGACGTGCTTATCGAGGCCAAGGCCGAGGGCACCGACACCTACGAGATGAACCGCAACCTTGTCCTCACGGACGGCGCGCGGGTCGACTCGGTGCCGAACCTCGAGATCGAGACCGGCGAGATCGTCGGCGCCGGCCACGCCTCCGCCACCGGCCGCTTCGACGACGAGCAGCTCTTCTACCTGATGGCGCGCGGCATCCCCGAGATCGACGCCCGCCGCCTGGTGGTCCGCGGCTTCTTCGCCGAGCTGGTCCAGCAGATCGGCGTGGCGGACATCGAGGAGCGTCTGCTCGCCAAGATCGAAGAGGAGCTGGAGGCGTCGGTCGCATGACCTTCGTACGCGTCTGCGGAGCGGACGAGCTGGAGGAGGACACCCCGAAGCGGGTGGAACTCGACGGCACGCCGATCTCCGTCGTGCGGACCGAGGGCGAGGTCTTCGCGATCCACGACATCTGCTCGCACGCGAACGTCTCGCTCGCCGAGGGCGAGGTCGACGACTGCCACATCGAGTGCTGGCTGCACGGCTCGCGCTTCGACCTCCGCTCGGGCAAGCCCGACAGTCTTCCGGCGACGCGCCCCGTCCCCGTATACCCCGTAAAGATCGAAGGGGACGACGTGCTCGTCTCCCTCACCCAGGAGTCCTGAGGCACCCATGGCAACGCTTGAAATCCGAGACCTGCACGTCACCGTCGAGGCCGACAACGCCACGAAGGAGATCCTCAAGGGCGTCGACCTCACCGTGAAGCAGGGCGAGACGCACGCCATCATGGGCCCCAACGGCTCCGGCAAGTCGACCCTCGCCTACTCGCTCGCGGGTCACCCCAAGTACACGATCACCGGCGGCACCGTCACCCTCGACGGCGAGGACGTCCTCGAGATGTCCGTCGACGAGCGCGCCCGCGCCGGCCTCTTCCTCGCCATGCAGTACCCGGTCGAGGTCCCCGGCGTCTCCGTCTCCAACTTCCTGCGCACCTCCGCCACCGCCGTCCGCGGCGAGGCCCCCAAGCTGCGGCACTGGGTCAAGGAGGTCAAGGAGGCCATGGAGCGCCTCAACATGGACCCCGCCTTCGCCGAGCGCAACGTCAACGAGGGCTTCTCCGGCGGTGAGAAGAAGCGCCACGAGATCCTCCAGCTGGAGCTGCTCAAGCCGAAGGTCGCCATCCTCGACGAGACCGACTCCGGCCTGGACGTCGACGCGCTGCGCGTCGTCTCCGAGGGCGTCAACCGCGTCCGCGAGACCGGTGAGGTCGGCACCCTGCTGATCACGCACTACACGCGCATCCTGCGCTACATCAAGCCCGACTACGTCCACGTCTTCGCCGACGGCCGGATCGCCGAGTCCGGCGGCGCCGAGCTCGCCGACAAGCTGGAGAACGAGGGCTACGAGGCATACACGAAGGGTGGCGCATCCGCGTGACACAGCTGCCGGGCCTCCTCGACACCGAGGCGATCCGCAAGGACTTCCCGATCCTGGACCGCGTGCTCCACGACGGTAAGAAGCTCGTCTACCTCGACAACGCCGCGACCTCGCAGACCCCCCGCCAGGTCATCGACGTGCTCGACGAGTACTACGAGCAGCACAACGCCAACGTCCACCGTGGCGTGCATGTCCTCGCCGAGGAGGCCACGGCGCTGTACGAGGGCGCGCGCGACAAGGTCGCGGAGTTCATCAACGCGCCCTCCCGCGACGAGGTGATCTTCACCAAGAACGCCTCGGAGTCGCTCAACCTCGTGGCCAACATGCTGGGCTGGGCCGACGAGCCCTACCGCGTGGACCACGAGACCGAGATCGTCATCACGGAGATGGAGCACCACTCCAACATCGTGCCGTGGCAGCTGCTGGCGCAGCGCACCGGCGCAAAGCTCCGCTGGTTCGGCCTGACCGACGACGGCCGCCTGGACCTGTCCAACATCGACGAGGTCATCACGGAGAAGACGAAGATCGTCTCCTTCGTGCTGGTCTCCAACATCCTGGGCACCCAGAACCCGGTCGAGGCGATCGTGCGCCGCGCCCAGGAGGTCGGCGCGCTCGTCTGCATCGACGCCTCCCAGGCCGCGCCGCACATGCCGCTGGACGTACAGGCCCTCCAGGCCGACTTCGTGGCCTTCACCGGCCACAAGATGTGCGGCCCGACGGGCATCGGCGTCCTGTGGGGCCGCCAGGAGCTCCTGGAGGACCTCCCGCCCTTCCTCGGCGGCGGCGAGATGATCGAGACCGTCTCGATGCACTCCTCGACGTACGCCCCGGCGCCCCACAAGTTCGAGGCGGGCACGCCCCCGATCGCGCAGGCGGTCGGCCTCGGCGCGGCGATCGACTACCTCCAGTCGATCGGCATGGACAAGATCCTCGCCCATGAGCACGCGCTCACCGAGTACGCGGTGAAGCGGCTGCTGGAGGTCCCCGACCTGCGCATCATCGGCCCCACCACGGCCGAGGAGCGGGGCGCGGCGATCTCCTTCACGCTCGGCGACATCCACCCGCACGACGTGGGCCAGGTGCTGGACGAGCAGGGCATAGCGGTTCGCGTCGGCCACCACTGCGCGCGACCGGTCTGCCTGCGGTACGGAATTCCTGCGACCACGCGAGCGTCGTTCTATCTGTACTCCACGCCGGCCGAGATCGACGCGCTGGTCGACGGCCTGGAGCACGTACGGAACTTCTTCGGCTGACGGGACGAGCGAAGAGCATGAAGCTGGACTCCATGTACCAGGAAGTCATCCTGGACCACTACAAGAACCCGCACGGGCGGGGCTTGCGGGATGGCGACGCCGAGGTCCACCACGTCAACCCCACCTGCGGGGACGAGATCACGCTCCGCGTGAAGTACGACGGCACGACGATCAGTGACGTCAGTTACGAGGGCCAGGGCTGCTCGATCAGCCAGGCCTCGGCCTCTGTGCTGAACGAGCTGCTGGTCGGCAAGGACCTGGCCCAGGCGCAGAAGATCCAGGAGACCTTCCTGGAGCTGATGCAGTCCAAGGGCAGGCTCGAGCCCGACGACGCGATGGAGGAGGTCCTGGAGGACGCGGTCGCGTTCGCCGGGGTCTCGAAGTACCCGGCCCGGGTCAAGTGCGCCCTGCTGAGCTGGATGGCCTGGAAGGACGCGACGGCCCAGGCGCTGGACGGCGCCGACGCCGAGAAGGAGACGACGGCATGAGCGAGACCGTGGAGATGAAGCCGGCCTCGGAGGAGGAACTCCGCGAGGCCCTGATGGACGTCGTGGACCCCGAGCTGGGCATCGACGTCGTCAACCTGGGCCTGATCTACGGCATCCACGTCGACGACGCGAACATCGCGACCGTCGACATGACCCTGACGTCGGCGGCCTGTCCGCTGACGGACGTGATCGAGGACCAGGCCAAGTCCGCCACGGACGGCCTCGTCAGCGAGCTGCGGATCAACTGGGTCTGGATGCCGCCGTGGGGCCCGGACAAGATCACGGACGACGGGCGCGAGCAGCTGCGCGCGCTCGGGTTCAACGTCTGAGACACACTGCTTGCGAGAACGGCGACGCCCACCGGGCGTCGCCGTTCTTGTGTCTTCGGGTTCCTGTGTGTCCGCGTCCCTCGCTATGTACGCTCGTACACATGGGATATCTGCTCCTGGCCGGAGCCATCGCCGCCGAGGTCGCCGGCACCACCGCCATGAAGTACAGCGAGGGCTTCAGCAGACTGGGCCCCTCCCTGCTGACGGCACTCGCCTACGTCCTCTCCTTCGCGCTGCTCGCCCAGACCCTGAAGGTCCTCGCCGTCGGCACGGCGTACGCCATCTGGGCCGGCGTGGGCACCGCGGCCATCGCCGCGATCGGGGTGGCGTTCATGGGCGAGGGGATGACCGTGACCAAGGCCGCCGGCATCGCGCTGATCATCGTCGGCGTCGTCGTCCTCAACCTGGGCGGCGCGCACTGATGTCCCGCCGCTACGACCCCGAGCGACGACAGCGCATCATCGACGCGGCGATCCGGGTCGTCGGGCGGAAGGGCATCGCCGGCCTGAGCCACCGCACGGTCGCCGCCGAGGCGGACGTGCCTCTCGGCTCCACGACGTACCACTTCGCGACCCTGGACGAGCTCCTGGTCGCCGCCCTGCGCCAGGCCAACGAGGGCTTCGCCGAGGTGGTCGCCGCACACCCGGCCCTGTCGGACCCGGACGCCGACCTGCCCGCGGAGCTCGCCCGCGTCCTCGGCGAGTGGCTCGGCGGCGACCGCACGGGCGTCGAGCTGGAGTACGAGCTGTACCTGGCCGCCCTGCGCCGCCCCGCGCTGCGTCCGGTCGCCGCGGAGTGGGCGGAGGGCGTCGGCGCGCTGCTCGCCGCTCGGACGGACCCGGTGACGGCGCGGGCGCTGGTCGCGGTGCTGGACGGGATCTGTCTGCAGGTCCTGCTGACGGACACGCCGTACGACGAGGAGTACGCGCGGGAGGTGCTGGCGAGGGTGATCCCTGCGACCCCGTGACCACCTCGGGAGCCGCCACCGCTTCCGTACCGCCCGGCAAGCGAGACGCCCGCGGGGCCGACTCGCTTCCACCGGCGGCGGCCGGTTAGGTTGCCCTCATGACCGACACGACTGCTTCCCGTACCACCGGCGCCGTGGCCGCCGGACTTGCCACGATCGCCGCCGACGGCACCGTTCTCGACACCTGGTTCCCCGCCCCCGAACTCGTCGCCGAGCCCGGCCCGTCCGGCACCGAGCGCCTCACCGCCGAGCAGGCGGCCGAACTCCTCGGCGGCGGCGCGACCGCGGCGATCGGTCCGGACGCCCGGCGCGGCGTCGAGGTGGTCGCGGTCCGCACGGTCATCTCCTCGCTGGACGAGAAGCCGGTCGACACGCACGACGTCTACCTGCGCCTGCACCTGCTCTCCCACCGCCTGGTCAAGCCGCACGGCCAGAGCCTGGACGGCGTCTTCGCCCACCTCGCCAACGTCGCCTGGACCTCGCTCGGCCCGGTCGCCGTCGACGACATCGAGAAGGTCCGCCTCAACGCCCGCGCCGAGGGCCTGCACCTCCAGGTGACCTCGATCGACAAGTTCCCCCGCATGACGGACTACGTCGCCCCCAAGGGCGTGCGCATCGCCGACGCCGACCGCGTCCGGCTCGGCGCGCACCTGGCCGAGGGCACCACGGTCATGCACGAGGGCTTCGTCAACTTCAACGCGGGCACGCTGGGCACCTCGATGGTCGAGGGCCGCATCTCCGCGGGCGTCGTCGTCGGCGACGGCTCCGACATCGGCGGCGGCGCCTCCACCATGGGCACCCTCTCCGGCGGCGGCAACGTCCGCATCGTCATCGGCGAGCGCTGCCTGGTCGGCGCCGAGGCGGGCGTGGGCATCGCGCTGGGCGACGAGTGCGTGGTCGAGGCCGGCCTCTACGTCACCGCCGGCACCCGCGTGACCATGCCCGACGGCCAGGTCGTCAAGGCCCGCGAACTCTCCGGCGCCTCCAACATCCTCTTCCGCCGCAACTCGGTCACGGGCACGGTCGAGGCCCGCCCGAACAACGCGGTGTGGGGCGGCCTGAACGAGATCCTGCACAGTCACAACTGACATCAGTCACACCTGACACCAGTCACAACTGACGAACACTCCCCTCAGGCCTCCGGGACAGGTGCCTGGGCGACGCCTCGCTCCAGGCACCTCCGGATGAGGTCGGTGGTGGAGACACCCGCCGTGTACTCCACGAGCCGCAACCTCCCCGCGGCGGCGACCGGGCCGAAGACCTCTTCGAGGGCCTCGGGCGAGAGATCGTCCCCGTGCACGACCACCGCGATGTCGTGTTCGTCCAGGAACTCGGTCGTCACGTGTTCCGGAGCGTTCGGAATCACCGCGTCGACGTAGCGGCAGGCCTCGACCACGGCGACCCGCTCGGCCAGGGTCATGACGGGCCGCCGCTTGTACCCGGCCACGACCTCGTCCGAGAGCACGCCGACGATCAGCCGCTCCCCGAAGCCGCGCGCGGCCTTGAGAAGCGCGACGTGTCCCGGGTGGAAGAGATCTCCCACCATGTCGACGTAGACGTTCGTCCGCGTGCTCGTCCCGGCACGGGCAGCGGGCGCCGGAAGGTGGCCGAGATGCCGGCCGACACGCTCACGCAGGAGGAGGTAATCCTCCCACCGCCGCGGCACAGGCCCCGGCGGGCGCTCGACGACACGGGCCGCGGTGACCGTCTGACCGTCCCGGAACTGCTCGCGCGTCAGGTCGAGTTCCACGCCGCTGGGTAGTTGATTCCACCAGTGGAACCCGTGCTGTTCCCCACCGTGGTGGACCTCTCCCACCATCAGGTCCCCACCGAAGACGTCGTTCACGAGCAACGCCGTGATGTCACAGTGCCCCCAGGCCGGGTTGTCGGGCCCCCAGCCGGCCCGGGCGAGATCGTCCGGCGAGCAGGTGTCGGCGGCCCAACTGACGCGGAGAGCCTTGTCGAGGACTTCCAGATTCCAAGGGGTCACGTCCGCAGCATGACAGCCGCCACTGACACGGGGGACACACCTCGTACGGATGACCGGCCATGAACTTCCGTGACCTTCCGGTGGGTTTGGCGGATGAACGGGTGGACGCGGAGTCCGATCAGACGTCGATCCGACGAGACGAGGGGCCTGGTATGACGAACGAGCGGGCGAGGAACGTGGCGCGTTGGCTGGCCGGGGCGGGGGCCGCGGCGCTGGTGTGCTGGGCGCCGGCGGGGGTCGCGCACGCCGACGAGACGACCACCGATTCGCACAACGGGCCCCGGATGGGGCTGGTCAACGCCCACGTGGGGCAGATCGACGACCCGGCGGAGGATGTGCTGGAGCACACGCTGCTGTTCGGTGACGGTTACGCCTGGGACTGAGTGGCTCCGGGGGTCAGAGCCTCGTACGCGCGCAGGAGGGCGTCGGTCGTCTTGCGGTCGGCGGGGCGCAGGGGGCTGCGGACCGGGCCGGCGGGCAGGCCCAGGGCGCCGAGGAGTGCCTTGGTGGTGACCGTGCCGGGCAGGCCCGCCGCCATCATCAGCTCGATGAGCGGGAGCGCCCGGCGCTGGAGCCGGGCGGCCCGCTGCGGGTCGCCCGCGTCGAACGCGTCCAGGACGGCGCGGAGCGGTTCCGGGGCGACGTTCGCGACCGTGCTGACGTACCCCGCGGCGCCGATCGAGTACAGGGGGAGGATCTGCTCGTCGCAGCCCGCGTAGTACGCCAGGTCCGTGCGCGCCAGCACCTTCTGCGTGCCGAGGAGGTCGTAGGAGCAGTCCTTGACGGCGACGATCCGCGGGTGCTCGGCGAGGCGGACCAGTGTGTCGGGTTCGATGCGGGTGCCGGTGCGGGCGGGGATGTCGTAGAGGGCGAGCGGCAGTCCGCAGGCGTCCGCGATCTCCCGGAAGTGTGCCTCCAGGGCGTCCTGCGGGGGCCTGCTGTAGTACGGCGCGACCACCAGCAGTCCGTCCGCGCCGGCCTTCTCCGCCGCCAGCGCCAGTTCCACCGTGTGCCGGGTGTCGGCGGTGCCCACGCCGGCGACGAGTGCCGCCCGGTCCCCGACCGCCTCCCGCACCGCGGTGACCAGCGCCGACTTCTCGGCGTCCGTGGTCGTCGGCGATTCGCCCGTCGTGCCGGACAGCACCAGGCCGTCGCAGCCCCGCGAGACCAGCCGGTCGGCGAGCCGCTGGGCACCGTCCAGGTCGAGGGCGCCCGCCTCGGTGAAGGGCGTGATCATGGCGCACAGCGCGCGGCCGAAGGGACGGGGTGAGGGGCGGTCGCTGCGGTCGTCGTCTGTCGTCATGGGAGTAGTGTCGGCGGGGTCATCTCGTAGCTCCACTTAATTCTTCTACGCGGTACCTGTAAGAGGTGCTGAGGTGTGGGGGTGTGTGCGGCGGCCTGTCAGGGCAGGGGTAGTGCCGTTCGGTCGGGGGTACCCGGGGGGCTCCGAACCGAGAGGAGGCACACCGTGACCGGGACCTTGCACACCAGGCCGGTGCGCGACGAGCACCACTCCGTGGGCGAACTCGTCGGTCAGGCCACCGAACAGCTCTCCCGGCTCGTGCGCCAGGAAGTGGCCCTCGCCAAGATGGAGCTGGCCGAGAAGGGCAAGCGCGCGGGGCGTGGCGGCGGGATGCTCGGCGCCGCGGGCGCCATCGGGTACGTCGGTCTGATCGCGCTGGCCGGTACGGCCATCGCCGCACTCTCGCTGGTACTGCCCGTCTGGGCCGCGGCGCTCATCGTGACGGCGGTGCTCTTCGTGATCGCGGGTGTACTGGCCATGATGGGCCGCGCCCAGCTCCGTCGCGCCGTGCCCCCGAAACCCGAGCAGACCATCGGCAGCGTCAGGGCCGACATGGACCAGATCAGGGAAAGGGCACATCGATGACCGACGCGACGAGCGGGGACGGCACGAAGGCCGGCTCCACCGCGCAGCCAGTGGGTGGGGCCAAGGGGCCCGACGAGTTGCGGCAGCAGATCGAAGAGACCCGCAGCCAGCTCGGCGACACCGTGGAGGAGCTGGCGGGGAAGGCGGATGTGAAGGGCCGCGCCAAGGCCCGGGCCGCCGACCTCAGGGACAAGGCCGGTGCCATGACCGTGCAGCTGCGCAGTTCCGCCGCGCATGCCGGGCACACCGTGCAGGACAAGGCGAGCCGCGCCGGGCACACCGTGCAGGACAAGGCGAGCCGCGCCGGACACGCCGCGCAGGACAAGGCGAGCCGGGCGGGGCACGCCGCGCAGGACAGGGCCGGCCGGGCCGGGCACGCCGTGCAGGAGAAGGCGGGGCAGGCCGGGCACACCGTGCGGGACCGGACGGGGCAGGCCGGGCATGCCGCGGAGCGGCGGGTGCCGGGGCGGGTGCGTGCCGCGGCGCGGGCCGGGCGCGAGCATCCGCGTGTGGTGCTCGCCGTCGGGGCGGCGGCGGGCGCGGTGGTCGCGGTGGGCGTGCTGCGGCGCCGTCAGCACGGGCACTGTTGAGGGCGAGGGTGACGGAGAGAGAGGGGGGCGGCGCGCGGTGCGGCGAGGGGCCCCGGCCGGGGTCCCTCGCCGTGTGCGCGCGTCGTGTGGTGCGTTGCACTTGACCTCAACCTTGGTCGAGGTCGGAGGGTGGTGCCTGCACCCGACGACCACCGATCAGTGGAGGCCGGCATGACCCGCCGTACCGACGCCCACCCCGACCTCGTCCGCCCGGACGTCCAGGCCCCCTTCTTCAGCACCTGGCGGGTGGGCACGCCCGAGCGGCAGCGGCAGACCGTGGACGCCATCGCCCGTACCTGGGAGCGCCGCTCCTGGCCCGCCGACGACCTGCTCGGCTACCACGTCTACACCGGCCACGACGGCAGCACGCTGCTGCACCACTCCCAGTGGGCGAGCGAGCAGGCCTACGAGGCCTTCGTCAAGACGCAACGGCAGGAACGCGTCGACGAGATCGACACCGCCGTGCCGGGCATCGAGCGGCTGGGGCTCGGCAGGTACCGGCACTACCGCAGCCTCACCCGCGAGAACGGCACGGCTCCCGTCCCAGGCTGCATCATCATCGTCGACGTCGAGTTCGAGTCGCCCGATCCCGGACGGCAGCGCGCCTGGGTCGACGCCGTCTTCGAGGCCCTGGCGAGCGAGCCGGAGCCGCGCCCCGGCGGCATCTCCGCCCACTTCCACCTCAGCACCGACGGCACCCGCGTCCTCAACTACGCCGAGTGGGAGAGCGCCCAGGCCCACATCGACGCCCTCGCGGCACCGGGCAACGGCGTCGGCTCGGCGACGCCGCAGTGGGAGCGGGTGCAGAACTGGCCGGGTATGACGAGTGGCGGCGGGGTCAGCCGCTACGACCACGCCCTCGGCCTCGTGCCGCGCTGAACCCGCCCCCGCGCGACGCCGGTCAAGGACGGAACCGCAGCACCTGCGGGTCGTGGTCGCTGACCTGGTCGTGGAACTCGGCGTTGATGTGCACGCTGTCGTACGACAGGTGCCCGCCCCACCGGACCGACGGGCTGACCAGGATCTGGTCGAGGACCTGGCTGTTGCCCTGGTAGACGTACGAGTAACGCTCGCTCCGCGGCAGTGACTTGACCGCCGACCACAGGGCGCCGTCGTCCTCCAGGATGCGGGTCGTCTGCGAGAACTCGAAGTCGTTGATGTCGCCGAGGGCGATGACGTCCGCGTTCCGCTGGGTGGCCAGGACGTCCTTGACGAAGGTGTTGACCACCTTCGCCTGGGCGTGCCGCTGGGTCTCCGAGCTGCGCGACGGCGGCTGGTACTGCGCCGTCAGGCCCTGGTCGCCCCCCTTGGAGTTGAAGTGGTTGGCGATGACGACGACGGTCCGGCCCCGGAAGACGAACTCGCCGGCCAGCGGCTTGCGGCTGTCCTCCCAGGCGGGGTTCGCCGGGTCGACGCGGCCGGGGGAGTGGGTGAGCGCCGCCTTGCCGCGCACCTTCGTCACCCCGGTCGCGGTGGTGGCGTCGCCCGCTCCGCGGTCGGTGAAGGAGACCCGCTCCGGGTTGAACAGGAACGCCTGGCGGATGTTGCCGCCGGGCTGCCCGCCGTCCTCGCCGTCGACCGGGTCGATGCCGCGCCAGTCGTAGCGCGGGCCGCCGGCCGCGACGATCGCGTCGATCAGCTTGCCGACCGTCGCGTCGGCGGCCACCGTGCCGTCGTCCGTCGCGCCGTTGTCGTCCTGGATCTCCTCCAGGGACACGATGTCGGGCGACTTCAGGTTGTGCACGATCGCCTCGGCGTGCGCCGCGAAGGTGTCGTCGGACGGGTCGAGGTTCTCCACGTTGTACGTGGCCACCGCCAGCTCGCGGCTGCTCTGCGCGCGCGTCGACTCGCGGGCGGTGCCCCCGCTCTCCAGCGTGCCGATCTCGCTCGCGACCAGCGTGTAGCCGCCGTACTGGTTGTAGTCCAGCGGGCCCGCGGTGGTGCCGGCGAGGGTGTCGCCCACGTGGGCGTCGGGGAAGTCGGCCGGCTTGCCCAGGGACTGGATCTGGAGGCGGCCGGTGTTCTGGGAGTCGTAGGAGCCGTACACCGTGCCGCCGCGGCGGTTGGCGTTCTCCCAGGGCTTCACCGTGACCCACAGCTCGGTGTAGGGGTCGGAGGCGCCCACGACACGGGCGTCGGCGACCCGGACGTTCATGCCCTCCAGGGACTCGTAGTGGTCCAGGGCGTACTTCGTCGGCCGGAGCGTCAGGCCGTTGACCGAGCCGTTCGCGGCCTCGTCGCCCTCGGGGGCGTACGCGCGCGGCACGGACCGGGCGGAGACGGTCGTCGCGGCCGGGACCGCGTTGCCGCTGGAGACGACGGTGAACGTCGGGCGGGTGATCTCGGTCAACGACTGGTTGCCGGAGGAGGTGCCGCCGGGGACGTACTCCGAGACCGTGCCGGACACGGTGACCGCGTCACCGACGGCGACGCCCTTCGGGGTGGAGCCGGTGAAGACGAAGACGCCCTCACTGGTGGCCGGGTCGGCGTCCGGCTGCGGATCCTGGATCCAGAAACCTCTGGAGCTGCCGTAGCCGCGGACGCCGGTGACGATTCCGGCCACGTCCGTGACCTGCTTGCCCGCGTACGGAGACAGCCGGGTGCTGCCCTGGATGTCGTGGACGCGCACGGAGTCCGCGTGCGCGGGCGAGGTGAGGACGACGGTGGACGTCACCGAGCAGACGGCGGCGACGGTGAGCGCGGCGAGGCGCGCGGAGGACTTGCTGGCCAACGGGATCCCTCCGGGGACGTGACAGAGCGCCGGGACGAGGGTGGGACGTGGGGAGCGAGGGGTCAACAGGGCCGGGCCCACCAGCGCACGGACAGGCCTGAGTGAACACTTGTCCCCCCGCCTTCTACGCGCGTCAATCTCCTGCCTGGTAACGCCCGTTGTCAAGGTTTCGGCCATGTACGGCAGCCGACGGGGAGATGAACCGGGCGGCATGGGTGGAAACCCGTCTAGGCTGAGCGGTTGAGCCGTACGGCGTCCGGATGGCCGTACGGCGGTCAAGGCGTGCGAGGAGAAACAGCCGATGTCAGACAGCTCCACCCTGCCGCCCGCCCGGCTGCGTCCCGAAGCGGAACTGGCCCGCGAGGCGCTGTCCGCACCGGTGCTCGCCAGGGCCGCCCGCTTGGCCCGCTGGGCCGGTCCGGACACCCGCGTCGACGCCGGGGGCGGGCTCGCCGAGGAGCAGCTGCCCGCGGCGGCCGGGGAACTCGGGCTGAGCGGGGACGACGCGGCGGCGTACGCGAGCGAGGCGTGGCGGATCGCCGTGGACACGGGCCTCGTCGAGATCACCGACGAGGAGGCGGGCACCGTCGCGGCGGGCGAGAACCTCGCCCTGCTCACGGGCGGCTCCCCACAGGACGTGCTCGGGGTGTGGCTCACCGCCCTGGAGGCGGTGCTCGCCGACGCGAGCGTGCCCGACCTCGACGACCTGGTCGACGCGATGGCCAAGGGCGGCGAGGTCGACCTGTCGTCCCTCGACTGGGACCCGGAGGCCGAGGCGGAGTTGCTCGACGGGGTGCTCGGCAACCTCTACCTGCTCACCGTCGGCGAGCAGGGTCCCGCCGACGCCGCGGTGCCGCTGCCCGTGCTGGCCGCGTCCGTGATCGTGCCCGGCGACATGGGCGAGCCCACCAACGACGTGCTGGAGCAGGTGTCCGACGCGATGATGCGGCTGGACGACCAGTTCCGGCTGCTGGAGCCGGTCGGGCTCGTCGCGTACCAGCCGGTCGACGAGGACCTGATGGCCGACGCGGACGAGGAGCCCGCGGCGCCGGTCGACGAGGCCGACGTCGCCCGCTACGGCATGGTGCGGCTCACGCCGCTCGGGCTGTACGGCCTGCGTATCCGGCTGCAGGAGGCCGGGTTCACGGCGCCGGCCGTCGGCGACCTCGCCGACAAGGGCGCCGACGCGCTGCTCGACGGCACCGCCCCCTTCCCGCCCGCGTCGGCCCACGCCGAGACCGAGCTGTGGCTGGCCCACCGCGAGCCGCTCGCCGCCGCGCGCGAACTGCTGGCCGCGGCCCGCGGCTCGGACACCGGCGCGCCCCTGCGGCGGCTGCGCTGCCAGCAGGCGCTGTCCCTGGTCGGTGCCGATGCGGAGCCCGCGCTGCGCGAGGTCCTCGACGACGCCGAGCTGGGCGGCCTGGCCCGGGTCTGGCTGACCGAACACGGCGCCCAGGACGTCCCCGCACCGCCGCAGGAGATGGTGTTCTGGCTGACCATCGACACCGTGGCCGCGCAGCTCGCGGCCGAGGGCAACTCCGAGGAGCTGCGCGCGCTGGTGGAGGGCCTGGCCCGGCAGCACAGCGGGTTCTTCGACACGGCCTGGCGGGTCGAGCACCCGGCCACGGCGGACGTGCTGGAGGCGATGGGGCGGCTGCATCCCGACAAGAAGGTGGCCAAGGAGGCCCGGAAGGCGGCGTTCAAGGCTCGGTCGCAGCACGGCGGCTGACCGCAACGGGCGGTGCCCGGTTCACGCCGGTCGGCTGGGCGGGGTGGGTGGCGCGGCCCGGCGTTGCGGGGTGCCTCCCCCACTCCCGGCTTCGCTCGAGCGGGGCGACCCCCACCGCCCACCCGCGCCGCCCCCGGGGGCACGATGGCCCGCGGCTGTGTGAGGAGACGTCGCGCTCAGTTCAACCGCCGTTCAGCCGCGGCCGCCACCGTGTCGCCGGACCGAGGTCCGCCACCCTCCACGGCACGTTCACCGTCACAGGAGACACCATGTCGCTCACCCGTAGGGACTTCGCCGGCCGATCCGCGCTCACCGGCGCCGGGGTCGCGCTGGCGGGCAGTGTCGGCGCCCTCGCCACCGCCCCGAACGCCCTCGCGTCCACGGACACCGAGAGCGTGGGGGAGGAACACGGCCGAGGTCACGGGCACGACGGGGTGGGTTACGGGCCGCTGGTCCCCGACCCGGACGGCATCCTCGCCCTGCCCGCCGGCTTCCGGTACGAGATCATCACCTACTGCGGCCGGACCAGGCTGGAGTCCGGCGAGTACACCCCGTCCAACCACGACGGCACCGCCGCCTTCGACGGCCCGCGCGGCACCACCCTCCTCGTCAACAACCACGAGATCGGCGGCCACCGCGACGACGCGCCGCACCCCGTCCCGCTCACCGAGGGCCTCGTCTACGACCCGGCCGCCGCCGGCGGCTGCACCGTCGTCGAGGTCCGCCGCGGCGGCCACGTCGCCGAATGGGTCGGCATCGCCGGCACCGCCACCAACTGCGCGGGCGGCAGCACCTCGTGGGGCACCTGGCTGACCTGCGAGGAGACCGAGGACAAGGCCGGCGAGGAGGGGATGACCAAGGACCACGGCTACGTCTTCGAGGTCGATCCCGAGGACCGGCGCGCCAACCGCGACCCCAAGCCGATCAAGGCGCTGGGCCGCTACGCCCACGAGGCCGTCGTCATCGACCCCAAGCGCGGCCACACCTACCTCACCGAGGACGCCTCCGGCCCCAACGGCCTCCTCTACCGCTGGACCCCGCCGGAGGGCTTCCGGCACGGTCGCGGCCGGCTGCGCACCCTCGCCGACGACGCCGGGGTCCTCCAGGCCTTCAAGTGCTTCGACTCCGGCGGCAAGTTCGTCGACGACCTCTCCCGCGCGACGAAGACCGGCACCGTCTACGGCGTCGACTGGATCGACGTACCCGACCGGGACGCGAAGACCACGTCCGTGCGCAAGCAGTTCACCGACGGACAGGTCACCCGCGCCCGCAAGCTGGAAGGCATGTGGTGGGCCGACGGCGGCGCCTACATCGTCTCCTCCTACGCCCGTGACGAGAGCCCCGGCCGGCCGCACGACGGCCAGGTCTGGTTCTACGACCCCAAGCGACGCACCCTCACCCTGAAGGTCCTCCTCGGCGTCAACGCCGACCCGTCCGCCGACGGCGCCTTCGACGGCCCCGACAACATCACCGTCTCCCCGTACGGCGGACTCGTCATCGCCGAGGACGGCGACGGCGTCCAGCACCTCTTCGGCGCCACCGACAGCGGGCGCACGTACCCCATCGCCCGCAACGAACTGAACGTCGGCTCCGAAGAGGAACCCGAGTACAGCGAGTTCACCGGCGTCACCTTCTCGCCCGACGGCAAGACCCTCTACGCCAACATCCAGGACCCCGGCATCATGCTTGCCATCACCGGGCCCTGGAAGCGGCAGAAGCGCCGGTAGTTAATTCGCTCGCCCGACCGAGGGTCGCCCTTTTAGAGTAATGAACGTCCAGGTGCGAAGGCAGGACCTACTTCCACTGATAATGGGGCGGCCACGGGTTCGAGTCCCGTCACCGGCACAACGCGCCGGTGTAGCTCAGGGGTTGGAGCACCTTGTCGGTTCCGCCGACCTGAACTCTGGACACCTAGAACTTCATGCACCTCCCGGTGCGCAGGCTGCGGCTACTTCTTCTCCAAAAAGAATCCGATGCCGCCGCCGACTTGATCTCGGGAGGCGCAGCAGATGGTGGGTGCCCGGTGCGCAGGCAGCGGATACTTCCTTTGACCGGACGGTTGCGGGTTCGAATCCCGTCATCGACTTCGGGTCGGTGTAGCTCAATTCGGCAGAGCATCCGATGTTCCCGCCGCCGATTCCGACCTCGGGCACCCTCCTTCTGCCGCGCCTTCCACCGAAAGGAATTCGGGGGAATTCACCATGGCGCGATTCAACACCAAGGCCGCGAAGGCGCAGCCCACCTCGCGTGTGACGTCGACGGGCCGCGTACTGCGCACCTACGAGGGCGGCCGGGGCCGTGAGCGCGACCCGCGCTCCGAGCTTTTTCTGCTGTCCGTCGCGAACTTCGTGTCCCAGCAGACCTTCTACGAGACCGGCGCCGCCCGTGACGACCGGTTCGCCACGCTGGTGCGCGAGCTCGCCGTCTCCGACCCGTCGTGGACGGCCGGCCTGCTCGGCTGGCTGCGCGGGGAGGGCAACCTGCGCACCGCATCGATCGTCGGCGCCGCCGAGTACGTCAAGGCCCGCCTCGACGCCGGTGCCACCGACGGCCCGGCCAACCGGCAGGTCGTCGCCTCCGTCCTCCAGCGGCCCGACGAGCCCGGTGAGCTGCTCGCCTACTGGACGTCGACGTACGGACGTGCCGTGCCCAAGCCGGTCAAGCGGGGGATCGCCGACGCCGTACGGCGGCTCTACCACGGCAAGTCGCTGCTGAAGTACGACACCGCCTCCAAGGGGTACCGCTTCGGCGACATCCTCAACCTGGTGCACGCGGCGCCGGACCCGGACAAGCCGTGGCAGGGCGAACTGTTCCAGTACGCGCTGGACCGCCGGCACAACCCGGACTCCGCGGTGCCGCCCGCCTCGAACCGTGTGCTCACCGCGCACCGTGAGCTGATGGCGCTGCCCGTTCCGGAACGGCGAGCGGTGGTCACGGCGCCCGACGGTGCCGAGCGGCTCGCGGCGGCGGGCATCACCTGGGAGATGCTGGCCGGGTGGCTCCAGGGGCCGATGGACAAGGCGGCCTGGGAGGCCGTGATTCCGTCCATGGGGGCCATGGCGCTCGTCCGCAACCTGCGCAACTTCGACGAGGCCGGGGTCTGTGACGAGGTCGCGGCCCGGGTGGCGGCGCGGATCAGCGACCCGGCCGAGGTGGCGCGCTCGCGGCAGTTCCCGTTCCGCTACCTCGCCGCGTACCGGCACGCGCCGTCGCTGCGCTGGGCGTACCCGCTGGAGCAGGCGCTCGGCCACTCGCTGGCCAACGTGCCCGCACTGCCCGGCCGGACGCTGGTCCTCGTGGACCGCTCGGGCTCGATGTTCTACTCGCGGATGTCGGACCGCTCCGAGCTCAACCGGGCCGACGCGGCGGCGATCTTCGGCACGGCGCTCGCGCTGCGCGCGGCAGACGCGGACCTCGTCGAGTTCGGTACGTCGAGCAACCGCGTGAAGTTCCGCAAGGGCGAGTCGGTGCTGAAGATCCTGGAGCGCTTCGGCGACCTGGGCGGCACCGACACCACCGACGCGGTCCGGCGGCACTACAAGAAGCACGACCGGGTGCTGATCGTCACCGACGAGCAGTACGCGTACAACCGGCACGGCGACCCCACCGAGCAGGTCCCGCCGCACGTCCCGGTCTACACCTGGAACCTCGCCGGCCACCGGGCGGGCCACGGTCCGTCGGGCCAGGCCAACCGGCACACCTTCGGCGGCCTCTCGGACGCCGCCTTCCGGATGGTTCCGCTGCTCGAAGCCGCCCGGGACGCCGACTGGCCCTGGGCCGCCTGATCCCGCGAGCACGGCGTCCCGGTCGTCAGCCGCTCCAGCACGTCTCGAAGGAGCCGACCCACCAGGCCCGCCGCCGACAGGACGCAGAGACGCGCCCCCGCCGCCGTCCACCGGTGGAAGCGGACCCGGAGTGGTCCCCTTCCTCCGTGTGGGCCGGGCGGGGCGCGCGGTAGGGTTCGGCGGAAGACGTCGGTGTGCAGGGAGTAGTGGGATGGCGCAGGTCAGGGCCATGCGCGCGGATGCCCGCCGCAACCGTGAACGGCTGCTGGAGGTCGCGGCGGCGGCCTTCGCCGAGCGCGGTGAAGGCGCTTCCCTGGACGACATCGCCAAGCGTGCGGGAGTCGGGACCGGCACGTTGTACCGGCACTTCCCGACACGGCAGGCGCTGCTGGAGGCCGCCTATCTGGATCGGATCGAGGCGATCGCGGCCCGGGCGGACGTCATCGCGGCCGAACGGGTGCCGGGCGAGGCGCTGCGGGAGTGGCTGAATGAACTGGCCGCCGGGATGATCCAGGTCCGCGGGATGAAGGCGCTGCTCGGCACCGCCGTCACGGCCGGCGACTCGACGGTGGACACGGCCTGCGGCGACTGCCTGCGAGGCGCGGCCGACCGGCTGGTGCGGGCGGCGCAGGAGGCGGGGGCGCTGCGGCCGGATGTCGAGCCGGTCGAGGTGCTGCGGCTGGTGCACGGGGTGGCCACGGCGGCCGGGTCGAGCGAGGGGGAGGGCGGGGAGCCGGCGTCGGTCCTCCGGTACCTGTCGCTGGTGTGGGACGGGCTGCGGGGCGGGGTCGAGTAGCTCACGATGCTCCTTCGTCGCACTCGTCCGACTTCTCGACCTCCTTCGTGAAGGAGACGATCAGACGCTTCATGGCGTCGGCGTCCCGGTGGTCGGAACCGTAGGCCTGAACCCCGGTGTAGAGCTCCTGCCCGTACTTCTCGTCGACGCAGCCTTCCGTCTTGCCGAACGCCTGCCAGTCGGAATACACGTACCGCCCCTCGTCCGCGGTCTCCTCCACCGGCTCGAGGGTCTGGCTGCGGAGGAAGTACGCCGTGTCAGCGCCGCCCTGCCACCAATCCTGGACCGTTCTGACGGCGAGCTTCCCGTCCACGGACGCATCGCACCAGATCGACGCGGGGTTGACCTCGGGCTCGACGGAGAGCTTCTTCCCCGGCGGGAGGAACGGAGTGAGTTCCTCGGCGTCGACGCGTATGCCACAGAGGGTGCCCGGCACGGAGTAGTCCCTGGTCTCTTCGCCGGCGCCGCACCCCGTGACCGTGGGGGCCAGGACGGCGAGGACGACGGCGGCGAGCGCAGGACCGGAGCGTGGTCCGGGGACCGGTCGACGGCGGGTCATGGTGGTACCTCTCGGGGGCTGCTTGGTATCCGGGTGGGGTTCGGCGACTTGGTCAGGACGTTGTCCGGCTGCCCGGGGTACGGCCGTCGACGATCGCCTGGGCGTTGTAGAAGCCCTGTTTGCCGCTGTCCCGAGCCCAGGTCTCGGCGTCGGCGGGGTCGACCATGCCGTACTCTTCCGCGGCCAGCCGAGCCGCCTGGCCCGAGCGGTTGCCGTTGCTCTGCAGGCCGTTCTGCCAGCGCTCGCCCCTCGCGTCCTCGGAGTCCTCCAGTTCCGTGCTCTTGAAGTCCTGGAACACGGATTCGAGGACGGTGCCGGTGACGGTGGTGGTGGCGCCACCCGCGAGGGCTCCGACCCAGGGTGTGGCGACGAAGGAGGTTCCCACGCCGACCGCCGTGCCGAGACCACCGGAGATGCTGCTCTTGACCAGGTCCATCGAATCCTTGTAGGCCTCGTCCTTCTCCTTCCCGGCAGCCGCCAGTTCCTCCTGACGCCCCAGGGCGAGGATGCCGGAGACCTCCCCCGACCTCTCCGCGATCTGCCGCACGACGCCTTCCGTGTCGTCGTCCACGACCTGGCCGGCCGGCAGGTCGGGGTTGAGGTGGTGCTCCATCAGCTGGCTCATGTACGCCTTCTGGCCCACCTCCACCGCCGCGTAGCCATCCGGGTTCTGGCCCACGGTGAAGAGGAGCTTCGTCACGTCCCGTGGATCGAGTACGGCCTCTTCCCCGTACATGGGGTACATCTTCTGCGTCCGCTCCCACGACGTCGACTCGGGGTCGTTCCGGTCCGCGCCGCTGATGGACCGGTTGATGTCCGGGAGGTACTCGGCGGTGATCTGACCCACGCTGTCGATCATGTGTCCGTGCTTGAGCAGACGCTCGTCCGGGTCCTCGCCGATGGACGACACGAGGCGTTCCATGAGCTTGGTCTGCTCGGCGTTGTGGTGCGGTGTGTCCAGGGTCGGCTGCTCCCCGGCTGGGTGACCTGTGGTGGCGGCCTCCAGGGCCATCGCCAGATTGTTCCGGCCCGCGATGCTCTCCTCGTGTTCGGAGTCGAAGTCGGTGGGCCAGTCGCGCTCCTCGAAGAGGTAGTCGAAGTTGGTCAGCGACTTCTTGACCTCCTTGTCGTCCTTCTTCTCGGTGAAGTCGTGGTCCTCGTCCTTGGTGAGGAAGGTGTCGTTGAAGAAGGACGTCGCGGCGTCCGGGTTGTTGGCAAGGGCCTTGAGGTAGCCCGTCATCGGGTCCCAGCCGGTGTCCGTGCCCGTGTGGTTGAGCGTCGCGTCGGGACCCAAACGCTGCCAGGCGCCGTGCCGTCCGTTGTCCGTGAACTTCTTCTCGGTGGCCATGAGCTTGTCGCCGTAGCTGTTCAGGAACCGGTCGTCGTAGTCGCCCCAGCGCATCAGGTTGCTCATCACCTGCCCGCCCAGCGGGAAACCGCCGCCGCGGCCCACGGGCTGGTCGACCAGGGCCACCATGTTGCCCTTCCAGGAGGTCATCGCGGCGCTGTCGCTCTGGGTGGCGCTGGCGAGTGTGAGGCTCAGGTGCTTCTGGAGGTCGTCGAACTGCTCCCGGCGGTCGTGGCGCAGGTCCCACCCCGTGTGCGGGTCGGTGACACCGGTCCAGAAGTCCAGTGTCTTCCGCGGTCCGAGCGTGGTGGCGAAGTGTTCGGCGAACAGCGGGTCGGCGGAGTACTGCTTCAGTCCCGCGTTGAGCCGGTCGAACTCGGCGGTGGAGAGCTTCTCCGGGTCCTTCTTGGCGAGTGCCGCCAGCTCCTCGGCTGTCTCGAGCGCTTCGGCAGCCGTGTCCCGGTCCTGGTAACTGGCGTCGCCGAAACCGTAATTGGTCTGGTCGGCCAGCGCTTTGAGAACCTTGCTGGCGGAATTGTCGCTCTCGGTGGCCTTGCCGAGGATGCCCTGGATCTCGTCGCGCAGGGCGTTGACGTCGCTCTGGGTGTGGGAGGGCGGTGTGTGGCCCTCCGCCGCGCGGTCCGGGTGGACGTTCATGGTGACGGTGAAACCCCCGTCGCCGGTGTCCATTACGGTGAGGTTCTTCTTCAGGCCGCGCTCAATGGCATCCTTCAACTGGTTGTGGTAGCCCCGCAGCTCCCCGGCGGTGTCCTTGAGGATGCTGTGGACGGACCCGGCCTGGGTGTGGGCGTCCTTTATCTCACCGGCCGTCTTGCCGATGAACTCCTTGGAGACGCGTGAGTTCTCACCGGCCCAGTTCGCCTTGTTGGCCGCCTGGCGCAGGCCCTTCTCGGCGTCCTCGGCGAGAGTGTTCAGGTTGCCGACGATGACCGACCAGTCCTCGACGGCGTCGTCGAGCAACTTGAAATTGGCGTGGCGCAGAGTGTCGAGATCCATGAGCGGCCCCCCGTTGTGCGGTTACTTCTTCTTCTCGCCGTAGATCGGATTCTGTTCCCCGGCCGGTCCGACCCGCTCGTCGAAACCGGCGTCGAGGGTGGCGATGCTGCTCATCTGCCGCAGGATGTAGGCCTCGTCACCGTTGTGGATCTTCTTGGTGACCTGCATGTGGTTGGAGATGTGTGCGCAGGCGTCGAGGACGGTGTTCAGCTGCGTGGACCAGCGGTTCGACAGGTGCTGGAGTCCGGAGCCGAGCGCGAAACCCTGCGAGGTCAGGTCGCCGGCCGCCTCGTCAACGCTCGTGTTGTCCAGGCGGGCCTGGTCCCAGAGCTGGTTGTAGAGGGTGTGCGCGTGGCTACCGATCTTGGACAGGTCCTGCTGGTCGACGTTGAGGTCACCCGTCTTACCGGGCGTCGTCGGGGCAGGACCCGGACCGGAGTCGCCGGGATACTGGTTCAGCTGCATGTGGGTCGCGCCGCTCTGTTGGCGTTCGAGCGCTTCACTCTTCAGCTGTTCCCACTCGTCCCACGCCACCGCGCTGAACCCCTGTCCTCTGAAGAAGGTCACCGAAGGGCCACTGCAGGGCCCGGGCTTTGCCAGCATAGTCAATCGTCCTGGAGTGCGAGACTGCTGCTCGAAGTCTTCACAGAACGCCGGGAGCCCGGGGACTGCCGTCACCGGGGTGGGCGCTCCCGGTGCGGCAGCGCCCACCCGGTCGCCTACAGCGCTTTCGCCGCCGGCTTCACCATTCCCCGGACCGTGCGGGACTTGACAAAGTCGCCCATGGCGGTCATCTCCCACTCACCCGAGTACTGCCGGATCAGCTTCGCCATCATCACGCCGGTCTGCGGCTCGGCGCTGGTCAGGTCGAAGCGGACCAGCTCCTCGCCGGTCGCGGCGTCCATGAGACGGCAGTAGGCCTTGGCGACCTCCGTGAACTTCTGGCCGGAGAACGAGTTGACCGTGAAGACCAGGCCGCTGACCTCCTGTGGGAGCCGGCCGAGGTCGACGATGATCACCTCGTCGTCGCCGCCGCCCTCACCGGTGAGGTTGTCGCCGGAGTGCTTGATGGCGCCGCCCACGATCGACAGCTTGCCGAAGTAGCAGCTGTCGATGTGGTTGCGCTGCGGACCGTACGCGATGACCGACGCGTCCAGGTCGATGTCCTTGCCGCGGTACGCCGGCTCCCAGCCGAGGCCCATCTTGACCTGGGAGAGCACCGGACGGCCGCCCTTGACGAGGGAGACGGTCTGGTTCTTCTGGAGGCTGACCCGGCCCTTGTCGAGGTTGATCTTGCCGGTGCCCGGCGCCGGGGCCGGCGGGGCGGCCGGTGCCGCCGGGGGAGCGGCGGGCATGGACGGCGCGGCGGCGGGCGGCGGGGGAGTGGCCGCGTGCGACCGCGCCGGGGGCGCGGGCTGGGCGGGCGCGGCGGGCTGGGCCGGGGCGGCCGGCTCCTCCACGGTGACGCCGAAGTCGGTGGCGATGCCGGCGAGCCCGTTGGCGTAGCCCTGGCCGACGGCGCGGGCCTTCCAGGCGCCGTTGCGCAGATAGACCTCCACGATCACCAGTGCGGTCTCGGTGCCGAGCTGCGGGGGCGTGAAGGTGGCGAGGACGGAGTTGTCGTCCGCGTTGCGGATGGTGGCGGTCGGTTCGATGCCCTGGAAGGTCTGCCCGGCGGCGTCCGGGCTGGCGGTGACGACGATCTTCTCGATGCCCGGCGGGACGGCGGCGGTGTCGACCACGATCGCGTCCGGGGCGGTGCCGCCGCCGGAGCGGTAGGTCACGCCCTGGCCTGTGGGCTGGTTGTAGAAGATGAAGTCGTCGTCGGAGCGCACCTTGCCGTCGGCGGTGAGCAGCAGGCCCGATACGTCGAGCCGCACGGGCGCGGCGACGTCCACCGTCACGCGGGCGGCGGCGAGGGGGATGTTCGAGCCGGGGGTCATAGCTGTCATGCCGGGTGAACGAGCGGGGGCGTTTTACCGTTCCCTTACCCGGGGGCCAATCGGGGTGGAGGCGGGGCGGTGGGGCGCCGGTGGGTTTTCGCCCCCGCCGCCCCTTCCCTTCCCGTCCCTGGGGGCTGCGCCCCCAGACCCCCGCTTTCGGCCTTGACGGCCTCGTCCTCAAACGCCGGACGGGCTGATCCTTCACGGCACGACCACGATCTTCCTTCCCACCCCCGCCGCGAACTGCTCCAGTGCCTGCGGGTAGCGGGCCAGCTCGATGCGGTCGCTGATGAAGACGTCCGGGTCGAGGACGCCGTTCGCGAACAGTTCCGCCGCGCGTTCGTAGCTGTGCAGGACGGCCATGGAGCCGGTGATGGTGATCTCCTGGTTGTAGATGCGGTACGGGTCGATCTGTACGCGCGTCGCGTAGTCGGCCACGCCGAACTGGAGGAACGTGCCCGCCTTGGCGACCCGGTCCAGGCCGTCCTGGATGGCCGCCGCGTTGCCCGTGGCGTCGATGACGAGGTCCCAGCCCTGGGGGCGGTCCAGTTCGTCGGGGGTCGCGGCGGAGGCCGAGACGCCGAGGTCGCGGGCCGTCTGCAAGCGGGTCGGGTTGACGTCGACCATGTCCACGCTGGCCGCCCCGGTGCGCTTGGCCAGCTCCAGCATCATCAGGCCCATCGTGCCGGAGCCGTAGATCAGGACGTGGGCGCCGAGGCGGGACTGGAGGACGTCGTAGCCGCGGACCGCGCAGGAGAGCGGTTCGATCAGGGCCGCGTCCTGGGTACGGACGTGCTCGGGGAGCTTCACGCAGTTCGCGACCGGTGCCACCGCGTACTGGGCCGCGCCGCCCGCCGTTGTGACGCCGATGGCCGCCCAGCGTTCGCAGAGGTTGTTGTGGCCGGTGCGGCAGTAGCGGCACTCGTGGCAGTAGAGGGACGGGTCGACGGCGACCTGGTCGCCGACCGCCACCTCCGTGACCTGGGCGCCGACGCCGACGACCTCGCCGGCGAACTCGTGGCCCGGCACGATGGGGAGCTTGGGCGCGAACTCGCCCTGGAGGATGTGCAGGTCGGTGCCGCACAGGCCGCAGGCGGCGACCTCGACGACGACCTCGCGCGGGCCCGGTGCGGGGTCGGGGACCTCGGTGACGACGGCGCGGCCCACGGACTCGATGACGGCGGCCTTCATTTCACGGCTCCCAACGACAGGCCCTGGACCAGTTTGTCCTGGGCGGCGAACCCCGCGGCGAGCACCGGCAGGGAGATGACGAGCGACGCGGCGCACACCTTGGCCAGGAACAGGCCCTGGCTGGTGATGAAGCCGGTCAGGAAGACGGGGGCGGTCTCGGCGACCACGCCCGTCAGCACCCGGGCGAAGAGCAGTTCGTTCCAGCTGAAGATGAAGCAGATGAGCGACGTGGCGGCGATGCCGGGCAGCGCGATCGGGGCGACCACCCTCGTCAGGATCGTGGGCAGCTTCGCGCCGTCCACCCGTGCCGCCTCGATGATCGCGACCGGGACCTCGGCCAGGAAGGACTGCATCATCCAGACCGCGATCGGCAGGTTCATCGAGGTGTAGAGGATGACCAGCAGCCAGATGTTGTCCAGCAGGTCGGTGTTCTTGGCGAACAGGTAGATCGGCAGCAGGCCCGCCACCACCGGCAGCATCTTGGTGGACAGGAAGAAGAACAGGACGTCCGTCCACTTCTTCACCGGGCGGATGGAGAGGGCGTACGCGGCGGGCAGGGCCAGGACCAGGACGAAGAGGGTCGAGGCGATCGACGCCACCGCCGAGTTGATCAGCGCCGGCCAGGGGCTCGCGCCGCCGTCCGCGCCGAAGAACTCGCGGTAGCCGTCCAGGGTGAGGGAGGCCGCGAAGGACGGCGGGTTGGTGGCGGCGTCCTCCTCCGAGTGGAAGGAGGTCAGGGCCATCCACGCGATGGGAAGGAAGAAGACGATCCCGGCCAGCCATGCCACCAGGCCCAGGCCGGCGCCGGCCCTGCGGCGGACTCGTGCGGGCTGGGCACCGGCGGTGCCGGTGGCGGCGGGTCGTACGGCGGTGGCGCTCATGCGCGGCCGACCTCCTCGCGGAACAGGGACGACACCACGCGCAGCGCGAAGGTCGCGATGATGATCGAGCCGATGACGACCAGGACGCCCGCGGCCGAGGCGAGGCCGTTCTCGTGGGCCTGGTAGAAGCTCTGGTAGACGGTGTAGGGCAGGTTGGCCGTGCCCAGGCCGCCGGACGTGATCGTGAAGACCGCGTCGAAGTTCTGGACGATGTAGATCGAGCCGAGCAGGGCGCCGAGTTCGAGGTAGCGGCGCAGGTGGGGCAGGGTGAGGTGGACGAAGATCTGCCAGTCGCTCGCCCCGTCCACCCGGGCGGCCTCGATCTGCTGCTGGTCGCGGCTCTGCAGTCCGGCCAGCAGGATGAGCATCATGAACGGCGTCCACTGCCACACCAGCGAGGCCTCGACGGCGAGCAGCGGGGTGTCCGAGATCCAGTCCGGCTGTGGCCCGCCGACGTAGTGCAACAGGCCGTTGAGCAGGCCGTATTCGGGGTTGTAGAGGACGTGTTTCCAGAGCAGGGCGGCCGCCACGGGGACCACGAGGAACGGGGCGATCAGGAGGGTGCGGACGACGCCGCGGCCCTTGAACCTGCGGTCGAGGAGCAGGGCGAGGACCAGGCCGAGGACCAGGCTCGCCAGGACGACCGCGACCGTCAGCAGGATCGTCGTCCACACCGACTTGCGCAGGGCCGGGTCGCTCAGGACGTCGCCGTAGTTGGTGAAGCCGGTGAAGTGGCGGGCGTCCGGATAGAGGGCGTTCCAGTCGAAGAAGGAGATCACCAGGGTCGCCACGAAGGGCAGCTGGGTGACCACGATCATGAAGATCAGGGCGGGGAGGAGGGGGGCCCGGGTGGCCCAGGCCTTCAGCCGGGAGTACGGCGGGCGGACGGTGGGGCGGGCGTGGTCGGGTGCGGCCGAGGGGGCCGTGGTCGTGGCGGTCATCGTCCCTCGTACTCCTCGGAGATCTGCTCGGCGAGCTGCTGGGACTTCTTCAGGGCCTCCTCGACGGACTGGCGTCCGGCGATGGCCGCGCTGATCTCCTGGGAGACCTTGGTGCCGAGGTCGGTGAACTCGGGGATGCCGACGAACTGGATGCCGGGCGCGGGGCGCGGCTGGACACCGGGGTCCTTGGGCCTGGCGCCCTCGATGGCCTCCCTGGTCATCTCCTGGAAGGCGGCGGCCTCCTGGCGGTACGCCGGGTTCTCGTACGTCGAGGCGCGCTTGCCGGCCGGCACGTCGGACCAGCCGATCTCGTCGCCGACGAGCTGCTCGTACTCCTTGCTGGACGCCCAGGAGACGAACTTCCAGGCCTTGTCGGCGTTGCGGGAGGCCTTCTGGATGCCCCAGGCCCAGGTGTAGAGCCAGCCGGACGTGTCCGTCTTCTCGACGGGGGCCGGTGCGTAGCCGACCTTGCCCTTGACCGGGGACTGGGCCGAGTCCAGGGAGCCGGCCGCGGAGGTGGCGTCGTACCACATGGCGACCTTGCCCTGCGTCATGTTGTTCAGGCACTCGGCGAAGCCGGACTGGGCGGCGCCGGACTGGCCGTGCTCGCGGACGAGGTCGACATAGAACTTCGTCGCCTTCTCCCACTCGGGCGAGTCGAGACGCGCCTGCCAGTCCTGGTCGAACCAGGTGCCGCCGAAGGTGTTCACGACGGTCGTCAGGGGGGCCATCAGTTCGCCCCAGCCGGGCAGTCCGCGCAGACAGATGCCCTTCATGCCGGGCTCGGCGCCGTCGAGCTGCGCGGCGAGGTCGGCCACCTGGGTCCAGGTGGGGTGCTCGGGCATCGTCAGGCCCTCTTCGGCGAACACGTCCTTGCGGTACATCAGGAAGGACGACTCGCCGTAGAAGGGCTGGCCGTAGAGCTTGCCGTCGTCGCCGGTGAGGGACTCGCGCATCGGCTTCAGGATGTCCTGCTGGTCGTACGCCGGGTCCTCGGCGACGTAGGAGTCCATCGCGTGCAGCCAGTCGTTGCGGGCGTAGATCGGTATCTCGTAGTTGGAGAGGGTGGCGACGTCGTACTGGCCGGCCTGGTTGGCGAAGTCCTGGCTGATCTTGTCGCGGACGTCGTTCTCCGGCAGGACGGTGAAGTTCACCTTGATGCCGGTCTCTTCGGTGAAGTGGTCCGCGGTGAGCTTCTGCAGCTCGACCATCTGGGGGTTGTTGACCATGAGGACGTTGATGGCGTCGCCGCCGGATCCGGCTCCGCCCGCCCCGACCCAGCAGCCGGAGAGCAGCGGGGCGAGCAGCGTCCCTGCGGCGGCCATGGCGAGCGTGGCTCGCGGCAGCCTCCGTCGGCTCTGGGTTCGCATGGATCGCTCCTGAACATATGGGGAGGTATGGGGCAGCGGAGGGTGTGAGGGTGCCCTCCGGGGACGGGAGTCGGTTGGTCAGACGCGGATGACCTGCGGCCCGAGCAGGGAGTAGCGGTGGGCCTCGGCCGTGGGCAGCAGCGTGCTGGTGACGATGGCTTCGAGGGCGCCGATCTCCGCGAACCGGCAGAAGCTGACCGCCCCGAACTTCGTGTGCGTGCCCGCGAAGACGGTGCGGCGGGCGGCCCGGATCGCCTGGGCCTTGACCTCGCTGACGGCGGGGTCGGGGGTGGTGAGGCCGTGTTCGCGGGAGATGCCGTTGGCGCCGATGTACGCCAGGTCGATGACGAATCCGGCCAGCATCTTCGTCGTCCAGTGGTCGACGGTGGCGAGCGTGCCCGAACGGACCCGGCCGCCGAGCAGCAGGACGGAGGTGTCGCCGGCCTCGGCGAGCGCGCCGGCGACGGGCAGGGACGCGGTGACCACGGTCAGCGGGCGGTCCCGGGGGAGGGCCTCGGCGATGAGCCGGGGGGTGAAGCCCTCGTCGACGAAGACCGTCTCGGCGTCGCCGAGCAGTTCGGCCGCCGCGGCGGCGACCCGGCGCTTCTCCGGCACGTGGCTGGTGGCGCGGAAGGCGAGCGTGGTCTCGAAGCCGGCGCTCTCCACGGGGTAGGCGCCGCCGTGGGTGCGGCGGACCAGGCCGTGGTCCTCCAGGGCGCGCAGGTCGCGTCGTACGGTCTCCTTGGCGACGCCCAGGTCGGCGGCGAGCGCGGTGACGTCGACCGAGCCGGTGGCGCGGGCGATCCGCACGATCTCGCGTTGGCGTTCCTCCGCCGTCCTCGTGCCCATGCCCCACACCTGCCTCACCGCCTCGGCGCCGCGTCCTTGCCCGTTCGGGCCCGTGGGGCCCATGGGGGAAGTTCTACAGCGGCCGTGCGGCACTGACCAGGCCTGTTGCGGAGCCGATGCTGCCCGCTTGTGCCCGTTGCGGCCGTCGGGTGCCCGTCTCGGACCTGGGCCGCAGCGGGGCGCGGGGTGAGAACGGGCAGGGCGGATGCCCGTATGCCGAGGCGGGCGGGCCCGTTCGGTGCCCGCCCGCCTCGATGGCCGCCCGGTTCCGGTCAGTACGGCCAGATCGGGGGGTCGGTCACGAAGTGGCCGCCCAGGCGGGCGTGCGCCGGGTTGCCCGGGTCGAGGTCGCCCTGCTCGGCGATCAGCTTCTCGGCGTACGGCTCGGAGTCGTCCTGCGGCTCGTAACCGAGCGCCCGCGCGGAGGTGAGGTCCCACCACAGGCGGGTGTTGGCGGAGGAGCCGTGGACCACGGTGTGCCCGACGTTCTCGGCGGTCAGGGCGGCGTGGAAGAGACGGGCGCCGTCGGCGGGGCTCATCCACACGGAGAGCATGCGCACGCTGGTCGGCTCGGGGAAGCAGGAGCCGATGCGGACGGAGACGGTCTCGATGCCGTGCTTGTCCCAGTAGAGCTGGGCGAGGTCCTCGCCGAAGCACTTGGACAGGCCGTAGAAGGTGTCCGGGCGGCGCGGGGTGTCGATCGGGATGAGGGGGTCGTCGCCCTGGGGGCGCGGGGTGTAGCCGACGGCGTGGTTGGAGGAGGCGAAGACGATGCGGCCGACGCCCTCCTCGCGGGCGGCCTCGTACAGGTTGTACGTCCCCTCGATGTTGGCCGCCAGGATCTTCTCGAACGAGGCTTCCAGGGAGATGCCCGCCAGGTGGATGATCGCGTCGACGCCCCGGACCGCCTCGCGTACGGCCGCCCGGTCGGCGAGGTCGGCGACGATCGCGTCCGGTTCGCCCTCGACCGGGCGCAGGTCGAGCAGACGCAGCCGGTACCCGTGGTCGGGGAGCAGCTCCCGCATCAGGGTGCCGAGGCCGCCGGCGGCGCCGGTGAGCAGGACGGTGCGGGGTGCGGGCATCCTCGGGACTCCTAGGTTCCGGTGGGTCTCGTGAAGCGGCTTCCGACAGGTCTCGTGAAGCGGCAGGCGTGCGGAGGGGCGCCTGGCGTTCATATGCGTGGACACGCTAAGGAACCGGTGGTCAGCCGTCAAGGGCTGGCCTGCTTGACGGTGTTCGCGGGGCCGCTTAGCGTGGGGGCGTTCAGAAATATAGACGCAGATCATGGATATGGAATGGGGAGCGCCCGTGACCACAGCCCCTCTCGCCGCCCGGCTCACCGTGCCCAGCGGGCCGCTGTTCTTCCCCGTCACGGCGTACGCCCCCGGGGGTGAGGTCGACCTCGCCGTCTTCCGCGCGCATGTGCGCCGCGGGGTCGAGGCCGGGGCCGCCGCCGTGTTCGCCTGCTGCGGCACCGGCGAGTTCCACGCCCTCACCCCCGAGGAGTTCCAGGCCTGCGTGCGGGCGGCCGTGGAGGAGACCGCCGGACGGGTGCCCGTCGTGGCGGGCGCGGGCTACGGCACCGCCCTCGCCGTGCACTACGCGCGCCTCGCCGAGGAGGCGGGGGCCGACGGCCTGCTCGCGATGCCGCCGTACCTCGTGGTCCCCGGGCAGGAGGGGCTGCTGCGGCACTACCGGGAGGTGGCCGCGGCGACCTCCCTGCCCGTGATCGTCTACCAGCGCGACAACGCCGTGTTCACCCCTCGGAGCGTGGTCGAACTGGCCCGCACGGACGGGATCGTCGGCCTCAAGGACGGGCTCGGCGACCTCGACCTCATGCAGCGGATCGTCAGCGCCGTGCGCACCGAGGTGCCCGGCGGCGACTTCCTCTACTTCAACGGGCTGCCGACCGCCGAGCAGACCCAGCTCGCCTACGGCGCCCTCGGCGTCACGCTCTACTCGTCCGCCGTGTTCTGCTTCGCCCCCGAGATCGCCCTCGCCTTCCACCGGGCGCTCCGCGCGGGCGACGAGAGCGTCGTGCACCGTCTGCTGGACGGCTTCTACCGGCCGTTCGTCGAACTGCGCGCCCAGGGACGCGGGTACGCCGTCGCCCTGGTCAAGGCGGGCGTGCGGCTGCGCGGCCTGGACGTGGGGGAGGTGCGGCCGCCGCTGCAGGAGCCGGCCGAGGACCATGTGAAGCAGCTCGCCGAGGTGATCGAGCGGGGGTACGCGCTGCTCGACGACGTGGACGCGGCCGTGGACCTGGAGGAGGCCAAGTGAAGGCGTCGGCGTTCGTCTACCCCTGGGACGTCAACGGGGACCCGGAAGCCGCCGGCTTCATCGCGGGCACCGGCGTGGAGCAGGTGACACTCGCCGCCGCCTACCACTCCACCCGCGCCCTCACCCCCCGGCACCCGCGCCACCGCGTCGTCACCGCCGAGTACGCCGCCGTCCTCTACCCGCCGGACGCGGCCCGCTGGGAGGGCCGCGAGCCACGCCCCTACGAGGCCGGCGACTGGGCGCCCGGCGACGCCTGGGGCGAGGCCGCCGCCGCACTCGCGGACGCGGGCCTGGAGGTGCACACCTGGGTCGTCCTCGCCCACAACTCCCGCCTCGGTGCCGAGCAGCCGCACACCTCCGTCGTCAACGCCTACGGCGACCGCTATCCCTGGGCGCCGTGCATCGCGCAGCCCGCCACGCGCGCGTACCTCACCGACCTGGCCGCCGAGGCGGCCGTGCGGCCCGGGGCACGCGGGACCGAACTGGAGTCGCTCGGCTGGTACGGGCTCGCCCACCTGCACGCCCACGACAAGACCGGCGGGGTCGGGCTCGGGGACGCCGGGCAGTACCTGATGTCCCTGTGCTTCTGCCCGGACTGCCGGGAGGGCTACGGCGCGCAGGGCCTCGACCCCGACGGACTGGCCGCCGCCGTGCGCGCCGCGCTGGAGCCGGTGTGGCGGGGGACGGCCGCGTCCGACGGAGGCTGGGCGGGCGTCGAGAAGCTGCTGGGCGAGGCGTCGGCGAACGCCACACGCGCGTGGCGGGACGAAACCGCCCGCACCCTCCAGGAGGCGGCGGTCGCGGCCGTTCGCGCCGCCGCGCCCGACGGCTTCCAGGTCCTGCTGCACGCCGACCCGGTGTCGTACCACTGCGGTGCCAACGCCGGTGTCGACCCCGCGCACATCCTGTCCGTCGCGGACGGCGTGACCGTGCCCTGCACGGGCGGCGCGGGCCTGCTGACCCCGTTCGCCGAACAGGCCCGCCCCGGCGCCGTCCTCGCCGCCAACCTCACCGTGGTCTCCGGCATGGGCGGCAGCCCGCACACCCTCGCCACGGACGCCTCCCGCGCCCGCGACCTGGGCGCGACGGAACTGCGGCTGTATCACGCCGGGCTGGCGTCGGACAGCGACCTGGAGGCGGTACGGGGGGCGCTCGCGGGGCGGTGAACGGGGGTGCGCCGGCGGCCGGGGTGCGAGGGGCGGGCGGAGCCGGTCGGCCCTCGGCTGTCGCCTGTCGGCAGCGTGCCCTCGGCAGGCTCCGGGTGGGTGCGCGAGCGGGGCGGTCCGGTGTGTGACGGTGACCGAGCGGGAACGGCCCGGTTCCGCCCCGCCGACCTCCGGCCGGTGCGCCGGGGCGTCGCCGTGTCAGTCCGGGGCGGTGTCGGACGGTGAGCCGGAGGCCGGGCGGTCCGTGCGTGCCGGGTGGCGGGCGAGCGGGGCCGCCGTCGCCATGAGTGCGGCGGCGACGGCAGGCAGCAGGAGGCGGAGGTCGGTCAGCTCCACCAGGGCCGCGCCCGCGGCCAGTCCGATCACGTTCGGCGTGAAGACCAGGGAGTTGGCCGTCGCGGTGACCCGGCCCAGCAGCTGCCCCGGCGTCTCGTGCTGGACGGCGGTCAGGGCGGCGATCAGCACCGCGGGGAGCCCCGCGCCGATCGCCGCGCTGGAGGCCAGGGCCACCGCGTCGTCCGGGACGGCCCGCACCGCCACCGCCACGGCCAGCAGGGCGATCCCGGCCGCGGCGAACCGCCGCCCGCCCAGCCGCCGCAGCGCCGGGCCCGCCAGCAGCCCGACCAGCACCGACCCGGCGCCCTGGACGGCGTACAGCGCACCGGCGTACGCCGGGGAGTGCCCGAGGGCGTCGACGACGGCGTAGGCCGTGGCGCCGTTGACGCCCGCGCACAGCATCGTGGCGCCACCCGCGAGGACGAGCGGGCGCAGGCGCGGGTGCCCCCACAGGTACCGGGCGCCCTCGGCCGTCCGCCGCCGCCAGTTCGCCGCGGGCCGCTCCGGCGGCGCCTCCCGCACCCGCAGGGCGGCGTACAACCCGGTGGCCAGGACGAACGTCGCCGCGTCCAGCAGCGCCACGCTCGCGCCGCCGTACGCCGCGTACACGCCCGCCCCCGCGAGTGGCGCCACGAGCTTCATGCCCTCCGTGGCGGTCATGCGCAGTCCGTTGAAGTCGCCGAGCAGGCGGGGGTCGACGGCGGCGGCGACGAGCGCCGACTCGGCCGCGTCGTGGACGACGCCCGCCGCGCCGTACAGGAACAGCACCGCGAACAGCAGCCACACCGTGCCCGGCGAGTCCACGGCGAAGAGGGTGAGCAGGAGGCCGGCCACGAGGAGGTTCGTGGCGATCAGCAGCGGCTTGCGGCGGACGCGGTCCGCGAGCGTGCCCAGCGCCGGGCCCGCCGACGCCGGTGCCCACATGGCGAGCATGCACAGCGCCGCGAGCCCGTCCGAGCCCGTGAGGTCCTTGACCCACACACCGGCCGCCAGCCACAGCGCCGAGGTGCCGAACCCGGACACCACCACCCCACTCAGATACAGGCCCGCGTTGCGATCGCGCAGCACGCGGGCCACGGGCCAGGAATGCTGCGCCGTACTCGTTGGAGCCGTTGTCCTTGGCGTCATGCCTGGTCATCGTGGCTCTAAGGGGTGGCGGTCGGCATCGGGAAGATGCCTCGGAAACGGGCGCGGCGGCCGATGATTTTCGCGGGCGTGATCGGTCTACCTCCTCAGAGAGCCGGCCTCACGACCCCGGGAGCATCCGATGACCGACGACACCTCCACCCTCGACCTCGGACCGCAGACGCAGGTCCTCGCCCGCCTCGCCGAGGGCGTGAGCGACGCGCGGCTCGCGGACCCGACACCGTGCCCGGACCTGGCCGTCCGCAACCTGCTCGGCCATCTGACCGGCCTGGCCGTCGCCTTCCGCGACGCCGCGCGCAAGGACCTGGGCGTCACCACCGACACCAGCCCCGAGGCGACCGTGCCGGACATCGGCCCCGGCTGGCGCGAGGAGCTGGCCGAGGTGCTCGGCGAACTCGCCGAGGCGTGGCGCGCGCCGGAGGCCTGGACCGGCATGACCCGGGCCGGCGGCATCGACCTGCCCGGCGCGGTCGCCGGCGCCGTGGCCGCCGACGAGCTGGTGATCCACGGCTGGGACCTGGCCCGCGCGACCGGCCAGGAGTACCGCCCCGACCCGGCCGCCCTGCAGGCGTCGTACGACCTCCTGGCGGCGTCCGCCGAGGAGTCCGACCGGGACACCGGCATGTTCGGTCCCGTCGTCGCCGTCCCCGCCGACGCACCCCTGCTGGAGCGGGCGGTGGGGCTGAGCGGACGCGACCCCGGCTGGACCCGGCCCGCCGAGCGCGACGGAACGCGACGCGCGTAGCGCGCCACAACCGCCACAACTTTCTTTGTCAGAAGCATTGACGCGGCCCAGCGCCCCTCCTACCTTCAACGCGTCGTACTCCGTACGTCATATATGAGACGCGATACGCGAGATCAGATACGCGAGTTGCCCGTTCCGTGTCATGGGATCCGGCCTGCTCGCATCCGGCCCGCGCATCCGACGCGAGATTCCGAGAGGCGCGCATGACCTCTGTGCCCACGCCGATCCCCTCCCGCACGCAGTACGTGCTGGAGGAGATCAAACGCCGCATCCTCACCGGCCGACTGACGCCCGGCCAGGCCCTGGTCGAGACCGACCTCGCCGCACAGTTCGGGGTGTCCAAGACACCGGTGCGCGAGGCGCTCAAGACGCTGGCCGGTACCGGACTGGTCGTGATGAGCCAGTACAAGGGCGTCACGGTGCGCATGGTGGACGCGGACATGGCGCGCGAGGTCTACGACGTGCGGCTGCTCCTGGAGCCCGAGGCGCTCCGGCGCGCGGTGCGCCGGGGCGCCTCCCTGGACGCCGCCCGCGACGCGCTGGCCCGGGCCGACCAGGCCACGGACACGGCCGAACGGTCGCTCGCCAACCGCGAGTTCCACCGCGCCCTGTACGTGCCGTGCGGCAACCCGCTGCTCGGCCGGATGCTCGACGAGGTCCGCGACCAGGCGGCGCTCGTCTCCGCCGTCGCCTGGGCCGCCGACCCCTCCTGGGAGCGGGAGGCGCGCGAGCACCAGGAGATCCTGCGGCTCGCCCTCGCCGGCGACGCGGACGGCGCGGCCCGCGCCCTGCACGCGCACATCGGGTCGTTCGTCGAACGGGCCTTCCCGCACGGGGAATCCGAGGACCAGGACGTCCGGGCGGCACAGGCCCGGAAAGCCCAGGAAGAGGACGGTCAGGCATGACGACGACGTTCGAGACCCAGCGGGCGGCCCTGGCCGACGTGGTGGCGATCCCGGTGACCCCGTTCGCCGAGGACGGCTCCGTCGACCCCGCCACCTACCGGGCCCTGCTGCGTCGCCTTCTCGACGGTGGCATCACGACCCTCACCCCCAACGGCAACACCGGCGAGTTCTACGCCCTCACCCCGGCCGAGCGCAGCCTCGTCACCGAGCTGACCGTCGAGGAGGCCGGTGACCGCGCCGCGATCCTGGTCGGCGTCGGCCACGACGTGCCGACCGCGGTCGCCTCCGCCCGGCACGCCCGCGAACTCGGCGCCCAGATGGTGATGGTCCACCAACCCGTCCACCCCTACGTCTCCCAGGGCGGCTGGGTCGACTACCACCGCGCCATCGCCGAGGCCGTGCCCGAACTGGGCGTCGTGCCCTACATCCGCAACCCCCAGCTCACCGGCGCCCGGCTCGCCGAACTCGCCGACGCCTGCCCCAACGTCATCGGCGTCAAGTACGCCGTCCCGGACGCCGCCCGGTTCGCCGCCTTCGCCCGCGACGCCGGCCTCGACCGCTTCGTGTGGGTCGCGGGACTGGCCGAGCCGTACGCGCCCTCGTACTTCTCGGCGGGCGCCACCGGCTTCACCTCGGGGCTGGTGAACGTCGCCCCGGCCGTTTCGCTGAACATGATCGAAGCGCTTCGATCCGGCGACTACGTGGGCGCCATGAAGGTGTGGGAGCAGATCCGCCGCTTCGAGGAGCTGCGCGCCGCCAACGGCTCCGCCAACAACGTCACCGTCGTCAAGGAGGCCCTCGCCTCGCTGGGCCTGTGCCGCCGGGAGGTCCGCCCGCCGAGCAAGCCGCTCCCCGAGAGCGAGCGCGCCGAGGTCGCCGCCATCGCCGCGGGGTGGTCGGTATGACCGACCGGAAGTCCCCCGAACAACTCAGAAGCCACCAGTGGTACGGCACCGACGGCCTGCGCTCCTTCAGCCACCGCGCCCGCACCCGCCAGCTCGGCTACCTGCCCGAGGAGCACCTCGGCAAGCCGGTCATCGCGATCCTCAACACCTGGTCCGACATCAACCCCTGCCACGTCCACCTGCGCGACCGCGCACAGGCCGTCAAGCGGGGTGTCTGGCAGGCGGGCGGCTTCCCGCTGGAGTTCCCGGTCTCCACGCTCAGCGAGACCTTCCAGAAGCCGACCCCCATGCTCTACCGCAACCTGCTCGCCATGGAGACCGAGGAGCTGCTGCGCTCCTACCCGGTCGACGGCGCCGTGCTGATGGGCGGCTGCGACAAGTCCACCCCCGCCCTGCTCATGGGCGCCGCGTCGGCGGACCTGCCCGCCGTCTTCGTGCCCGCCGGGCCCATGCTCCCCGGACACTGGCGCGGCGAGACCCTCGGTTCCGGCACCGACATGTGGAAGTACTGGGACGACAAGCGGGCCGGCCTCATCGGCGACTGCGAGATGCAGGAGCTGGAGAGCGGCCTGGCCCGCTCGCCCGGCCACTGCATGACGATGGGCACCGCCTCCACGCTGACCGCCGCCGCCGAGGCCCTCGGCGTCACGGTCCCGGGCGCCTCCAGCATCCCGGCCGTCGACTCCGGGCACGACCGGATGGCCGCCGCGGCCGGACTGCGCATCGTCGAGCTCGTCCACAAGGACCGCAGGCTCAGCGACATCCTCACCGCGGATGCCTTCGAGGACGCCGTCACCACCGTGCTCGGCCTCGGCGGCTCCACCAACGCCGTGATCCACCTGATCGCCATGGCGGGCCGCGCCGGGGTCACCCTCACCCTCGACGACTTCGACCGCATCGCCCGCACCGTCCCGGTGCTGGCCAACGTCCGCCCCGGCGGACAGACGTACCTGATGGAGGACTTCCACTTCGCCGGCGGCCTGCCCGGCTTCCTCTCCCGCATCCCGGACCTGCTCCACCTGGACCGGCCCACCGTCTCGCACGACACGATGCGCGAACAGCTGGCGGACGCCCTCGTCCACAACGACGACGTCATCCGCCCGCGGGACAACCCCGTCGCGGACGAGGGCGGGGTCGCCGTCCTGCGCGGCAACCTCTGCCCGGACGGCGCCGTCATCAAGCACATCGCCGCCGAACCGCACCTGCTCAAGCACACCGGCCCGGCGGTCGTCTTCGACGACTACCGGACGATGCAGCGGACCATCAACGACCCGTCGTTGAACATCACCGCGAACAGCGTGCTCGTCCTGCGGGGCGCCGGCCCCAAGGGCGGCCCGGGCATGCCCGAGTACGGGATGCTGCCCATCCCCGACCACCTGCTCAAGCAGGGCGTGCGCGACATGGTCCGGATCTCCGACGCCCGCATGAGCGGCACGAGTTACGGCGCGTGCGTGCTGCACGTGGCGCCCGAGTCGTACGTCGGCGGACCGCTGGCCCTGGTGCGCAGCGGTGACCCCATCACCCTCGACGTCGAGGCGCGCACCCTGCACCTGGGCGTGGACGACGCGGAGCTGGAGCGCCGCAGGGCCGCGTGGACACCGCCGCCCGCCCGCTACGAGCGCGGTTACGGCGCCCTCTACAACGAACAGATCACCCAGGCCGACACCGGCTGCGACTTCGAGTTCCTGGCCCGCCCGGGCAAGGTGCAGGACCCGTACGCGGGCTGAAGCAGCCGACCGCACCCACCCACCACGTTCACGGAAACGGCCGTGGACCCCGCGCCCTTAGAAAGCGCTTCACCCCGCACGAACCACGCACGACGCACCAGAACGGAGAACTGTCATGGCCCAAGCCGCAGCCGTGGCGAAACCGCCCGCGCCACCCCGGCGGCGCCGTGCCTCCGCCACGCCGCGCAGGCTCCCGTACCTGCTGATCGGACCGGCCGCCCTGCTGATGCTGGGCTTCATCGCCTACCCGGTCATCAGCGTCTTCTACTACAGCCTGCAGCACTACAACCCCACCAAGCCCTGGCGGGACGGCTACGCGGGTTTCGACAACTTCGTCAAGATCTTCACCGACGACCCGATGTTCTGGGACACCCTCGTCTTCAGCGCCAAGTGGGTCTTCGTCGAGGTCGGACTGCAACTGCTCTTCGGTCTGGCACTGGCACTCATCGTCAACCAGACCTTCGTGGGCCGCGGCATCGGGCGCGCCATGGTCTTCTCCCCGTGGGCCGTCTCCGGCGTGCTGACCTCCGCGATCTGGGTGCTGCTCTACAACTCCCAGACCGGCATCACCCGTTACCTCGCCGACATGGGCATCGGGGAGTACGGCACCAGCTGGCTGTCGGACACCTCGACCGTGTTCTCCGCGGCGGTCGTCGCCGACCTGTGGCGCGGCGTGCCCTTCTTCGCGATCCTCATCCTCGCCGACCTCCAGTCCGTCTCGAAGGACCTGTACGAGGCCGCCGAGGTCGACGGGGCCAGCCGGCTCAAGCAGTTCTGGCACATCACCCTGCCCCACCTGAAGGACGCCATCATCCTGTCCACGCTGCTGCGCGCGGTGTGGGAGTTCAACAACGTCGACCTGCTCTACACGCTGACCGGCGGCGGACCCGCGGGCGAGACCACGACACTGCCGCTGTACATCGCCAACACCAGCGTCGACGCCCATGACTTCGGCTACGCGTCGGCCCTGACCACGGTCGCGTTCGTGATTCTGCTCTTCTGCTCGATCGTCTACCTGCGGCTGAGCAAGTTCGGAGGCGAGAACAAGTGATCACCAAAGAGGCCACCGTGGCCGCCCCCGCCCCCGAGCGGGTCGCCCCCGCACCGCAGGGGCGCCCCAAGAAGCGCCCGGCCTGGGACGAGGTACCCCGTTGGCAGATCTACCTGCCGCTCGGCATCTACCTGATCTTCACCCTCGTCCCGTTCTACTGGATCCTGCTCTTCGCGCTGCGCCCGGCCGGCTCGACCTCGCTCGTGCCCTGGCCGATGACCTTCGACCACTTCGAGAAGGTGTGGACCGACCGTGCCTTCGGCACGTTCTTCCAGAACAGCGTGATGGTCGGGCTCGCGACCCTGGTGATGACCACGCTCGTCGCCCTGGCCGGCGGCTACGCCCTCGCCCGGTTCGACTTCAAGATCAAGCGGGCCTTCATGCTCGCCCTGCTCTGCTCCCAGTTCGTGCCCGGCGCGCTGCTGCTCGTCCCGCTGTTCGAGATCTTCGCCGAACTGCAGATGATCAACTCGCTCGGCAGCGTCATCATCGCCGAGACGGTCTTCCAGCTGCCGCTGTCGATCATCCTGATCAGCAACTTCATCAAGAACGTCCCGTACTCCCTGGAGGAGGCCGCCTGGGTCGACGGCTGCGGCCGGATGCGGGCCTTCCTGGTCGTCGTCCTGCCGCTGCTGCGGCCGGGTCTGATCGCCGTCGGTTCCTTCGCCTTCGTGCACTCCTGGAACCACTTCCTGTTCGCCCTGATGTTCCTCAACAACCAGAGCAAGCAGACCATCCCGGTCGGCCTCAACACCCTGATGAGCGCGGACAGCGTCGACCTCGGCGCGCTCGCCGCCGGCGGCATCATCGCGGCCGTCCCCGTCGTGCTCGTCTTCGCCTTCATCCAGAAGTGGCTGATCACCGGCTTCAGCGCGGGGGCGGTCAAGGGATGAGACTGCGACAGGCGGCCGTCGCCGCCGGACTCCTGAGCCTGCTCTGCGTCCCCGCCGAGGCCGACGACACCCGGGACATCGGCCGCGAGACTCTCTCCCCGAACGACGGCTGGGCCGCGGCGGAAGGCGGCACCACGGGCGGCGCCGCGGCCGACGACACCCACGTGTACACCGTGACCGACCGGGCCGGACTCGTCCGCGCCCTCGACAACGGCAGCGACACCCCGAAGATCATCCGGATCGCCGGGACCATCGACGCCAACACCGACGACGAAGGACGCCGGCTGGACTGCGGCGACTACGCGACCGACGGCTACAGCGTGAAGAAGTACCTGGCCGCCTACGACCCCCGCACCTGGGGACATGCCAGGCCCAGCGGCCCGCAGGAGGAGGCCCGCAAGGCCTCCGCCGCCCGGCAGGCCGAACGGATCGTGCTGCCCGTCGGTTCGAACACCACCCTCGTCGGCCTCGGCGGCGACGCCGTCCTCAAGGGCGCGAGCCTCCAGGTGAAGAACGCGGACAACGTCATCGTCCGCAACCTCGAACTGCGGGACGCCTACGACTGCTTCCCCGTCTGGCAGCCCAACACCGGCGGCCTCGGCGACTGGAAGACGGCCTACGACAACCTCTGGCTGAACGGCGCCACCCACGTCTGGGTCGACCACGTCACCGCGAGCGACAAGGGCCACCCGGACGAGAAGGAGCCCACCTACTTCGCCCGCAACTACCTGCGCCACGACGGCCTGCTCGACATCACGAACGGCTCCGACCTGATCACCGTCTCCTGGAGCCGGTTCGCCGACCACGACAAGGCGATGCTCATCGGCAACAGCGACTCGGCCACCGGCGACCGCGGCAGGCTCCGGGTCACCCTGCACCACAACGAGTTCGCGTCCGTCGCCCAGCGCTCCCCGCGCGTCCGCTTCGGCCAGGTGCACCTCTACAACAACCGGTACGTCGTCGACGACGGGGACGCGGACTACCGCTACTCCCTCGGCGTCTCCACCGAGTCCGCCCTGTACGCGGAGAACAACGCCTTCACCACGCCCGGCCACGTCGAGGTCGCCGACCTGGTCAAGAGCTGGAACGGCAGCGCCCTGCACCAGAGCGGCACCCTCTTCAACGGCTATCCGGTGGACCTGCTCGCCATCCACAACGCCTACAACTCGGGCAGCGAACGCGACCTGACCGCCGACGTCGGCTGGACGCCCGTCCTGCACGGCCCGGTCGACGGCGCCGCCGAGGCCGACCGGGCGGTGGCGAGGGGCGCGGGCGCGGGGAGGCTGCGATGAACACCTCGCTGCCCGTCGTCCTCGCCGGCGCCCGCGGTCACGGCCGCTGGCACGTCGCCAACATCCGCCGCCTGGAGCGGGCGGGACTGGTCCGGCTGGCCGGCATCTGCGAACTCACCCCGCTGACCGAGGAAGA
This sequence comes from Streptomyces sp. NPDC053750, assembly GCF_044544295.1. NCBI lineage: Bacteria > Bacillati > Actinomycetota > Actinomycetes > Kitasatosporales > Streptomycetaceae > Streptomyces > Streptomyces sp. NPDC053750. The sequence continues at coordinate 110,528 of NZ_JBITXB010000016.1, read as the reverse complement.
GGCCGGCGGCGAACTCCCGGAGCAGTCCGCGGACTTCGGTGCCCTGCTCGACTCCACCGGCGCCCGGATCGCCGTGATCTGCACGCCGATCCCCACCCACACCGACCTCGCCCTGACCGCCGCCCGCAAAGGCGTGCACCTGCTGCTGGAGAAGCCTCCGGCACCGTCGTACGCCGAGTTCCGGCGCATGGCGGACGGGGTCGCCGAGGCCGGCGTCGTCTGCCAGATCGGGTTCCAGTCACTGGGCTCGCACGCCGTGCCCGCGATCCGCGAGCTGGTCGCCCAGGGCGCGGTCGGCGACGTGCTGGGCATCGGCGGGGCCGGGGCCTGGGTGCGCGACGAGGCCTACTTCCGCCGGGCACCCTGGTCGGGCAAGCGGCGGCTGGGCGGCGCCGACGTGATCGACGGGGCGCTCACCAACCCCCTCGCGCACGCCGTCGCCACCGCGCTGGCGCTCGGCGGCGGCACCCGCGCCGAGGACGTCACGGACATCGAGACCGAGCTGAGCCACGCCAACGACATCGAGGCCGACGACACCTCCTGCGTGCGGATCACCACCGCACGCGGCCGGCGGATCACCGTCGCCGCGACCCTGTGCGCCGAGCGGGCCGACGAGCCGTACGTCCTGGTGCACGGCAGCAGCGGCCGCATCACCTTCTGGTACAAGCAGGACCGCGTCCTGCTCCAGCGCGGCGGCCACGGCCCCGAGGAGTACGAGTACGACCGCACCGACCTGCTGGAGAACCTGGTCGCGCACCTCACCACCGGCGCCGCCCTGCTGGTCCCCCCGGACGAGACGGGCGCCTTCATGCGGGTCGTGGAGGCGATCCGCCGGGCCTCCGACCCGGAGCGACTGCCCGACGCCGCCTGGCGCCGCGTCCCCGGCGAGAGGCGCCGCGTGGTCCCCGGCATCGACGGCCTCGTGGCCGCCGCCGCCGACACCCTCTGCCTCTACTCCGAACTGGGCGCCCCCTGGGCACCGCGCACGGAGCACCCGCTGAAAGAGGTGAGCACCCGATGACCGGCACCGACTTCCAGGTGCTGCGCGTGGCGGGCCGCCCCGTCGGCCGCTACGTCACCCGGCCCGACCTGCCGCCCCGGCTCTCCCCGCGTCCCTACCTGCACCCCGTCACCACCCTGGCCGGCACCGCGGTGACCGAGTTCAGCCCCGCCGACCACCTCCATCACCTCGGCGTCGGTGTCGCCGTTCCCGACGTCGAGGGCCACAACTTCTGGGGCGGACGCACCTACGTCCGCGACCGGGGCCCCACCGAACTGGACAACCACGGCACCCAGCGGCACAGCGCCTTCCAGCTCCGCGACCCCGACGGCTTCGTCGAGGAGCTGCGCTGGGTCGCCGCCGGCACCGACCTGCTGCGCGAGCGCCGTACGGTCGCCGCCACCGCACTCACCGACACCGCCTGGGCGCTGGACTTCACCTTCTCCCTCACCAACGTCACCCCCGCCCCGCTCACCATCGGCAGCCCCGCCACCAACGGACGCCCCGGCGCGGCCTACGGCGGCTTCTTCTGGCGCGCCCGCAAGGAGAGCACGCCCCCGGCCGTCTTCACCGCCGACCGCGAGGGCGAGCCGCAGGTGCACGGCCGCCGCGCCGACTGGCTGGCCCTGGCCGGCGACACCTGGACGCTGGTCTTCGCCGGGGCCACCGAGCGCACCCGCCGCGATCCGTGGTTCGTGCGCACCGAGGAGTACCCGGGCGTCGGTTCCTCCCTCGCCCACGTCGACCGGCCGGCCATCGCACCCGACGACACCCTCGTCCGCCGGATCGTCACCGTCGTCGCCGACGGCCGCCTCGACGCCGACGGCGCCGCGACCCTCGTACGAAAGGCATTGAGCTCGTGACCCCCGAGACAGCGGCCACCTACACCAACCCCGTCCTGAACGCCGACTGGTCCGACCCGGACGTCGTCCGCGTCGGGGACGACTTCTACCTGACCGCATCCAGCTTCGGCCGCGCCCCCGGCCTGCCGCTGCTGCACTCCCGCGACCTGGTCAACTGGACCCTGGTGGGCCACGCCCTCGACCGCCTGGAGCCGGCGGAGGCCTTCGCGACGCCCCGCCAGGACTGCGGGGTCTGGGCTCCCTCCCTGCGCCACCACGACGACCGCTTCTGGATCTTCTGGGGCGACCCCGACCACGGGATCTACCAGGTCAACGCCCCCGAGATCGGCGGCCCGTGGACCGCGCCCCACCTGGTCAAGGCGGGCAAGGGACTGATCGACGCCTGTCCGCTGTGGGACGAGGAGACCGGCGAGGCCTACCTCGTGCACGGCTGGGCCAGGTCCCGCTCCGGGATCAAGAACCGCCTCACCGGCCACCGCATGCACCCCGACGGCACCGGAGTCCTCGACGAGGGCGAGGTGATCGTCGACGGCGACCGCCTGCCCGGCTGGTTCACCCTGGAGGGCCCCAAGCTCTACCGGCACGACGGCTGGTTCTGGATCCTCGCCCCCGCCGGCTCGGTGGAGACCGGCTGGCAGGGCGCCTTCCGCTCCCGCGAGTTCTTCGGACCCTACGAGGAGAAGGTCGTCCTCGAGCAGAAGGACACCGACGTCAACGGCCCCCACCAGGGCGGTTGGGTGCGCACCCCGGCCGGGGAGGACTGGTTCCTGCACTTCCAGTCGCGCGGGGCGTACGGGCGCGTGGTGCACCTCCAGCCGATGAGCTGGGGCGCGGACGGCTGGCCGGTCCTGGGCGACGACGGCGCTCCCGTCGCCGAGCACACCCGCCCCGCCCTGCCCCCGCAGGCGCCCGCCGCGCCCGCGACCGACGACGACTTCCCCGGCGGACGGTTCGGCCACCAGTGGTCGTGGGCGGCCAACCCCCGCGACGGCTGGGCCGCCCGGCATGCCGGAGACGGGCTGCGGCTGGCCTGCGTCCGCTCGGCCGACGTGCACGACCTGCGCAAACAGCCGAACGCGCTCACCCAGCGGCTGCCCGGCGTCCCCTCGGTCGTCGAGGTGGAGCTGAGCCTGGACAGCGAGGAGCCGGGCGCGCGGGCCGGGCTCGCGGTGCTCGGCGACGCCTACCGCTGGATCGGGCTCCAGCGGGACGCCGACGGCACGGTGCAGCTGGTGCACCGGTTCGCCGATGCGGTGGCCGAGTCGGTGACCGGGACCGAGCGGGACGCCGACCGTCCCCGCCCCGTGCCCGGCGGCCGGGTCCGGCTGCGGGTCGAGACCGTCGCCGGAGCCCGCTGCCGCTTCTTCTACGACCTCGGCGACGGCCCCCGCGCCACCGGCCGGGAATTCGCCGCCACCCCCTGGCGCTGGGTCGGCGCGCTGCTCGGTCTGTTCGCGCTCGCGCCCGCCGGCCAGGGCGACGCCGGCACGGCCGGCTTCACCCGGTTCCGGATCACACCCCAGTAACCCTCCTCATTCACAGGCCTGTTGGGAGTCGCAATGACGCATCTCCGTAGCAAGCGCTTCCCGGGAAGCGGCGGAACCCTCGCCGCCGTCCTGGGCCTGGTCGCGGCCCTGGCCCTCGGGGCGCTCGGCGAGGCCCGGGCGGCCCCGGGCCCGGAGACCGGGAACCCGCGCTTCACCGACCGGCCGCACGGCTTCGCCTCCCTCGCCGGCGGTACCACCGGCGGCGCGGGAGGGGAGGTCGTCACCGTCACCGACCAGGCCTCGCTGGCGCAGTACGCGGCGGCCGAGGAGCCGTACGTCATCCGGGTGGCGGGCGCGATCGACGTCGAGCCCTTCGGCGCGGAGATCGAGGTCGGCTCGAACAAGACGATCATCGGTGTGGGCGACACCGGCGAGATCGTCCACGGGGAGCTGCACCTGAACCCCGGCACGTACAACGTGATCATCCGCAACCTGACGATCCGCGACTCGGCGGTCCCGGGCAACTGGGACTGCAAGGACACCGACTTCGACGGCATCCAGATGGACACCGTCCACCACGTGTGGGTCGACCACAACCGCTTCTCGAACATCTGCGACGGGCAGCTGGACGTCCGCAAGGACAGCGAGTACGTGACCGTGTCCTACAACCGGTTCGAGAACAACAACAAGACGTTCGGTCTGGGCTGGACGACGAACGTCAGGACGCAGATCACCATCGACCACAACTGGTTCGCGAACACCAAGCAGCGCAACCCCTCCGTGGACAACGCCGCCTACGCGCACCTGTACAACAACTATCTGACGGCGCAGGCCGATCCGGGCGACCCCGTGTGGACGTACGGGAACTGGTCGCGCGGCGCCACGAAGATGGTCATCGAGAACAGCTACTACCGGGACGTCCAGCACCCCTACCAGGCCGACCCCACCGCGGAGCTGGTGCAGCGCGGATCGATCCTGCGCAACACCACGGGCCGCCACGACGCGTGGGGTGCCGCCTTCGACCCGCGTGACTTCTACGCCTACCGGCTCGACCCGGCGGCGGCCGTGCCCGCCCTCGTCAAGCGCTTCTCCGGACCGCAGAAGCAGCTCGGCATCCACTGACCACCGACCCCCCCCCCACGCGTTCAGCACGTTCACCTCTTTCGTTGGATCCAGAAGAAGAGAGCCGACCGATGAAGATCAGCATGCGCAGCAGCAGAAGCACAGGCAGGCGCCGGACCTCCGCCGTCGTCGCCCTGGGGGCCGTACTCGCGCTGACCGCCACCGCCTGCGGTGACGACGGCAGCGGGGCGGGCGGTGACGAGGGCGCCGAGGGCAGCGGCAAGGGCAAGATCGTCTTCTGGGACAACAACGGCGGTATCCGTACGGCCGTCTGGAAGGAGATCATCGCCGAGTTCGAGAAGGCGAACCCGGACATCGACGTCGAGTACGTCGGGATCGCCGCCACCGAGTACCAGTCCAAGGTCGACACGGCCATCCAGGGCGGGGGCCTGCCGGACGTCGGCGGCGTCGGCGCGGCGATGCTCGCCGGGTTCTCCGCCCAGAACGCGCTGGAGCCGCTGGACAACCGGCTCACCGGGTCGTCCCTGAACGGCAGGGTCAACAAGGACATGATCGAGTCGCTGCGGGCCGCCGGTGGCGGCGACGGCCGGCTGTACTCGGTGCCGACCTCGGCCAACAACGGCGTCCTCTACTACCGCACCGACCTGTTCGAGAAGGCGGGCCTGGAGGCGCCGACGACCTGGGACGCCTTCTACAAGGCCGCCGACGAGCTCACCAACGCCGGCAAGAACGAGTTCGGCTACACCATCCGCGGCGGCTCCGGCTCCATCGCCCAGGCGCTCGACGCGATGTACGGGCAGTCCGGCATCACCTCCTTCTGGGACTCCGAGAAGAAGAACACGACCGTCAACGACCCGAAGAACGTCGAGGCGCTGGAGAAGTACGCGGCCCTCTACAAGAAGGCCACGCCGGCCGCCGACGTCAACAACGACTTCGCCAAGATGGTCGCCCAGTACGACTCGGGCACGATCGGCATGCTCAACCACAACCTGGGCTCCTACCAGGACCACGTGAAGGCGCTCGGCGTCGACAAGTTCCGCGGCATCCCGCAGCCGGTCGGCGCCTCCGGCGAGCGCGTCCAGGTGTCCAACCCGGTCGACGGGCTCGGGATCTTCAAGAGCTCCAAGAACAAGGAGGCCGCCTGGAAGTTCATCGAGTTCGCCACGTCGCACGCGCAGAACTCGAAGTTCAACGAGTCGGCGGGGCAGGTGCCGTCGAACACGGAGGCCGCGAAGGACGCGTGGATCCAGAAGGCGGAGCCCACGAAGCTGGCGGCGGAGGCGCTGAACGACGGGTCTACGACCATTGTGCAGCTGCCGTACTACCTGCCGGACTGGAACACGATCTCCAAGGCGGACAACGAGCCGAATCTGCAGAAGGTGCTGCTCGGGAAGTTGAGCGCGAAGTCGTTCCTCGATGGCATGGCCGAGCAGCTGAATGAGGCGCAGGCCGAGTGGAACGAGCAGATGGGGTAGTTGTTCCGGGTTTCGCCGTGGGGCGGCCTGTCGCATGCGGGCCGCAGGCCGTCCCTGGCTTGTCGCGCCCACGCGGCGGAGCCGCACATCAATACAGCCCCGCGCCCCTGGGGAGCTGTCCATCCCCCTCTGAAAGGCACATCGGCGTGTCACTCACCCGAAGACAAGTCACTTCAGCCGCCGTCTCCGCCATTCCCCTGGCCCTTGCCGCGACCGGCACCGCTCAAGCCGGTGGGCACCGGGGCCGGACCCTCTTCATTGCCGGTGACTCCACCGCCGCGCAGAAGTACTCCGATGCCGCGCCCGAGACCGGGTGGGGAATGGCGTTGCCGTTCTTTCTTCGCAAGGAGCTCGGTGTCGCCAACCATGCCGTGAACGGGCGGAGTTCCAAGAGCTTCGTCGACGAGGGGCGGCTCGATGCCGTGCTCGGTCTGATCCGGCCCGGTGACCTTCTCCTCGTCCAGTTCGCGCACAACGACGAGAAGGACGAGGACCCCACCCGCCACACCGAGCCCTGGACCACGTACCAGGAGCATCTGCGCCTGTACGTCGAGGGCGCCCGGGCCCGCGGGGCGCGGCCGGTGCTGGCCACGCCCGTCGAGCGGCGCCGGTTCGACGCGGCCGGGACCGCGCGGCCCAGTCACGGGGAGTACCCGGCGGCGATGCGGGCGCTGGCGCGGGAGGAGGGCGTGGCGCTGCTCGACGTCGAGGCGCTGTCGCTCGCGCTGTGGCAGCGGCTCGGCCTCGAGGGGACCAAGGCGTACTTCAACTGGACCGCCACCGAGCAGGACAACACCCACTTCAATCCGCCGGGCGCGATCGCGGTCGCCCGGCTCGTCGCGCGGGAGCTGCTGCGCACGCGGGTGCTGGCGCACCGGGACGTGCGCCGGCTGGACGAGGAGATCCCCGAGTCCTGGATCGACTGGCCCGCGCCGGCCACCGCGTAACACCCCCCGAACCTCGGAAAAGGGAGAGCCGCACCATGAGCACACAGAGATGGCATGGGCATGCCACAGCTCGCACCAGAGCCGCCGCGCTGGTCGGCTGCACGGCGCTCGTGCTGAGCCTGACCGCCGCCACCGCGCAGGCCCGGCCCGGCCAACACCAGCAGCGCGACACCGCCCGGCAGACGCTGCCGGCGAACGACGGCTGGGCGTCCCACGGCACCGGCACCACCGGCGGGGCCGCCGCCGACGCGGAGCACGTGTACACCGTCACCACCTGGGCCGAGTTCAAGGCCGCCCTCGCCGCCGACCCCGGCGCGCCGCGGATCATCAAGGTCAAGGGCACCATCGACGCCGTCTCCGAGGGCTGCGCCGCCTTCGCCGCCCCCGGCTACGACTTCGACGCCTACCTGGAGAAGTACGCACCCGAGAAGTGGGGCCTGGAGACCGACCTGAGCGCCGAGCCCGACGACAGCCCCGAGGGCCTGCGCCGTGCCTCCGCCGCCCGGCAGGACCAGTCCATCAAGGCGAACGTCCCCGCCGACACCACCGTCATCGGCGTCGGACGCAACGCCGGACTCAAGGGCGCCAGCCTCCAGATCAAGGGCGTGGACAACGTCATCGTCCGCAACCTGACCTTCGAGAGCCCCGTGGACTGCTTCCCGCAGTGGGACCCCACGGACGGCGACAAGGGCAACTGGAACTCCGAGTACGACAGTGCCGTCGTGTACGGGTCGACGCACGTGTGGCTGGACCACAACACGTTCACCGACGGCGAGCATCCCGACAGCGAGGCGCCCACCCACTTCGGCATGCTCTACCAGCAGCACGACGGCCAGCTGGACATCGTGAAGGGCGCCGACCACGTCACCGCGTCCTGGAACGTCTTCGCCGAGCACGACAAGACGATCCTGATCGGCAACAGCGACAGCGAGTCCACCGCCGTCGGTGACCGCGGGCACCTGAAGGTCACCTTCCACCACAACCTGTTCAAGAACCTCGTCGAGCGCGCGCCCCGCGTCCGCTTCGGCCAGGTCGACGTCTACAACAACCACTTCGTGGCCGGCGAGGACTACGCCTACAGCTTCGGCATCGGCAAGGAGTCCCAGCTCGTCGCCGAGCACAACGCCTTCACGCTGCCGGACGGGGTCAGCCCCGCCAAGGTCCTGAAGAAGTGGAGCGAGGCGCCGGTGACCGCGGCGCACAACCGGGTCAACGGCCGCACCGTCGACCTGATCGCCGTGCACAACGAGGAGATCCCGGGCGAGACCCTCCAGTCGGGCGCGGGCTGGACCCCCACCCTGCGCACCACGGTCCTGCCGGCCTGGGCGGTCCCCTTCGCGGTCGACCACGGCGCGGGCGCCGGCCGCCTGCGCTGACGCCCGTCCACGAACCGGGCCGGGGCGACCGCACCGCCCCGGCCCTCCGGCCCCGCACCCCCTGAAGGAGAACACCGGCATGCACCGACCCGCCCCGTCCCGCAGAGGCTTCCTCCTGGCGGCCGCCGGCGCCGGCGCCACCCTCGGCCTCACGGCCGGCCCCGCCGTCGCCGGCGCCCGGCCCCGCCCGCGTCCCTTCGGCCGGTACGGCTCACCGGCCGCCCGCCGCTCCGCGCAGACCCTGTACGTCGACCCGCACGGCCGCGGCGACTTCACCTCCGTCCAGGCCGCCGTGACCGCGGCCCGGGGCAGCGGCTGGACGCTCGTCCTCGCCCCCGGCACCTACCGCGAGACGGTCTCCGTGGACGCCGACCGCACCGAGGCGACCTGGATCGGGGCCTCCGAGGACTCGCGCGACGTCGTCATCGTCTACGACAACGCGGCCGGCACCCCCAAGCCGGACGGCTCCGGCACCTACGGCACCAGCGGCTCCGCCACCACCACCGTGCGGGCCGACGGCTTCACCGCCCGCTGGATCACCTTCGCCAACGACTGGCTGCGCGCCGACCACCCCGACTTCACCGGCACCCAGGCCGTCGCCGTCAAGGCCATGGGCGACCGCACCGCCTTCCACCACTGCCGCTTCCTCGGCCACCAGGACACCCTCTACGCCGACACCCGCGACCTCGGCCTCTTCGCCCGCCAGTACTACGCCCACTGCTACGTCGAGGGCGACGTCGACTTCGTCTTCGGCCGGGCCACGGCCGTGTATGAGGACTGCCACTTCCGCACCCTGGTCCGCACGGACCTGTCCGGCGCCCCGTACGGCTTCGTCTTCGCACCGTCCACGGCGGGTGCCAACCCGCGCGGCTACCTGGTGACGCGCGGCCGGATCACCAGCGAGGCCCCCGACGGCTACTACAAGCTGGCCCGCCCCTGGGTGCCCAGCTCCGACACCACCGCCCGCCCCATGCTCACCGTGCGCGAGACCCACCTCGGCGCGGGCATCGACGCGGTCGCGCCCTACGCCAACATGCGGGACGCCCACCCCTGGCAGGAGCAGCGGTTCGCCGAGTACCGCAACACCGGTCCCGCCGCCGCCGTCACCGTCCCGGAGAACCGTCCGCAGCTCACCCGCGCCGAGGCCGCCGCGCACACCCGGGAGGCGTACCTCGGCGACTGGCGGCCGTATGCCCGCCGCCGGTGACGCGCCCGACGCCCCGCCCGGGAACCTGCCCGGCTTCCACCCGGCGCTCAAGGACGAGCTGACCTTCCCGCTCGCCTGGGGGACCTCACCGGTCCGGGACTTCGACGCGTGGCGACGGGCGGCCCGCGCCACGGTGGAGGCCCACCTCCTCGTCGACCGGCAGGACGACACCCCGTACGCCCCCGAGTTCACCGCCCGCGAGGACGGCGACGGGTACACGCGGGAGCTGGTCACCCTCTCCCTCACCCGCTACGGACGGGTCCGCGGCGCCCTGCTCACTCCGCACGGCGCCGGGCCCTTCCCGGCCGCACTGCTCCTGCACGACCACGGCTCCCGGTTCGACATCGGCAAGGAGAAACTGGTCCGCCCCTGGTACGACAGCACCCGGCTCACCGCAGCCGTCGACTGGGCGGACCGGCACTTCGACGGACGCTTCCCCGGCGACGAACTGGCCCGGCGCGGCCACGTGGTGTTCTGCGCGGACGCCCTGGGCTGGGGCGACCGCGAGCCGCTCACCTACGAACGGCAACAGGCCCTCGCGAGCAACCTCTTCCACCTCGGCAGCTCCCTGGCCGGGCTGCTGGCCCGCGAGGACCAGCGAGCCGCCGGCTTCCTGGCCGGCCTCGACCGCGTGGACGCCCGGCGGGTCGCGGCCGTCGGCTTCTCCATGGGCGGCTACCGCGCCTGGCAGGCCGCCGGCCTCAGCGACGACATCGCCGCCGCCGTGAGCGTGTGCTGGATGACCGGCCTGAAGGGGATGCTGGTGCCCGGCAACAACACCCTGCGCGGACAGTCGGCGTTCCACATGCTGCACCCGGGTCTCGCCCGCCACCTCGACCTGCCCGACGTGGCGAGCATCGCCGCGCCGAAGCCCATGCTGTTCCTCGGCGGTGAACAGGACCCGCTGTTCACCGCCGAGGGCGTGCGCACCGCCTACGCCCGGCTGCGTGCCGTCTGGCACTCGCTCGGCGCCGCCGACCGGCTGCGCACCGAGACCTGGCCGGAGACCGGGCACGCCTTTCCGCGGCGCATGCAGGACGAGGTCTTCGCCTGGCTGGAGTCGGTCACCGCCGCACCGGGCTGACCGACTCCAGGGTCGGCACCACCGGCTCGATCGTGCCGTCCGCCGCGAAGCGCAGCCGGTCGATCGTGGTCTCCCGGTGCGTGCCGTCCCCGCCGGACGTCCCGGGGCCGTTCAGGGCGAACCGGTGGTAGACGACGTACCAGTCGTCGGTGCCGGGCGTGTTGACCACGGAGTGGTGGCCGGTGCCGAGGATGCCGTACTCGGGGCGCTTGGACAGGATCGTTCCGCGCTCGGTCCACGGGCCGAGCGGGGTCGGTCCGGTCGCGTAGGCCACGTGGTAGTTCTCGCTGCGGGTGTCGTCCTCGGACCACATGAAGTAGTAGGTCCCCTTGCGCTTCACCACGAAGGAGCCCTCGCGGAAGTCGTCCGGGGTGATGTCCTTCACCCGGGCGGCGTCGTAGGACACCATGTCGTCGTTCAGCGGGACGACGTAGGCGTGCCCGTTGCCCCAGTAGAGGTACGACTGCCCGTCGTCGTCCGTGAAGACGGCCGGGTCGATCATCTGCCCGCTGAACCGGTCCTTGCCCACCAGCGGTTCACCCAGTGCGTCCTTGAAGGGTCCGGCCGGCGAGTCGGCCACCGCGACGCCTATCTGCTGTTCGGCGCAGAAGTAGAAGTAGTACTTTCCGTCGCGCTCGGCGATCGCCGGGGCCCAGGCGTTCTTGTCGGCCCAGGCGACGTCCGGACCCAGGTCGAGGATGACGCCGTGGTCCGTCCAGTGGACCAGGTCCTTCGACGAGAACGCCTTGAACCGCGTGCCGCCCCAGCCGGGGAAGCCGTCCGTCGTCGGGTAGATCCAGTACCGGCCGTCCATGTACCGCACGTCCGGATCCGCGTACAGGCCGGGCAGGACGGGGCTGCGGGTGGGCACCGCCTCGACGGTCCAGGTGCGCTTCGTGCCGTCGGCGGCCGTCACCGTGTACGTCTGCGGCCTGCGGAAGTCGCGGCGGGTGCCCGACCTCGGGCTGAGCGTCGCCCCCTCGCCGACCCACAGCTTCGGGGCGAGGTTGTGCAGGTTCGTGCGCGGCTCCATCGGCAGGACGACCTTGCCGGTCTCCTCGCTGACGACCGCATAGCCCTTCTGCCCGCGTGCCGTGGCGTCCACGATCGAGGCGGGGCTCGCCGGGTAGGCGGCCAGCAGCCGGTCGTACTCCGCCTGCGTCACCGGGATCACCGTGCCGTGCCGGGGGCTCGCGGGCAGCTGGTAGTCGGCCGACGGCGTCCACGTGCCGGAGTCGAGGTCGGTGGTCTCGAAGGGGAGGTAGCCCCGGCCGCCGTACTCGTCGACGAACAGGTACCACTTCTCCTCGGTGTTGGACTTGAACACCGTCGGCCCCTCACCGCGGTCCATCGCACCGCTGCCGATGCAGTCGGAGACGAAGTCGTACGAGGTGTCGGTCAGGGACGTCGACTTCTCACCGGTGATGAACTTCGAGCAGGGCGAGCCGGAGGACGGGTCGCGCTCGTCCTTGGTGTAGCGGTAGTAGGTGTCCTCGTGCTCGACCACCGTCGAGTCGATGACCGAGTAGCCCGGGTCGTTCCAGACCTTCGGCTCGCTGAAGGTGCGGAAGTCCTTCGTGGTCGCGTACAGCATCTTGTTGTACGTCGAGCCGGTGTGGTCCGGGTCGTCGTCGGCGTAGAGCTTGGACGCCCAGAAGACGACGTACGCGTCCAGCTCGTCGTCCCAGTAGGCCTCCGGCGCCCAGGTGTTGCCCGCGTTGTCCGGCGAGACCTTCACCAGGCGCTGGTCGGTCCAGTGGACGAGGTCGGTGGACTCCCAGACCATGATCGACTTGCTGCCGTGCCGCTGGACCTCGTCCCAGCTGCCGCTGCTGCCGCGGTACATCCGCAGGTCGGTGGCGATCATGTAGAAGCGGTCGCCCTCGGGGGAGCGGATCACGAACGGGTCGCGCAGGCCCTTCTCGCCGATCGTGGACGTCAGGACCGGCTGGCCCGCGTTCAGTTCGCGCCAGTGCAGGGCGTCGTTGCCGCGGCTGAGGGCGTAGCGGATCTGTTCGCCGTCGGCGGTGCCCTCGCCGGTGAAGTAGGCGAAGAGATAGCCGGCGTACGGGGACTTCTTCACGGGTGGGGCTCCGGAGTGTGCGGTGCCGGCGGGGGCGGCCAGCAGGGTGACGAGGAGGGCGAGGAGGGGGATCAGGAGCGTGCGGCGGGCGGTGTGGCGGCGCATGACACTTCCTGTGGGAGTCTGAGGGGGTCTGGCGAGGTCTGATGGTTTCTGTTGGGTGGCGTGTGTCCTCGGAGTGTCACCAGTGGGAAGCGGGGCGTCAACGGGACGGCGGGGGCCGAAAGTTTCGGCCCGTGCGCGGACCCCGGACAGGGGAACGCCCCCACCGGTCGTCACCGGTGGGGGCGTTCGACGGGCCGGCCGAGTGGGGGCTCGGACGGCGCACACCGGCCCGGGGGGCGGGCCGGTGGATCAGGGGTGCTCGGCGCTCACTCGTAGCTGATGTCCGAGGCGGTGAAGTTGCAGGTCTTGCCGTACGGGCCGACCGGGGAGAGCTTCTTGGGCTCCTTGCCGGTGCTGTTGCCCGTGAAGCGGGCGCAGGTCTCGATCTTCTTCTTGCTGTCGCCGTGGATGCGTACGTTGCGCAGGGCGGCCGTGTCGCCGTAGTTCTCGTTGACGCCGACGATCGACTTGCCGGGCGCGGTGATGTCCACGTCGTTGATGATGATCGTGCGCTTGTACTGCTTGCTGCAGTTGCCGCAGGAGCGCACCAGCTTGCCGAAGTTCTCGACCTGGAACTTCGAGACGACGAGCTTGCCCGCGCCGTTGAACTGCAGCACCTTGTCGTCGGCGTTCTTCGCGCCGCCGCCGTACACCGTGTACACCGCCGAGGCGGAGGTGCCCTTGAAGCTGGCGGCGTCCTCGCCGACGTCCAGCCACCACACGTTCTGCAGCGTGCAGGAGCCCTTGCAGTGGACGCCGTCGGCGGCCGGGGTGCCGATGACGACGTTCTTCAGCGTGGCGCCGTCCGCCAGCTCGAAGATCGGGTCCTGGCCCTCGTCCTGGCTGTCGCCGCCGAGGTCGCCGGTGCCGTAGAACTTCTTCATCCCGCCGTCGTAGGTCCCCTTGACCGGGATCGTCGACGAGACGGGCTTGCTGCCGGTGTCCTCGGGCCAGGACGAGGCGGCACCCGCGGTGGACAGCATCGTCGTGGTGACGATCGCCGCACCCGTCAGGCCGAGGGCCGTGGTTCCGGCGATCACCGCTCGCCGCTTGGTGACCCGGCGGCGGTGGCGGACGCGCTGTTCGGCTCGTGCAGTCATGCCCAATTCCTTGCGTGGGGAGTGGATCTTTGCGCTTCCTGGTCGCCACGGGTGAGGAAAGGGTTGCCGGGTCCTCAGATTTTTTTCACGGCCCGTCACGAACCGCCGTCGCGGGCCGCGAAGTCGCCCTCCACCGAGAGCTGGTCGGACGAGTCGGTGGCGGTGGTGGTGGCGGTCGCGGTGTAACGGTCGTCGCCCGCGTCCCGGCCGCCGCGCTCGTGGTTGTACTGGCCCGCGAACAGCCACTCGCCCGCCGGGACCGTACGCCCCTGCTTCAGCGTCCACCGGTAGACGAGGAAGCCGTCGCGCTCGTCGGCCGAGAAGGTGAAGTCGTCCTCCGGCAGCGACCGCCAGGCGCCGGTCGAGGTGACCGAACCGGTCTGCGCCACCTTCAGCTCGACGGTGAGCGCGCTCAGGGGCTCACCCGTCTTCAGGGTCACGTTGCTCTGCGCCCAGAAGTCGTTGCTGTGCGGGTCCACCGAGCCGTCCGACCACAGCGGGCCGTCCTCGACGCCCGAGGCGGGCGGCCGGGCGGTCCCGGGCGCCGTCGAGGCCGCGGCCGGCGGCCGGGAGGACGCGGGGGACTCCGGGGCCTCGGACCCGGGCGTGGAGGAGCTCGGCGTCGGGTCGGCCGGCGGGGCCGGCGGCCGGCTGGCGGTGCCCTCCGGCGACGGCGTGGGGGTCGGCGAGGTCGCGACCGAGCGCTGCGGGGGAGTGTCGTCCTTCACCGCGGACGCGACCGCGAAGCCGCCGATCGCCAGCACGCCCGCCACCGCGGCCGTGGCGCCGGCCACCCGTGCCCAGCCCAGCAGCGGCGGACGCGTCGCACGGTGGAGCCCGGGGCGGTCCTGGCCGGCCATGCCGCGCTCCACCCGGGCCAGGATCCGCGCCCGGTCGGGCTCGTGCGCCCCGGCCGCCTCGTGCAGCCGGGCGCGCAGCTCCTCGTCCACGTCCCGCTGCCCGGTCATCGGTTCCCTCCCGCGGTCTCACCGCTGCGTGCGATCGCCGCGTGCACCTGTTTCGGAGCCCCCTGGGTGCCGAGCAGCCGCTGCAGTTCGGCCATTCCCTTCGACGTCTGGCTCTTCACCGTACCCACCGAGACGCCCAGGGCGAGCGCCGTGTCCTTCTCGGACAGGTCGAACGCGTGCCGCAGCACCACGCACGCCCGCTTGCGGAACGGCAGCCGGCGCAGCGCCTCCTGCACGTCCACCACGCCCGCGACGTCCGGGTTCTCGGTCTTCTCCTCGCGCTGCGACCAGAACAGGGCGACCCGTCTGCGCTCGCGCACGGCGGTGCGGATGCGGGTGCGGGCGAGGTTGGCGACGACACCGCGGGCGTACGCCGCCGGATGGTCGGCCGCGCGCACCCGGTCCCAGCGGTGCCACAGGGCCAGCAGGGCGTCCGCCGCGAGGTCGTCGGCGGCGTCCGGCTCGCCCGTCAGCAGCTGGGCGAGCCGGGCGAGTTCGGCGTAGTGGCGCTCGAAGAAGGCGTGGAACTCCACGGAGGCGGCGTCGTCGACGACTGTGCCCACGGGCGGACTCTCCTCGCAGCGGCTTCCCCGACGTCGAACAGCCGTGCGCCGGGCCGGATCCGGAACTGTAGCAGCGTCCGACGCACCGCCCGTACGGTGCGTCGAACGCCGTGTGACAGACCGAACCCGCCGAGGTGTCCCGCCCGTTGGACTAGTCCTTGAGCACCGCCTCCATCATCGCCTTGGCCACCGGGGCCGCCAGCCCGTTGCCGCTGACCTCGGAGCGGGCCGCGTCGGACTGCTCGATGATGACCGCCACGGCGACCTCCTCGTCCGACGAGTCGGACTTGGCGTACGAGGTGAACCAGGCGTACGGGGTCTTGCTGTTGTTCTCGCCGTGCTGGGCCGTGCCCGTCTTGCCGCCCACGGTCGCGCCGGAGATCTGCGCGTTGGACCCCGTGCCGTCGTCGACGACGGTCTGCATGGCCGACTGCAACTGCTCGGCGGTGGCGGAGGAGACGATCCGCTTCGTGTCCGGGTCGGTGTGGTCCTCCAGCACGTCGCCGCCGCTGTCGGTGATCTGCGACACCATGTGCGGCGAGACCAGCTCGCCGCCGTTGGCGATCGCCGCCGAGACCATCGCCATCTGCAGCGGGGTCGCCGTCACGTCGAACTGGCCGATGCCCGTCAGGGCCGTCGACGACTTGTTCATGTCCTTCGGGTACACGCTGGTGTAGGCCCGCACCGGCACGTCCTGGGTCTCGTCGTTGAAGCCGAACTTCTCGGCCATCGCCCGCACCTTGTCCTGGCCGAGGTCGACGGCCATCTTCGCGAAGACGTTGTTGCACGAGTACTGCAGGCCGGTGCGGATCGTGGCGTTCTCGCAGGGCGCGTCGGGGTTCTCGTTCGTCAGGTCCGTCACGGTGCCCGGCAGCGTGTACGGGTCCGGGCTGTCGGTCTTCTCGTCCACCGACGCGTACAGCCCGTCCTCCAGCGCGGCGGCCGCCACGACCAGCTTGAACGTCGAGCCCGGCGGCAGCGGCTGGCGCAGCGCCCGGTTGGTCAGCGGCTTCTCCGGGTCCTCGGTGAGCTTCTTCCAGGCCTCACCGGCGGTGTTGGCGTCGGTCAGCGAGCTCGGGTCGTACGACGGGGTGGAGACCACGCCGAGGATTCTGCCCGTCTTCGGGTCGATCGCGACGGCGGCGCCCTTCGTGTCGCCCAGCGCCTCGAACCCGGCCTTCTGCACGTCCGGGTCGATCGTCGTGACCACGTTGCCCGGCTCGGCCCGTGTGCCGGTGATCGTGTCCATCACCGTCTTCAGACGGGTGTCGGTCCCGTTGAGCACGTCCTGGTAGATGCCCTCCAGCTGTGTCGGCGCGTACGCCTGCGAGGCGTAGCCCGTCACCGCCGCGTACAGCTCGCCGTTCTCGTACGTGCGCTTGTACGCGAGGTCGCCGCCTTCCGTCGACGCCGAGCCGGTGACCGACCGTCCGGCCACGATGATGTTCCCGAGCGGCTCCGCGTACGTCTCGATCGCGTTGCGCCGGTTGTCCTTGCTGTCCGCGAGCGCCCGGCCCTCGTAGAACTGCACCCAGGTCGCCCTGACCAGCAGAGCGAACACCAGGAGCAGCGTGAAGACCGATGCGCGCCTGATCGTCTTGTTCATCCCGATGGCAGGACGAACGGGCGGGAGCGAATCGTTCCGTCCGCCCCGTTTTCTCATCGTACGTTCATGAAATCGGCGTCATGGAGCCGGCTTGGCGAAGCCCGCCTCGTAGGCGCGGACGACCGCCTGGGTGCGGTCCCGGCAGCCGGTCTTCGCGAGCACCGACGCCACATGCGTCTTCACCGTCGCCGCCCCCACCCGCATGCGCCCTGCGATCTCCGCGTTGGTCAGCCCGGTCGCCATCAGGCGCAGCACCTCGCCCTCGCGTTCGGTGAGCCGCGCCACCCAGGGCGGCGGGGCGGGGTTCGCCCGCGCGTGCTCGGCGGCCAGCGTCCGCACCGCCGCGGGGAACAGCAGCGTGTCACTGTGCGCGACCAGCCGGACGGACTGGACGAGGGTGTCGGCGTCGGCGCGCTTGAGCAGGAAGCCGGCGGCCCCGGCGCGCAGCGCGTCGTAGACGTAGGAGTCGTTCTCGAAGGTGGTCACGACGACGATGCGGGGCGGTGCGTCGAGCGTGGCGAGGATCTGCTCGGTGGCGCGGATGCCGTCGACCTCGGGCATGCGGACGTCCATCAGGACCACGTCCGGCCGCACCTCCCGGACGACGGAGACGGCCTCGGCGCCGGTGGCCGCCTCGCCGGCGACCTCGAGGTCCGGTTCGGCGGAGAGGATGGCGCGCAGGGCGGTGCGGACCATGCGCTCGTCGTCGGCGAGGACGATCCTGATCGGCGGGCGGGTCACACGCTCTCCTCGGGGTGGGTCATGTCGCTTCTCCGGTTCCTTGCAGCGGCAGTCGTACCCGCAGCCGCCACGTTCCCCCGTCGCGGCCCGCCTCCGCCGCACCGCCCAGCAGGCGGGCGCGGTCGGCCATGCCGCGCAGGCCGTGGCCGCCGCCGGGACGGCGGGCGGTGCCGGTTACGCTCGCCTCGCCGAGCGGGTTCTCGACGGTGATCCGCAGGTGACCGTCGAGCACCTCGATGCGCAGCGCCACCGTGGTCCGCCCGCCCACGTGCCGGAGCACGTTGCTGAGCCCCTCCTGCACGATGCGGTACGCCTCGCGGGAGACCAGCGGCGGCAGCGCCCCGGGGTCGGCCAGGACGGTGGCCGTCACCCGCAGTCCGCCCGCGCGGGTGCGGCGCAGCAGGCCGTCGAGGTCGGCGGCGAGCGTGGGCGCCGGCGCGGTGCCGGGCGCGTCGCCGTCCCGCAGTACGCCCAGGACGGCGTCGAGTTCGCCGACCGTGCGCCGGGTGGTGTCCTCGATCGCGGCGAGCGCCTCGCGGACGAACTCCGGGTCGGTGTCCAGGAGCCGGCGGGCCGCGCTCGCCTGGAGGGTGACCGCGCTCAGGGCGTGGCCGACGGAGTCGTGCAGCTCGCGCGCGAGCCGGTTGCGGACGGCGAGGTCGGCGGCGCGTGCCTCGGCCGCCGCGACCCGGTCCTCGGGGGACGGACCGAGCAGCGCGGGCGCCCAACGGGCCAGCAGGGCGCCGCACCCGGCGGCGCATCCGGCGAGTGCCACCAGCATCGCGGCGCCCGCGAGCGGCGCGAGCGCGAGCGCCCAGGGGTGGTGGAGGACGCCGGGCAGCCCCATCCGGTCGTCGCGCAGCGCCGGTACGAAGGGCAGCGCGATCAGCGTGGCCGCGAACGGCGGCACCGCCAGCGACATCCCCGCGACGATCCCGCCGGTGCCCAGGTGCAGCGTGTACCAGGCCGCCGTGCGCCCCTTCTCGCCCTTGGTCCGGGCCGGCCCGTAGGCGAGGAGTTCGGAACCGACGCCGCACAGCCAGCGCACGACGCCGGACTCCAGGGGGCGGGTCAGCGGGAACAGCGAGGTGACGGCGGCGAGCGGCAACCCGACGGCGAACGACGCCAGTTGCAGGGGCAGGGAGCCGAAGACGTTCGCGTCGCCGGCGACCGGGCCGACGACGACCGAGCCGACCAGGACGTACGGCATGGCGAGTGCGCCGCCGAGGATCAGATGGATCCACCGCAGACGCGCCCGCCGGCCGAACAGGAACCGGGCGAGTACGGTCACGGCCGCGTGCCGAGGGTGGCCGACCGCCGGGCGAGGAAGTGGGCGCAGACGGCGGCGAGAAGGAGTCCGACGGTCATCTGGGCAGCGTAGGTGAGGAGCATCCACTGCGTCGGGCGGTCGGCGGGATCGTCCGTCCCGACGAGCGAGCCCAGCAGCATCCAGCCGCCCCAGCAGGCCACGGCACCGGAGCAGACGAAGGCCGGGGCGAGCGGCACGGAGACCGGCAGGACGCGCGCCCGGCGGAAGGCGAGCAGCAGGGTCCCGGTGACGGCCGCGACGAGGAAGACGGCGTACAGGGCCTCCAGGACGTAGAAGTCACTGGTGCGTTCCGCTGTCCGGCCCCCGCTGAGCCCTGCCGTGCCGCCGCCCGCCCAGAACAGCCGTACGGCGAGCGGGAGGAGCGCGAGGGCGGCGCCCACGGCGGCGATGGTCCTCGGGACGCGCCCGGTGAGACCGGCCGGCAGGTCCCCCGTCCGTCCACGCCACAGCTGCCCCCAGCGGTCCCGGGCGTAGAGCACGAACAGGGCACCGAGGGCGAGCCCCTGCACGATGAACCCCGTGTACACGACGCCGAACACCCACTCGTGCAGGAAGGCGTCCCGCCGGGAGTCGGAGGCCGTGGTGACGCCGCCGGTGAACGCCCGCGCGAGGAGCTGCAGCGGGAACCCGGCCATGATCGGCGCGAGCAGCCCGGTCGCGGTCCACACCGGGAACACCAGCAGCCACGCGGGTACCCGCCGGCCCCAGGGCCGGGTCAGCACCAGCGCGAGCACGATCACACAGCTGTCCAGCAGGACGGAGACCCCGTTGGCGACGATCATGGCCACCCGGTGGTCCAGCAGCGTGCTGCCCTCCGGGATGCCGACCCGGCTCCCGGCGATCCAGGCGGCCTTGAGCCCGAGATACGGCAGGCAGGCGACGACGGCGACGGCCCGCAGCAGCCTGCGGATCCGGCCGGTGCCGGTGACCGTGACTGCCGGGGCGGGGGTGGGTGCGAGGGTCCGAGCCATGACTCCACGCTCCCGCGCGGGCACCCCCGGGCACCTCGTGCGCACCGACGATCCGCCTCCGCCGCGCGGCGGAGGACGGGTCAGCCCGCGAGGTGCAGCACGACCTCGTCGATCTCCTCGCCCCGGGCCGCGGCGAACCCCCGGGCGTGGGCGCTGGTCACGAAGCCGCACTTCTCCAGCACACGCCGCGACCCCGCGTTGTCCGCCGCCGCGCGCGCGTACAGCGGGCGGTCCTCCACCTCGGTGAGCAGGGCACGCAGCGCCGCCGTGGCCACCCCCTGCCCCCAGTACGCCCGGTCCACCCAGTACGTCACCTCGCGCTCGCCCGGCTCCCCGTACACCGCCGCGCTGCCGATGACGTCACCGTCGCCGAGGATGGTCCGTACGACGTCGGACGACGCCCGGATCTTCCTCCAGTGGGCCTCGAAGGCGTCCCGGTCGGCGGGATCCTTGGGGGTGAAGGCCGCCATGCGCAGGGCCTCCGGGTCGTTCATCTGCCGGAAGAAGACGGGCAGATCGCTGTCGTGAACCTCGCGCAGTGCGATGTGCATGACGCAGAGCCTACGCGTGCACGCCGGGTGCACGGCCGTTCAGAGCCTGCGCGTGGCCAGCGTCAGCCGGTCCCGGGCGTCGAACAGGGCGTCCTTCACCATCTGCTCGTGCGCCGGCGTCAGCCGGGCCACCGGCACCGAGCAGCTGATCGCGTCCCGCGCGGGGGTGCGGTAGGGGACCGCCACGCCGAAGCAGCGCAGCCCCAGCGTGTTCTCCTCGCGGTCCACGGCGAAGCCCTGCTCCCGCACCTGGTGCAGCTCCTCGATGAGCTTCTCCCGGTCGGTGATCGTGTGCTCGGTCAGCGCGGGCAGCGTCTCGGGCAGCATCTTGCGGACCTGCTCGTCGGTGTACGTGCTCAGCAGCGCCTTGCCCAGCGACGTCGAGTGCGCGGGCAGCCGGCGGCCGACCCGGGTGAAGGGCCGCAGGTAGTGCTGCGACTGGCGGGTGGCCAGGTAGACGACGTTCGTACCGTCCAGCCGGGCGAGGTGGATGGTCTCCGTCGTGTCGTCGGAGAGCCGGTCCAGCGTGGGGCGGGCCGCCGCGACCACCTCGTCGCCGTCGATGTACGACGTGCCGACCAGCAGCGCCCGTACGCCGATGCCGTACCGCGTGCCCGTCGCGTCCGTCTCCACCCAGCCCAGCTCGACCAGCGTGCGCAGCAGCATGTAGAGACTGGACTTGGGATAGCCGACGGCCTCCTGGACCGACGCGAGGGAGTGCATACCGGGGCGTCCGGCGAAGTACTCGAGCAGTTCAACCGTCCGCACCGCGGACTTGACCTGCGCTCCGCCCCCCGTCTCGCCAGCCGACATCGCCCTTGACCCCTTCGTTCGGCGGGAAATAGTCTCCAGTGTATTCATCAGTAGAGACAGCGTTCAGTATATCGAACGAGTTCTGTGCAGAGCACGTGGAGGGACCCGCGGTGGCAGCAGCACCAGTCTGGAGTGTCGACCCCCGTACCGGGAAGCAGCGCGAACAGGTCGCCGTGGAAGCGACGGCCCAGGAGGTGGACGCCGCCGTCCGAGCCGCGCACGCCGCCCGGGACGCGCTCGCCGACCGCACCGTCCGCGCGGCCTTCCTGCGCACCGCCGCCGACGAGCTGAAGGCGGCCGAGAGCACCCTCGTCGAGGTGGCCGACGCGGAGACCGCGCTCGGCCCGGTCCGGCTCACCGGCGAACTCGCCCGCACCTGCTACCAGCTGCGCGCCTTCGCCGACATCGTCGACGAGGGCGAGTTCCTCGGCGTGGTCATCAACCACCCCGACGACACCGCGACCCCGCCGATCCCGGACCTGCGCCGCTACAAGGTGCCCCTCGGCGTCGTTGCCGTCTACTCGGCCTCCAACTTCCCCTTCGCCTTCTCCGTCCCCGGCGGCGACACCGCGAGCGCGCTCGCGGCCGGCTGCCCGGTCGTCGTCAAGGCGCACCCCGACCACCCGGCGCTGAGCGAGCTGGTCGCCAAGGTGCTGCGCCGCGCCGCGGCCCGGCACGACATTCCGGAGGGCGTCCTCGGCCTGGTCCACGGCTTCGAGGCGGGCGTCGAACTGATCAAGCACCCGCTGGTCGCCGCGGCCGGCTTTACGGGGTCCGTCCGCGGTGGCCGCGCGCTGTTCGACGCGGCGGCGGCACGTCCGGTCCCGATCCCCTTCCACGGCGAGCTGGGCTCGCTGAACCCGGTCGTGGTCACGGAGGCGGCGGCCACCGAGCGGGCGGAGGCGATCGGCGCGGGGCTGGCCGGCTCGATGACGCTGGGCGTCGGCCAGTTCTGCGTGAAGCCCGGCCTGGTGCTCGTGCCGTCGGGCGACGCCGGTGACGGCCTGGTCAAGTCCCTCACGGACGCGGTCAGCGACACCGACGCCGGCGTGCTGCTGGACCACCGCATGCGGGACAACTTCGTCGCCGGGGTCGCCGAGCGCGCCGCCCTGCCCGACGTGGACTCCCCGGTGACGCCGGGCGCGGGCGGCGAGCACACCGTCAGCCCCGGGTTCCTCACGGTGCCGGCGGCGCGACTGGCGGTCGAGGGCGAGCACGACCTGCTCCTGGAGGAGTGCTTCGGTCCGGTCACCGTGGTGGCCCGCTACGAGGACGAGGGGGAGGTGCGGGGCGTGCTGTCCCGGCTGCCGGGCAACCTCACGGCTACCGTGCAGCTCTCTGCCGAGGAGGCTGCGGGGGAGGGGCGTGGCGCCGAGCTCCTCGCCGAGGTGACGCCGCTCGCGGGGCGGGTGCTGGTGAACGGCTGGCCGACGGGGGTCGCGGTGGCGGCGGCTCAGCAGCACGGGGGGCCGTATCCGGCCACGACGTCGACGTCCACGTCGGTGGGCGGGGCGGCCATCGAGCGGTGGCTGCGGCCGGTTGCCTATCAGGGGGCGCCCGAGGCGTTGCTGCCGGCCGAGCTGCGGGACGGGAATCCGCTGGGGTTGCCTCGGCGGTTCAACGGGGTGCTCGAGCGGTAGCACCGTTGGAGGTTCGGTTGTGTGCGGGGTGCTGCGCCGTTGGGGCCGGCCGCGCCCGCGCGGCGGAGCCGCACATGGATGCAGCCCCGCGCCCCTGAGTTTCCGCACCGACCCGGAGATGATCAGTACATGGATGTCGCACTGCCCGAACTGCCCTTTTCCCTCCGTCCCTACGGACCCGACGGCAACTGGTCCTACGAGGACGGCGTGCTCACCGGAGCGGCCGGGCCCCGGCAGGATCGTTTCGTGCCGCCCACCGGTGAATCGCTGGAGCCCGCCTCCGACGCGCCTCGGCTGCTGGGGGCGCCCGACGGGGACTTCCAGCTGATCGCGCGTGTCACCGTCGGGTTCAACGCCGCCTTCGACGCCGGGGTGCTCTACGTCCACGTCGGCGAGCGGGCCTGGGCCAAGTTGTGTCTGGAGTACTCCCCGGACGTGCCGACCGTCTGCACGGTCGTCACCCGGGGGCACTCCGACGACGTCAACTCCTTCACCGTGGACGGCAGTTCCGTCTGGCTCAGGGTCAGCCGGAGTGGGCGGGCCTTCGCCTTCCACGCCTCCCTGGACGGTGAGCGCTGGACCTTCGTCCGGCTCTTCACCCTGGGCGACGAGAAGGAGACCGGGGCCGCCCTCGTCGGCTTCATGGCCCAGGCGCCGACGGGGGAGGGGTGCGCGGTGACGTACGACCAGCTGGAGTTCCGGGCAGGCCGGCCGGCCGACCTGCGCGACGGCAGCTGAGGAAACCGGGCCGCCCGGTTCCCGCGTCCTCCGGTGCATGATCAACGACCGTGTGACCGGGAACCGGGTGATCCGTACCGTCCTGCGCGCCGAGGCAGGGACCGTCGCCGCGCTGCACCACCGGGCGCGCTCGACGTACTACCCGGACGGGATCCCCGACGACGGCACCGACTGGACCGCCGTCTGGCGCACCGCAGTCGAGCGCCCCGACGGGCATGTGCTGTGCGCCGTGGAGCAGGGGCGCATCGTCGCGCTCGCCTCCTTCCGCGTACCGGAGGGCGGCCCGGCGGACACGGTCAAGCTCTTCCAGTTCCACGTCGACCCCGACCACTGGCGGTCCGGCATCGGCACCGCCCTGCACACGGCCTGCGTCGAGCAGTGGCGGGCCGACGGGCACGGGGAGGCGGTCCTGGACGTGCACGTCGGCAACCGGCGGGCCCAGGCGTTCTACGCCCGCCTCGGCTGGATCCCCGACCCGCGGAACCCGCCCGCCGAGGGCGACCACCACCTCTTCCTGCGCTTTCGCGTGCCCGGGGAATGAGACGGACTGGTTGAAGGTTCACGTACGGGGCGGAGAGGGCCTCCGCCGCCGTACGACCTGGAGAAGAGCCGAGACATGCGCGTCGAGATCTGGAGCGACATCGCCTGCCCGTGGTGCTACGTGGGCAAGGCCCGCTTCGAGAAGGCGCTGGCGGCCTTCCCGCACCGGGACGGGGTCGAGGTGGTCCACCGGTCCTTCGAGCTGGACCCCGGGCGCGCCAAGGACGACGTCCAGCCCGTGCTGACCATGCTCACCGCCAAGTACGGCATGAGCGAGGCGCAGGCGCAGGCCGGTGAGGACAACCTCGGCGCGCAGGCCGCCGCCGAGGGCCTGGACTACCGCACCCGGGACCGCGACCACGGCAGCACCTTCGACATGCACCGGCTGCTGCACCTCGCCAAGGAGCGGGGTCGGCAGGAGGCCCTGCTGGACGCGCTCTACCGCGCCAACTTCGCCGAGGAGCGGTCGGTCTTCAACGACAACGAGCGGCTGGTGGAGCTGGCGGTCGCCGCCGGGCTCGACGCCGACGAGGTCCGTACGGTGCTCGCCGACCCCACCGCCTACGCCGACGAGGTGCGCGCCGACGAGCGCGAGGCCGCGCAGCTCGGGGCGACCGGCGTGCCGTTCTTCGTGCTCGACCGGGCCTACGGCGTCTCCGGCGCCCAGCCCGCCGAGGTCTTCGCCCAGGCGCTGACCCAGGCCTGGGGCGAGCGCACGCCGCTGAAGCTGATCGAGGACGGCGGCGCGGAGGCCTGCGGCCCGGACGGCTGCGCGGTGCCCCGGCAGGAGAGGTGAGAGGGCGGGTTGCCGCCCGTGCATAAGCGTTCCTTGGGGGTATCGCGTAGAAATACGCAATGGACGGGGAGGTCCCGGGGCCGCACAGTGGTGCCATGGAGAGCTTCGAGAACCTCGTCCGTGCCGAGTTCGCCCCGAAGAACACGTACCTGAACACCGCCAGTACCGGTCTGCTCCCCGCCCGGACCCTCGCCGCGATGCGCGACGCGGCGGCCTCCGCGGCGGCCGGGCAGCCGTTCGACATGTTCGCCGACGTCGAGGCGTGCCGGTCCGCCTTCGCCCGGCTCCTGGGCGTGCCCGCCACCCGGGTCGCGACCGGCGCGTCGGTCGCCACGTTCAGCGGGCTCGTCGCCGCCTCACTGCCTGCGGGCGCCGAAGTCCTCACCGCGGAGGCCGACTTCAGCTCCCTGGTGAACCCGCTGCACATGCGCGGTGACCTCAAGGTGCGCAGCGTGCCGCTGGAGCGGATCGCCGAGTCGGTGGGGCCGGACACCGCGCTCGTCGCGGTCAGCTCCGTCCAGTCCGCCGACGGACGGATCGCCGACCTCGCGGCGCTGCGGGACGCCGCCCGGGCGCACGGCGCGCGGACGCTGGTCGACGTCTCGCAGTCGAGCGGGTGGCTGCCGCTCGCCGCGGACGACTTCGACTACGTGGTCGCGGTCGCCTACAAGTGGGTGCTCTGCCCGCGCGGCGTCGGCTTCCTCGTCGTACCGGAGGACCTGGGAGCGTCGGCCGGGCTGACGCCGCTGTTCGCCGGGTGGGCGTCGGGCGAGCGTCCCTTGGACAGCTGCTACGGTCCGGTCCAGGAACTCGCCCACTCCGCACGGCGGTTCGACGAGAGTCCCGCCCTCTTCTCCTACACGGGCGGCCGGCACTCGCTGGCCCTCATCGAGGAACTCGGCGTCGAGGCCGTGCACGCCCATGACACCGCCCTCGCCGACCGGTTCCGCCGGGGCCTGCACTCCCTGGGCCACGAGCCGGTGCCCGCACCGGGGTCCGCGATCGTCTCCGTGCCCGGACTCGGCCACCGGCAGGACGAGCTGAGCCGGGCCGGTGTCCAGGTGTCCGACCGGGCGGGCAATCTGCGGGCCGCCTTCCACGTGTACAACACGGCGGCGGACGTCGACCGCCTGCTGGACGTGCTGGCGGGCTGACACGGCAGGTCCAGGAGAAAAATATCGGGCAGGGGCCTCCCGTCCCACACGAAAAGGCCCCTGCCCGAGTCTCAGATGCGGGTCACCTCACCGGCGTGAAGTCCCGCGCGCCAATGAACTCCGGCCGCCGGATCGGTGCCGCGAACGGCTCGACCGCCGTGTTCTCCACGCTGTTGAACACGATGAACACGTTGCTGCGCGGGAACGGCGTGATGTTGTCGCCGGAACCGTGCATGCAGTTGCAGTCGAACCAGGTCGCCGAGCCGGCCTTGCCGGTGAACAGCTTGATGCCGTACTCGGAGGCCATCTTCGTCAGCGCCTCGTCGGACGGCGTCCCCGCGTCCTGCATCTGCAGGGACTTCTTGTAGTTGTCCTTCGGCGTGGCCCCCGCGCACCCGAGGAACGTCTTGTGCGACCCCGGCATGATCATGAGACCGCCGTTGGTGTCGTAGTTCTCGGTGAGTGCGATCGAGACCGAGATGGTGCGCATGTTCGGCAGGCCGTCCTCGGCGTGCCAGGTCTCGAAGTCCGAGTGCCAGTAGAAGCCGCTGGCGCCGAAGCCCGGCTTGACGTTGATCCGCGACTGGTGGACGTAGACGTCCGAGCCGAGGATCTGCCGGGCGCGCCCGACCACCCGCTCGTCACGGACCAGCTTCGCGAACACCTCGCTGATCTTGTGCACCTCGAAGACCGACCGGATCTCCTTGGACTGCGGCTCCACGATCGAGCGCTCGTCCGCGCGGATGGCCGGGTCGGTGGTGAGGCGCTCCAGCTCACGCGCGTAGATCTCGACCTCGTCCGGCCCGATGAGCTGGTCGATGGCGAGGAAGCCGTCGCGGTCGAGGGCCTGCAGGTCACCCTGGGAGACGGGGCCGGGCGTGTCCGGGGAGCCCCAGACGACCGGGTCCTGCCGGGGGGTGGCCACCTCGGTGGCGCCGCGGGTGGGATAGAGATCAGTGACGTTCGTGGTCGTGGTCACGGTGACTCACACCTCCTCGGTGAGCAGCGGGTAGACGCCGTTCTCGTCGTGGTCCTCCCGTCCGGTCACGGGCGGGTTGAAGACACAGATGCAGTGGAAGTCCTCCTTGACCTTGAGCGTGTGCCGCTCGTGGCCGTCGAGGAGGTACATCGTGCCGGGGGTGATGTGGTACGTCTTCCCCGTCTCACGGTCGGTCAACTCGGCGTCGCCCTTGGTGCAGACGACGGCCTCGATGTGGTTGGCGTACCACATGGACGTCTCCGTACCGGCGTACAGGATCGTCTCGTGCACGGAGAAGCCGACCTTCTCCTTGGCGAGGACGATGCGCTTGCTCTCCCACGTGCCGGACGCCGATTTCACGTGCCGGTCGGTGCCTTCGATCTCCTTGAACGAACGGACGATCACGGTGTTGCGATGCCTCCTAGGTGAAGGATGTGCAAGGGTCCCCGGGGCCCACGGTCACGCGGGCCGAAGGCCCCGGAAGTGCGGGTGGGTCAGGCGGTCTCGCGGACGGCCCGGGCGAGGGTCTTCAGTCCCTCGTCCAGCTCGTCGGGCGTGACGGTGAGCGCCGGGAGCAGCTTGACGACCTCGCTCTCGGGGCCGGACGTCTCGATGAGCAGCCCGAGTTCGAAGGCGCGCTTCGCGACCTTGCCCGCGCGCTCCTTGTCGTGGAACTCCA
Organism: Streptomyces sp. NPDC053750; assembly: GCF_044544295.1. Taxonomy (NCBI): domain Bacteria; kingdom Bacillati; phylum Actinomycetota; class Actinomycetes; order Kitasatosporales; family Streptomycetaceae; genus Streptomyces; species Streptomyces sp. NPDC053750. Next base: position 82,649 of record NZ_JBITXB010000016.1, on the reverse strand, counting down.
GGCCCCAGACCAGTCCGCGGCCGCGGTACTCCTTGACGTCGGCGAGGTTCTCCTCGGTGATGGCGATCATGTGCTGCTCGACCTGCTCACCGCGGGCGCGGGTCTGCTTCTCCATCGCCGACCCGTCGGCCCAGTACGCCTCCAGCGTGGCGGTCGCCGTGACGAAGGCGGGGTTGTTGCCGCGGAAGGTGCCGTTGTGCTCGCCCGGCTCCCACACGTCCAGTTCCGGCTTGAACAGGCAGAGCGACATGGGCAGGCCGTAGCCGCTGATCGACTTGGAGACGGTGACGATGTCGGGGGTGATGCCCGCCTCCTCGAAGGAGAAGAAGGCGCCGGTACGGCCGCAGCCCATCTGGATGTCGTCGACGATGAGCAGCATGTCCTGGCGCTCGCACAGGTCGGCCAGGGCGCGCAGCCACTCGGGCCGGGCGACGTTGATGCCGCCCTCGCCCTGCACCGTCTCGACGATCACGGCGGCCGGCTTGTTGAGGCCCGAACCCTGGTCCTCGAGCAGCCGCTCGAACCAGATGAAGTCCTCGACGGTGCCGTCGAAGTAGTTGTCGAACGGCATCGGCGTGCCGTGCACCAGCGGGATGCCGGCGCCGGCCCGCTTGAAGGCGTTGCCGGTCACGGCGAGCGAGCCGAGCGACATGCCGTGGAAGGCGTTGGTGAACGACACGATCGACTCGCGCCCCTTCACCTTCCGCGCCAGCTTGAGCGCGGACTCCACGGCGTTGGTGCCCGTCGGGCCCGGGAACATGACCTTGTACGGCAGGTCGCGCGGGCGCAGCACGATGTTCTGGAACGTCTCCAGGAAGCGGCGCTTGGCGGTGGTCGACATGTCGAGCCCGTGCGTGACGCCGTCCCGCTCCAGGTAGTCGATCAGCGCCCGTTTCAGGACGGCGTTGTTGTGCCCGTAGTTGAGCGAGCCCGCTCCGGCGAAGAAGTCGAGGTACTCGTGGCCGTCCTCGTCGTACATGCGGCTGCCGACCGCACGGTCGAAGACGGTGGGCCAGCCGCGGCAGTAGCTGCGCACCTCGGACTCGACGGTCTCGAAGACACTGAGGTCGGGCTGGGTGATGGTCACGACGAATCGCTCCTCGTGGGGTGAGGTGGGAGAGGGAAGTCGTACGGATCCGCCGGAACCGGTGCGGTTCCGGTCGGGAAGTCTGCGGGGGCCGGACGGTCGGGGGTGACCGGACCGTCCGTGACGGCGCGTCAGCGGCCGGGAACGGACAGGGGACCGATGCGGTACAGGACCTCGGGCTCGTGCGACCCTTCGGGGAACAGGTCCGTGTCGAACAGGACTTCGCGCTCGAGCCGGGCGTTGTGGCGCGCGGCGAACGAGGTGAACAGGCGCTGGGACGCGGTGTTGTCGGGGGAGATGGTGGTCTCCACGGTCGTCGTCCCGGACTCCGCGACGGTCCGGGCGGCCAGCCCGTCGAGCAGCGAAGCCGCGAGCCTCCGTCCACGGTACGCCTCGTCCACCGCCACCTGCCACACGAGCAGGGTGTCCGGCCGGTCCGGTCGCACATAGCCGGTGACGAAGCCAACCGGCACACCGTGCCCGTCACGGGCGACGGCCGACGTGGCGGCGAAGTCCCGGCACCAGAGCAGATAGCTGTACGAGGAGTTCAGGTCGAGGACCTTCGAATCCCTGGCTATCCGCCACAGGGCGGCTCCGTCGGCCACTCTCGGACGATCGATTAGCAGGTCTGCTTGCGCGGCAGTCATGCAAATTGAATTTACCCAGAGAAATTCGAAATTGCATCGCCGTATGGGGTTACGTATGGGCGCGTTGTGTGTTATCACGCGTGCGCGTGCTTCCGCGCGAGGGGGCGGAGGTATGGGGGGATTTGTGCCCGGCATATGCCGCGAAGCGGACAGCATGTGGATCGGATCACAATCACGTAACCTGAGTGGCACGTGCCCGAAATGCGCAGCTCGACCTTAGCGAAATCTATGTGTTTAGGACCGTTAAGAGCGGGCAGAAGAATACGGGAAGCTGTGCTGAGGGTAATTACTTAATTCTGTTTGTGTGAGCTTCGGGAATTCCCCGAATTCACGCCCCCGAAAGGTCGTCTCCGGCCGTCCGGTCCCAGGCCTCGTCGGCGGCCCGCCGGGCAGCCTCCCCATCGACCTTCAGGCCCTTCTCGGCCAGCGCGGCACCCAGTGCCGCCAGACAGTTCAGCACCGCCCCCCGTGTCGCGTCCGGCCCGTAGTGGTTGACCCGGATCATCTCCTTGGCCAGCGCACCGCCGCCCGCGACCAGCGGCAGCGCCGGGTCCGACGCCAGGGCGAGCGCCACCAGCTCCGAGGCGTCGACGTCCGACGGCACCCGCAGCGTCGTCGCGACCGGTGCCGCGTCCTTCGCCTCGTGGACGTACGGCTCCAGGCCACCGCCCAGCGCGAGCGCACCGGCCCGGGTGGCCGCCGCGGCCGACGCGTGCCGGGCCATCACGGTCTCCGGGCCCGCCGCCTCGATCCGCTCGAGGCACGCCTCGAGCGCCAGCATCTCCAGCTGCGCCGGCGCGTGCAGCAGCGCCCTGCGCCCGCCGTCGACCCAGCGCTCCTTCCAGTCCAGCAGGGAGAGGTACGACCGGCGCGGCGCCCTCGGGTTCGCCGCCATCCGCGCCCACGCCCGCTCGCTCACCGACACCGCCGAGACCCCGGCCGGGCCGCCCATCGCCTTCTGCGCCCCGATGACGCACAGATCCACGCCCCACGCGTCCGGCAGCACCGGCTCGGCGCCCACGGAGGCCACGGCGTCCAGGTAGAACAGCGCGCCGTGCGCCCGGACCACCTCGCCGATCTCCGCGACCGGGTTGGTGTTCCCGGTCGCTGCTTCCGCGTGCACCAGGGACACGAAGTCGATCTCCGGGTGCTCGGCGAGGGCCGCGCGGATCCCGTCGGCCGTCACGGCCGCGTGGAACGGCACGGCGAGGTCGTGCACCGTCGCTCCGCAGTCCCGCAGCCAGTCCCCGAACGTCTGCCCGTACGGTCCGGTGATCACGTTCAGCGCGACCGTGCCCGGCCCGGCCGCGGCGCGGATCGCGCCCTCCAGCGGCAGCAGCGCCTCGCCCTGCATGATCACGACGTCCTGCCGGGTGCCGAGCATGCGCGCGACCCGGTCCTCGATCGCGGCGAAACGGCCGGCGCTCAGCGGGGCGAGGTCCAGGAAGGGGTGGGTCACGGCGGTGCTCTCTTCAGTAACGGTCAGGTGTACGGCACGTACGCAGTCGAGAGTAACCACCGCCCCCGCCGCCGCTCGCGCCGGAGGGCTTCCGTTGCGACACCCCCACGCCCGGAATCGTGGCTTCCGCCACAGCCGTGGTGATCTCCGGGGTGATGGACTCGGCCCCGTGATCCTCCTGCTGCTCGCCCTCGTCGCCGTGGTGATGGCCGTCCTCCTCGGCCGGCGCTCCACCTACCCCCGCTGCCCTGCCCCGGAGGCGGGGGCTCCGGGCGTCCCCGCGCCCCGCAGGCCGGGCGCGCCCTTCCGCGTCGTCGCCGCAGTCGCCGGCGGGGCCGCCGCCCTGCTGTACGCCTGGGGCCTGGTGTGCGTGGGTTTCGCGGTCATGGAGGCGGAGGACGGTGGTACCGGCTCCTCGCCGATGCGGCCGTGCCGGACCGGCGTGTCCCCGGAGCTGTCCGGGCGGGTCATCGACTACTCCGTCTCCTACCTGCCCCTGCGCTTCAGCTGCGAGACCGTCGACGGCGAGGCCTACGACTCCGCCGACATCCCCGGCTACGTCAACCCCGGCGTCGCCGTCCTCGCCCTCACCGCCGTCGCGAGCGCCGTCGGGGCCGGGTACGCGACGGAACTGCGTGCCCGCGCGGCGGCCCGGAACGGCGGCCGGTGACCGGGCCTTCGAACAGGCCCGGGCCCCGGTCTAAGGTGCGGGGCATGAGCAATCGCGCGGTGCTGCACGTCAAGGGTCGGGTGCTCGTCGGACCGGACGAGGACGACGTCCGCGACGAGCTGTGGGTGATCGACGGCCGGATCTCGTACGACCGTCCCGCCGGCGCCGCCGACATCCGCACCGTCGAGGGCTGGGCGCTGCCCGGCCTGGTCGACGCGCACTGCCACGTCGGCCTCGACCAGCACGGAGCCGTCCCCGAGGACGTCGCCGAGAAGCAGGCGCTGACCGACCGGGACGCGGGCACCCTGCTCATCCGCGACGCGGGCTCGCCCTCCGACACCCGCTGGATCGACGACCGCGACGACCTCCCGAAGATCATCCGGGCCGGGCGCCACATCGCCCGCACCCGCCGCTACATCCGCAACTACGCCTGGGAGGTCGAGCCCGACGACCTCGTCGCGTACGTCGCCCAGGAGGCCCGGCGCGGCGACGGCTGGGTGAAGCTGGTCGGAGACTGGATCGACCGCGACCTCGGCGACCTGTCCGCCTGCTGGCCGCGCGGCGCCGTCGAGGCGGCGATCGCCGAGGCGCACCGTCTGGGCGCCCGCGTCACCGCGCACTGCTTCGCCGAGGACTCGCTGCGCGACCTGGTCGAGGCCGGCATCGACTGCATCGAGCACGCCACGGGCCTCACCGACGACACGATCCCGCTCTTCGCCGAGCGGGGCGTCGCCATCGTGCCCACCCTCGTCAACATCGCCACCTTCCCCACGCTCGCCGACGGCGGCGAGTCCCGGTTCCCGCGCTGGTCGGCCCATATGCGCCGGCTCCACGAACGCCGCTACGACACCGTGCGCAGCGCCTACGACGCCGGGATCCCGGTCTTCGTCGGCACCGACGCGGGCGGCTCGCTCGCCCACGGGCTGGCGGCGGCGGAGGTCGGCGAACTGGTCACCGCCGGCATTCCGCCCCTGGACGCGCTGGCCGCCACGACCTGGGCCGCCCGGCGGTGGCTCGGGCGTCCCGGCCTCGACGAGGGCGCGCCGGCGGACCTGGTGGTCTACGACCAGGACCCGCGCGCGGACGTGCGCGTGCTCGGCGCTCCGCGCCGGGTGGTGCTGAACGGGCGGGTCGTCGGATGACCGACGCGGGTGAGCCCGGGGAACACCCGTACCGGCGAATTCGAAAAGGCTGACGGAAACCCCACGAAGGGGTGAAGTGCCCTTGGATCGCTGACCGTTCGGCGTGCGCGGGGCCATTCTTTCCGGGTCCCGAGCATGTCGCTCATGCGTGTCCCGCACGCATGTCTCACTGGGGGTCCCACCACCTTGAACGGCAACACCTTCCGCATGCCCGCACGCCGCCTCGTCACCGTCGCGGCGGCCACGGCCCTGGCCGCGGGCCCCGCCGCCCTGGCCGGCGCGGGCACCGCCCACGCGACCGACGACCACGGCCGCGCGAGCGCCGCCGTGCTGCGCACTGGGCTCGACGTGTCCCTGCTCAACAGGACCGTGAACGTCCCGCTCACGGTCACCCTCAACGAGGTGCAGGCGCCCGAGAGTGCCCGGAAGACCGCGCTGACCGCCCGGCTGGACGGCGTCGACGGCGGCAAACCCTTCAGCGTCCTGCGCGCCGAGGTGGCCGACGCGAAGGCGACGGCGACCGCGGAGAAGTCCGAGGGCCACACCAGGCTGGCCCACGCCATGGTGCACGTTCCCGGCCTCCCCCTGCTCTCGGTCGTGGAGCTCGAGGAGGTCACCTCCAGGGCGACCTGCGAGGCCGGGAAGAAGCCGGTCGCCGAGGCGAACCTGCTGGGCCCGGTGACGGTGCTCGGCAAGAAGGTCACGCTCACGACCGGCGGGACGACCGAGGTGAAGGTGCCCGGCGTCGGAGAGGTCCGGCTCGACCTCTCGAAGACGCACACCACCTCCCGCACGGCCGCCGCCACCGCGCTCGAACTCAAGGTGTCCGTCAACCCCCTGGACCTGAACGTCGCCGAGGTCGACGGCACCCTCACGCTGGCACAGGCAACCTGCGAGTCCCCGTCGGCCCCGGCTCAGGCCGAGCAAGCACCCGCCGGACAGAAGACCGGGGAGAACACCGGGAAGGACGCCCATCCGGCCGCAGAACCGGCGGCCGACGTGAAGGCCCAGGGCGCCCGCGGCGCCGCCGACCTGGCCGAGACGGGCGGCAGTTCGGCAACCCCGTATGTCGCGGCCGGCGCCGCCGCCCTGGTCCTGGCGGGCGGCGGAGCACTGCTCCTGGCCCGCCGCAGGCGCGGCTGACCACGACGACGAGGGCGGCGGCCCGCGCACCTCAGGCGGGCCCCGCCACCGCCCGCCCCAGCGCCCGCAGGAAGCCGTCCGTCGTGGCCCGGTCCCGCACCGCCAGGCGCAGCCACCGGCCGTCCAGGCCCGGGAACGTGTCCCCGCGCCGCACCGCGTACCCGAGGTCGCGCAGCCGGTGGCGTACGGCCGTTGCCTGCGGGAGCCGGACCAGGACGAAGGGCGCCTCGGCGGGCTCGACGACCCGCAGTCCGGCGTCGGCGAACCCGGCCAGCCCGGCGACGAGACGGTCCCGGTCCGCGGCGATGCGGTGGGCCGCGTGGGCCGCCTCCGCCAGCGCCAGAGGCGCCACGCACGCCTCGGCCGCCGCCAGCGCGGGCGTGGACACCGGCCACAGCGGCTGGGCGCGCTCCAGATCGGCGACCGTCTCCGGCGCCGCGAGGACGTACCCGATGCGCAGTCCCGCCAGCCCCCACGTCTTGGTGAGGCTGCGCAGCACGACCAGCCCGGGCACGTCCGTCCGCCCGGCCAGCGCCTCCCGCTCGCCCGGCACCGCGTCCATGAACGCCTCGTCCACCACCAGGGTCCGGCCGGGACGGGCGAGGCCGGCGACCGCGCCCGCCGGGTGCAGCACCGACGTCGGGTTCGTCGGGTTGCCGATCACCACCAGGTCGGCGTCCTCGGGCACCGCCGCGGGGTCGAGCCGGAAGCCGTCCGACTCCCGCAGGACCACCCGGTCGACCGTGTGCCCCGCGTCCCGCAGCGCCGCCTCCGGCTCGGTGAACTGGGGGTGCACCACGACGGGGTGCCGCACCTTCAGCGCCCGCGCCAGCAGCACGAACGCCTCCGCCGCGCCCGCCGTCAGCAGCACCCGCTCCACCGGCAGTCCGTGCCGCGCCGCCACCGCCGCCCGCGCGGCCCGCCCGTCCGGGTAGGCCGCGAGGGAGCCCAGCGAGGCGGCGACGTGCTCGCGCAGCCACGCCGGGGGCGTGTCCGCGCGGACGTTCACCGCGAGGTCCACCAGCGCCGAGCCGTCGTCGCGGACCTCGGCGTCCCCGTGGTGCCGCAGATCGTGCCCGGCCTCAGTGCGCATGGGAATGTGCGTGTCCATGCCCGTGATGGTGCCCGTGGTGGTGATGGCCGTCGTCGTCGGGGTGGAAGTGCGGCTGCTGCGGCAGCCCCACCTTGTCCTCGAAGCCCGGCAGCGCGATCCGGTACACGCACGAGTCGCAGTTCATCCGCAGATCGCCCTTGACGGCCTCCTCGTACCGCTCCCACACCAGGTCCAGCAACTCCGGCTCGGGACCGATGACGTCCGCCGACCGCACCCCGGTCTGCGGGTGCGCGGCGGCCCACTCCTCGGTCTGCTCCCGGACCCGGTCCGGGAGGATGCCGGTGAACAGGAAGTACGGCAGGACCACGATCCGCCGCGCGCCCAGCCGCGCGCACCGGTCCAGGCCGCCCGGCACGTCCGGCCGCGCCAGCGACACGAACGCCGTCTCCACGGCCGCGTACCCGCGCCCCTCCCACAGCAGCCGCGCCGCCTTGAACACCTCGGCGTTGGCGTCCGGGTCCGTCGAACCGCGCCCGACCAGCAGCACGGTCACCTCGGAGGGGTCCCACGACGGGTCGACCGCCTCCGCCAGCCGGCGCTCCAGCACCCGCAGCAGCGCCGGGTGCGGGCCCAGCGGACGCCCGTAGGTGTACGAGATCCCCGGGTGCCGTTCCTTCTCACGGGACAGCGCCGCCGGGATGTCGCCCTTGGCGTGCCCGGCCGAGACCAGCATCAGCGGCACCGCGGCGAACCGGCGTACGCCCCGCTCCACCAGCTCGGCGACGGCCTCGCCCAGCGGCGGCGGGGACAGCTCGATGAAGCCGCCCGCGACGGGCAGTTCGGGGTGGCGGCGGCCCAGCTCGCGCACGAAGTCGCGGAAGGCCTCGGCTCCGGCCTCGTCCCGGGTGCCGTGTCCGGCGATGAGCAGGGCGGGCGGGGTGGTCACAGGTTCTCCTCGGGTTCGTCCGCCGAAGCGGGGTGGTACAGCAGGGCGTTGAGCGCGGCGGCGGCGACCGCCGACCCGCCCTTCTCGGACACGTTGCTCACGGCGGGCAGCCCGCTCTCCCGCAGCGCGGCCTTGGATTCGGCCGCCCCGACGAAACCGACGGGCAGCCCGATGACGAGCGCCGGGTCGGCGTCCAGGGTGAGCAGCTCCTCCAGGGCGGTCGGAGCGTTGCCGATCACCCAGAGGGCGCCGGGCCCGACCTGTTCGTACGCCAGCCGGATGCCGTGCGCCGAGCGGGTCAGCCCCGGACCGGCGACGGCGTCCTTCAGCCGGCAGACGGTCTCGCGCCGGGTGATGCCCGCGCCGACCATCTCCACGTCCACGACGACGGGCGCCCCGGCGTGCAGCGCCGCGTGTGCCTTCTCCAGCTCGCCCTCGTCCATGACGAGGTCGGTCGCGTACTCCAGGTCGGCGGCGGAGTGGATGACCCGCTCCACCACCGACCGGGTCAGGGGCGGGAAGTGCGAGGTGTCCAGACGGGCGCGCAGCCGCCGGTAGGACTCCTCCTCGATGGGGTGGACCACGCGGTTCACCGGGACGCCTCCTGCCAGCGGTAGCCGCGCGGGGTGACCATGCGCCCCGCGATCTCGCGGGTGGCCGTGTTGCCCACCGTCACGACCGTCATCATGTCGACGCTCGCAGGGTCCAGCGCCGCCAGCGTGGTCAGCCGGCTCGACTCGTCGGCCCGCGACGCGTTGCGCACCACACCCACCGGCGTCACCGGCTCCCGGTGCTCCGCGAGGATCGCCAGCGCCTTGGGCAGCTGCCAGTCCCTTCCCCGGCTGCGCGGGTTGTAGAAGGTCACGACGATGTCCGCCTCGGCCGCCGCCCGCACCCGCCGCTCGATGACCTCCCACGGCGTGTGCAGGTCGGAGAGGCTGATCGACACGTGGTCGTGGCCGAGCGGCGCCCCCAGGATCGCCCCGGCCGCCAGCGCCGCCGTCACGCCCGGCACCCCGACCACGTCGATGTCGTCGGACGCCTCGGCCAGCGCGGGCGAGGCCATCGCGTACACGCCCGCGTCTCCGCTGCCGATCAGCACGACGGCCTGTCCGCGCCGGGCCTCCTCGACCGCGGTCCGGGCCCGCTCCTCCTCGGCGCCGAGCCCCGACTCCAGGACGCGCGTGCCCGGCCGCAGCAGATCGCGGATCTGGTCGACGTACTGGTCCAGGCCGACCAGCACCGAGGCCCGCCGCAGCTCCGCCGTCGCGCGCGGCGTGACCAGGTCCCGGGCGCCCGGCCCGAGCCCGACCACCGCGAGCCGCCCGCGCCCGGGCCGCCGTACGACGGCACAGGTCGCCATCGCGGGAGTCGCCGCCGACTTGCGCTTGGGCACGAGGAGTTCGCCGCCCCGCACCAGCGCCGCCGCCTCCGCGACCGACGGTGTGCCCACGGCGGCGAGCGGCGCGTCGGACGGGTTGGGCACCTCGACGCCCGCCAGCTCGTCCGCGGCGTACGTCACCAGGGGCACGCCCAGCCGCTCGGCCGCCCCCACGATGCCGGGCTCCTCCGCCTTGGCGTCCACGGTGGCCAGCTCGGCGACCGACGCGGCGGACAGCCCGGCGTCCCGCAGGGCCTCCTCCACCAGCGCGAGCACCTCGTCGACCGGCGCGCCCTTCGACGCCCCGACTCCGATCACCAGGGACGGCGGACGCAGCACGACCTCGCGCTCGGTCGGCTCGACCAGACGGTCGGTCACCCGGACCGCGTACGCCCCGGTCCCGGCGACCGGCAGCGGCGGCAGCGGCCAGGGCACCTCCGCCCGCAGTGCCACCGGTTCGCCGTCGAGCAGCGCCCGCGACACCCCGGCGACGTCGCCCTCCACGGGCAGCCCGAGGGTGTCCAGACCGGCCAGGCCCACGGCGTCCGTCGCCGTCGTCACCACCGGCTCCGCGCCCAGCACCTCGCCCACCGCACGGGCGAGGTCGTTGGCGCCACCGCCGTGCCCGCCGACCAGCGACACGGCGAACCGCCCGCCCTCGTCGACGCACACCACCCCCGGGTCGGTCCGCTTGTCGTCCAGCAGCGGCGCCACGAGCCGGACCACGGCCCCCGTGGCCAGGAAGCACACGAGCTGCTCGCACTCGGCGAACGCCCGCCGCACGGCGTCCCCGACGGGACCGTCGTACACCCGCGTACGCTCCGGCCAGGCCGCGGCCAGCCGGTCGCGCGCAGCCGCGCCCGCCGCCGTGGCGGAAATCAGGCCGATCACTGAGCAGCTCCTTCACTACGTGCCGGGGGCCGGACGCCCCACAGCAGGAAAACGGGATTGGTCGCCGCGAGCCGGGTCACGTCACCCGGCAGCGGCGCGAGCCGGGACGACTGCAGCAGCACCCCGTCGCACTCCAGCCCGGCGTCGAGCAGCGCCGCGCGGGCCGCCGGGACCCGGTCGAGCGCGGCCATGGCGACGACCACGGACCGCCGGGCACGCCGGGCGCAGGCCGCGACGACCGCGGGCAGTTCGCGCCCCCCGCCGCCGACGAACACGGCGTCGGGATCGTCGAGGTCGGACAGCACCGTGGGCGCCGCCCCGTGCACCACCCGGACGTCGACCCCGTGCGCGGCGGCGTTGGCGCGGATCCGCTCCACACCGTCGACGGTCTTCTCCACCGCCGTGACGGCGGCACCCAGCCGCGCGCACTCCACGCCCACGGACCCGGAGCCCGCGCCGACGTCCCACACCAGGTCCCCCGGGCGGGGCCCCAGCCGCGCCAGCGCCAGCGCCCGCACCTCGAACTTGGTGATCATCGAATCGCGGTGGGCGAACTCCGTCTCGTCAAGGGCCCATCCGGCGGGCTCGACGAGCGGCCCCGCGACCGCCCGCACGGGACCCAGCGCCCGCGCCTCGTCCAGGCACAGCACCACGCTCACCGCCGCCCCCCAGTCCCGGGCGGCGGCCTCGGCGGGCGTCACCCGCTCCACGCGCTCCGCGTCGGAACCGAGCGCCGAGGCGACGACCAGCGTCCGCGCGTCCCCCCGCAACGCGGCCCCCAGCTCCGCCGGACCGGCCCCCGGCCCGGTCAGCACGGCCACCTTGGGACGGGCCCGGCACAGGTTCACCGCCGTCCGCAGCTCCCGCCCGTGCGCGCTGGCCACCACGGCGTCGTCCCACGGCAGCCCGACCCGCGCGAACGCGGCGGCGACGGAGGACACCCCGGGCCGCACGTCCAGCCGCTCCGCCCCGAACCGCTCCGCCAGCGCCCGCACGATCCCGAAGAACCCCGGGTCGCCGGAGGCCAGCACGACCACCGGCCGCTCCTTCGCGACGTACTCCGCGACCGTGTCGAGGGCCGGCGCCAACGCCCCGAGCACGACCCGCTCGGCCCCGTCCGGCAGCCGTACGGTGTCCAGGTGCCGCCGCCCGCCGACGACCAGCTCGGCACCGGCGGCCACGTCCCCGTCGGGCGCCGTGCCGGCGCCCATCCCGACCACGGTGATCACGTGCTCGCACCTCGCGAACGCAGCTGCCGACGCGCCTCGGGGTCGGCCCTGCGATAACCGTGGAAGTGCCCCGGGTGGTACAGGTGCGAGCGGGTGCCGTGCGCGTCGAGGGCCGGGCCCACCAGGAACAGCGTGTGCTTCCAGAGCTTGTGCTCCTTGACCGTCTCCTCCAGCGTGCCGATCGTGCACCGCACGACCAGCTCCTCCGGCCAGGTGGCCTGGTACGCGACGACGACCGGGGTGTCCGTCGGATACCCGCCTTCCAGCAGCTCCCGCACCAGCTGTCCGCTGCGGGCCGCCGACAGGAAGACCGCCATGGTCGTGCCGTGCTTGGCGAACTCGCGGACCTCCTCCCCGGGCGGCATCGGCGTCTTGCCGCCGCCGAGCCGGGTCAGGACGACCGACTGCGCCACCTCCGGAATCGTCAGCTCCCGCTGCGCGAGCGCGGCGACCGCGGAGAACGCGGAGACACCGGGCACCACCTCGGTCGCGATGCCGAGCTCCGCGCACCGGTCCAGCTGCTCCTGCGTGCCGCCCCACAACGCCGGGTCGCCGGAGTGGATGCGCGCCACGCGCAGCCCCTCCTCGCGGGCCCGCCGGTAGACGGCGACGACGTCCTCCAACGACATCGTCGCCGAGTCCAGCACCTCGGCGCCGTCCCGCGCATGCTGCAGGACCTCCGCCTGCACCAGGCTCGCCGCCCAGATCACGACGTCGGCCTCGGCGATGGCGCGCGCGGCCCGGAACGTCAGCAGATCGGCGGCGCCGGGACCGGCACCGACGAAGGTCACCTTGCCGGTGCGGGCATCGGCCACGGAAGCCTCGTGAGCCACGGAAGCCATGGGAATCGGTCCTCTCCTACGCATATTTACTGCGGTTGCTGCTGTCGTACGCGCGTGAACGCCCGTTGATCGGATAGCAAGGGCCCATGGCGGTCTTCGTCGCGCTCGGCGCGTTCCTGATGACGCTGGCCGGTGGCTGGACGGCACAGCGCGTCACCGACCGGCGGCACCTGGTCCTCGGCCTCGCCGGTGGCCTGATGCTCGGCGTGGTCGGCCTCGACCTGCTGCCGGAGGCCCTGGAGGCGGCGGGCGACGAGGTGTTCGGCGTGCCCGAGGCCCTGCTGCTCTTCGTCGCGGGGTTCCTCCTCGCGCACCTGGTGGAACGCCTGCTGGCCGCCCGCCGCGCCGCGCACGGCGCCGACGAACACGGACGGCGCTCGCCCCAGGTGGGCCTGACGGCCGCCGCCGCGATGGTCGGCCACAGCGCGATGGACGGCGTGGCGATCGGCGCGGCCTTCCAGGTCGGCGGCGGCATGGGCGCGGCGGTCGCGATGGCCGTGATCGCCCACGACTTCGCGGACGGCTTCAACACCTACACGCTCACCAGCCTGTACGGGAACGCCCGCCGCCGCGCGATCGCGATGCTGGTGGCCGACGCGGTGGCGCCCGTGGCCGGTGCGGCCTCCACCCTCCTCTTCACGATCCCCGAGGGCGCGCTCGGCGCGTATCTCGGCCTGTTCGGCGGCGTACTGCTCTACCTCGCCGCGGCCGAGATCCTCCCCGAGGCCCACCACGTGCACCCCGCCCGCTCGACCCTGCTGTGCACGGTCGCGGGCGTGGCGTTCATCTGGCTGGTGGTGGGCATCGCCGAATGAAAGGGAGGCATCGCCGAATGAGACGCCCCCGTTCACAATTTGCCGCCCCGGCCACCCTCGCGCCGGGCGGGCGCGATGAGCGTCGACAGATAGGGCAGCGGCGCCCCGTCCCACTCGGCCGCCGCCCGCACGGACTCCTCCGGCAGCCCCAGCGCCGACCCCCACACGGCGTCCTCCAGCCGCCCGGTCTCCCGCAGCGCCTCGGCGACCTCGGCCGCCTGCCGCCCGAACTTGTAGGCGACGACCGTGCCGGGACCGTTCAACGCGTCCTTGAGCACGGCGCCCCCCGCGGTGACCGGCACCAGCGTCAGCGGCTCGGTGCCCTCCGTCAGCACGGCCCCCGACCGCGCCGCGAGGTCCTGCATGGCGGTGATCCCCGGCACGGTCTCCACGACGGTGCCCGGCACGAGCTCGCCGACGGTCTGCGCGAGATAGGTGAAGGTCGAGTACACGTTGGGGTCGCCAATGGTCGCGAACGCGACGCACCCGTGCTCCCGCAGCAGCCCGGCCACCCGCTCCCCGGCCGCGTCCCAGGCCGCCTCGCGCCGCGCCCGGTCGGTGCGCTCGTTCAACGCGAACACCACCCGGACCACCTTCTCGGCGGGCACGTAGTGCAGCACGGTCGCCTCGGCGCGGCCCTGCTCGCCCGTGTCCATGACAGGGACGACGACGACATCGGCGGCCCGCAGCGCGTTGACCCCCTTGACGGTCACCAGCTCGGGGTCCCCGGGACCGACCCCCACCCCGATCAGCCTGCTGCTCATGACGTCCGGCACCTCTCCACGAACCGACGGGCGACACCGGGCTCGGACGCCCAGTGCGTGTGCAGATAGCTCGCGTGCACACCGCGCTCCACAAAACCCTCGACGCGCCGCTCGGGCGCCCGCATCCCCCACGCCGGCGCCGCCCCGGCCCCCGGCTCCACGACCGTCCGGTGGAACTCGTGCCCCCGCATCCGCGTCCCCGCCACGGCCAGCGCACTGTCGGTCACGGCCACGGCGTCCCGGTAGCCCAGGGTGAGCCGCCCGGACATCCGCGCGGAGGCGTCCAGCACCCCGCACATGGGCAGCCCGTCCAACTCCCGGCACAGATACAGCAGCCCGGCACACTCGGCGGCGACGGGAGCGCCACTGAACGCAAGCTCGGCAACGGCCTTGCGGAGCGACTCGTTGGCGGACAGCTCTGCGGCGTACACCTCGGGAAACCCACCCCCGATGACAAGGCCACCGGTCCCCTCGGGCAACTCCTCGTCCCGCAACGGATCGAAGACGACCACCTCGGCCCCCGCAGCGGCGAGCAGTTCGGCATGCTCGGCATAGGAGAACGTGAACGCAGCCCCACCGGCCACGGCAATACGCCCCAGCCCGTCCGGCGTTTGAGGACGAGGCCCGTTCAGGGCCGAAAGCGGGGGTCCGGGGGCGGCAGCCCCCGGGGTCGGGACGGGAAGGGGCGGCGGGGGCGAGGAAACAAGCACCTCACCCGCATCCCAAGCCGCACAACCCAGCGCCCCCGCCCCCCGCGCCAGCCCGACCAACGCCTCCAGATCACACCCGCCGGCCACCTGCGCCGCCATCGCGGCAACGGCCTCCACCGCCTGCGAACCCCGCTCGGCGACCGGCACCAACCCCAGATGCCGAGCCGGCGTCTCCACCTGCGCGGCCCGCCGCAACACCCCCAGCACCGGCACCCCGACGGAGTCCAACGCCTCCCGCAACAACCCCTCGTGCCGATCGGACGCGACCTTGTTCAGGATCACGCCCCCGACCCGCACCTCCGGATCCCACGTCACGAACCCGTGCACCAGCGCCGCCACCGACCGCGACTGCGACGACGCGTCCACGACGAGCACGACGGGCGCCCGCAACATCTTGGCGACCTGCGCGGTGGACGCGAGCTCACCCTCCCCCGCGGCCCCGTCGTACAGCCCCATCACGCCCTCGACCACGGCGATGTCACACCCGCGCGCCCCGTGCAGGAACAACGGCCCGATCAGCTCGGGCCCGCACAGATACGCGTCGAGGTTCCGCCCCACCCGCCCGGTCGCGAGCGCGTGGTACCCGGGGTCGATGTAGTCGGGCCCGACCTTGTGCGGCGACACGGCGAGCCCGCGCCCGGCGAGCGCGGCCATCAGCCCGGTGGCGACCGTGGTCTTGCCACTCCCCGAGGAGGGCGCGGCAACGACCAGCCGGGGCACGGAGGAGGAGGTCACCACTCGATGCCCCTCTGCCCCTTCTGCCCCGTGTCCATCGGATGCTTGACCTTGGACATGTCGGTGACGAGATCGGCGAACTCCACGAGCTCGTCGGGCGCGTTCCGCCCGGTGATCACGACATGCTGGGTCCCGGGCCGCTCCCGCAGCACGGACACCACCTCGTCGGTGTCGACCCACCCCCAGTGCATGGGGTAGGCGAACTCGTCCAGCACGTAGAGCCTGTACGTCTCGGCGGCGAGGTCCCGCTTGACCTGCTCCCAGCCCTCCCGGGCCTTCTCCTCGTTGTCCATCTGGGCATCCCGCTGGACCCAGGACCAGCCCTCGCCCATCTTGTGCCAGTCGACGGACCCGCCCTCACCACTGGCGCCCAGCACCCGCAGCGCGTTCTCCTCGCCGACCTTCCACTTCGCCGACTTGACGAACTGGAACACCCCGATCGGCCACCCCTGGTTCCAGGCCCGCAGCGCCAGCCCGAAGGCGGCGGTGGACTTGCCCTTCCCGATGCCCGTGTGCACGACGACCAGCGGACGATTGCGCCGCTGGCGGGTCGTCAGTCCGTCGTCCGGTACGACACTCGGCTGTCCCTTCGGCATTACGCGGCCCTCCTCTGTACGTCCTTGACCAGCCCGGCGATGGAGTCCGCCCGCAGCTCGTCCAGCGTCACCGCCGTACCGCCCAGCTCACCCGCGAGCTGCCCGGCGAGCCCGAGCCGCACGGGCCCCGACTCGCAGTCCACGACCACGGAGGCGGTGCCCTCGGCCGCGAACAGCCGCGCGGCACGCGCCGCCAGGGCGACCGGCTCGGGGCCACCGGTGGCCCGCCCGTCGGTCACCACGACGACCAGCGCCCGCCGCGCCGGGTCCCGCAGCCGCTCCACCCGCAGCACCTCGTGCGCGCGCAGCAGCCCGGCCGCCAGCGGCGTACGCCCGCCGGTCGGCAGCGACTCCAGCCGAACCGCCGCCGCGTCCACCGACGAGGTCGGCGGCAGCGCGACATCCGCGGCCGACCCCCGGAAAGTCACCAGCCCCACCTTGTCCCGCCGCTGGTAGGCATCCAGCAGCAACGACAGCACGGCGCCCTTGACGGCGCTCATCCGCTGCCGCGCCGCCATCGACCCGGAGGCGTCCACCACGAACAGCACGAGGTTGCCCTCACGCCCCTCGCGCGCGGCCTGCCGCAGATCGTCCCGGCGCACCACCAGCCCGGGCCCGCTGCGCCCCCGCGCCCGCTGGTGCGGGGCGGCGGCCTGCACGGTGGCCGCGAGGTGCAGCTTGGTCAGCGCCCCGCGGGGCCGCCGG
Source organism: Streptomyces sp. NPDC053750 (assembly GCF_044544295.1). Classification (NCBI taxonomy): domain Bacteria; kingdom Bacillati; phylum Actinomycetota; class Actinomycetes; order Kitasatosporales; family Streptomycetaceae; genus Streptomyces; species Streptomyces sp. NPDC053750. The sequence continues at coordinate 65,833 of NZ_JBITXB010000016.1, read as the reverse complement.
GCCCCGGTGGTCCGTCCGTGCTCGGTCCGCGCCCGCGAACGCCGCCCGGCGGCACCCTCGCCCAGCCCGGGCACGCTCAGCACCTTCGTGCGGAACGGCTCGGCGGCGCGCACGGGGGACTGCTCACCGGCACCGCCGGAGGGCTGCGGCTCCCCGCCCTCCCCGGCCTCGGGCCGCGCGGCGGTGTCACCATCGCCCTGCGGGGCGTCGTCGGGCGCCGGCTGCCCACCGGGACCGCCGGGGCCCGGATCCGGATCGTCGTCGCCCTGGTCCTGCCCGCCGAACTCCTCCAGGGTCTCGTCGAGCTTGTCCTCGTCCAGGCCCGGCGCGTCGAACGGGTTCCGCCGCCGCCGGTGCGGCAGTGCCAGCAGCGCGGCCTGCCGCACGTCCTCCGCCAGCACCTCGGTCCGCCCGGCCCACGCGGCCAGCGCGGTCGCCGTACGCGCCATCACGATGTCGGCCCGCATGCCGTCCACCTCGAAGGCGGCGCAGGTCGCCGCGATCTGCCGCAGCGCCCCGTCACCGAGCCGCACCGACGGCAGCAGCTCCCGCGCCGCCACGATCCGAGCCCGTACGGCGGCCTCCTCGCCGGCCCAGCGCGCGGCGAACCCGGTGGGGTCGTCGTCGTACGCGAGCCGCCGCCGGACGACCTCGACCCGCTCATCCGGCTCCCGCGAGGCCGCGACCTCCACCGTCAGCCCGAACCGGTCGAGGAGCTGCGGCCGCAGCTCGCCCTCCTCGGGGTTCATGGTCCCGACGAGCAGGAAACGCGCCGCGTGCCGCACCGAGACACCCTCGCGCTCGACGTACGAGGCACCCATCGCCGCCGCATCCAGCAGCAGGTCCACGAGGTGGTCGTGGAGGAGGTTGACCTCGTCGACGTACAGGATCCCGCGGTGCGCGTCGGCCAGCAGGCCCGGCTCGAAGGCCTTCACGCCCTCCGCGAGCGCCCGCTCGATGTCGAGGGCGCCCACCAGCCGGTCCTCGGAGGCGCCGACGGGCAGTTCCACCATGCGCGCCGGACGCGACGCGAAGGCGCCCGGCGCGTGCGGACCGTCCGGGCAGGCGGGGTCGGGGGAGTCGGGGTCGCACGAGAAACGGCACCCGGAGACGACGTCCACCTCCGGCATCAGCGCCGACAGCGCCCGCACGGCCGTGGACTTCGCGGTGCCCTTCTCACCGCGCACCAGCACACCGCCGACGGCCGGGCTGACCGCATTCAGAAGCAGGGCCAGGCGGAGATCTTCCTGTCCGACCAGGGCGGTGAAGGGATAGGGCGTGCTCACGCGGTGATCACTCCTTTGAGGGAATCGTGCCAAGACCAGTCGCGGCGGGGCCACAGAGCCGTCATGGTCGAGGCATGCTCCCCGCCGACGCGGGGATGGTCCTGCCGTGTCGCCAGCGGTAGGCGGTGTGCTGGTGTGCTCCCCGCACTTGCGGGGATTTCCAGGGAGATCACGCGTCTCCCTCCAGATCTCCCTCAAGCTCGAGGTAGGTAGCACGGAGCCGGTCCAGGGTTTCTTGGTCCGGCTCCGCCCACAGCCCCCGGTCCGCGGCCTCCAGCAGTCGTTCCGTGATGCCGCGCAGCGCCCAGGGGTTGGACTTCTTCATGAAGTCCCGGTTCTCCGGGGCGAAGACGTACTCGGCGCTGAGCCGCTCGTACATCCAGTCGTCCACCACCCCGGCCGTTGCGTCGTAGCCGAAGAGGTAGTCGACGGTCGCCGCCATCTCAAAGGCACCCTTGTAGCCATGCCTGCGCATCGCTGACATCCACCTGGGGTTCACCACGCGGGCCCGGAAAACGCGGTGCGTCTCCTCGCCCAGCGTTCGGGTCTTCACCTGGTCCGGAGTGGCGGAGTCACCCACGTACGCCTCGGGGCTGGCCCCCGTCAGATGCCGCACCATCGCGACCATGCCGCCGTGGTACTGGAAGTAGTCGTCCGCGTCGACCAGGTCGTGCTCACGCGTGTCGACATTTTTCGCCGCGACCGCGATCCGCCGGAACGCCGTCTCCATGTCCCCGCGCGCCGCCCGGCCGTCGAGCCCGCGCCCGTAGGCGTAACCGCCCCACACCGCGTACACCTCGGCGAGGTCGGCGTCGGAGCGCCAGTTGCGGGCGTCGATCAGCGGGAGCAGACCGGCGCCGTACGCGCCCGGCTTGGAACCGAAGATGCGGGCCGTCGCGCGCCGCCGGTCGCCGTGCTCCGCGGTGTCCTCGTCGGCGTGGGCGCGGACGAAGTTCTGCGAGGCCGGCTCGTCCAGCTCCGCCACCGCCCGCACCGCGTCGTCGATCAGCCCGACGACGTGCGGGAACGCGTCCCGGAAGAACCCGGAGATGCGCACCGTGACGTCGATCCGCGGCCGGCCCAGCTCCTCCACCGGCACGACCTCGAAGCCCGTCACCCGGCGCGACGCGTCGTCCCACACCGGGCGGCAGCCCAGCAGCGCCAGGATCTCGGCGATGTCGTCGCCCTGGGTGCGCATCGCGGACGTGCCCCACACCGTCAGGCCGACGGACTTCGGGTACTCGCCCGTGTCCTGCAGATACCGCTGCACCAGCGAGTCCGCCAGCGACTGGCCGACCTCCCAGCTCAGCCGGGACGGGATCGCCTTGGGGTCGACGGAGTAGAAGTTCCGGCCGGTCGGCAGCACGTTGACCAGACCGCGGGTCGGCGAACCGGACGGCCCGGCCGGGACGTAACCGCCGTCCAGGGCCCGCAGGATGTGGCCGATCTCGTCCGTCGTCCGGGCGAGCCGCGGTACGACCTCGGTGCAGGCGAACTCCAGCACCGCGACCGCGTCGGGCAGTTCGGCGCCGAGCACCTCCCGCACCAGACCCGGCACCGCCGCGGTGTCCCAGTCCCGGGACTCCATGCCCTCCGCGAACCGCCGGCACAGCTGCTCCAGCAGGTCGATCGCGTCGGCGGCCGAACGCGCCGGTCCGTCCACCAGGTCCGTCAGCTCCACCGGCACCTTCACCGGGGCGCCCGGTTCGGCCAGCAGCTCCTTCTCCACCAGCCCGAAGTGCTCGGCCAGCGAGGCCCGCAGCCCCGGCAGGGCGTTCGCCTGCCCGCCCCACACCTGCGAGGCCCGCAGCACCGCGAGCACCAGATTCACGCGCGGCTCGCCGACCGGACCGCCACCGAGGATGTGCAGGCCGTCCCTGATCTGTACGTCCTTGATCTCGCACAGATAGCCGTCGATGTGCATGACGAACTCGTCGAAGTCGTCGTCGTCCGGCTGGTCGTCGACATGCAGGTCGTGGTGGAGTTCGGCCGCCTTGACCAGCGTCCAGATCTGCGCACGGACCGCCGGGGCCTTCGTCGGGTCCAGGTCGGAGACGAGCGCGTACTCGTCGAGCAACTGCTCCAGCTTGGCCAGGTCGCCGTAGGTGTCGGCGCGCGCCATCGGCGGCACGAGGTGGTCGACCACGGTCGCGTGTCCGCGCCGCTTGGCCTGGGTGCCCTCGCCGGGGTCGTTGACGATGAACGGGTAGATCAGCGGCAGGTCGCCGAGGACCGCGTCCGGGGCACAGCCGGCGCTCAACCCCAGCCCCTTGCCCGGCAGCCACTCCATCGTGCCGTGCTTGCCCATGTGCACGATCGCGTCGGCGCCGAAACTGTTCTCCAGCCACCGGTACGCCGCCATGTAGTGGTGCGACGGCGGCATGTCGGGGTCGTGGTAGATCGCGATCGGGTTCTCGCCGAAGCCGCGCGGCGGCTGGATCATGACCACGACGTTCCCGAACTGCAGCGACGCGAGCACGATGTCGTCCCCGTCGACGTACAGCGAACCCGGCGGCTCGCCCCACGCTTCCCGCATCCCGTCCCGCAGCTCCGGGTCCAGTTTCTCGAACCACGCCCGGTAGTCGGCGAGCGGGACCCGCGCGGGCGCCGCGGCCAGCTGGTCCTCCGTCAGCCACTCGACGTCGTGACCGCCGGCCTCGATCAGGCGGTGGATCAGCTCGTCGCCGCCGGAGGGGTACCCGGTGACCCCGTATCCCGCGTCCCGCAGCGCGTCGAGGACCCGGACCGCGGACGCCGGGGTGTCGAGCCCCACCGCGTTGCCGACGCGGGAGTGCTTGGTCGGATACGCGGTGAAGACCAGCGCGAGCTTCTTGTCGGCGTTCGCCTTGTGCCCCAGCGCCGCGTGCCGTACGGCGATACCGGCGACCCGCCCGGCCCGCCCGGGGTCGGCGACGTACACCGGTACCTCGTCCGGCCCCTGCTCCTTGAAGGAGAACGGCACCGTGACCAGACGCCCGTCGAACTCCGGGATGGCGACCTGCATCGCCGCGTCCATGGGGGACAGGGCCGCGTCGGACTCCTCCCAGGCGGCCCGGGAGGAGGTGAGGCAGAGTCCCTGCAGCACCGGCACGTTCAGGTCGGCGAGCGCGCCGATGTCCCAGGCCTCCTCGTCGCCGCCCGCCGACGCCTGCGAGGCGTGCGTGCCGCCCGCCGCGAGGACGGTGGCGACCAGCGCGTCGGCTCGGCCGAGCAGGTCGTACAGCCCGCTGTCCGCGCCGCGCAGCGAACCGCAGTAGACGGGGAGCGCGTTGGCGCCGCGCGCCTCGATCGCGTCGCACAGCGTGTCGACGAAGGCGGTGTTGCCGCTGAGCTGGTGGGCGCGGTAGAAGAGCACGCCGACCGTCGGGCGGCCCTCGACGAACGGGCGCTCACCGTGCAGTCCGTACTCCGGCATCTTCTGCGGTTCGTCGAAGCCCTCGCCGGTCAGCAGCACCGTGTCCGACAGGAACCGGGCGAGCTGCGTGAGGTTGGCCGGCCCGCCCTCGACCAGGTAGCGCAGCGCCTCCGCCACCACGCCGGCCGGCACCGAGGACTCGGCCATCAGCTCCGCGTCCGGGACGCTCTCGCCGCCGAGCAGGACGGTCGGGATGCCGGCGGCCTTCAGCGCGGCGAGCCCGTCCTCCCAGGCGCGCTTGCCGCCGAGCAGGCGTACGACGGCGAGGTCCGCGCCCTCGACGAGCGCCGGCAGCTCCTCCCGTACGTCGACCCGGGTCGGGTTGCCGATCCGGTAGGCGGCGTCCGACGCGCGGGCCGCCAGCAGGTCCGTGTCGGCGGTCGACAACAACAACACTGTGCTCATGCGGGCGCTCCCGGTGGAATGAAGGGCAGTCCTTGTGGCGCGCCGGACTCGATGAGCCGCCACAGCGCGTCCGTGTCCGCGTGGTGTTCGATCAGGTCGCCGAGCCGGTCGAGCTGCTCCTCGCGCAGCGCGGCGAACGAGGTGCCGGGCGCCGGCACGAAGCGGCGGCCCGCGGCGGCGGCCACCTCGCGCAGGAAGGCCCGCCGGAAACCGTCCGACTCCAGCGAGCCGTGCCAGTGCGTGCCCCAGGTCTGGCCGACCCGGCAGCCGTCCAGGCTGTGTCCTTCGTCATCAGAGATGAACGCGTCACCGCCCGTCACTTCGGCGACCCCGTGGTGGATCTCGTACCCCTCGACGGGCTCGCCGAGGGCCTCGCCCACCGGCCGGGTGAGGGTCTTCTCGCGGGCGAACCGCACCCGCACGGGCAGCAGGCCGAGCCCGTCCACGTGCCCGGCGCGCGATTCGACCTCGTCCTCGATGTGCTCGCCGAGCAGCTGGAAACCGCCGCAGATGCCGAGCACGGGCCGCCGCTCGGCCACCCTGCGTGCGATCGCGTCCGCGAGCCCCCGCTCCCGCAACCACTGAAGCGCCCGGACCGTGCCCCGCGTCCCCGGCACGATCACGAGGTCGGCGTCGGCCAGCTCCTCCGGCCGGTCCACGAACCGCACCACGACACCCGGTTCGGCGGCCAGCGCGTCCACGTCCGTGAAGTTGGACATCAGCGGGATCGCGCAGACGGCGACCCGCAGCACGTCCTCGCCGACCGGCGGCGCGACGACGGACTCCCGCACGGTCCCGCGCAGAGAGACCCGCAGCCCGTCCTCCTCGTCGATGCCGAGCCCGTGCCGGAAGGGCAGGACACCGTACGTGTGCCGCCCGGTGAGCCCGTGCAGCATCTCAAGACCCGGCTCCAGCAGCGACACGTCACCGCGGAACTTGTTGACGAGGAACCCGGCCACCAGCGCCTGGTCCTCGGGCGCGAGCAGCGCCACCGTCCCGAAGAACGAGGCGAAGACCCCGCCCCGGTCGATGTCGCCGACCACCAGCACGGGCAGCCCGGCGCCCCGGGCGATCCCCATGTTCACGATGTCGGTCCGGCGCAGGTTGATCTCGGCCGGACTGCCCGCCCCCTCGCAGATCACCGCGTCATACGTGCCCCGCAGTTCGGCCAGACAGTCCAGCACGGTGCCGAGCAACTGCTGCTGCCGTCCGCCGTGGTAGCCGCGGGCGCTCATCTCGCCGACCGGCTTGCCGAGCAGCACGACCTGGCTGCTGCGCTCGCCGCCCGGCTTGAGCAGCACCGGGTTCATCTGCGCGGTCGGCTCCACCCGGCACGCCTGGGCCTGCATGGCCTGCGCCCGCCCGATCTCGGCGCCCTCGCGGGTCACGAACGAATTGAGGGACATGTTCTGCGCCTTGAAGGGCGCGACCTTCACGCCCTGCCGCACCAGCCAGCGGCAGATCCCGGCGGTGACGACGCTCTTGCCGGCGTCGGAGGTGGTGCCGGCGACGAGGAGGCCACCGCTCATGACGTACGTCCCTTCGTGAGAACCCGGCGGCCGAGCAGCCGCGCGCCCGCGCACACGCCCAGCGCCAGCCAGCCCACGCGCCGGGAGAGCCGCACGGCCCGGTCGATGTCGCCGCTACCGGCGCGGACGGCGCGCCCCGCCGCCCCGTTGAGGACGGGCCGGTGTTCGACCCGCCCGCCGTAGGAGAGCGTCCCGCCGAGCCGCACGCCCAGGGCGCCCGCGAACGACGCCTCGACGGGCCCGGCATTGGGACTGGGGTGCTGGGCGGCGTCCGCGCGCCAGGCCCGTACGGCGCCCCGCGGGTCGCCGCCGGCCACCGTGGCCAGTACGGCGGTCAGCCGGGCCCCCGGCCAGCCGGCCAGGTCGTCGAGCCGGGCCGAGGCCCAGCCGTACCGCCGGTACCGGGGGGACTTGTGGCCGACCATGGCGTCCAGGGTGTTCACGGCCCGGAAGCCGAGCAGCCCGGGCACTCCGCCCACGGCGCCCCACACCAGCGCGCCCACCACCGCGTCCGAGGTGTTCTCGGCGACGGACTCCACGACCGCGCGGGCGATCCCGTCGGCGTCCAGGGCCTGCGGGTCGCGCCCGCACAGGTGGGGCAGCCGGGCCCGGGCCGCCTCGACGTCCCCGGACTCCAGGGCCCGCCCGACGGCGCGCGCCTCCCGGGCGAGCGAGGTCCCGCCGACGACCGCCCAGGTGGCGGCGCCGGTCAGGGCGACGGAGGCGACGGGGGAGCGGCGTACGGCACGGGAGGCGGCCAGCCCGAGGGTGGCGGCGCCACCGGCGCACACGGCGGTGTGCAGCGCGCCCCAGCCCCGGTGGTCACGCCACAGCACCCGTTCCACGGCACCCGCGGCACGACCGAACGCGGCGACCGGGTGTCCACGGCGTGGATCACCGAGGAGGAGGTCACCGAGGAGGCCGGCGGCGGCGCCGTACGCGAAGACGCGTTCGGCAGGCACGGGCTCAGCCGGTCACACGGTCAGGCAGGTACCTGGTACTGAACGTCGATCGGCAGCCGAGCATCGCGTTGCGTCCTCACTCAGGGTGTCCACGCCCTGGTTCGAAGAGACCGGCGGTGAGAGTTCCTGGCTCCCGGGGATCTGCTCCCCGGTCACAGTGGCGGGACCGCGCCGGATTCGCACCGGGCTTCCTCTCCTGCCGCCGTAGATGGCTCCGGAAGTCCACCACGGCCCGCGAACACCCGTCAACCTGGCGTTGACCTGCGACGGGGGAGTGTGCGAAGGCCCACACGCGGGCGGTGTGCGCCGGCACGGAAAGAGGCGGGGCGCGGGACGGTTGCAGTCCGTCCCGCGCCCCGCCTCGTCGGCGTGTGCGGTGAGTCCGTCGAGGGTCAGGCGACGATCAGGTAGATGCCGTACGCCACCGCCGCCGCGCAGGCCGCGAAGCACGCGTACGCGCCGGTGACCGCGAGGCCCGCGGAGCCTCCCTCGGCGGCGGCCCGCTCCTGGCGGGAGAGGCCGGCGATGCCGAGGGTGAACAGGCCCACCAGGGCCACGGTGACCACGAGGCTGACCCCGAAGACGGAGCCGAGGGCTGCCCAGTCGATGCTCATGGAGGTTCTCTTCCGGCTCAGACGGTGGTGGCGGGCGACGGGGCGGCCGCGGCCTTGGTTTCGTGCGCCGGGGCCGGGACGGTGGCCGCCGGCTCCTCGGTCGTGCCCGTCGGGGGCGGGGACACGGCGGCCATGGCCGTGGTGACCACGCCGGCCGGCTCGGGCTCGTCGACGTCGACGACGTTGGTGTGGTCGACGACCTCGCGGCGGGAGATCTTCCAGATGGCGGCGCTGGAGACGACCAGGAAGCCCGCGACGAGCGCCGTGCCCCAGTCGCCGAAGCCGCAGACCCACTCGGCGAGCGCGGCGACCAGGGCCGCGGCCGGCAGGGTCAGACCCCAGGCGACGAACATCCGGGTGGCCGTGGACCAGCGGACCACACCGCCCTTGCGGCCGAGGCCCGCGCCCATCACGGCGCCGGAGACCGAGTGCGTGGTGGAGAGGGAGAAGCCGAGGTGGGAGGAGGCCAGGATGACCGTGGCGGCGCTGGTCTGGGCGGCGAAGCCCTGCTGCGGCTGGAGGTCGGTCAGGCCCTTGCCCATGGTGCGGATGATGCGCCAGCCGCCGAGGTAGGTGCCGAGCGCGATGGCGACGCCCGCGGACAGGATGACCCACATGGGCGGGTCGGAGTCGGGGGCGAGGGCGCCGCCGGCGACCAGGGCGAGGGTGATGATGCCCATCGTCTTCTGGGCGTCGTTGGTGCCGTGGGCCAGCGAGACCAGGCCGGCGGAGGCGATCTGCCCGGCGCGGTAGCCCTTCGCGGCGGCCTTGCCGTCGGCCTTGCGGCCGAGCCGGTACGTCAGCCGGGAGCCCAGCATCGCCGCGACGCCCGCGACGATCGGGGCGGCGATCGCCGGCAGGAGCACCTTGGTGACGAGCACGTCGCCGTGGACCGCGCCGACGCCGGCCGAGGCGACGGCGGCACCGATCAGACCGCCCATGAGGGCGTGCGAGGAGCTGGACGGCAGTCCGACCAGCCACGTCAGCAGATTCCAGAGGATCGCGCCGACCAGGGCGGCGAAGATGACCTCGGGACGGATGCCGGTCTCGTCGACGAGACCCTTGGAGATCGTGTTGGCGACCTCCACCGAGAGAAAGGCGCCCACAAGGTTGAGGACGGCGGACATGGCCACCGCCACCTTGGGCTTGAGTGCACCGGTCGAAATGGTCGTTGCCATCGCGTTCGCGGTGTCGTGGAAACCGTTCGTGAAATCGAACGCGAGTGCGGTTACCACCACAATCGCGAGGATCAGCGAGAAGCTTTCCATTTACCCAGGCAATCGTTCGAGGTCATTGGCTTGTTGAACGTAGGTAACCAGGGTGAACGGAAGATGAACTGAGCTGGGCCTCACGGTGACCGGAAGCGGTGGCGCCACCTCCCTCTGCGTACCCGGCCCGATGCTCTCCGGAGACGTGCCTGGCAGGATCGCCGCGAGGCCGGTCGGCGGCGTTAACGACAGGGGCGCAGGATGCGCGGGAGGAGGCGGTGACTGTGACGTATTCGCGGGTCGGAGGGGTAGGCGCGGACGGGGAGCGGGCCAGGGAGGCGGCCTGGGAGGCACTCGTCGCGACGGCTCGGCGGACGGTGGCGGACGGGCTGGTCGTGGGCACCTCGGGCAACGTCTCGGTGCGCGTCGACGACACGGTCCTGGTCACTCCTTCGGGGGTCCCGTACGACCGTCTGGCCCTTGACGACATCACCGGCGTCGACCTCGACGGCCGCCAGGTCCTCGGCACGCTGGTCCCCACCAGCGAGCTGCCCATGCACCTCGCCGTGTACCGCGCCGACGGCGACGCGCGGGCCGTCGTGCACACGCACGCCGTGCACGCGACGGCGGTCTCGATCCTCGTCCCCGAGCTCCCGTTGGTGCACTACATGGCCGCCGCGCTCGGCGGCCCCGTCCGGGTCGCCCCGTACGCGGCCTACGGCACCGACGAACTGGCCCGCAACATGCTCGCCGCCCTCGCCGACCGGACCGGCTGCCTCCTCCAGAACCACGGCACGATCACCTACGGCGCCTCCCTGGACCAGGCCTTCGACCGCACCGCCCAGCTCGAGTGGATGTGCCGCCTCTGGCTGACGGCCTCCTCGGTACCGGGCCACACCCCGTCCTTGCTGACGAAGCCCCAGTTGACGGAGGTGACGGAACGCCTCCGCGGCTACGGCCAGCAGCCCTGACGAACGACCGCCCCGGCCCCCGACACCGACGCCGGCGGCTGCGGCGGGGCGCGCGGACAGCGGGCCTCGACGAGGGCGGGCCACGGGGCGGCGCCCGGGCCGACGAACACCTGCACGCTCGGCTGGGGCTGCTGGGATTGGCTGTTGCTGGGGTTGCTGGGGTTGCTGGGGTTGCTGGGGTTGCTGGGGTTGCGAGGGCTGCTGGGACGATCTGGCGCCGGGGTCGCTGCGCTCACTGGGGTGGCCGGGGCGGCCGGGGGGCGCTGGGGCGAACGGGGTCGCTGGGGTGGCCGGGGCGATCGGGGTCGCTGGGGTGGCCGGGGCAGTCGGGATGCCCGCGGTGGCCGGGGCGATCGGTGTGGCTGTGGTCAATCCGGGGCCCGGTCACCCGCGATCCGGCGGGCGCACGGCACGGAGCCCAGTCAGCCTCCGCAGACCCGCCGGCCCCGGCGACTCCCCCCGGCCAGCGGCCCGAGCTACGGGTGCCGACGTCAGGAGCCACGCCCACCACTGCCCACCCACCTCCTGCCACCGCACGCCGGCCGGCCGGTGGACGTGGCCGCGGGCGCCGGGGGTGCGAGATCCGGACGTCCGTCGGCTGCGCACCCGGCGTCGGTGGGGGGTACGACCGTCGGCCGTTCCGGCGGAATCCACGGCCGGCGGGCTTCCGGGACGCGGGCGCCGGGGGAGCGGGGTCGGGACGTCAGTCGGCTGCGCACCCGGCGGGGATGCGAGGTCCGGACGTCCGTCGGCTGCGTACCCGGCGTCGGTGCGGGGCCGCGACCGTCGGCCCGTCCGGCGGAATCCGCGGTCGGCGGAGCGTGCCGGGCCGTTCACGGGGTACCGGCAGCGAGACCGATCCACGGCGCCCGGTCCGGTCGGGTGCCCCCGGCGGGGCCTCGTCACTCCCCGCCGTCCGCCCACTGGCCGCCCACGGACTCCACCAGGACACTGGCCCCATGCGCACTGTCACAGCCACGGCCGCCGCCGTCACCGCAGCCCTGGCGGCCGGCGCGGTGAGCGTCGCCGCCGGCCGGCTCGCCAGCGACGCCGCGCTCAAGGCGCCCCCCGGCCGGCCCCTGCCCACCGAACCCCGGCTCACCGTGCACGGCACCGCCGCCGGCCAGATCACCCTCACCCGGGACCTGGCCGCGCTGCGCCCCGGCCGCTACGGCCTCGCCGGCGACGGCTCCCACGCGGTCGTCGGCCCAATCCTCGACACCGCCGAGCACGGCGCCGACACCGTCGTACGCCGCCTGGAACGCGTCACGCACGGCACTCTCGAGGCCGGTGACCGGGCCTGGTTCACCCCGAACCTGTACGTCGGCAACCCGGGCACCGCCCTCGACCTCGAATACGCCGACGTCGACGTCCCCGGCGAACTCGGCCCGCTCCCGGCCTGGTTCCTGCCCGGTGCGCGCCCGACGTGGATCATCGCCGTGCACGGACTGGCCGCCACCCGCGAACACGCCATGAACCTGATGGTCCCCCTGTACCGCCGGCACGTCCCGGTGCTCGCCCTCGCCTACCGCGGCGACGTCGGCGCCCCGCCCTCGCCGGACGGCCTCCACCACTTCGGCGAGACCGAGTGGCGCGACGTGGACGCGGCCGTCCGCTACGCTCTCGACCACGGCGCCCGCCAGGTCGTCCTGCTCGGCTGGTCCACCGGCGCCACCATGGCCCTGCGCACCGCCGCGCTCTCCGGCGTACGCGAGCGCATCGCGGGGCTCGTCCTGGACTCCCCGGTCCTCAGCTGGGAGACCACCCTGCGCGCCCTGGCCGCCGCCCGCCGCACACCCGGCGCGCTCCTGCCGCTCGCCGTCCGCGCCGCCCAGGGCCGTGCCGGACTGCATGCCAACCACGACGCCGGCACCGCCGGTCTCTACCGCCCCGCCATGCCGACCCTGATCTTCCACGGCCCCGACGACGTGGTGGCCCCCTGGCGCCTCTCCCGCCGGCTCGCCGACACCCACCCGCGCCTGGTCTCCCTCCACCCGGTCGACGGCGCCCCGCACGCCGCCATGTGGAACGCCGATCCCGACGACTACGAGGAGACCCTGCGCCGCTTCATGACCCCCCTGGTGTGACCCCGGCGCAACCCCGCTCCGCCACCCGACGCTCAGGTTCCGTTTAGCGGTGTATCACTGGCCTGTTCCCGTCCCCCGGGCAGTGCGCCGAAGCCCCGCGTCGACCGCCCCCGACGCCCTCCTCGGCATTCCGTTTGGGTTTTCGGACCGTCAACCGGAAGACTGCACCCGTGACGTCCCGTATCCCGCGCGACTCCAGGCTTCGACTCGTCCGCCCGCGACCCCTGGCCGCCGCCCCCCGAGCGGTGAACCAGCGACGCCCGAACCGCGCCGCACCGCGCCCCCCGGAGGGCACACCCGCCCGGTCGGAGCTGGCCAGAATGGCACGCGCCGGTCTGGCCGGCGCGGCCCGCGTCGCCCGCTGGGCGGACACCACCCTCGGCCCCGGCCGTGGCAGCGCGACCGCCGACGGCAAGGCCACCCTCTCCGACGCGACCGCCGAGCAGGCCGCCCGCGAACTGGGCCTCACCGTGGCGAGGGTCCGGGCGGACTGGGACACCGCCCGCCTCGCCGGACTGGTCGAGGTGCACGGCGGCACCGCCCGCCCCGGCTGGCGGCTGCGCGCCTGGAACCGCGACGACAGCGCCGTGCTGCGCGGCTGGGTCGCGCTCTTCGACGCCTGGTCGCTCGCCCACCCCGAACCCTCCGGGCAGGAGCCGGCCGCCGTCGCCGAGGTCATCTCCGCGATGCCCCAGGTGCTCTCCTTCCTCCAGCTGTCCGCCGGACCCGTCCCGGTGGCGCAGCTCCTGGACCTGCTGGAGCAGCGCGTCACCGAACTGCGCACCGAGCGCTGCGAGGTGCCCTACGGCCCCCGCCTCGAGCCGGGAACCCCGCAGACCCCCGACATCGCAGGGGCCCCGGACGCCACCGCCGGCACCCCGCTCGCCCCGCTCCTCGACTGGGCCCTGCACGCCCTCGCCTCCGTCGGCGCCCTCACCTGCGGCGACGGACACGCCACGCTCACCCCGCTGGGCAACTGGGCGGTCTGGGTCAAGCTGGAGCAGATCTGCGTCGCCGCGCAGAGCCCCGCCGGCAACATCGAGCAGTCGGCCGAGGACATGCTCCGCGGCTGCGCCCAGCTCCGTCCCAACGCGGCCCGCGCCGAGTACCGCGCCTGGCTGGCCGCCCGCCCCGTCGGCAGCGCCGTCACCGAACTGCTCGAGGGGGCCCGGGGCGAGGACGCCCTGCTGCGCGGCCTGGCCTTCGAGGCGCTGCGCGTCGTCGGCGCCCCCGCCGAGCCCGAGGTGCGCGCCGTCCTCGACGAACCGACGCTGCGGCCGTACGCCCTGCTGTGGCTCGCCGAGCACGACGGCGCAGACGCGGAGGACGCCCACGAGGTCCTCACCCGCCAGGAGGCCACGTGGCTGTGGGTCGACACCGCGGCCGCCGTCGCCGACCACGGCGAGGCCCCGCTGCTCGTCCGGCATCTGGAGTCCGCGGTGCAGCCCACCGTCCCGGCCCTCCTGGACGAGGTCCGGGCCGTCGGGCACCCCCGCACCGTCCAGGTCCTGGTCGCCCTCGCCGCCGCGCACCCCGACCCCGCCCTGGCCAAGGCCGTCCGCCGGGCGGCCTTCCAGGTGCACACCGGCGGCTGACCGGGCTCAGCCGCGGATCTCCGGCGCGTACGTCCCGAAGCTCCAGATGTTGCCCTCCAGATCCCGGGCCATGTAGTCCCGCGAGCCGTAGTCCTGGTCCGTCGGGGGCATCAGGATCTCCGCGCCGTGTTCCACGGCCCGCCGGTGATGTGCGTCGACGTCGGCCACCACGACGTACACCCCCGTCGTGCCGGCGTTCTTCATCGCCTCGTCGAAGCGGCTGCCCGTGCCCTTCGAGCCGAGCATGATCGCGCCGTTGCCCTGGGCGAGCTCGGCGTGGGCGACCGTGCCGTCCTCGCCCTCGTACACGGCCAGTTCCGTGAAGCCGAAGGCCTGGGTGAGCTGGCGGACCGCCGCCTTGGCGTCCGCGTACAGCAGCGTCGGGTAGACGCTCGGGCGGCCGCCGTCCGTGCCTGCCATGCCGATCACTCCCTTGTGAGTCGGTGCCGAGGGACCGGACCGTGCCGTGAAGATCCCCGAAGCCCGGAAACTCCCGGAATCCGGCCCTGGCGCCCAGTCTGGCACCGCCCACCGACAACGCCCGGGACCCGCGCTCCCGAACACAGGAGCCCCGAACAGGCGGCCGCGAACCCGGGCACCCGGGAAAAGCGCTTGCACGGCCCCGTTAGACTGGCCCCATGGCCATTCTCCTCGCGCATTAGACGGCGGGAACGTCCTCCAGCCGCCCATCCCGCCACCCACCCGCCCAGGAGTCTGACCGTGATCTCCGCCTCCGGCATCGAGCTGCGCGCCGGTGCCCGCGTCCTCATCGAAAGCGCCACCTTCCGCATCGCCAAGGGCGACCGCATCGGCCTGGTCGGCCGCAACGGCGCAGGCAAGACCACTCTCACCAAGGTCCTCGCCGGCGAGGGCATGCCCGCCGGCGGTTCCGTCACCCGCTCCGGCGAGGTCGGCTACCTCCCGCAGGACCCCCGCACCGGCGACCTCGACGTCCTCGCCCGCGACCGCATCCTCTCCGCCCGCGGCCTGGACGTCCTGATCCGCAAGATGCGCGAGAACGAGCAGCGCATCGCCACCGGCCAGGGCGCCACCCGCGAGAAGGCGCTCAAGCAGTACGAGCGCCAGGAGACGGAGTTCCTCACCAAGGGCGGATACGCCGCCGAGGCCGAGGCCGCCACCATCGCCGCCGCGCTCAACCTGCCCGACCGCGTGCTCGGCCAGCCCCTGCACACGCTCTCCGGCGGTCAGCGCCGCCGTATCGAGCTGGCCCGGATCCTGTTCTCGGACGCCGACACCCTGCTGCTCGACGAGCCGACCAACCACCTCGACGCCGACTCGATCGTCTGGCTGCGCGACTACCTCAAGACCTACCGCGGCGGCTTCGTCGTGATCTCCCACGACGTCGACCTGGTCGAGACGGTCGTGAACAAGGTGTTCTACCTGGACGCCAACCGCGCCCAGATCGACGTCTACAACATGGGCTGGAAGCTCTACCAGCAGCAGCGCGAGGCCGACGAGAAGCGCCGCAAGCGCGAGCGGCAGAACGCGGAGAAGAAGGCCTCCGCGCTCCATTCGCAGGCCGACAAGATGCGCGCCAAGGCCACCAAGACCGTCGCCGCGCAGAACATGGCCCGCAGGGCGGACAAGCTGCTGGCCGGCCTCGAGGCCGAGCGGAAGTCCGACAAGGTCGCCAAGCTCCGCTTCCCCGAGCCGTCCCCGTGCGGCAAGACCCCGCTCATGGCGGAGGGTCTGTCGAAGTCGTACGGCTCGCTGGAGATCTTCACCGACGTCGACCTGGCCATCGACAAGGGCTCGCGCGTCGTCATCCTCGGACTCAACGGCGCGGGCAAGACCACCCTGCTGCGCCTGCTCGGCGGTGCCGAGAAGCCCGACACCGGCCAGGTCATCGAGGGCCACGGCCTCAAGCTCGGCTACTACGCCCAGGAGCACGAGACCCTGGACCCGGAGCGCACGGTGCTGGAGAACATGCGCTCGGCCGCCCCCGACCTGGACCTGGTCGAGGTGCGCAAGACACTCGGCTCGTTCCTGTTCTCCGGTGACGACGTCGACAAGCCGGCCGGTGTCCTGTCCGGCGGCGAGAAGACCCGCCTCGCCCTGGCCACCCTCGTGGTGTCCTCGGCGAACGTGCTGCTGCTCGACGAGCCGACCAACAACCTCGACCCGGCCAGCCGGGAGGAGATCCTCGGCGCGCTGCGCACCTACAAGGGCGCGGTCGTCCTGGTCACCCACGACGAGGGCGCCGTCGAGGCGCTCCAGCCGGAACGGATCATTCTGCTTCCGGACGGTGTCGAGGACCTGTGGGGCGCCGACTACGCGGATCTCGTCGCCCTGGCTTGATCGAAAGAATGATCCACTGCGTATGGATCATTCGGCCGATCCGTGATCCCCCATCTGTGTGAGATCTCCTCATCAAGAGGTGTGTCCTACATCGAATGCGCGGCCGGACCCTCCATCGCCGAGGGTCCGGCCGCGACGCCTTTCTGACCTGGAGATTCGCCGGAGAACCCGATCGGCCGTACGGGCAGGGCCCGCCGGAATATCGAATTCCGTATGTGGGGACCCGCTCCTGTCGTCACAACCTTGTCTCATCGACCTTGCCGAATGGGTGGCCATGAGGCCCTGGAGGGGTGATCATGAGGAGAACCAGAGCGCACTTCCCTTGAGGAGGCACGGGTGGCCGAGACTCTGAAGAAGGGCAGCCGGGTGACCGGCGCCGCGCGCGACAAGCTCGCGGCAGACCTGAAGAAGAAGTACGACGCCGGTGCGAGCATCCGGGCGTTGGCCGAGGAAACCGGCCGCTCGTATGGCTTCGTGCACCGCATGCTCAGTGAGTCGGGTGTCACGCTGCGAGGGCGTGGCGGGGCGACCCGGGGCAAAAAGGCCACATCGGCCTGATGCTCCGGGCGGCCCCTCGACTCCGGAGGTGAAGGTGGTCACCCGGTCGGTCGTTCAACCGTCCGGGTGGTTACTGTGCAGTCACTTAGCTCTGCCGTCGTCCGGCACGAAAGCCGGCGCACGGCGGGGACGACGACCGCACCCCTCGGAGGCGCCCCATGGCTTCGCCCGCTCACGCCCTTGGTCCCGCACTCGACAAGGACGGCGTGCGGCTCACCGTCGACGACGCGATCGCCACGGTGACGCTGACCAACCCGGCCAAGCGCAACGCGCAGAGCCCCGCTCTGTGGCGGGCGCTCGCCGAGGCCGGCCGGCAGCTGCCGGGCTCCGTCCGCATCGTCGTACTGCGGGCCGAGGGCAAGTCGTTCTCCGCCGGGCTCGACCGGCAGGCCTTCACGCCCGAGGGCTTCGAGGGCGAACCGTCGTT
Organism: Streptomyces sp. NPDC053750; assembly: GCF_044544295.1. Classification (NCBI taxonomy): domain Bacteria; kingdom Bacillati; phylum Actinomycetota; class Actinomycetes; order Kitasatosporales; family Streptomycetaceae; genus Streptomyces; species Streptomyces sp. NPDC053750. The sequence continues at coordinate 48,457 of NZ_JBITXB010000016.1, read as the reverse complement.
CATCGACCTCGCCCGAGGCGGCGACGCCGAGCTGGACGCGACCATCGCCGAGTACCAGGAGGCGTTCACCTGGTGGCGGCGCAGCGACATCCTGTCGATCGCCGCCGTGCAGGGGCACGCCATCGGGGCGGGCTTCCAGCTGGCCCTCGCCTGTGACCTGCGCGTCGTCGCGGACGACGTGCAGTTCGCGATGCGCGAGACCAGCCTCGGTCTCGTCCCGGACCTGACGGGCACCCACCCTCTGGTGTCCCTGGTCGGATACGCCCGCGCGCTCGAGATCTGTGCGACCGGGCGCTTCGTCATGGCCGAGGAGGCGGTGAGTTCCGGCCTGGCCAACCTCGCCGTGCCCGCGGACCAGCTCGACGGCGCCGTACGCGACCTGGCCTCGGCGGTCCTGGCCGCGCCGCGCGACGCGGTCGTCGAGACCAAGGCGCTGCTCCAGGGCGCCCAGGGCCGGGACTACGAGGCCCAGCGCGCCGCCGAGCGGGCCGCACAGGCACGCCGCCTTCGCGACCTGGCCGGGCTCGGGGAGTAACCCGGGCGCGGGCCCGTCGGCCGGCGCTCAGCCGACCGCCGTCACCAGTACCGCCACCGACGGGCGGTCGGGCAGGGCGTCCGACACCGCCGCGCGGACCCGCCGGGCGACCTCCACGGCCCGGTGGTCCGCAGCCACCGCCAGCTCCACCCGGACATGGCGGCGGGGCAGGGCCGACTCCTGCGGCGACCGCGTGATGTCGACCGGACGGCCCAGTACGGACGTCAGCCCGGCCACGCCCGCCACCGCCAGTGCGGCGTCGGCCGCGCGGCCCTCGTCCCCCTGTCCCCGGTCGACGGCCGGGGCGGGCCGCGGCTCGCGACCAGGGGGCCCCTCGTGAGGGGCCGTGGCGGCGGCCTCCAGCAGGTCCGTCGCCCGCAGGTCCACGTCCGTCACCGCCAGACCGAGCTCCCGCGCCGCCGCCACCAGCGCGGCGCGCAGCCCGGCGGCCGTCTCCGGCAACGGCCGGGCCGGCGTCGCCGCGAAGTCGGCCGTCACCCGCAGCGGGCCGGGCGGCAGGGCGCTCGGCGGTGGCGGCACGGCCGGTTCGGCCGCCCGACCGGGATCGGCGAGCCCGATGCGCAGGCCCTCCGGACGTGCGCCGGCCACACCCCGGGCCGCGGCGAGCAGGACCTCGCGCGCCGCCCGCTCGGCGATCCACGCGCCGTCACCCGGGCCGCCCAGCGGCAGAAGCCTGCCGAGCCGCAACTGTTCCCGCACCGTCCGCGTCCACCGGTCCGCCGTCGTCATTCCTCCAGCCTGCCGTATCCCCGGCGCGCAACGGCGCAACCGTGCTTACGGTGGTCGTAGAACGACGACCGGAAGGACGTGCCGCGATGAGTGACATGACGGAGACCCATAGGACCGGACAGGACACCGCCGAGACCGGTGGGTCGGTCAGGGCCCAGCCGGGCCGGCGCGGCGGCGGGGACCCCGGGACCCGGGGGAGGACCACCATCGCCGACGGCGTCGTGGAGAAGATCACCGGTATGGCCGCACGGGACGTCGTCGGCGTGTACGCCATGGGCAGCGGAGTGGCGCGCACCTTCGGCGCCGTGCGCGACCGGGTGCCCGGCGGGACCAGGTCCGGGGTGACGCGCGGGGTGAAGGCCGAGGTCGGCGAGAAGCAGACCGCGCTCGATCTGGAGATCGTCGTCGAGTACGGCGTGTCGATCTCCGAGGTGGCCCGGGACGTGCGGGAGAACGTGGTGTCCGCGGTGGAGCGCATGACCGGACTCGAGGTCGTCGAGGTCAACATCGCGGTGAGCGACGTGAAGCTGCCCGACGAGGAGGACGAGGAGCCGGAGCCCCGGATCAAGTGACGCGAGCAGGACACACGAGTACGGACTGACGGGAGCGCACCATGAGCATGGCCGTGGTCGGCATGATCGCCGGCATGGCGCTGGGTTTCGCCGGCTACTTCGGCGGGTTCGGTGCCTTCCTGCTGGTGGCGGCCCTGGGAGCCGTCGGCTTCGTCGTCGGCCGCCTGTTGGAGGGGGACATGGAACTCGGTGACCTCTTCCGCACCCGCGACGACCGGCGGCGGTGACGGGCGTGAGCGGTGGGGGCGGTGAGCCCCTCGAACCCCTGACCGTCGTGCCGCCGGGCGAGCGCGGCGCCACGCGGATCGCCGACCGGGTCGTCGCCAAGGTCGCCGCCCGGGCGGCCCGCGAGGCGGTCGGCGCGCTCCACCCGGACGCCGCGCGTCCGTACGCCACCGTGGTCGTCCACCACGACAACGCCCGCATCCGCGTCCATCTCGAACTCGACTACCCCTGCGACATCGGCGCCCGCTGCGGGCAGGTGCGTCACCAAGTCGTCCAGCGGGTACGCGGGTTGGTGGGCATGGCGGTGCCGGAGGTCGCCGTCCAGGTCGAGCGGCTGCACCTGGCGGCGGAGTACGGCGCGAGACAGGGGAGGACGCGATGAGCGAGCCCCGGGACACCGACGGCGGAACCCGGCGACTGCCCGTCCTCGAGAAGGAGACGGACGGTACCGCACCCCCGCGGCCGGCCGCGTCCGACGCCGAGGGCGGACCGAACCGCCGCTTCTGGTCCGCGCGCCGCGTCCCCGCGGGCGTCGTCGCCCTGCTGCTCCTGCTCCTCGCGGGCGCCTTCCTCTACGACGTCGTGGCCGTGCGCACCGGCCGGGACGCCCTCGGATGGCGCAGCGAACTGGCCCGGCAGCTCGCCGAACGCCCCCTCGACGACACCTGGGTGCTGGTCGGTGCGGGCGCCGCCGCGGCCCTCGGCCTCTGGCTGGTCGTGCTGGCGCTCACCCCGGGCCTGCGCAAGCTGCTGCCGATGCGGCGCACCCACCCGGAGGTACGCGCGGGACTCCAGCGGGACGCCGCCGCCACGGTGCTGCGCGACCGGGCCATGGAGGTCGCCGGGGTGCGGTCCGCGCGGGTGCGGATGCGCCGGCGCAAGGCCCGCGTCCGCGCGCTGGCGCACTTCCGGGAACTGGACGACGTACGCGCCGATCTGGCCGGCGTGCTCGACGACGCGGTACGTGGGCTGGGGCTGGCCCGCCCGCCCGCCGTGTCGGTACGGGTGGCGCGGCCCGGACGGAAGGGGTGAGGGCGGTGCTCAGGACCGTCGACCGTGTGCTGCTCGGACTCGTGGGCCTGGTCCTGCTCGCTCTCGGCGGCGCCGTACTCGCCGTCGGGCTCGGCGCCTCCCCGCCCACCTGGTGGCTGCACGACGGGCCGCACGACGTGCTCCTCGGCGAAGCCGAGCGGACCCGGTGGCGGGACGCCGGCTGGTGGTGGCCGGTCGTCATCGCCGCGCTCGCCGTCCTGCTGCTGCTCGCCCTGTGGTGGCTGGTCGCCGTGGTGCGCCGCCGCCGGCTCGCCGAGGTCCTCGTCGACACCGGCGACGGCGAGGGCGCTGTGCTGCGCGGCCGGGCCCTGGAGGGCGTCCTCACCCAGGAGGCGGGCCGGCTCGACGGGGTCGAACGGGCCAAGGTCCGGCTCACCGGCCGCCGTCACGCCCCGTCGACCCGCATCCGGCTGCTGCTGGCCCCCCATGTGGACCCCGGCACCGCCCTGCACGAGCTCACCACCGGCGCGCTGGCCCACGCCCGCGACTCGGCGCACCTCGCGGCACTCCCGGCCGAGGTCCGCCTGCACGGCGTGCGCCACCGACCGGAACGGGTCGGCTGACCGGGCGGCGCAGGCACCGCGGACGCCGCGTTGCCGAACCGCCCACGTGGCTCCACCCCGCACTCTCGGCTTCGCTCGAGCGGGGGGACCCCATCGAGGGCGGTTCCGGCGCCTTGCGATCGGATGCTTCCCCACGTGCGAACCGAACTCGCGCGGGGCACCGCCATCGCCGCAGCGGGCCCCGCCCTCCGGGCGGACGGCGGGAATGGTCGGACCGGCCCCTAGAAGCCGTGCCGCACTCCGCCGTCCACCGGCAGCATCACGCCCGTCACATACGACGCCGCGGGGGACAGCAGGAACGCCGCCGCCCGGCCGAACTCCTCCGGGGCACCGTAGCGGCGCAGCGGGATACGGGACTCGGCCGCCACCCTCGTCGCCTCCGGATCGGCGGACAGGCCGTCCAGCTCGCGCACCCGGTCGGTGTCGATGCGGCCCGGCAGCAGGCCGACGACACGGATGCCGCGCGGGCCCAGCTCGTCGGAGAGGGACTTGGCGAGGCCGGCCAGCCCCGGCCGCAGGCCGTTGGAGATGGTCAGGCCCGGGATCGGCTCGTGCACCGAGCCCGACAGCACGAAGCCGATCACGCCGCCGGCCTCCAGTTCGGCCGCCGCCGTCCGGGCCAGCCGCACCGCACCGAGGAACACCGACTCGAACGCGGCCCGCCACTGCTCGTCCGTGTTGTCGGCGACGAACCCGGGCGGCGGCCCGCCCACACTGATCAGGACACCGTCGAAGCGGCCGAAGCGCTCACGCGCGGTCGCGATCAGCCGGCCGGCCGCCCCGGGGTCGGCGTTGTCGGCGGCCACGCCCACGGCATCCGGCCCCAGCGCCGCCGCGGCGTCGGCGACGCTCTTCTCGTCCCGCCCCGTGACGACCACCTTCGCCCCGTCGGCGACCAGTTCGCGCGCGGCGGCGTTGCCCAGGCCCCGGGTGGCTCCCGTGACGACGTACACCCGGTCCTTCAGTCCAAGATCCATGGCCCCTATCCTGCCCCCTCGTCCCCGAACAGGGCGAGGGCGGTGTTGACCAGACCGATGTGGCTGAACGCCTGCGGGAAGTTGCCGAGCTGCCGGCCGGCCACCGGGTCGTACTCCTCGGCCAGCAGCCCCACGTCGTTGGCGAGCCCGGCCAGCCGCTCGAACAGCTCGCGGGCCTCCTTCGTCCGGCCGGTCGCGTGCAGCGCGTCGGCGTACCAGAACGAGCACACCAGGAACGTCCCCTCGCCGCCCGGCAACCCGTCGACCGGGTCCCCTTCCGTGCTGTAGCGGCGCACCAGGCCGCCCCGGGTCAGTTCCTCGCCGATCGCGTCGACCGTGCCGACCACGCGCGGGTCGTCCGGGGGCAGGAATCCCACGCGCGGGATGAGCAGCAGCGAGGCGTCCAGCTCCCGCGAGCCGTAGGACTGGGTGAAGGTGTTGCGTTCCGGGTCGTAGCCCTGCTCGCACACCTCGCGGTGCACCTCGTCGCGCAGCGCGCGCCAGCCGTGCGGGTCACCGCCGCTCAGCTCGGGATGCTCCTCCAGGGTGCGCACCGCGCGGTCCAGGGCGACCCAGGTCATCACCTTCGAGTGCACGAACTGCCGGCGCCCGCCCCGCACCTCCCACAGCCCCTCGTCGGGCTGGCGCCACGCCGTGGCCAGGAAGTTCATCAGGGCGCACTGCAGCTCCCACATCTGCGGCTGGGGGTGCATGCCGGCCAGCCGGGCCAGCGACAGCGAGTCCATGACCTCGCCGTACACGTCCAGCTGGAGCTGGTTCACCGCGTCGTTGCCGACCCGCACCGGCGTGGACTCGTCGAATCCGGACAGCCACGGCAGCTCGAACTCGGGCAGCCGCCGCTCGCCCGCCAGGCCGTACATGATCTGCAGGTCCGCCGGATTGCCCGCGACCGCGCGGAGCAGCCAGTCGCGCCAGGCCTCGGCCTCCTCCAGATACCCGGCCGACAGCAGGGCGCCCAGGGTGAGGGTGGAGTCGCGCAGCCAGCAGAAGCGGTAGTCCCAGTTGCGCACGCCGCCCGGTTCCTCGGGCAGCGAGGTGGTGGGGGCGGCCACGATGCCGCCGGTGGGCTTGTAGGTGAGCGCCTTGAGGGTGATCAGGGAGCGGACCACGGCGTCCCGGTGCGGACCGTCGTAGCGGCAGTGGGCGGCCCAGTCCCGCCAGTCCTCGACGCTGTGCTCCAGCGACACGTACGGGTCGATCAGCGGCGGGCGCGGCTCGTGCGAGGGATGCCAGGTGAGGACGAACGCGACCTTCTCGCCCGCGGCGACCGTGAACTCCGCGTGCGTCCCGAAGTCCTGGCCCCAGCTGCGCACCTCGGGCTCGCTGCGCAGCCACGCCGAGTCCGGTCCGGCGACGGCCACGTGGTGCCCGTCGGACCTGCGCATCCACGGGACGATCGAGCCGTAGTCGAAGCGCAGCCGGAGCACGCTGTGCACGGTGACCTCACCGCTCAGGCCCTCGACGATGCGTACGAGGTCCGGGGCGCGGTCGCGCTGGGGCATCAGGTCGGTGACCCGTACCGAGCCGTCCTCGGTCTCCCACTCGGTGTCCAGGACGAGGGTGTCGGGCCGGTAGGCGCGTCGTGTGCAGCGTCCGGCGCCCTTGGGGGCGATGCGCCAGTGCCCGTTGTCCTCGTCGCCGAGCAGCTTGGCGAAGCAGGCGGCGGAGTCGAAGCGGGGCAGGCACAGCCAGTCCACGGAGCCGTCCGTGCCGACCAGGGCCGCGGTCTGCTGGTCGCCGATGAGCGCGTAGTCCTCGATGTGGGGGTGCACGGGATGTCGTCTTCCCGACGGAGGGCGGAGCAATCGGATCCCGTTGCGCGACGCCCGTGCGGCCCCGTACCGGCCACACCCCGGGCCACACCGCGTGGGCTACACCGTGGCGGGCTCCTCGGCCTCCGCGGTCTCCTCCTGCTCGTCCTGCGCCGCCCGGTCCCGTGCCTCGCGGCGGGCCAGGACGAACCACCCGATCGGGACGCCCGCGGCGAAGAGCCACCACTGGACGGCGTACGCCATGTGGTTGCCGATGCTGTCGTGGTCGGGCTCCGAGATCAGCTCGGGCGTGTCGCCCGTGGGCTCGGGGTCGGTCAGCTCGACGTAGCCGCCGAGGACCTGCTTGCCGAGGCGCTCGGCCTGCTGCTCACTGTTGATCAGCATGACCTGGCGGTCCGGCAGCCCCTCGACGTTCTTGATGCCGCTGTCCGCGGTCGTCTGGTCGGGCATCAGCCGGCCGGTGACCGTGATCTCGCCCTTCGGGGGCGCCGGGATCTTCGGGAACGTGGTCTGGCTCGCACCGTTCGACGGGATCCAGCCCCGGTTGACGATCAGGACCTTGCCGTCGTAGAGGACGAAGGGGGTCAGGACGTGGTAGCCGACCCGGTCGTCCGCGTTGGTGCGGCGGCGTACGACGACCTCGTTCGCCCGGTCGAAGTGGCCCTTCGCCGTCACCCGGCGGTACAGGTCCTCGTCCTCCACCTCCGCTCCCGGCGAGGTCATGGACTCGGCCGGCACGGGCTTCGCCGCCAGCGAGTCGGCGATCACCTTGTTCAGCGCGACCCTGTGCTCATGGCGGTGCAGCTGCCAGAAGCCCAGCTCGATCATCGTCGGGATGAGCGCGAGCGCCACGAGCGTGAGAATCACCCACTGGCGGGACAACAGGAAGCGGTACACGCATCGACGGTACCTTGCTGGGATCGACCCCAGCGGGGGAGGGTCCCGCTGGGGTCCGTATCCCCGCGTCGGCGGGGAGCACACGACCGACTTGTATCGGCGTGGGGTCTACCGCGGACCATCCCCGCATCGGCGGGGAGCACGTTCCACGTCATTGCCGCGGCGCGGTGTTCGACGGCGGTTTCGCCCGGCAGTCACGCGTGGCCTCAGACCTTGTCGACGATCCCCGCCCTCCCCTCCGCGCGGGCGCAGTGGGCGCCGCAGTACCAGTGGCCCTCGACCTCGACGCCCTGGCCGATGATCTGCACCCGGCAGTGCTCGCAGATGGGGGCCATCCGGTGGATCGCGCAGGAGAAGCAGTCGAAGACGTGCACCGCTCCCTGGGCGTGGACCTCGAAGGTCATTCCGTAGTTGTTGCCGCAGACTTCGCATGTCGCCATGCGCCACAGGGTGGGCCGTCGCCGCGACGCGGGCGAGCGGGCGCCGGGCGAGTCGCCCGGAATCACCCGTCCGTCGGCTCACGTACGGCTCAGCCGTCCGCGGGCTCGACGTCGGCGAGCAGCTGCCCGAACGCCGCCTCGTCCACCACCGGTGTGCCGTACTGACGCGCCTTGACCACCTTCGACGTGCCCGAGTCCGGGTCGTTGGCGACCAGCAGGCTGGTCAGCCGGGACAGGCTGGTGGCGACGTGCAGCCCGGCCTCGGTCGCGCGGTCCTCCAGCAGGTCCCGCTCGACGGAGGTGTCACCCGAGAAGGCGACCCGCATGCCCTGCTTGAGGCGTTTGCCCTCTTCGTACCGGCCCGGGTTGGGATAGGGGCATGCGGGCCTTTTACGGGAGGGGCGCCAACTGGTCTGCCGGTGGCCGCCGTAGCCCGCCTGCTGCCCGATCCGCGGCGCGGGCCGGTCCGACCACTCGGTCAGCGGCCGGCACTCGTGCAGCGGCAGCCGTACGTCCGCCGCGGCCGCGGCGAGCAGGCTGGGCCGGAACGCCTCCGCCAGCACGCGCGCGTCGTCCAGCGCGTGGTGCGCCCGCTGCTGTACGACGCCGAAGTGCGCGGCCAGCGACTCCAGCTTGTGGTTGGGCAGCGGAAGGTCCAGCGCCTTGGAGAGGGCGATGGTGCACAGCCGTTGACGCACCGGCGCCTCGCGCTGTGCGCGCGCGTACTCGCGGGCGATCATCTGCCAGTCGAAGACGGCGTTGTGCGCGACGAGAACCCGCCCGTCGAGCCGGGACGCGAACTCTTCGGCGATGTCCGGGAAGAGCGGCGCCCCCCGGAGCACGTCGCTCGTCAGACCGTGTATCCACACCGGGCCCGGGTCCCGCTGCGGATTGACCAGGGTGTACCAGTGGTCCTCGACCTCGCCCCGGGCGTCCAGCCGGTAGACGGCCGCGGAGATGATGCGGTCGTCGCGGGCCAGGCCGGTGGTCTCCACGTCAACGACGGCGTACCCCTGCGGATACGCGGTCGGCCACACCGTGGCGGACGCTGTGGTCGTGCGGTCTTCGAGCATGGTCCATGAGGATACGGCCCGGGACCGACAGCCCGGCCCGCCAGGTGCCCCGTCACGGCCGGCGGAACCGGCCGCCGCGTCAACTCGTGCCGGACGACCGCCCGGACGACGGTCCGCACGACCGCGCCCGAGGCTGACGACGTACGCCGCTCACCACCGGATCGGCACCGGAAGCGCCGTCAGGAGTCCCGAGACCGCGACCACAACGCCCAGGGCGACGACCTCCGCGCGCGCGGGGGAGCAGGCGGCGAGCGGGTCGGCCGCGCGGCCCAGCCGGATCCTGGCCCACAGGGCGAGGGCGGCGACGGCGGCCACCAGGATCACCTTGGCGAGCAGGACCCGCCCGTACGCCGTGTCCGTCAGCTGGTCCGTGATCGTGCCCGCCGGCATCCGGCGCAGCGAACTGCACACCCCGGTCGCCGTGATGGCCGCGAGCAGAACGGCCGCCACGCGCGCGTAGAGCCCCAGCAGGGCCGGGCCCGCCGCGGCGTCCCGCCACTGCCGCAGGGTCCGCAGTGCGTACAGCAGCCCGCCCACCCACAGCGACGCGCACGTCAGATGGACGAGGGTCAGACCGGAGCCGATCAGCGGGCTGTACTCGGTGGTGGGGTGCGCGCGCAGCGCCTCTGCGACGATCACGGCGGCCAGGGGCCAGATCTGGAGGCCCGGCCGGCGCGAGGTGGCGCACAGGCCGGCCGCGAGGAACGCGTTGACCTCCAGCAGCGCGAGCTTGCCGTCACGGGACTCGTAGAGGCCGCCGACGTCGACCGCGGCGAGGCTGTCCGGCACCAGGTTGCCGGTGGCCACGACCGAGGCCAGCCCCAGCGAGGCGACGAACCCGGCGACGGCCGCGTACAGGGACCAGCTGCGGGGGTGGTCCCCCGGAGCGTCGGGGAGCTTCCGGGCCAGCCGGTTCACGAAGAGTTCGCCGACCGGGACGCTCAGCGCCGCGAAGAGCACCGTGCGCAGCAGGGCTATGCCGCCGGTGCCGGGCGCCTCGGCCTCCCCGGTGCCGTGCAGGGCGGGGGACGGGCCGAGGAGGGGTATCAGCGAGGCCAGCACCACCAGCACGAGGACGGCCACGGTGCGGCCGGTACCGGAGGGCCGCGCGTGCCGTCCGGTGTCGGCGGTCCGGGACGGGGGTCTGGTCAAGGTCACCTCAAGATCTTCACCAGTTCCTCCCGATCCGGGCAAGTTCCGGAAAAGAACCGGTGGTCCGGCATTCCGTACATGAGGACGTTTTCGGTCGCCGGGCGGTTCGACGGGGCCGGGGAGGCGATGAGTGACGCGTCACACCCACCGCGCCGCGTCCGCGCCCCAGGGCCCCGGCGGCCGGGCCCAGTCGACCGGTCCGCCCGCGAAGGAGACCGGCGACAGGGCGTACCGCAGCCGCCCCAGCGGACTGTCCCGCTCGGCGAGCCAGGGCTCGGGCCCCGTAAACGTCGCGTCGTCGGCGCCTGTCCGATCCGTCGGCGGCCCGTCGGTGAGCGAGTCCGGCGGGAGGGGATGCCGCAGCCGCCCGAGTCGGCTGCCCCGCTCGGTGAGCCGGGGCTCCGGTCCCGGGTGCGCGGCGTCGTCGGCGTCCGTCCCGCCCGGCCGGAGGCCGCCCGCCCCGCCCGGCCGGAGGCCGGACGTCAGCCAGGCCGCGGTTCGGGCCAGCGCCAGCCGGACGTACCGGCTGCCGCCCTCGTACGACTGCTCGGTCAGGGCCCGCAGTACCCCGGCCGCCAGGAGGTAGCCGGTGCCGTGGTCGAGGGCCTGCGCGGGGAGCGTCCCCGGACGGTCGGCCGTTCCCTCGACGACGGCGATGCCGGTGGCCACCTGCACCAGACTGTCGAAGCCGCGCCGCCCGGCCCACGGCCCGTCGGCGCCCCACGCCGACAACTGCGCGACGACCAGCCCCGCCCGGCGCCCGGCGAGCGCCTCGGGGGACAGCCCGAACCGGTCCAGCGCACCCGGCCGGTACCCGGTGACGACGACGTCGGCCGTACCGAGCAGTTCCTCGAACGTCTCCCGGTCGGCCGTCAGGTCCAGCGCCGCGGACCGTTTCCCGAAGCCCGTGTCGGCCTGCTGGTCGGGCAGTTCGGGCAGCCCCGGCGGGTCCACGCGCAGCACGTCCGCGCCCAGCAGGGCGAGCGTGCGGGTGGCGACCGGGCCCGCGATGACCCGGGTCAGGTCCAGCACGCGCAGCCCGGCCGCGGGCAGCAGGGGAGCGGAGGGAGAGGGCGAGGGAGGTGAGGGAGTCGAGGGAAGCGACGGGAACACGCGCGCGGGGGACGCGTCCAGCCGCCCACGTTCCACCAGCGGCATCCGGGCCACCGTCCTGCCCTGCGCGCAGGCCGCCCACTGCTCGGGCGTCCGCAGCGCCACGGCCAGTCCGCCGGCCGCGTACACGGCCTCCTCGACCTCCCGGGCCGACCGCTCGGCGAGTACCGACGCCACCGACTCCACCGTCGCCGGGTCCTGCGGCACCTTCAGCGCGGCCAGCAGCCGTTCCCGGTGGTGCGGATAGTTCGCGTGCGTCCGTACCCATCCGTCGGCCGTCCGCCACAGCCGCGACAGCGGCGCGAACGTCACCGGCTCCCGCCCGTCGACCCGCAGATGCCGCTCACTGGTGAAGGCCGCGGCGACCGCCCCGTCGTCCACCCGCACCCCGGGCACCTCCGCGAGCCCGGCCCGCCGTGCCGCCAGCTCGGCCGCCGCCAGCGCGCACGCGCCGACGCAGGCCCGCGCCGACTCCCGTACCGGAAGCCGCGCGTCGAGCGCCCCGGGGCGCTCGACGGCCGACACTCGGGAAACCAGGGCGGGATCGCCGCCCAACACGGACCACACTTCATCGATGCCTGCCATGAGAGGCACTATGCGGCATCGACCCGTGCGGCGGGCCGGTCGACCGTCCCGGCCCGCCGCACGTGGGCGGCACCGGCTACCGGGACACCGCGTCCAGCGCGTCGGTCATGCCCCAGCCGTAGAAGCCGTTGCGGTTCTTCGAGCCCTCGCACACCGCGTCGACCTTGCCGTCGCCGTCGATGTCGTACTGCTTGGTGCACGGCGTGGCGTCGGCCTGGGCGTACAGCAGGGCCTTGACCATCGCCGGGGAGGCGTACGGGTGCGTCGACTTGATGAGCGCCGCGACGCCCGCGACGTGCGGCGACGCCATCGACGTACCGGCCATGTAGCCCCACTTGCCGCCGGGCAGCGTGCCGAGGATCAGCCCGCTGGTGGCCGGCGGTTCCGGCTTCTGGTAGGCCGTCGAGTCGCCGCCGGGCGCGGCGATGTCGATGACGCCCAGACCGTGGTTGGAGAAGGACGACTTGAGACCCTTCGCGCCGGTCGACGCGACCGTCACGACGCCCGGCAGCTGGGTCGGGATGTCCAGGCACTCGGACGGGTCGACCACCCGGTCGCCGGGCGTGGTGTCGTTCGGGGAGGACGGGTCGGTGATCTCGTCGGAGGAGAGGTCGTAGTTCTCGTTGCCGGCCGCGGCGACGTTGACCGCGCCCTTCTTCTCCGCGTACCGCGAGGCTCGGGTGACGGCCTCGACGAGCGCCTTCTGGTCCGGGTCGTTCTTGCAGTTGAAGTACCAGGGGTCGGTGTAATAGCTGTTGTTGGTCACGTCGACGCCGTGCTCGGCCGCCCACATGAAGCCGCAGACCACGGCCTCGGTGTAGAAGAAGCCGTCGGGGTTGGACACCTTGATGCCCGACACCTTCACGCCGGGCGCCACGCCCGTCATGCCGACGCCGTTCTTGGCGGCGGCGATCTCCCCGGCCACGTGGGTGCCGTGCGGGCTCTCCGCCGCGCCGGGCCGCCAGGCGCCGTCGGTGGTGTCCGGCTTGCCCGACACGCAGTTGACGGAGGCGTCCCGGTCGAAGTTGGGCGCGATGTCCGGGTGGGTGTCGTCCACGCCCGTGTCGATGACCGCGACGGTCACCTTCTCGCTGCCCAGCGACTTCTCGTGCGCCTTGTCCGCCTTGATGGCGGGCAGGTCCCACTGGAGCCCCTGCAGCGGGTCCTGGCCCTCGGCGGCCTCGGCGGCGGCGACCTCCCTGCCGCTGAGCACCTTCGGGGCGCCCGTGTCGGTCGTCGCGGCCGAGGGCAGCGGCGCGGTACGCGTGGCACCGGCCGACTGCACGCCGCGGACCTTGCGGACGGACTGGGCGAAGTCGGGGTTCGAGGAGTGGACGACGATGACGCCGATCCGGTCGTACGACGTCACGATCGTGCCGCCGGCCTTGGCTATCGCCCGCTTCACCTGCGCCGAGGGAGCGTGCCCGGCACGGACGTTGACGACGTAGCTGAGCGAGGACGACGCGTCCTCGGCCGTGACCGGAGCAGCGGGCTCGGCGGCGGACGCCGGAACGCCCGGCAGGAACGCGAGGGACGCGGCCACGGCCATGCCGGCCGGGATCGCGAGGGCACGACGGTGACGCGGGTGGGGCACAGTCATGTGCGAAGTCTCCAGTTCGTTCGAGAGGGAGCCAGGTGGTTCGAGAGGGGACCGAAGTGCGAGAAAGAACCGAAGTCGGTGCCGGCGCGCGTCACTTCACCGCGCGCAGCGCGTTGACGACACCGAAGCCGTAGAAGCCGTTGACCTGCCTGCCGCCCTCGCACGTCGCGTCCTGCGCGCCGTCGCCGTCCTGGTCGTAGGAGGCCGGGCAGCCCGGGTTGTCCGCCTGCGCCTTCAGCAGCCGCTGCAACTGCGCCGGGGACGCCCAGGGGTGCTTCGACTTGAGCAGCGCGGCGACACCGGCGGCGTGCGGCGCGGCCATGGACGTGCCCTGGAGGTAGCCGTACGCGTTGCCCGGCATGGTCGACAGGATGCGGCCGTCCTTCGACGGCGTGTCCGGGATCTGGTAGCGCCGGTCACCGCCCGGCGCCGCGATGTCGACGACACCGTTGCCGTACGAGGAGTAGTACGACTTCTCCTTGTCGACGCCCGTCGCGCTGACGGTGACGACGCCCGGCAGCTGGGTCGGCACGTCGAAGCACGCGTGCGGGTCGATGGTCCGCGTCACCGGCGTGGAGTCGTCGGGGCTGGAGTCGTCGACGATGGCGTCGGAGTCCAGGTCGTGGTTGGAGTTGCCGGCGGAGGCGAGGTGCAGGGTGCCCTTGCGCTGGGCGTACAGCTGGGCCCGGTTGACCGCGTCGACGATGGCGCGCTGGTCCGGGTCGTCCATGCAGTTGTACAGCCACGGGTCCACGTAGTAGCTGTTGTTGGTGATCTCCACCCCGTGGTCGGCGGCGAACACGAACGCGCACACGACGTTCTCGGGGTAGAAGAGGCCGTTGTCCGGGTCGCTCACCTTGATGCTCGACACCTTCACGCCCGGCGCGACACCGGCGACGCCGATGCCGTTGCGGGCGGCGGCGATCTCACCGGCCACATGGGTGCCGTGGTAGTCCTCGGCGGTGTACGGCCGCCAGGCGCCCTCGCTGGTGTCCGCCCTGCCGCCGACGCAGTTGGCCGACTGGGACGCGGAGAAGTTCGGGGCGAGGTCGGGGTGGGTGTCGTCGACGCCGGTGTCGATCACGGCGACGGTGACCTTGGAGCTGCCGGGGTTGATCTTCGCCGCCCTGTCGGCGCCTATCGCGCGCAGGTCCCACTGGTCCGCCTCCAGCGGCTCGCCGGCCCCCGTGGCCGCGGAGGCCTCGGCGGTTTTCGCGGCCTGCTCGGCGGAGAGCATCCCGGCGGCGCCCTCGTCGGTCGTACCCGCGGCGGTCAGCGGCGTGGTGCGGGTCGCGCCCGCCGACTGCACGCCGCGGACCCCCCGCATCTCGGTGGCGAAGCCGGGGTTGGCCGAGTGGACGACGAGCACGCCGATCCCGTCGTACGCGGCGACCACCTCGCCGCCCGCCTCTGCCGTCGCCCGCTTCACCGAGGCGATCGTGCGCCGGTCCGTCCGCGTGTTGACGACATACGCCAGGCGGGGCGCGTCCTCGGCCCGCTCCGCCTGCGCGGCCCCTGCGGCGGGCTCCGCGCGCGGGGCGGCCGACGCTGCGGCCGGCAGGAAACCGAGCGACGCGGTCAGCGACAGCGCGACGGGTACGGCCAGGGCGAGCCGCCGTCTGGACCGCGGGGACCGCGACGAACGCGGCGCATGCAGATGATCCATGGGGTCTCCACATCATCCGGAAACGAAACCGGCCCGAGACACAGGTGGTGCTCGGGCAGGTACATGACGCAGTGGTGCAGGGCGAAGCTATCCCCCGAAGTCGCTGGCCAGCAATGACCCGCCGCGGGTGACTTCGGAAAGTGCCCGGGCGGTTGAACCGGGCCCCGCGAGGCGCCGTGTCGTTGGGCAGGGAGCCCGAGCACGATCAGCCCCTGCGAGAACACCGAGGTCCAAGCCGTCATGTCCGTCGTACGAGGAGACTCCGTGGCCACCGACGCCCCGCCCCCCGCGAAAGAGGAACGCCCACTGCCGTCCGCCGAGGAGTTCTCCGCAGTGCAGCAGAGCGCTGAGTTCGCCGAACTGCGCCACTCCTTCCGCTCCTTCGCCTTCCCGCTGACGATCGCGTTCGTCGCCTGGTACCTGCTGTACGTGCTGCTGTCGAACTACGCCGGCGGCTTCATGGGCACCAAGCTGTTCGGCAACATCAACGTCGCCTTCGTCTTCGGCATCGCCCAGTTCGTCACCACGTTCCTCATCGCCTGGTGGTACTCGCGGCACGCCGCCGCGAAGCTCGACCCCAAGGCCGAGGCCATCAAGTCCCGGATGGAGGGCGGCGCATGAGCCCCGCACAGACCGTTTTCGCCGCCGAACTCGCCGCCAACGAGGCCAGCGAGCACCGGCCGCTCATCATCACCCTCTTCGCCCTCTTCGTCCTCGCCACGCTCGGCATCACCGTCTGGGCGGGCCGCCAGACCAAGGACGCCGCCGACTTCTACGCGGGCGGCCGCCAGTTCAGCGCCTTCCAGAACGGACTCGCCGTCTCCGGCGACTACATGTCCGCCGCGTCCTTCCTCGGCATCGCCGGCGCCATCGCCCTCTTCGGCTACGACGGCTTCCTCTACTCCATCGGCTTCCTGGTCGCCTGGCTGGTCGCCCTGCTCCTGGTCGCCGAGCCGCTCAGGAACTCCGGCCGCTACACGATGGGCGACGTCCTCGCGTACCGCATGCGCCAGCGCCCGGTGCGCACCGCCGCCGGCACGTCCACCATCGTCGTCTCGATCTTCTACCTGCTGGCCCAGATGGCCGGCGCGGGCATCCTCGTCTCGCTGCTGCTCGGCATCACCTCCGACGCCGGCAAGATCCTCATCGTGGCCCTCGTCGGCATCCTGATGATCGTGTACGTCTCCATCGGCGGCATGAAGGGCACCACCTGGGTCCAGATGGTCAAGGCCGTCCTGCTGATCGGCGGCACCATCCTGATCACCTTCCTGGTGCTGCTGAAGTTCGACTTCAACATCTCCGACCTGCTGGGCACCGCCGCCGAGAAGAGCGGCCACGGCGCCGCCTTCCTGGAGCCCGGCCTCCAGTACGGCGCCAACGGCACCACCAAGCTGGACTTCATCTCCCTCGGCATCGCCCTGGTGCTCGGCACGGCCGGCCTGCCGCACATCCTGATCCGCTTCTACACGGTGCCCAACGCCAAGGCCGCCCGTAAGTCCGTGAACTGGGCGATCGGCATCATCGGCGCCTTCTACCTGATGACCATCGCGCTCGGCTTCGGCGCCGCCGCGCTCGTCGGACCGAAGGAGATCACCGAGTCCAACGCGTCCGGCAACACCGCCGCGCCGCTGCTCGCGCTGCACGTCGGCGGCGTCGACTCGGCCTGGGGCGCGATCCTGCTCGCCACGATCTCCGCGGTGGCCTTCGCGACCATCCTCGCCGTGGTCGCCGGCCTCACCCTCGCCTCGTCCTCGTCCTTCGCGCACGACATCTACGCCAACGTCATCCGCAAGGGCCAGGCCACCGAGAAGGAGGAGATGCGGGCGGCCCGCTGGGCCACCGTCTTCATCGGCATCGTCTCCATCGCGCTCGGCGCCCTCGCCCGCGACCTGAACGTGGCCGGCCTGGTCGCCCTGGCCTTCGCGGTCGCCGCGTCCGCCAACCTGCCGACGATCCTCTACAGCCTGTTCTGGAAGCGGTTCACCACCCAGGGCGCCCTGTGGTCGATCTACGGCGGCCTGATCGTCGCCGTCGGCCTGGTGCTGTTCTCACCGGTGGTCTCCGGCGACCCGAAGGCGATGTTCCCCGACGTCGACTTCGCCTGGTTCCCGCTGAAGAACCCGGGCCTCATCTCCATCCCGTTCGGCTTCGTCATGGGCTGGCTCGGCACGGTCCTGTCCAAGGAGGAGCCGGACAAGGCCAAGTACGCGGAGCTCGAGGTCCGGTCCCTGACCGGTACGGGCGCCCACTGATCCCACCCGGCGCGCGGCCCCGTCGTAGGTCCCTACGACGGGGCCGCGCCGTACGTCGTAGGGTTCGGCCCGCTGTCGATGTCGGACCCGTCGCGTAGGCTCGCAGGTGCAGGAGGAGACAAGTGCTCCGCCGATCCGCGTCGAGGGAGGGGGCCCACGTGCTCATCGACACCTACGGCCGAGTGGCCACCGACCTGAGGGTCTCGCTCACCGACCGCTGCAATCTGCGCTGCACCTACTGCATGCCCGAGGAGGGCCTGCAGTGGCTGGCCAAGCCCGATCTGCTCACGGACGACGAGATCGTCCGCCTCATCGACATCGCGGTCACCTCCCTCGGCATCGAGGAGGTCCGCTTCACCGGCGGCGAGCCCCTGCTGCGCCCCGGTCTGGTCGGCATCGTCGAGCGCGTCGCGGCTCTGGAGCCGCGCCCCCAGATGTCCCTCACCACCAACGGCATCGGCCTGCGGCGCACGGCGACGGCCCTGAAGGAGGCGGGCCTGGACCGGGTCAACGTCTCGCTGGACACCCTGCGCCCGGACGTCTTCAAGACCCTCACGCGCCGCGACCGCCACAAGGACGTCCTGGAGGGCCTGCGGGCCGCCCGCGAGGCCGGCCTGACCCCCGTGAAGGTCAACACCGTCCTGATGCCGGGGCTCAATGACGACGAGGCCCCCGACCTGCTCGCCTGGGCCGTCGAGCACGACTACGAACTGCGCTTCATCGAGCAGATGCCCCTGGACGCCCAGCACGGCTGGACGCGCGAGGGCATGGTCACCGCCGGGGACATCCTGACCTCCCTGCGCACCCGCTTCGAGCTGACCGCCGAGGGCTCCGAGGAGCGCGGCTCGGCCCCCGCCGAGCGCTGGGTCGTGGACGGCGGACCGCACCGCGTCGGCGTCATCGCCTCCGTCACCCGCCCGTTCTGCTCGGCCTGCGACCGCACCCGCCTCACCGCCGACGGCCAGGTGCGCACCTGCCTGTTCGCCCGCGAGGAGACCGACCTGCGCGCCGCCCTGCGCTCCGACGCGCCCGACGAGGAGATCGCCCGGATCTGGCGGCTGGCCATGTGGGGCAAGAAGGCCGGCGCCGGCCTCGACGACCCGACCTTCGTCCAGCCCGACCGGCCGATGTCGGCGATCGGGGGTTAGGGCCTCTCCGAGGTGTTCTCCGGGGGCTCCCAGTCGGCGAGCGGGACCACGTCCTTCAGGAACCCCCGCACCCCGAGGAACTGCGACAGATGCTCCTTGTGCTCGTCGCACGCGATCCACGTCTTGCGGCGCTCGGGCGTGTGGATCTTCGGGTTGTTCCACGCCAGCACCCACACGGCGGCGGAGCGGCAGCCCTTGGCGGAGCAGATCGGGGTGGTCTCGTCACTCACAGGTTCGTCTCACAGATCCACACAAAAGGCGACGCCGAGCAGCCACGGGGGGAGCTGCCCGGCGTCGGTCCGTCGCTCCGACGGGGGATGCGGAGCGCGTACGAAGTATGTCACGGGTCACCCGTCGCCCGGCACCGGAACCACATGATTCATCTGAGCATTTCTTCTGCCTGGCGTGGAATCGACGCCCGCCCCGACGACGGCTCCGCACTCACGACCGAGCGCGCGGTTCACCGGCCGCACCCGGCGCCGGATCGGACCCGGCGCCCTCCGGGACGGATTCCGCGGAACCGTCCTCGTCGTGCGACGGCATGATCATCGGCGGCGTCGGCGCCGTGACGAACGTCGACGGCAACGATGGCGCGTTCTCGCGCCCCGCGTTCGCGATCACCACGGCGATGTACGGCAGGACCGCCCCGAGGATCAGGGCCACGATCGCGACGTGCCGTTCCACGTTCCACAGACAAGCCGCGAGGACCACCGACACCGTACGGATCGACATCGAGATGATGTACCGGCGCTGGCGCGCGCGCACGTCGTCCTGGAGACCCGCCCGGGCCCCGGTGATCCGGAACACCTCGGCATGACCGCCGGTACTCAGCTTCCGCATCAGGTTCCACCATCCGCCCGCATCGGACTCTCCCCGCCCCACTTCCGTCCGGGGCCGCTCGGGGACGCCGGTCCCGGACAACTCCCCACGTTACGCCGCTCCTGCGCCGCCTACGAGACCGGGGCACCCTCGCTGCGCGCGCACGGCATGCGCCGCGGTACGCAGGCGGGGTACCCCGTTCGGCCGTACCCGGAATGCGCCGTACGCGGTACGGCCGAAAACTGGCTGCAATGCTCGCGTAAGCCGTATGAGGAGGCAGCCATGGGCTGGTTGTGGGCGATCATCGTCGGATTCGTGCTCGGTCTGATCGCCAAGGCGGTCATCCCCGGGAAGCAGCACAGCCCCCTGTGGCTGACCACCATCTTCGGCATCCTCGGTGCCATCGCCGGCAACGCGATCGCCCGGGCGGTCGGCGTGGGCGAGACCTCCGGCATCGACTGGTGGCGGCACCTCTTCCAGCTGGTGGCCGCGATCATCATCGTCGCCGTCGGTGACGCGGCGTACATGGCGGTGCGGGGCAACAAACGGCGTGAACGGGCCTGACGGCCCCCGACCCGTACGGCGCAGGGGCCGCGAGGACCGAGGCGGCGGGGTCTGGGGCGGCGGGGGCTGGGGCCGACGAGGTCTCCGGCACCCGCAGGGCACCGGAGACCGCCGCCTCCTCCCGTGGGCGCTCAGGCCCCGGTGACCTCCACCGCGGCCAGGTTCTTCTTGCCGCGGCGCAGCACCAGCCAGCGTCCGTGCAGCAGGTCCTCCTTGGCGGGGACCGCGTCCTCGCCGGCGACCTTGGTGTTGTTCACGTAGGCGCCGCCCTCCTTCACCGTGCGGCGCGCGGCGGACTTGCTGGCGACCAGGCCGACCTCGGCGAACAGGTCCACGACCGGGCCGAGCTCGGTCACCTTGACGTGCGGCACCTCGGAGAGGGCCGCGGCCAGCGTCCTGTCGTCCAGCTCCGCCAGATCGCCCTGGCCGAAGAGGGCCTTGGACGCGGCGATCACCGCGGCCGTCTGATCGGCGCCGTGCACCAGCGTCGTCAGCTCCTCGGCCAGCGCGCGCTGCGCGGCGCGGGCCTGCGGACGCTCCTCGGTCTGCCGCTCCAGCTCCTCCAGCTCCGCACGGGAACGGAAGGACAGGATGCGCATGTACGTCGAGATGTCCCGGTCGTCCACGTTCAGCCAGAACTGGTAGAACGCGTACGGCGTGGTCATCTCCGGGTCGAGCCAGACGGCGCCGCCCTCGGTCTTGCCGAACTTGGTGCCGTCCGCCTTGGTCATCAACGGCGTCGCGTAGGCGTGGACGGAGGCGTCCGGCTCCAGGCGGTGCAGCAGGTCCAGGCCGGCCGTGAGGTTGCCCCACTGGTCGCTGCCGCCCTGCTGCATCGTGCAGCCGTACCTCCGGTAGAGCTGGAGGAAGTCCATCGCCTGGAGCAACTGGTAGCTGAACTCCGTGTAGCTGATGCCCTCGGAGGACTCCAGCCGCCGGGCGACGGAGTCCTTCGTCAGCATCTTGTTGACGCGGAAGTGCTTGCCGATGTCCCGCAGGAACTCGATCGCGGAGAGGTTCGCGGTCCAGTCGAGGTTGTTGACCATCACCGCGGCGTTCTCGCCCTCGAAGGACAGGAACGGCTCGATCTGGCCGCGCAGCCGCTCCACCCAGCCCGCGACGGTCTCCGGCGAGTTCAGCGTGCGCTCCGCGGTCGGGCGCGGGTCACCGATCTGGCCCGTCGCGCCGCCGACCAGCGCCAGCGGCCGGTGACCGGCCTGCTGGAGCCGGCGCACGGTGAGCACCTGCACCAGGTGCCCCACGTGCAGGGACGGCGCGGTCGGGTCGAAACCGCAATAGAACGTGACGGGACCGTCCGCGAGCGCCTTGCGCAAAGCGTCCTCGTCAGTGGACTGGGCGAACAGCCCGCGCCACTTCAGCTCGTCGACGATGTCCGTCACGGTTCTCGTGTCTCCTACGTACTCATGAACACTGATGATCTTCAGGCAGTCGAGTGACAGCCGACTACGAGGTTATACGCCCTGACTGACAGAGCTCATATTGAAATCGGGGACGCGCAGCGCGGGCATCGCGGCCCTGGTGAACCAGTCGCCCCACTCCCTGGGCAGCGTCTTCTCCGTCCGCCCGGCCTCCGCGGCCCGGCCCAGCAGGTCCACCGGCGACTCGTTGAACCGGAAGTTGTTCACCTCGCCGACGACCTCGCCGTCCTCGACGAGATAGACACCGTCCCGGGTCAGCCCGGTCAGCAGCAGCGTCGCCGGGTCGACCTCGCGGATGTACCACAGGCAGGTCAGCAGCAGGCCGCGCGCGGTGCCGGCGACCATCTCGTCCAGGGAGCGGTCGGGGTCGCCGCCGTCCAGGACCAGGTTGCCGATCGCCGGCGCCACCGGCAGCCCGGTCAGCCCGGCGCTGTGCCGCGTGGTGGTCAGCCGGTGCAGCTCACCCGCGCGGATCCAGTCGGTCGCCCCGACCGGCAGCCCGTTGTCGAAGACCGACTGGTCGCCGCCCGAGGAGTGCGCGACCACGAAGGGCGCGCACTCCAGACCCGGCTCGTGCGGATCACTGCGCAGCGTCAGCGGCAGCTCGCCGAGCCGCTCGCCCGCGCGCGTGCCGCCGCCCGGCTTCGAGAACACCGTCCGCCCCTCGGCCGCGTCCCGGCCCGACGCCGACCAGAACTGGTAGATCAGCAGGTCCGCGACCGCGGTCGGCGGCAGCAGCGTCTCGTACCGGCCCGCGGGCAGCTCCACCCGCCGCTCGGCCCAGCCGAGCCGTACGGCGAGCTCCGCGTCGAGCGCGGCCGGATCGACGTCCTTGAAGTCCCGCGTGGCCCGCCCCGCCCACGCCGACCGGGTACGGTCCGGCGACTTGGCGTTCAGCTCCAGCGTCCCGTTGGGCTGGTCGTGGCGGAGCCGCAGCCCCGTGGACGTGCCCACGTACGTCGACGTCATCTCGTGGTTGGCGAAGCCGTACAGCTCCCGACCGCCGGCGCGCGCGCGTGCGAACGCCTCCCCGAGGGCCGGCGCGAAGTCGGCGAACACGGCCGACGACGTCTCGGCCGGCGCGTCGGTGAAGTCCGGCGAGGCCGGCACACCCGTGACCAGCGGCTGCGCGTCCTCGGCGGGCCCCGCGCCGCGCGCGGCGGCCTCGGCGGCGCGCACCAGGGGCTCCAGCTCGTCCACGGTCACGGCCGAGCGCGACACGACCCCGGACGCCGTGCCCTCCTGCCCGTCGACGGTGGCGACGACGGTGAGCGTGCGCCCGCGCGTGACACCGTTGGTGGTGAGCGCGTTGCCCGCCCAGCGCAGGTTGGCGGTGGACTCCTCGTCGGCGATGACGACGCAGCCGTCCGCCCGGGACAGCTCCAGCGCCCGCTCGACGATCTCGTGCGGCCTGCTCGTGCGCGCGCTCATCGACCCGCCTCCTGGGTGGTGTTGAGAATGGTGACGCCCCTGAAGAGGGCGGACGGGCAGCCGTGCGAGACGGCCGCGACCTGCCCCGGCTGGGCCTTGCCGCAGTTGAAGGCGCCGCCCAGGACGTACGTCTGCGGGCCGCCGACGGCCGCCATGGAGCCCCAGAAGTCGGTGGTCGTCGCCTGGTAGGCCACGTCCCGCAGCTGCCCGGCGAGCCGCCCGTTCTCGATCCGGAAGAACCGCTGCCCGGTAAACTGGAAGTTGTAGCGCTGCATGTCGATCGACCAGGACCGGTCCCCGACGACATAGATCCCGCGCTCCACGCCCCCGATGAGATCCTCCGTCGACAACCCGCCCGGATCCGGCCGCAGCGACACGTTGGCCATGCGCTGCACGGGCACATGGGCGGGGGAGTCGGCGTAGGCGCACCCGTTGGACCGCTCGAACCCGGTGAGCCTCGCGATCCGCCGGTCGAGCTGGTAGCCGACCAGCGTGCCGTCCTTCACCAGGTCCCAGGACTGCCCCTCGACGCCCTCGTCGTCGTACCCGATGGTCGCGAGGCCGTGCTCGGCGGTGCGGTCGCCGGTGACGTTCATCAGCTCCGAGCCGTAGCGCAACGTGCCGAGCCGGTCGAAGGTGGCGAAGGAGGTACCGGCGTAGGCGGCCTCGTAGCCGAGGGCGCGGTCCAGCTCGGTGGCGTGGCCGATGGACTCGTGGATGGTCAGCCACAGGTTGGAGGGGGCGACGACCAGGTCGTACAGCCCCGCCTCGACGCTCGGCGCGCGCATCTTCTCGGCCAGCAGCTCCGGGATCCCGGCCAGTTCCGCGTCCCAGTCCCAGCCGGTGCCGGTCAGGTACTCCCAGCCGCGCCCGGCCGGCGGCGCCAGCGTGCGCATGGAGTCGAACTCGCCGCTGGAGTCGTCCACCGACACCGCGGTGAGCACCGGGTGCAGCCGCACGCGCTGCTGGGTGGTCACGGTGCCGGCGGTGTCGGCGTAGAACTTGTTCTCGTGCACGGTGAGCAGCGAGGCGTCGACGTGATCGACCCCGTCCGCCGCCAGCAGTCGCGCGCTCCAGTCGGCCAACAGGGCCGACTTCTCGGCGTCGGGCACGGTGAAGGGATCGATCTCGTACGACGAGACCCAGGTCCGGTCGGCGTGCACGGGCTCGTCGGCGAGCTCGACCCTCTCGTCCGACCCGGCCGCCTTGATCACCTGCGCGGACAGCTTCGCCATCGCCACCGCCTGCGAGGCGACCTTGGCGGCGGCGTCCATCGTCAGGTCCACCCCCGACGCGAACCCCCACGTACCGCCGTGCACCACGCGCACCGCGTACCCGAGGTCGGTGGTGTCCGAGGACCCGGCGGGCTTGGCGTCCCTGAGGCGCCAGGAGGCGTTGCGCACCCGCTCCAGCCGGAAGTCCGCGTGCTCGGCGCCCAGCGCACGCGCGCGTGCGAGCGCGGCGTCGGCGAGGGCGCGTAGCGGGAGTGCCGTGAAGGCTTCGTCGATGCTGTGAGGCACCTGCGTCTCTTTCTGTCGACGTGACCGGTCGTCTGCCGCGACACCGGGGGCTGCGCCGCATCATGTCGCGTCGGGCCGGACGGGGACCACACCTTTCCGGCTGGGGCCGAGCCCTTTTCTGTAGGGACCCGACAGTCAGCCCCCTAAGCCACTGTGGGTGCCCGATTCTTCGCGGAGGGGCGGGGACCGATAGGTTTTCGAGGAAGCCGCCTGTTCCATCGCCGCCTGTCAACCGGGTGTTCGGGCGGGTACCAGAACGCTATCGAAAGGGTGATCCGTTGAGCCGCTCGGTTCTCGTCACCGGAGGCAACCGGGGCATCGGCCTCGCCATCGCCCGAGCTTTCGCCGACGCCGGCGACAAGGTCGCGATCACGTACCGCTCGGGTGAGCCACCCGCCGGCTTCCTCGCCGTCAAGTGCGACATCACCGACAGCGAGCAGGTGGAGCAGGCCTACAAGGAGATCGAGGAAGCGCACGGTCCCGTCGAGGTCCTGGTCGCCAACGCCGGCGTCACCAAGGACCAGCTGCTGATGCGCATGTCCGAGGAGGACTTCACCTCCGTCGTCGACACCAACCTCACCGGCACCTTCCGCGTCGTCAAGCGCGCCAACCGCGGCATGCTGCGCGCCAAGAAGGGCCGCGTCGTGCTCATCTCCTCGGTGGTCGGGCTGCTCGGCTCCGCGGGGCAGGCCAACTACTCCGCCTCCAAGGCCGCCCTGGTCGGCTTCGCGCGCTCCCTCGCCCGTGAGCTGGGCTCGCGCAACATCACCTTCAACGTCGTCGCGCCCGGCTTCGTCGACACGGACATGACCAAGGCGCTCACCGACGAGCAGCGGTCGAACATCGTGTCGCAGGTGCCGCTCGGCCGGTACGCACAGCCGGAGGAGATCGCCGCGACGGTGCGGTTCCTCGCGTCGGACGACGCCTCGTACATCACTGGAGCCGTCATCCCCGTTGACGGCGGACTGGGAATGGGTCACTGATCACCATGAGTGGAATTCTCGAGGGCAAGCGCGTCCTGATCACCGGTGTGCTGACGGAGGCCTCCATCGCCTTCCACGCCGCGAAGCTGGCCCAGGAGCAGGGCGCCGAGGTCATCCTGACCGCGTTCCCGCGGCCCACGCTGACCGAGCGCATCGCCAAGAAGCTCCCCAAGCCCACCAAGGTCATCGAGCTCGACGTCACCAACGACGAGCACCTCGCGCGCCTGGCCGACGTCGTCGGCGAGGAGCTCGGCGGCCTCGACGGTGTCGTGCACTCCATCGGCTTCGCGCCGCAGGACGCGCTCGGCGGCAACTTCCTCAACACGCCGTTCGAGTCGGTCGCCACGGCCATGCACGTCTCGGCGTTCTCCCTGAAGTCGCTGACCATGGCCTGCCTGCCGCTGATGCAGAACGGCGGCTCGGTCGTCGGCCTCACCTTCGACGCGCAGTTCGCCTGGCCGCAGTACGACTGGATGGGCCCGGCCAAGGCCGCGCTGGAGGCCACCAACCGCTACATGGCCCGTGACCTGGGCAAGCAGAACATCCGCTGCAACCTCGTCTCGGCCGGCCCGCTGGGCTCCATGGCCGCCAAGTCCATCCCGGGCTTCAGCGAGCTGGCCTCCGTGTGGGACAGCCGGTCCCCGCTGGAGTGGGACCTGAAGGACCCGGAGCCCGCCGGCCGCGGGATCGTCGCGCTGCTGAGCGACTGGTTCCCGAAGACCACGGGCGAGATCGTCCACGTCGACGGTGGTCTGCACGCCATCGGCGCCTGACCGGTCGTCTTCCCGGGCCCGCATCCTTTCGGGGGTGCGGGCCCTCGGCGTGTCGGGCCGTACGGCCGTACGGCCGGTGCCGATGGGAAGCGCGGGCGGCGTGAGTCAGCCGCCGGCGGGCGCGGCGAACCGGCCGGGGCGGCACAGGAACGGATAGCCGGCCGCCTCCGCCCCGGCCGTCCCCGCGTCGCCCGCGCGGATCGCGTCGACCAGGCGCGTGTGGTCCATGTGCGTCTCGGGCGTCAGCTCGCTGCCGACGTCCTCGCGCAGCCAGTCCCGCATCACCTCGCCCAGATCCGCGTACATCGCGGTCATCACGTCGTTGTGCGAGGCGGCCACGACGGCCAGGTGGAAGGTCGCGTCCGCCGCCACGAAGGCCTCCGTGTCGCCCGACGCCCAGGCCTCCTCGCGGCGCACCAGCAGCGCGTCGAGCTGCTTGAGGTCCTTCTCCGTGCGCCGCTCGGCGGCGAGTCGGGCGGCGGCGGACTCCAGGGTGGAGCGCAGCTCGGCGATGTGCCGGGGATCGGCGTCGGCGAACCGGCGCTGCATCACACCCGCCAGCTCGCTGGTCGCCACCACGTACGTGCCGGAGCCCTGGCGGATGTC
This sequence comes from Streptomyces sp. NPDC053750, assembly GCF_044544295.1. Lineage (NCBI taxonomy): Bacteria > Bacillati > Actinomycetota > Actinomycetes > Kitasatosporales > Streptomycetaceae > Streptomyces > Streptomyces sp. NPDC053750. The sequence continues at coordinate 21,928 of NZ_JBITXB010000016.1, read as the reverse complement.
CACCAGACCGTTGTGGGCCAGCGCGCGAACCGCCTCACGGACGGTGTTCCGGGCGACTCCGAGCTGTTCGACCAGCTCGGGCTCGGTGGGGATGCGGGAACCGACCGGCCACTCGCCCGAGGCGATCTGCTGCCGCAGCGACGCGATGACCTGCTCGGACAGCGCCGAGCGACGGGGATGGCTCAGAGGCATGACTCACCTTCGCACGCGAGTGGACAACCAATCATCCCATGATTCTATGATGGGCCTCATGGCTAGTGACGAAACCCGGACGGAGACTCGTACGGAAACCCGGACGGAGACGCAGACGACATCCCGAACGACCCGGGTGCCGGACGAGGCGCCCGGCACGCGCGCGTGGACGGCGTGGACGACCCGCCTGCTCATCCTCGGCATCGTCCTGGCCGCACTGAACCTGCGCCCCGCCATCACGAGTCTCGGCGCGCTCCTGGAGGAGGTCCGCGACGGGCTCGGCATGAGCGGCGGCGTGGCCGGACTGCTCACCTCCGTGCCCCCGCTCTGCTTCGCCGTCTTCGGGGTCGCGGCCCCGCGCTTCGCCCGCCGCTTCGGACCGGGCGCCGTGGTCTGCGCGGGCATGGCGGCCATCACCGCGGGCCTGCTGATACGCCCGTACGCAGGCGGCACGGCGGGCTTCCTGGCCGCCACCGCCCTCGCGCTGATGGGCATCGCCGTCAGCAACGTCCTGATGCCGGTCATCGTCAAGCGGTTCTTCCCCGACCGGGTCGGCTCCATGACCGGCCTGTACTCCATGGCCCTCGCCTTCGGCACCTCGATTGCGGCCGCGGCGACCGTGCCGGTGACGAACGCCCTGGGCGGTCACTGGCAGCCCGGCCTCGCGGTGTGGGCCGCGCTGGGGGCCGCCGCCGTACTGCCCTGGATCCCGTTCGTACGGGGCCGCAGGGCGCCGGCCACCCCGTCGACGCCCGCCCGGGACACTGCTTCGGGTGCCGCCGAGCCCGCGACCGAGGACCGGGCCGCGGAGCAGCCCGCCGAGCAGCCCGCGCTGCGGATCACCCGCAGCCGCACGGCCTGGGCGCTCGCCGTTTTCTTCGGCCTCCAGGCCACCGCCGCCTACATCACCATGGGCTGGATGGCGCAGATCTACCGGGACGCCGGTGTGTCCGCCGGCACCGCCGGACTGCTGCTGGCCGTCATCATGGTGATGGGCGTGCCGCTGGCCTTCGTCATCCCGCGCGTGGCGACACGCCTGCCGCACCAGGGCCCGATCGTGCTGGTACTGGGCGTGTGCGGACTCGCCGGATACGCCGGCCTGTACTTCGCCCCGGCCGGCGGCGCCTGGGCCTGGGCCCTGCTGCTCGGCGTCTCCAACTGCGCCTTCCCGCTCGCGCTGACCATGGTCGGGATGCGGGCCCGGACGGGCGTGGGCGTCGCCCAGCTGTCCGCCTTCGCGCAGAGCACCGGCTACCTGATCTCCATCCCGGGCCCGCTCCTGGTCGGCGTGCTCTACCAGCACAGCGGCGGCTGGGGCCTGCCGATCGCGCTGATGAGCGCCCTGATGGTGCCGCAGATGATCGTCGGCTTCCTGGCGGGCCGCGACCGCACGGTGGAGGAGGAGGCGGCCCGCTGACCTCGGTGCGGGGGGCGGATGCGAGAATTGCGCCATGCCAGTCCTCGACCCGAACCCCCAGCACGGCCAGAAGAAGATGCTGATCGTCTTCGGTTCCTTCCTGGCGATCTTCGTGATCATCGGCATCATCGCGACGATCGCCTCGCCGTGACGTCCTTGCCGTGACGTCCTCGCCCTGACCCTCTCGGCCGCCCGGTGGTGGGGTTAACCCCCCATCCCCTAGGGGGCGAGGGTCAGGGTCAAGTGGGTGGACTTCCGGATGGGTTGGGGCCCGCGGATTCCGTAGCTTCGAGATGTGCCCGCGACAGGCGGGCCGCGGCCCGCGGACCAGGGACGCTCGAAGACCAGCGGAGGCACTCATGTCGGCCCCTACCTACACCCGGCCTCCCCAGGCGACCAGGGGCGGCGTCGAGACCCGGCTGCCCTGGTGGGCGCTGGCCCTGCCCGCGCTCGCCTTCGTCGCGCTGCTGTTGCTGATACTCAACCCGGCGGACGCCCACGCGACCACCGACGCCCCCGCGGTCACCCACCTCCTGGAGCGCCTGGAGCAGCTCCTCACGCGCTGAGACCGGAGCGTCGGGAGCCGGGGGCGGGGATCCGGACGGATGCCCCGGTCGTGCCTCCCACCGGTGAATCCGCATGTCAACTCCCTGCGCCCCGTGGCCTGTTTCATGCGAAGCTGGATGCCATGAGCGTCGCAGAACCCCGCAGGATTGTCCTCTTCCGGCATGCGAAAGCCGACTGGCCGCAGGTGAACGACCATGAACGGCCGCTCGCCGATCGGGGCCGCCAGGACGCCGCAGAGGCCGGACGCCGGCTGGCGGACACCGGCATCCCCTTCGACCAGGCCCTGTGCTCCACCGCGACCCGGACCCGCGAGACGTGGAAGCTCGCCGTCCAGGAGTTCCCGCAGCGGCCGAAAACCGTCTATGAGGAGCGGATCTACGAGGCCTCGCCCGGCGAGCTGATCGCCGTGCTCAACGAGACCCCCGACGACCTGCAAAACGTGCTGGTGATCGGCCACAACCCGGGCATGGAGGGACTCGCCGAGATCCTGGCCGGCTCCGCCGAGGAGGACGTCCGCGAGCGGATGGGCCGCCGCGGGTTCCCGACCGCTGCCTTCGCCGTCCTCTCCTTCACGGGCTCCTGGAAGGACGTGGAGCCCGGCAGGGCCTCCCTGGTCGACTACTGGGCACCGACGGACTGAGCCCGTCCCGGACAGGGGCCCCACACCTCACAGGGCGACAGGGCCCGGCACCCATGCGGTCCGGGCCCTCGCCGTACGGGCTCCCAGTCCGTCGACGGGTGGCTCAGAGTCCGTCGAGGTGCGTGCCGAGGTCTCCGGCCAGCGTGTCCGCCGCCTCCACCTCTTCGCGGGTGATGCCGAGCAGATACAGGACCGTGTCCAGGAAGGGCACGTTCACCGCGGTGTGCGCCGCCTCGCGCACCATCGGCTTGGCGTTGAAGGCGACCCCGAGCCCCGCCGCGTTCAGCATGTCCAGGTCGTTGGCGCCGTCCCCGATGGCCACGGTCTGCGACAGCGGTACGCCCGCCTCGGCGGCGAACCGGCGCAGCAGCCGCGCCTTGCCGGCCCGGTCCACTATCTCCCCGGTGACCCGTCCGGTCAGCCTGCCGTCGACGATCTCCAGCGTGTTGGCCTGGGCGAAGTCCAGCCCCAGCCGCTCCTGCAGATCGTCGGTGACCTGGGTGAAGCCGCCGGAGACGACGCCGACCTGGTAGCCGAGCCGCTTCAGGGTGCGGATCAGGGTGCGGGCGCCCGGCGTCAGCCGCACCTCGCCGCGCACCTTCTCCACCACGGAGGCGTCCAGCCCTTCCAGCAGTGCCACGCGCGCGTGCAGGGACTGCTCGAAGTCCAGCTCCCCGCGCATCGCGGCGGCGGTCACCTCGGCGACCTTGTCCTCGCAGCCGGCGTGCGCGGCGAAGAGCTCGATCACCTCGTCCTGGATCAGCGTGGAGTCCACGTCCATCACGACCAGGCGCTGCGCCCGCCGGTGCAGCCCGGCCGAGACGACCGCGACGTCCACACCGAGTGCCGAGGCCTCGGTGGCCAGCGCGGTGCGCAGGGGCTCGGTCTCCACACCGGACACCGCGAACTCGACGGCGGTCACCGGGTACTTGGCGAGCCGGAAGATACGGTCGATGTTGCCGCCGGTGCCGGTGATCCGGGCCGCTATGGCGGCTGTCGCCTCCGCGGTGAGCGGGTGTCCGAGCACGGTGACCAGGGAGCGGCCGAGACCGCGCGGGCGGTTGTCGCCGGTACCGGAAATGATCTCCGCCTGCAGCTTCATCGACTCCGCCCAGCTGTGGACGGTCGCCCGCAGGTCGCCCTCCAGGCCTCGGGGCGGCTCGGTCACGAGCGCGCACAGCACGATCCGGCCACGGGTGACGACCTGCTCGATGTCGACGACGTCGACGGAGTAGGCGGCGAGGGTGTCGAACAGGCCGGCCGTGATGCCAGGCCGGTCCTTGCCGAAGATCTTGACGAGGAGAGTGGGAACGTCAGAGGTCTGCGTAGCGCTCATGGTGTTCCCACCGTATCCGGCACGCGGTGCCTTTCGCGCCCGAGGTCCGCCTGACGGACACGGCCCGGGTCGGGGTCAGTCCCTGGGGCGCCGTGGCGGCGGCGGGGGAGGCGGGGGCGGCGGTCCCTCACCCCAGCGGGAGGACGGCCGCCTTCCGGGACGTCCCCCGCCCCCTTCCCCGCGCCGCGGAGGCCGCCGCGACCCTCCCGGGGGCGGCTCCAGCGGCCCGGCCACGGTGGGCGCGCCATGCACGTCGTCGTCGGCCCCCTGTCCTACGCCGTCGGACTGCCGTCCAGCGTTGTCGGCCTCCTGTCCTGCATCGTCGGGTTGCGCACCGGCGCTGCCGTGCTCCTCGTCGGGCTGCCGTCCCGTGCCGTCATGCCGAGGCCCCGCGCCGTCGGGCAACCGGCCTGCGGGCAAGCGCTCCCCGCTCCCCGCGGCCCACCCCGCCCCGGGCGGCGCATCCTCCGGTTCCTCCGAGAGCCGAAGGTACGGATTGGTGTCGGGGCGGGGCGGCCGGTACGGCACCCCCGGCCGGTAGGGCCCGGAGAACGGCCCGCCCCCCACCGCGCCCCCCGAACCCGCACCGGCGCCCGATCCAGGGCCCGCCGATCCCTCACCGGAGCCTGGGGCAGGGCCCGAGCCCTCACCCGGACCCCAGCCCGCGCCTGCCCCCGGTGCCTCGCCCGGGCCCCAGCCCGCGCCTGCCCTCGGTGCTGGGGGTGGCCCCGAGCTTGAGCCCGAGGCCGAGGCCGGGGCCGAGCTCGGGCCCGAGCCTGATCCGGGGGCCTCGCCCGGACCCCAGCCCGCGCCTGCCCTCGGTGCTGAGGATGGCCCCGGGCTTGAGCCCGAAGCCGAGCGCGGGCCCGAGCCCCCGCCCGGGCACGCGCCTGATCCCGGGGACTCGTCCCGGCCCCAGCCCGCGCCTGCCCACGCGTCGGATCCCGCACCCGGGCTCCAGCCCGGTGCCGAACCCGCGTCGGATCCCGCACCCGGGCTCCAGCCTGGTGCCGAACCCGCGTCGGATCCCGCACCCGGGCTCCAGCCTGGTGCCGAACCCGCCCCGGACCCCGAACCCGAGCCCGCGCTCGAACCCGAGCCCCGGCCCCAGCTCGTGCCCCCGGCCGCATGTCCTGCCACCCCGGTCGCACCGGCCGCCCCAGTCACGCCGGTCACCCCAACCATCCCGGCCACCCCCACGGCACCCCGTGCCAACAGCGTTGCCCGTCGGCCCGTCGCCCCGGTCGCGCGGGCGAGCAACGCACCGGCGACCCCCGCGCCCGCGCCCCACACCGCACCCAGCAGCAGCGCCGTGCCGAGGCGCCCGTGCAGCTCGATGCCCGCATCGAACGCGTCGACGCCCAGGACCGAGAGCGAGGCGTCCACGGACACCTCCGTCAGCCAGGCCAGCAGCGGCAGCGCCAGCGCGGTCGCGACGCCCAGCCGCAGCCCACACCGCCCCGCGAAGCCGAACGAGCCCGCCTCGTCCCGTGCCACCGGCGTCCGCACCGCGGTCAGCACCCCGGCCAGCAGCATCATCAACGCCGCCGCCACCCCCAGCAGCCACACCCGCCCGTCCAGCTCCGCCAGCCGCCCCAGCGTGACCGGCTCCTCGGCACCGACGCTCAGCAACTCGTCCAGCGGATCCGGGAGCACCCGGACCAGCTCACCGGTGGCCCGCCCGTCCCACGGCACGAAGAGGCCGACGGGCACACCGAGCCACGCACCGTTCGGCGCCCCCAGCAGTGCCGCTCCCGCGATCCGCCGTGGATGGTCGTCGCCGATCGCCGCGTACGCCGCCGCCGCGAAGCCGGCCGCCACCGCCGTCAGCGCCACCGTGACGAGGGCGGAAGCGGCCGGCCGCACCACCCGGTGGAGGGCCTCGCACCCGCGCGGCAGGGGAGTGCGGCGCGAGGCGAGCAGCGCGATCAGCAGGACCCCGGCGGACCAGGCCAGCCCGCCCAGCAGCGTCGGCACGGTGTCGACGGTGAAGCCGACCGCGGCCTCGGCGTCGACGAGGTCGCCGATCCGGTCGGGCAGCAGCCCGCCGATGTCCCCCACGTCACCGAGCCCCGGGATCTCGAGACCCCCGCTCCCTCCGCCGCCGGGCAGGTCGTCGAGCCCGAGCGAGCCGCCGTCGATCGTGACGACGTCGTGACCCGCCCAGGCCAGCCCGCCCAGCATCGCCACGAACAGGCCGACCACCGCGCCCGCACGCGCGAGGAGTTCGGCCGGCGCGACCACGACTCCGGCCGCCCGCAGGGACCGTAGGAAGAAGAACGACAGGAGGAGCGCGCCGACCAGCCCCACGCCCAGTGGCGCGATCTCGATGGCCGTGTGCGCCTGGGCCCCTTCCAGCCCGAACACGGACACGTCCCCGGCCGGCGAGACCGAACCACCCGCCCCGAGGGCCACCACCGCCGCGGTCATCGGCCCCAACGAGCCCGCCGCGTCCGCGTCCAGCAGATGCAGACCGAGCGCCGCCGTTCCCGCCATCCCGATCAGCGCCCAGCTCACGGAGGCGATCGCGGACATCAGGACGTCTCCCCACGGCACCCCGGTGCCGTACCCCTCGCCCGTGCCGCTCGTGGACGCGCTCATGGCAGACCCCCCGATCCGCGGCGCGGCGCAGTTGCCGCGCATGTCCCTCTCGCGTGGATTACCACTCTCCGGGCCGGTTTCAACCCCGTCAACGGCAGCGGCCGGTGGGTGCCTACGCAGTTTTCACAAGGCCCGACTTTCGGTCAGGGGGCCGAGCCTGAAATAGTTCCCCCCGATGTTCGACATCCCTAGACTCCCCACGACGGGGGTAACTCGGGGGACAACTCAGTGGGGCTGGAGTGCCGGAACTCGTACTGGAATCTAATGGACGGACCTGGACGCTCGATCCGTCCCGGTCTTACGTGCTCGGACGCGATCCGCAGGGGGAGCTTGTCTTCGACGACGCCAGGGTCTCCTGGCGGCATGCCACGATCAGTTTCAACGGCCGCAGTTGGGTCGTCGAGGACCACGGCAGCACCAACGGCACGTTCGTGCAAGGGCAGCGGATCCAGCAGATGGAGCTCGGCGCCGGCTCGGTGCTGAACCTGGGCAACGCGAACGACGGACCGCGCGTGAGCCTGACCGGCGCCGACGCCGCCGTCGGCACGCCGCAGGCCCAGCCCCAGCAGCAGCCGTACGCCGCGCAGGGCGCGAACGCCGGCTGGGCCCAGCAGGCACCGGCGCAGGAGCCGCAGAAGCAGCAGGCCCCGCACCCGCACGTCCCGCCGCAGCAGCAAGTACCGCAGCAGGCCGGATGGCAGCAGCAGCCGCAGCAGGGCGCACCGCACTTCCCCCAGCAGCAGGGACCCGGTGGCGCGGCGGGGGCCCCGCCGGTCCACGGCGACCGCAGTCCGACCACGTTCCACCAGTTCTCGCTCGGCCGTGTGATGCGCATCGGCCGTGCCCTGGAGAACGAGCTGGTCGTCTCCGACCTCCAGGTCTCCCGTCACCACGCGGAGTTCCACTCCACGCCCGACGGCCGCATGGAGATCCGCGACCTGGGCTCGCACAACGGCACGTACGTCAACGGCCAGCCGATCGCCAAGGGCGGCGCCCAGCTGCTCGGCCCGACCGACATCGTGGGCGTCGGCCACTCGACGTTCCGGATCGTCGGCGACCGGCTCGAGGAGTTCGTCGACACCGGTGAGGTGTCCTTCTCCGCCCGCCACCTGACCGTCACGGTCGACGGCGGCAAGCAGATCCTCAAGGACGTCTCCTTCGGCGTACCCGAGAAGTCGCTGATCGCGGTCATCGGCCCGTCCGGCTCCGGAAAGTCGACCCTGCTCAAGGCGCTCACCGGTTACCGGCCCGCCGACCAGGGCGAGGTCCTCTACGACAACCGGAACCTCTACAAGCAGTTCGCCGAGCTGCGCCAGCGCATCGGTCTGGTCCCGCAGGACGACATCCTGCACAAGGAGCTGACCGTCAAGAAGGCCCTCAAGTACGCGGCCAAGCTCCGCTTCCCCGCCGACACCACCGGCGCCGAGCGGGACGCCCGCATCGACGAGGTGCTGCGCGAGCTCAAGCTCGACATCCACAAGGACAAGAAGGTCACCTCCCTGTCCGGCGGCCAGCGCAAGCGCGTGTCCGTCGCCCTGGAGCTGCTCACCAAGCCGTCGCTGATCTTCCTGGACGAGCCGACCTCCGGCCTCGACCCGGGCATGGACCGCGACGTCATGCAGCTGCTGCGCGGTCTCGCCGACGACGGCCGCACCGTCCTCGTCGTCACCCACTCGGTGGCCGAGCTGGCGATCTGCGACAAGCTGCTGGTGATGGCGCCGGGCGGCTCGGTCGCCTACTTCGGCCCGCCCGAGGAGGCGCTGAACTTCTTCGGCTACGACACCTGGGCCGACGTCTTCTCCGCCTTCGAGAACTACCGCGACTACGACTGGGCGGGCCGTTGGAAGGGCTCGCAGCACTACCAGATGTACGCCGCGGACATCGACGCCGTCGCGCCGCAGCCCGTACAGGTGCCGGCGATGCAGGCGATGAAGCCGCCGAAGCCGCAGGGCTGGATGTCGCAGTTCGTGACGCTGGTGCGGCGCTATGTCTCGGTGATCGTCTCCGACAAGGGCTTCCTCGCCCTGATGGTGATCCTGCCGGCCGTGCTCGGCGCGGTGAGCCTGCTCATCGACGCCGACAAGGGCCTGTTGCCCAATCCGCCCAACGCGGCGGGCCGGATCATCCCGAACGGCACGGCGACCACGGTGCTGCTGATCCTCGCGGTGGGCGCCTGCTTCGCCGGCGCCGCGAACTCCGTCCGTGAGCTGATCAAGGAACGGGTCATCTACGAGCGGGAGCGCGCGACCGGGCTGTCGCGGTCCGCGTACCTGATGTCCAAGGTCTTCGTGCTCGGCGTGATCACCGTGCTGCAGGGCCTGCTGGTCGGCGTGATCGGTTTCGCCTCCCGGGAGATCCCGGAGGAGGGCCTGATCCTCGGCGGCCTCACGATGCTGGAGCTGTCCCTGCCGATCATGGCGCTCGGCTTCACCTCGATGATGTTCGGCCTGATCATCTCGTCGCTGGTGAAGACGGCCGAGAAGACCATGCCGCTGCTGGTCATGTTCGCGATCATCCAGGTGGTGTTCACGGGCTGTCTCTTCACCCTGCACGGCGCGGTCGGCGTCAACGAGTTCTCGTACCTGATGCCGTCGCGCTGGGCGGTCGCCGCCGCGGGCGCCACGCTGGACTTCAACAGGATCAGCCCGCCCGAGGAGGGCGCCGAGACCGACCCGCTGTGGGAGCACACCGTCGGCGCCTGGGGCATGGACATGGCCGCCCTGATCGCCCTCGGCGTGATCTGCGGCTTCTTCGTGGCCCGCTTCCTGCGCCGCCACGAGCCCGAGGTCATGCGCAAGTAACGGCGGCCGGTCACACCGCGTCGTACGCCCGAAGGGCGGCACCCCGTCAGGAGGGTGCCGCCCTTCGGCGTTCGTCGGCGTGCCGGCGTGAAGAGGTCCGCGCCGACCTCAGTACGCGCTGTCGACGTTGTCCATGGTGCCGTACTTGTCCGCGGCGTAGTTGCAGGCGGCGGCGATGTTGGCGACCGGGTCGTAGATGTTCTTGGAGGTGCCGGGCACGTGGTAGGCCTCGAACGTCGGCGGGATCACCTGGAGCAGGCCCTTGGACGGGATGCCGTTGATGGCGTTGATGTCCCAGTCGTTGATGGCGTTCGGGTTGCCGGAGGACTCCCGCATGATGTTGCGGTGGATGCCCTCGTAGGTACCCGGGATGCCGTGCTTCTTCATGATGTCCCGGGCCTCACGGATCCAGCCGTCGAGGTTGTTGGCGTAGCTCTTCGGCGAGGCCTGCTTGACCTCGGCGCGCTTGGCGGACCGGCTGGCGGTCTCCTGCGCCACGCGCTGCTGCGCGGCCTTCTTCGCGGCGGCCTTCTTCTCGGCCACGGCGGCCTTCTTCGCGGCGGCGGCCTTGGCGGCAGCCTCCTGCTTCGCCTCGATGTAGGCGACCTTCTGGCTCGCACCGGCCAGCTGGCCCGTGACGCCGCCGTGCACGTCCTGGATCTGCTGGGTGCTGTACGCCACCTTGGCCGTGGGAGCGGCCTCGCTCGTGGACGTCGTCTGGCCGCTGGCCGGGACGGCGGTGAAGGCGACGGCGGCGGCGCCGAGCGTACCGACACCGGCCATCGCGAACTTGTGGGTGCGGTTCAGGGAAAGACTGCGACCACGGGGGAGGAAGTTCTTGAGCATGGCGGGATAGACCTCTTCGAATAGCGCGGAGGTCGCTCTCGTCCGGCGGGACAGGGGTGCTTCCTGCACAAACGCCGCGGGGGGAACCCCACGGCGCTGAGCGACGAGAGCAATTCTTAGCGGCCGCAAAATCCGGAGGCAAAGGTGTGACGTACTATCCGGGATAGTGGATCAGGGAAGGGCAAAACGGGGCAGATTGGACCGTCTGCCCCGCTCAAAACGGACGAGTCGTTCTCCTACTCCCCTTCGTACGTGACGTGGGCCCTATGCGCGGGCTCACATCGCCGCCCCACCCTTCTCACCGTTGGTTGCTGAAGCAATGCGAAGGGTGAGGGGCTGGGGGCGCTCTCCCGCGGCAGCCGGATGCGCGCTTCCGCGGCCTTCCACCGCCTTCTACGGCAGGAGGAGATGGACGTCCCCGAACTCGTGCCACAGGTACCGCTCCCGCACCGCCGCCTCGTACCCGCGGTCGATCGCCACCCGTCCCGCCACCGCCTCCAGCATCAGCAGATGCGAGGCCTCGGGCTCGTGCAGCCCCGTCAGCAGCCCGTCCACCACCCGCACCCCGCGCTCCGGGGTCACGACCAGATCGGTCCACCCCGCCCGCGCCCGTACGACCCCGTCGGCACCGGCCGCCGACTCCACCGCCCGCACGGCCGTCGTCCCCACGGCGACCACCCGCCGGCCGCCCGCCCTGGCGGCGTTGATCAACCGCGCCGACGCCTCCGGCACCGAGAACCGCTCCGGATACGGCGGCTCGTGCACCTCGGCGGAGGCCACCCCCGTGTGCAGCGTCACCGGCGCGAACTGCACCCCCCGGCTCACCAGCTCCGCCACCAGCCGCGCCGTGAAGGGCCGCCCCGCGCTCGGCATCTCCGCGCTGCCCGACCCGTCGGCCGACGGCAGCGCGAACACCGTCTGGTACACGGACAGCGGCTGGTCCCGTTCCGTATAGGAGTAGCGAATGGGCCGCCCGTGCCGGCGCAGCACCGCGGGCACCTCCGCCCCCGACACGTGCGCCCACCACAACCGCTCCCCGCGTGCACTCAACGGCTCCTCCAGCATCAGCCGCGCGCCCCCCGGCAGCCGCACCGGTATCCCCTCCGGCCCTCCGCCGCCGGCCTTCGTCGCAGGCACCGCGCGCTTCGCTTCCGCACGCGCGCGGATGCCCTCCCTCACCTCCGCACGCGCGCGCGTGGTGCCCCTCCCGTCCGGTTCCCGCAGCTCCACCGCCCACCGGCCGTCGTCCCCGCGCGTGGAGAAGTGGACCACCACGCGCGCGTGCCCGACCCACCCGTCCACCGCGGCGGCCAGCGTGGCCGACGTGTTGACGATCAGCAGATCACCGGCCCGCAGCAGGCCCGGCAGCTCCCCGAACACGTGATGCGACACCTCGGTGCCCCGCGACACCAGCAGCCGTACGCCGTCCCGGTCCCGCCCCGGGCCCCGCTGCTCGGCGGGCACCCGCGCCGACAGCTCCTCCGGAACCCCCAACGCGAGTGTCATCGCCGTCCCTCCAGCAGCGCCGGAGCCCCGTAGCGTCCGCTCGCCGGCCTCTCGTCCAGGAGCCTCAGCAGCGCCGGAACGACACTCGCCGGATCGGGCCGCGGATCATCGTCGTCCGGTACGGCCGCCGCATACAGGTCCGTGGCCATGTCCCCGGGATCGACCGCCCAGACCCGCAGCCCCGGCTCCTCGGCGGCCAGCACCGCCGCCAGCTGGTCCAGGGCCGCCTTGGACGCCCCGTAACCGCCCCACGTCTCGTACGCCTCGGCCGCGGCGTCCGAGCTCACCGTCAGCACCGCGCCCGCCCGCGCCGCGCGCAGCAGCGGCAGCGCCTCCTGCACCAGGCCCAGCGCGGCCACCACGTTCACCTCCAGTGCCCGCCGCAGCCCGTCGAGCGGCAGTTCCTCCAGCCGCACCAGCGGCTCCGCCCCCAGCGCGCTCGCATTGCTGACCAGCAGCTGCACCCCGCCCAGCCGCCAGGCCGCCGCCACCAGAGCGGCCCGGTGCCCCGCGTCCGTGACGTCCCCGGGCAGTGCCGTCACGCGCGTGCCGTACGCCTCCAGCGCCGCCGCCGTCTCCTTGAGCACCGCCGGGTTCCTGGCGTCGAGCACCAGGTCCCAGCCCCGCGCCGCCAACGCCTCGGCGAACGCCCGGCCCAGTCCCTTCGACGCCCCCGTGATGATCGCAACCGGCATGACACACGTCCCCTCGTCGTCCACGCCGCCCGATCGGACCGGCGTGATCCTCAACGTAGGAACCGGACCGCGCCGGCCGCCTCGGGCACGGGCCGCAACCGTGCGGGGCCCTTCGCCCTAGGACCGACGCACAGGACCTCCGGCCTAGGCCCACCGCCCTAGGCAAGGGCGGTCAGTGGCCCGATCCCGCTGTCACACCCCGCCGGTACCGTGAGGACATGAGTCACGGCCCCCGGTCCGGCCTCGCCGCGGTCAGTTCCGCGCTGCTGGCCATGAGCAGGCACCTCGAGGTGCGCGACGTCCTCAAGACGATCGTCGCCTCGGCCCGCGAGCTGCTCGACGCGCAGTACGCCGCGCTCGGCGTCCCCGACGACCACGGCGGCTTCGCCCAGTTCGTCGTCGACGGCGTCAGCGACGAGCAGTGGAAGGCCATCGGTCCCCTGCCGCGCCAGCACGGCATCCTCGCCGCGATGCTGCACGAGGCCACGCCCCAGCGCCTCGGCGACGTCCGCAAGGACCCCCGCTTCGAGGGCTGGCCGTCCGCCCATCCCGACCTGGTCGACTTCCTGGGCCTGCCGATCAGGGACGGCGACGAGGTCATCGGCGCGCTGTTCCTGGCGAACAAGAACTGCCCGAAACCGGACGGCGGCTGCGGCTTCACCGCGGACGACGAGGAACTGCTGGGCATCCTCGCCCAGCACGCCGCCATCGCCCTCACCAACGCCCGCCTGTACGAACGCAGCCGCGAGCTGACCATCGCCGAGGAGCGCTCCCGCCTCGCCCACGAACTGCACGACGCGGTCAGCCAGAAGCTCTTCTCGCTGCGCCTGACCGCCCAGGCCGCCGCCACCCTGGTCGACCGCGACCCCGCGCGCGCCAAGGGCGAGCTGCAACAGGTCGCCGCGCTCGCCGCGGAGGCCGCCGACGAGCTGCGCGCCGCCGTCGTCGAGCTGCGCCCCGCCGCCCTGGACGAGGACGGCCTCGTCGCGACCCTCCGCACCCAGATCCAGGTCCTCGACCGCGCCCACACCGCACGCGTGACCTTCACCGGCCACGGGGTCAAGGCCCTGCCCGCCGCCCAGGAGGAGGCCCTGCTGCGGGTCGCCCAGGAGGCACTGCACAACGCCCTGCGCCACGCCGCGCCGGACCGGGTCGACGTCACCCTGCACCGGCGCGGCACCGGAGCCGTGCTGCGCGTCGCCGACGACGGCAGCGGCTTCGACCCGCGCACGGTGCGCCGCGCGGGACGCCACCTGGGCCTGGTCTCCATGCGGGACCGGGCGAGCGGAGCCGGCGGCAGACTGACCGTCGAATCGGCGCCCGGCAAGGGCACCACGATCGAGATGGAGGTTCCCGGTGGCTGACGCAATCAAGGTGCTGCTCGTCGACGACCACCAGGTGGTCCGCCGGGGCCTGCGCACCTTCCTGGAGGTGCAGGACGACATAGAGGTGGTCGGCGAGGCCGCGGACGGGTCCGAGGGAGTCGACCGCGCCCAGGAGCTGACACCCGACGTGATCCTCATGGACGTCAAGATGCCAGGCATGGACGGCGTCGACGCGCTGCGCAGACTCCGGGAGCTGGACAACCGCGCGCGCGTGCTGATCGTCACCAGCTTCACCGAGCAGCGCACGGTGGTCCCCGCCCTGCGGGCGGGTGCGGCCGGCTACGTCTACAAGGACGTCGACCCCGACGCGCTGGCCGGTGCCATCCGCTCCGTCCACGCCGGCCACATCCTGCTCCAGCCGGAGATCGCCGGCGCGCTGCTGTCCCAGGAGGAGGGCAACTCGGGACAGGGGAGAGCGGGGTCCCTCACGGAGCGGGAGCGGGAGGTGCTGGGCCTGATAGCGGACGGCCGCTCCAACCGGGAGATCGCCCGCGCGCTGGTGCTCTCCGAGAAGACCGTGAAGACCCACGTCTCGAACATCCTGATGAAACTCGACCTCGCGGACCGTACCCAGGCCGCGCTGTGGGCCGTACGCCACGGCGTGACCGGCTGATCGCGTACGCGCCGGCACTCCGGAGGGTTCCCCTCCGGTCGGAGATTCATACCGTCGTGGGAATGTCCCCCACATGGCGCATCCTTCGCCGGGCCCGGCCGTTCTCCAGTGCGTGCCGCGGCGAGTGCCGCGGTAATCGCTAGGGAGGGTCTGCAAGTGAAGAACCTGAAGAGGGCAGCGGCTGTGACGATGGTGGCCGGCGGGCTGATCGCCGCCGGCGCGGGCATGGCCTCCGCCACCGAGGGCGGCTCCCACGCCCACGGCGAGGCCGTCGGCTCCCCGGGCATCGTCTCCGGCAACCTCGTCCAGGCACCGGTCCACATCCCGGTGAACGCCGTCGGCAACAGTGTCAACGTCGTCGGTGTCCTGAACCCGGCCTTCGGCAACCTGGGCATCAACCACTGACCCAGCCCCCCACCCGCCCCACCCCGGCCTCCCGGCCCCACCCGGGAGGCCACCCGCACACCTGAGGGCAGTCGTGCCGCTGGGGCGATGGGGGAGGGTGGGCGCAGGCGGCACCCCGCCAGCGCCGGGCAGCGCGTCCCCGCCCACACCCCCCTTGGCCGAGCGGGGGCGTTGACGTTACCGCTCCCGCTCCTCCACAACGGAGTTGTACGCCGCCACCTGCGCCCGCCGAGCCGTCCGCTCCACCGGCCGCAACGCCTCCCCCCGCGCCGCCATCTCGGACGCGCTCACCGCACCCCCGTGCCCGTTCTCGTACGCCAGCGACACCAACGCCCCCACCCGCTGCGCCAGCTCCAGCACCCGCACCGCCCGCGGCGGATACCCCGGCGCGAGAACCTCCCGCCCCCGCTCCGCCCGCGCCCGGTACGCCGCGACCGCCGCCTCCGCCACCGGCCCCGACCCGGCGACGTCCAGCCGCGTCAGCACCTCCGTCGCGTCCCGCAGCGCCTCCGCCAGCTCCCGCTCGGCCTCCCCGAGCGAGGGCACGTCCGCCGGCGGCGCCTCCCGCACCGGCAGACAGTGCCAGACGACCTCGACGTGCAGGTCGCCCTCGGGCCCGGCCTCGTACACCTCCGGCACCAGCCCCAGCGCAGCCCCGTGACAGACCACCGCCTCCTCGGCCTCCAGCGCCCGCGCATTGAACTCCGGCGGCCCGCTCAGTCCCAGCGGATGCCCCGGCGCGGGCAGCGCGACCCGCAGCCCCGTCGCCCCGAGCGTCCGCAACCGCCCCAGCGCCAAGGTGAGGCCGACCGGCGACGACTCACCAGGCAGCCCTTCCACCCGGTGCACCGCGTCCTCGCCGACGATCGCGATCACGGCGTCATCAGGCGAGACCATTCCGGCAATAAGGGCATTTCCCCAGGCGGCAAGCCGCCCCGCACGTGGTTCCGAGAGCATGCCCCCACCCTAAGGACCGGACCGATGGAACAGTGAAGCCGACCGGTGGCGTAGATTTCCTGGAGGGCCTGCGCCCACCGGCGCGGCGGCCCGAGCCACAGGCGTACGCGACAGCCGAGACCGGCCACACTGCAAGGGGAGACAACGCGCTCATGAGCGATGTTCTGGAGCTTCAGGACGTATCCGTGGTCCGCGAGGGCCGGGCTCTGGTGGACCAGGTCTCCTGGTCGGTCAAGGAGGGCGAGCGCTGGGTCATCCTCGGCCCCAACGGCGCCGGCAAGACCACCCTCCTCAATGTCGCGTCCAGCTACCTCTACCCCAGCCAGGGAAGCGCCACCATCCTCGGCGAGACCCTCGGCAAGCCCGGCACCGACGTCTTCGAACTGCGCCCCCGCATCGGCATGGCCGGCATCGCCATGGCGGACAAGCTGCCCAAGCGCCAGACCGTCCTGCAGACCGTGCTCACCGCCGCCTACGGCATGACGGCCGGCTGGCACGAGGACTACGAGGACATCGACGAGCAGCGCGCCCGCGCCTTCCTCGACCGTCTCGGCATGACCGAGTACCTCGACCGGAAGTTCGGCACCCTCTCCGAGGGCGAGCGCAAGCGCACCCTCATCGCCCGCGCCCTGATGACCGACCCCGAGCTGCTGCTCCTGGACGAGCCGGCCGCCGGCCTCGACCTCGGCGGCCGCGAGGACCTCGTCCGCCGCCTCGGCCGCCTCGCCCGCGACCCGATCGCCCCCTCGATGATCATGGTCACCCACCACGTCGAGGAGATCGCCCCCGGCTTCACCCACGTCCTGATGATCCGCCAGGGCAAGGTCCTCGCGGCAGGCCCGCTGGAGCTCGAGCTCACCTCACGCAACCTCTCCCACTGCTTCGGGCTCCCGCTCGTCGTCGAGCAGGTCGGCGACCGCTGGACCGCCCAGGGGCTCC
The DNA here is from genome assembly GCF_044544295.1 of Streptomyces sp. NPDC053750. NCBI lineage: Bacteria > Bacillati > Actinomycetota > Actinomycetes > Kitasatosporales > Streptomycetaceae > Streptomyces > Streptomyces sp. NPDC053750. The sequence goes on along the minus strand of NZ_JBITXB010000016.1, from coordinate 5,028 downwards.
CCCTGTCCTGACCCGCCCCCCGTGCGCCCTGTCCCCGGTACGTCCGGCGGACCTACCATGACCACGTGAACGACATCGACGCATGGGTGTGGTGGCTCGTCGCCGCGGCAGCGCTCGGAATCCCGCTCGTCGTGACCGCGATGCCGGAGTTCGGGATGCTCGCCGTCGGCGCGGTCGCCGCCGCCGTCGCCTCCGGGTTCGGCGCGGACCTCGTCGTCCAGGTACTCGTCTTCGTCATCGTCTCGGTCGCCCTCATCGCCGTCGTACGGCCCATCGCCGCCCGACACCGTTCCGGGCGGCCCCAACTGGCCACGGGTGTCGAAGCCCTGAAGGGCAGACAGGCCGTCGTACTGGAACGGGTCGACGGCTCCGGCGGACGCGTCAAGCTCGCCGGAGAGGTCTGGTCGGCCCGCGCACTCGACACCGGACGCGCCTACGAGGCAGGCGAGGAAGTGGACGTCGTCGACATCGAGGGGGCCACGGCGATCGTCATGTGACCTCGCCGGACGCAACTGGACCGAACGCCCCCCGAGGCATGCGACGGTCTGTCAGACTCGACCGAGCAAGATCCTCAACAGCCCTGAGATCAGCAGTCGTCGGGGTCGGTCGGGCCAGTTCAGGATCAGCCGGAGTCAATAGGAATCTGCCGGAGCGCCAGGCGGAGAAGGGGACGGACAACCACGATGGAACCGGTCATCATCGTCTTGATCATCCTGGTGGTGTTGGTCTTCATCGCCCTGATCAAGACCATCCAGGTCATCCCACAGGCCAGCGCGGCCATCGTCGAGCGCTTCGGCCGCTACACGCGGACACTGAACGCGGGCCTCAACATCGTGGTCCCCTTCATCGACACCATCCGCAACCGCATCGACCTGCGCGAACAGGTCGTCCCGTTCCCGCCGCAGCCGGTCATCACCCAGGACAACCTGGTCGTCAACATCGACACCGTCATCTACTACCAGGTGACCGACGCCCGCGCCGCGACCTACGAGGTCGCCAGCTACATCCAGGCGATCGAGCAGCTCACCGTCACCACCCTGCGCAACATCATCGGTGGCATGGACCTGGAGCGCACCCTGACCTCCCGCGAGGAGATCAACGCGGCCCTGCGCGGGGTCCTCGACGAGGCCACCGGCAAGTGGGGCATTCGTGTCAACCGCGTCGAGCTCAAGGCCATCGAACCGCCCACCTCCATCCAGGACTCGATGGAGAAGCAGATGCGCGCCGACCGTGACAAGCGCGCCGCGATCCTCCAGGCCGAAGGTGTCCGGCAGTCCGAGATCCTGCGCGCCGAGGGCGAGAAGCAGTCCCAGATCCTGCGCGCCGAAGGTGAGGCGAAGGCCGCCGCCCTGCGCGCCGAGGGCGAGGCCCAGGCCGTCCGTACGGTCTTCGAGGCCATCCACGCCGGCGACCCGGACCAGAAGCTGCTCTCCTACCAGTACCTCCAGATGCTCCCGAAGATCGCCGAGGGGGACGCCAACAAGCTCTGGATCGTCCCCAGCGAAATCGGCGACGCCCTCAAGGGCCTCTCGGGCGCCATGGGCAACCTCGGCGGCCTGGGCGGCAGTTCGGGCCCCGGCAACGGCGGGGCAAGCGTCCCGCCCCAGGAACGCCGAGAAAAGCCGCCGATCGACTAGCCGGCACTTGTTGACGCCGGGCCGCATCCGCGCCCCGAAAGGGGCGCGGGTAACTGCGCGACCAGCCACAACGAACTGGCACCCGGCGACCCACATCAGCCCCTACGGCGAACCCCTCACGCCGCGTCCAACACCAACCAATCCGGCAGCGCCTCAAGGTCGTCCTTGGCCAGCGCCAGCAACATCGCATCGGCGGGCGTAGGCTCGAACGGCTCCCGCAGCAGCGGCATCCCCGCCTGCTCAGGCGTCCGGTTCGCCTTGCGGTGATTGTCCTCCGCACAGGAGGCCACCGTGTTCAGCCACGTGTCCTGCCCGCCGTGCGACCGCGGCACCACGTGGTCCACGGTCGTCGCCCGCCGACCGCAGTACGCGCACCGGTGCCGGTCCCGGACCAGCACCCCGCGCCTCGACCACGGAGCCCGTCTTCGGAAGGGCACCCGTACGTACTGGCAGAGCCTGATCACCCGGGGCGCCGGTATGTCGAGCGCGGCTCCGCGCATCCGCAGTTCGGGGTGGGCCTGCTCGACCACGGCCTTGTCCTGGAGCACCAGAACGACGGCTCGATTCAGCGTCACCGTCGACAGCGGCTCGAAGCTCGCGTTCAGCACCAGCGTGTCCCGCATACCAGCCCACCTCCCGTGTGCACCGGCCCACCCCCTGGCGGGCTGGGATCAACTCTGGCCGGGCACGCCGAGATGGACAACGCAATATCTGCTGCTCCCACGGGGGGCGTTCCCCCCGCGACCCCCGACAACAAAAATGCCCGTCCCTGATCCATTCCAAGACCAGGGACGGGCAAACGTTCCATGAACGCTCGGCACACTCAGCCCTCGGCGGGCACCTCGTACTCACCGATCAGCTGGGCCCGCCCGACCGTGTGGAACCGCAGATTGAAGCCGACCACGGCGGGAGTGGCCTCCGCGTCCGGGCCCAGCTTCTCCTGGTCCACGGCATACACCGTGAACACGTACCGGTGCGGCCCGTCCCCGGGCGGCGGCGCGGCACCGCCGAAGTCCTTGCTGCCGTAGTCGTTGCGCGCCTGTACGGCACCCTCCGGCAGCCCCTCGAACTTGCCACTGCCGGCACCCGCGGGCAGCTCCGTCACCGAGGCCGGGATGTCGAACACCACCCAGTGCCAGAACCCGCTGCCGGTCGGGGCGTCCGGGTCGTAGCACGTCACGGCGAAACTCTTGGTCTCGGCGGGGAAACCCTCCCACCGCAGCTGCGGAGAGGTGTTGCCGGCCGCGTGGACCTGAGCGTCCTTGAGGCTCGCCCCCTCCTCGACGTCCTCGCTCGTGACCGTGAACGACGGCACGGGCGGGTGGAAGTCATGGGGGAGCGGACGCCGCTTGAGCTCGGTCACCTCGGTACCTCCTGATCGTTTGGTGCAGAGATGACCGAGCCTAGAACCCTCAGAACCAGTTGCGCTTGCTGCCGACCTCGGACAGCCACTGGTTGAGGTACGCCGTCCAGTCGGTGCCCTGGTAGTCGTCCAGCCCCACCTTGAAGGAACGGAACGTGTCGCTGCCCTCGCTGAACAGCCCCGGCTTCTTGTCCATCTCCAGCACGACGTCCATCGCCTGCGCGTCGGCCACGAAGCTCAGCTCGACCTGGTTCAGCCCCCGGTACTGCTGCGGCGGCAGGAACTCGATCTCCTGGTAGAAGGGCAGCTTCTGCCGCGTACCCCTGATGTGGCCCCGCTCCATGTCCGCGCTCTTGAAGCGGAAGCCCAACTGGATGAACGCGTCCAGGATCGCCTTCTGCGCCGGCAGCGGGTGCACGTTGATCGGGTCCAGGTCACCGGAGTCCACCGCGCGGGCGATCTCCAGCTCCGTGGTGACGCCGATGTTCATCCCGCGCAGAGCCTGCCCGTCGATCATCGTGACCGGCGTCTCCCAGGGGATCTCCAGCCCGAACGGCACCGCGTGCACGGCGCCCGCCTTCAGCTCGAAGGCACCACCGAGCCGCACCTTCGTGAACTCGATGTCCTGCTTGTACTCCTGGTCCCCGCTCTCCACCTCGACCTTGGCCTGCAGCCCGACCGACAGCGCCTCGATCTGCTGGTCGACGGACCCACCCTGAATCCGTACCTCGCCCTGAACGACACCGCCCGGAACGACGTTGACCTCGCTCAGCACGGTCTCGACCGAAGCCCCGCCGGCTCCCAGGCTCGCGAGCAGCTTCTTGAACGCCATGTCTCTCCCTCTCCAGGCCTTGTGTGATCCCTTGATCCCTACAAACGCGATCCGGCCGTGGCCGGTTCCGCGCCCCTCACCCTGGCAAGGCGGACGCCCCCTGACCACCCCCGTGCGCGGGCCCGCCTGCGTTACGCTCGGACGGCATGATCGCGAGCCCCGACCGTACGCCCCTCCCCAGGGATTTCTTCGACCGCCCCATCCTCGAGGTGGCCCCCGACCTCCTGGGTCGCATCCTTGTGCGCCACACCCCGGACGGTCCGATCGCCCTCCGCCTGACAGAGGTCGAGGCCTACGACGGTCAGAACGATCCCGGCTCCCACGCCTACCGCGGTCGCACCCCCCGCAACGACGTGATGTTCGGTCCTCCCGGCCATGTCTACGTCTACTTCACCTACGGCATGTGGTTCTGCATGAACCTGGTGTGCGGTCCCGAAGGGAGGGCGAGCGCCGTTCTGCTCCGTGCCGGCGAGATCATCGAGGGCGCAGAGCTGGCCCGCACCCGTCGGCTCTCGGCCCGCAACGACAAGGAACTGGCCAAAGGCCCGGCCCGTCTGGCCACGGCCCTGGGCGTGGACCGAGCACTGAACGGCACGGACGCCTGCACGACCGAGGACACCCCACTGCGCATCCTGACCGGCACCTCCGTTCCTCGGGACCAGGTACGCAACGGCCCGCGCACCGGCGTGGCCGGCGAGGGCGGCGTCCACCCATGGCGCTACTGGGTCGCCGACGATCCGACGGTCAGTCCGTACCGGGCCCATGTACCGAGGCGGCGTCGAAGTTGACTCTCCCTTGGGGGGGCGCGTAACGTAGCCCGAGCCGCTTGACCCGGGTACGGCAATCGCCTGCAGCCGGAAGCGGCCAACCCACTACCTACGACTTCCCCTCAGCGGGAGCGAATTCGGCGTGCCTGCATGTCCGAATTCGAACCTGCGGGACTCGATTATGAGTCCAAGGAGAAATCGGCTAACGTAGTGAATGTCGAAAGGCCAACGGACGAAAGCCCGAAGGTCACGACAAATCCCGCCGACAGGGAATCGGATCGGAAAAGGATCTGATAGAGTCGGAAACGCAAGAACGAAGGGAAGCGCCCGGAGAAAAGCCCGAGAGATCGGGTGAGTACAAAGGAAGCGTCCGTTCCTTGAGAACTCAACAGCGTGCCAAAAGTCAACGCCAGATATGTTGATACCCCG
>NZ_JBITXB010000015.1:0-165627 GCF_044544295.1 Streptomyces sp. NPDC053750 | reverse complement strand
AGTCCGGTCCGGGAGCAACGGCTCAATCCGCGCCCACTGCGCATCAGTCAACGGCACACCCGGACCAACGACCGACTGATCCAAACGAAACTGCCTAGCTGAAGTGTTGTTGCGTATTTGCATTCCACTGTGTATTGTCATTCTCGGTTCGGGCCAACGCCCCGCCACACCAACCCACTTGACGAGCGCCGCTCCGGGCGTCGCGCCCGTCTCAGCACATCCGGGGGACTACAGATGAAGCGGAACAAGCCGCTCATAAAGCGCCGCAAGGCCGGGACGCAGTACCGGCGGCGGAGGCTGCATCCGTGGGGAAAGCACGCCTCCTCGTACTGGGCGCTGGCCGTGCCCCAGGCGTTCACCGGGACCGGCCAGACCGTCCTCGACATGACCGGAGCGGTGCCCGCGGGCGCGGACGAGTCCAGGCCCGACAACCCGCGCTACGGCTCCGTGCTGCGCTGGCGGCTCGACCGCGGCGGCCAGACGCAGTTCGTCTACGGCATCCAGGTATGGGGGCGGTACCGGAGCGAGAGCCCGTCGGCTTACGGCAAGCGCATCTCCGGCGCGTTCCGCCGGTCCCTCCCCACTTCGACGGACGTCTACCACGTGTTCGTCGCGGAGCGGCCGGGTTGCGCACGAGGAACGCGGTGCCCGCTCACGCGGCACTGGTACACGGCCATCGAGGCCGACCTGTCGACACACCAGCCGGATCGGTGCCCGATGGGCGTCCTGAACGACGGCCCGCCCTGGCGCCTGATCGGCCGGACAGTCCCTGACGGCCGCCACATCTACTGACGGCCCTCGCACAGCACTCCGGGCCGCCCGGGCAGCTCTCAGCTCCGGTCGGCCCGGCCTCAGAGCCCGAACCGCCGTTGAGGCCCCTCCGGCAACCCTCCCTTCCGCCAACCCCAGAGGCGACGCACTGCGCCTCATACCGCCCCAGGAGTCCCTATGGGTAGCACCCGCACACGCCTGCCCGGCATCACCCTCCGCGACGCGGCGCCCACCGACGCGGACGCCGTCATGCGGCTCCTCGCCGACGTGAACCCCGACGATCCCGACGCGTTCGAGGACGTACGGCCGAACCTGTCCCTGCCGCAGGAAGGGCCCCTCTCCCACTTCCGGGCCCTGATGATCGTGGCCGAAAACGATGAAGGCGAGACGCTCGGCGTCCTCATCGGAGGCGTTCCGCTGTGGCTCTTCGACCATCCCGGCATCGACGTGCCGCTGGCGCACCTTCTGGCGGAACGGACCGCGATCGTCACCGCGGTTGCGGTGGACCCCGGGCAGCGCGGGCGAGGCATCGGGGCCGAACTCATTCGGCATTCCGTACGCCGCTTCACGCGCGCCGGTTACGGACTGCTGACCCTCAACTGCGCCCCGGATCTGGAGAGTTACTACGAAGGTCTCGGCTTCTCCATCATGAACGGCCTGAACGTGGCCCTCGGCCCCCTGAACGCGGTCGGGCACCGATGGGGCGATACCCGGGTGGCCGCCCGGCTCCTGGACCGATACACGACCCTCGTCGACGTCCCGGGCCTTACCTCCCCGGTCGTCTCGGGCATCCTTCCCAACACCCGGATGCAGCGTGGCGCGTACTTCGACGGGGAGCAATTCCGCGCCTGAGCCGATCACTGCCCGGGTGTCTGGCCTCCCGGGCGACAGAACTCACCCACGGATGCAGGTATCAGCCGGCATCCAGAACCAAGGAGGAACTGATGCCGGTTGTCGACGGCAAGAGCCCGAGCCCGTGGGTCCGATGGGCGCTGCGATGGGGCGCGCCGAGCGCAGTCGTCGCCCTGGTCAGCGTGTGGGTACTGGAGCCCGCCAGTCTTGTCGGCGCGGTCATTGCGGCCGGGGTGGCACTGACGGCGCTCCTGGTCTTCGTCGGCACGATGCCCCGCCGGCAGCCACCGGCCCAGCAGCGGGCGCGCAGGGACGCCGGCAAGTAGAAGGCTCCAGCGAGGCGGCCGGTGCGCCGTTACCCGAGAGCTCGGATGGCGGGCCCGGATCAGTGATCCGGCTCGCCCCCGAGGGCGGGCCGAGAAGCGCTCACAACTACCCGCGATGTTGCGTATTTGTCTTTCGGTATGTAGATTGATTGCATCGCTGGCGGACCTCCAGGTCCACGCCGCACAAAACCCCTCTACTGCTCTGGAGTCCTCCCATGCTTGCTGTCGCCCACGAGGCAGAGGTAGACGCCGCCCTTCTCGCCTACCGGAGGGGATGGGCCGACGCCTGGCTGACCCTGGTGGACGTCACCACCGACTTGATGCACCTGGCCAGTCACATGCGCGCCGACATCGAACGCTGCCTCGACGGCGACGCGAAGGCGCGACTCGACGAACGGCCCCTGGCCGCCATGCCGAACCTCGACCCGTCTGTCGCGCCGATCCACAACACGGACGATTCGGCCGCCGCAGACCACCTCTTCGACGTGTACGTGCACGCCAGCGACGCCGCTGCCGCCCTCCGCGTGCACATGGCAGAGGACCCCTACCCCACCTTCTCGAAGGCGCTGCACGTGCTGCTCAACGAACTGCGCGCCTACGCCCAGAACCTCGGCTTCGACTTCGACGAGGTCATGCGCGCGGCATCGCAGGCCCACCGGGTCGACCAGCGCAAGGCCAGGTAGCCGGACGCCGCCCCGGTGCCGCCGCCCGCGGTGCCGCCGCTCCCCACGAACGATCCCTCCTGGAAGGACCTTGACCATGACCACGCCCCTGATCCCCGCCCCGGCTCGATCGGGCCGCGGCTCGATACGCATGCACCTCGACCGCGGGGAACACCCCGCGACTCGGGTGCCGCTCCTCGGCGCCGATCTCGACAACCCGCCCGCCGTCTGCGGAGGCTGCGCCAACACCGTGTTGAAGCGGCTCGATGACGGTCGAGAGCGTCTCAAGTGCGGGCTTCTGCCTCGCGGAAGCCGCGGACTGCGCGGCCCGGATCTGCGCGAGTCCATGCCCGCGTGCGTGAAGTACGCCGCGGCGTCCGCCGCACCGCGGAACACCTGATCTTCCTGACCACGCGCCCGGGCCCCCTCCGCCGGAACCCACGACGGTCCCGTACACCAAAAGGCGGCGGACCCCGGGCGCGCGGTCAGGATCCCCCTCCACCACCCGCACCCGCCTCACCCCGGAGACGTGATCATGCTGCCCGGCCTCGCCCAGCACATCGACTTCCAGGCCGCCCACAACGACTACACCCGCGGGTTCCTCGTGGTGAGCAAGGCCGACCGCACCACCGCGTACGGGTACGTGTGGGAACACGCCCTCCCGGACGGCACCACCACGTGGGTCGCCCAGCCGGACACGGCCAACGACGCTTCGCGCATCCCCGGGTTCCAGTCCCGGGAGTGGGCCGGGGAGTTCCTGTACGAGCGCGAGTGGCCCAAGTTCGTCCGTCGCGGGAACGACAAGGGCGACGCCCTCCCGCAGCCGGGATGCGCCGAAAGCGCGCCGTGTGGGACGTGCTCCCTGTGCGAGCCCGAGCTGGCCTGCCGCGGAGTCCTCTGAACGAGCCGGCTGACGCCCCTACGCCATCCATCACCACAACGTGCAGGTCCGGGGCTGCGGACGACGCCTTCCCGCTCGCGGCCCCGGCACCGGCTTCCTGTTCCTGACCACAACACACCACCCACCCATGCCCTGGAACCCTCATGCCCGCTGCTGATTCCACCGCCGCCCACGTGACCGAGGCCGTTGACCAGGTGCTCACCCACAGGGCTCGGAACTGCACCGACCCGAGCTGCGCCCGGCACGCCGGTACGACCGACTGTCCTCCGATCACCGTCAGTTGTAGCGCCGGCTCCGTCCTCGGCGAAGCGGTCGCCGAAGCCTGGCACGCCGCCGGCGGCAGCCGCCTCGACATCCCCGCAGGGGTCGTCGCGGCCCTCGCCCTGTGGCCCCAGAAGTCCCCCGGTGCGGCGGCCGCCGACACGATCGCCGCGTACATCGCCGCACAGCCCCCGCGCGTCCTGGTCTGCGGCCTGGCCGATAGCGCCAACTACTACTACGGTCTCCGCCCCGACCTTTGGGCCACCGCCCGCCCGCTGTTCGACTGGACCAGGGAGGACCTGCACGACACCCACCTCGCGGGCGTGCGTGCTGTGGCCCTTGCCGCGCTGCGCCACGGAGTCCTCCGGCACACGGGAGACACCGACCCCGCCGAGCGGTCCAGGATCGACCTGATGTCCTGGGTCATCACAGCCCTACGCCACCATCACTCCCGGCGCAGCCTCGGCGAGTACCACACTCCGCCCGACATCAGCGATCTGATCGCCGCGATGCTGGCCGACGAAGGCGGCACAGGAAAGCGACCCCACCACCGCGGTGAGTGGGCGCTCGAGCCGGCCGCCGGAACCGGAGGGCTCTTCCGCTCCGCGGCGCAGGACCTGCGCCGCGACGGCGAGGACCCGGCAGAGCGCGGCTGGGTCATGCTCGAACTCGACCCCCTGGCCGCCGCTGGAGCCGCCGTCAACACCCTCGTCTGGGAACTGGGCCCCCGCGCGGTCGTCGGATGCGGAGACGTCCTCGCACAGCCCGACCTGGCCGAGGAAACCCTTGCCCGGCAGCGTGACATGGCGCGCCACCGCGACGACGTCATGAAACTGATCGGCTTCGCCATCGCCACTCGCACCGCCGAGCAGCTGCTGGACGCCCTCACGGCCAGCAGGTAGCTGCCCCGCCCCGGCCCACGCCTCGTGGGCCGGGCCCGAAGGAGGAACCGTGGCACAAGCCCACGACCACAGCGACAGCCAGGCCGTAGCCCGGGCGCTGCGCGCCGTCATGCCGGCACCCAGCCGTACCAGCGTGTATGTGCTGACCTGCGGATGTCCCGACGCCGAGGGACTGTTGTCCTGGTACATCGACACCGAGACCCGGTCCTACGAACTCGACCTTTCCCGCGCCGCGGCCGGTCCGAGTCAGGTTCGGCTGACCAGCCGGCCGCTCATCGGCGACGGCACCGTCTGGAGCGAGGACCTCCTCGTTCCAGACACCCCGGCCGACTGGGCGCACTCCCTCGCACGTCTCGTCGCCCGGCTCACCCTTTCCGACCGCAGCCCCCTCTCACTCGACTGAGCAAAGGACTACCGTGTCGAACCGCATTCCCCTGACCGGCTGCCTGCCCGGCTTCGGCCGGCACCGTGGCTACCCACCGCGCTACGGGTGGCTCCGCAAGGTCTACGACGCCCTGCGCCAGGACCCGACCGCCCTGCGCCGCCCCGACGCGACCGTCGTGCTGGGCGTCGGCAAGAGCATGGTCCCGTCCATGGCCTTTTGGTCCCAGGCCTTCGGCTTGGCCGCCCGCAACGGCCAGGACCTGGTGCCGACGAACCGCGCCCACTGGCTCCTGGACGAGGAAACCGGGGCCGACCCCTACCTTGAACTCGACGCCAGTCTCTGGCTGTTGCACTGGTGGTTGGTGAGCTCCGAGCAGTGTCACGTGCCCACCTGGCGGTATCTCTTCGGCCACTCCCCGTTCAGCCGGTCCAGCCGCGCGGAGCTGCAGGGGCGCTTGGCGGCCGCCGCCGGCGCGGCCGGCCACAGGACCCCGGCCGCGTCGGTTCTCGCGTCGGACATCGCCTGCCTGGTGAGCATGTACGCGCCCGGCAACCCCACCGCCGCGAACATCGAGGACGAGCTCTCCAACCCGTTCCGCACCCTCCACCTGCTCGACCCCGAGCCGCCCGCCGACCGCACAGCCGACCGCAGCCACCTCGTCGCCCTGCGCCGCATGGCCGGCCGCCACTGCCCCGCGCCCGTCCAGGCGTACGCGAGCCTGGACTTCGCGGCCCGGACCGCCAGCCCCGCGGCCGGCTCTATCAGCCTGGCGCGGCTTGCCTCCGACCCCCTGGGGCCCGGCCGGCTCCTTCTCACCGGTGCCGCCGACCTCCGCCGTGCCCTGCACCAAGTCGCGGACAGGCATGCGGATCTGGCCGTCGTGCAGTCCGGCGACGGCGAGGAGTCTCTCGTCTACTCGCGCCCGCCCGTCCTCCTCGCCGAGGACGTCCTGGCCGGCGCCTATCCCGCCCTGCGGCCGGCCACCAGCGGTGCTGCGGAGAAGGGGAGTTCTTGGTCCCTGTCCTGACGGACTCCGGGTTCCCGCGGGCGCGGATCGCTCAGACGAACACAAGCAATGTTGCTTATTGGCATTCCCATGTGTACTGTGATTCTCGTTGGTGGTGCTCGCCTCCCGGCTTGAGCGCCCCGCGCCCTCCCCTTCCGACGAGACAGGCCCAGGAGACACGCATGCGCATCAAGACCGGTGGACAGCACCAGGGTTGGACCGTGGTCCACCAGGCGCGGCGGGCGTGGCGCGGCTCCTTCGAGGGCGTGTGGCTCGGCGTGGAGGAGTCCACGGGGCACTGGATGGTCGGCCGCCAGCACGACGGGCAGTCGATGGACGACGGCTTCGACGCGGACGGCAACTGGGCCACGTCCCGGCACTTCCGGGAGGGCAACGAGTACCTCAACATGCGCCGGGCTCTGGCCGCGTACGACGAGGAGGCACAGAACGCGAGCGACGTCTGGAACGGGATGTGGGACCAGCGCGCCCACGAGGCCGTCGCCCGGCACCTCGCGCACCGCGTTCCCTTCCCCGCGCCGGTCCGGCTCTCGGCCGGATGGATCGGGCGCGGCCTGACCGATTACCACCCCCCGCGCGGGTCGACGTTCCCGCTCGACGGGCCGGAGGCCAAGTACGAGCTGATCCGCTACCTCCAGGGCCAGACCCGGTTCGACGAGATCGTGACGGAGCCGGGCTCGGTCTCCGAGGAGGAGGCGTACCAGCTGGCCATCAACGCGACGGGGCCGATCCGCTTCGTGTGCCGTGGCGTGACCTTCTACCTGAGCGAATGAGCCCGACGGCACGGGCGCGGGGCCACAGCGCGCACCGCGCCCGTGCCGCCGGACCACAAGTCGTCCAGCCAACCACCGACGTACCCACCGAAGGCGAGGACGCCGCCCCTGGGGGCGGTTGAGACGAGATGGACCACAAGAACCTCATCGGCCACGACGGCGCCGTTCACGAGGGCCTGCTCAACAGCCACACCGGCTTCATGATTGACGTGGCCTGCGACGCGGGCCGGTACGCGGTCGTCCACCACTACGAGAAGCTCGACCCGGCGCGCGTCACCGACGCTCCCCTGACCTGTCCTGAGTGCGTCGCCGCGAACTCCCCCGCCACCGCACAGCTGCACCGCGGACGCATCGCCCATCGGTACGCCGAAGACGTCCTCGCCCTCGCCGATACCCGCGCATGCCCGCCTGCCCAAGACGACGAAGGGCTCCGACTGGCCTTCGTGGCACTCGCGACAGAGAACCCGCCGCCCCGGGCCCTATACGCGCTGATCAGGGAGCACGTGACCGACATGCTGACCGATCGCGCCCTGGCCGTGCCGGAAGGGGTCCCGCAGGTCCTCGTGCCCTACAAGCGGTACACCGGCGGCACAGTCCAGGCCCCCGTCGGCCCTGGGGACCGCCTCATGCACTACAGCGCCGCCGGCGGGAACTTCCAGTACGTCTGGGTCGATGGGCTCGATGAGTCTCCGGACGGAATCGTCGTCACGGTCCACGAGAAGGACCGGCGTCCGGTCACGTACTCGGCGCGCGAGGCCAGCCAGCGGTACTCGAAGCTCGACCGGGCGGCACCGCTGCCGTCGAGCGGTGGGTGATCGAAGCTGACGGCTACGGCCTGACCTCAAACAGTCCTGGGCAGGCCGGGCACGTACCGTCGCGGCTGATCCCGCCCCCATCCGCAGGTGTGCGCCGGGATAACGCTCGTCCATCGCGGCCAGGTCCCCACCGCGATGGCGTCGGCCAGTTCAGGTCTTCTCACCCGCGGCCCGTGCCGGGATCCCCTCGGCCCCAGCACCGCGGGGGATGCGCCCCACCACCGTCCTGCCGCCCAACTGACCCTCTCTTTTCAGGATGCTGCGCCGCGCCGTCGCCGCGCCGCCGCCTCACCCGACTCCGGAGGCGCCCACACCATGACCACCGACAGTCCGCACGTCGCCTACCTGGCCCCTTCCGATCCTGCCCGCCCCCAGCCCGGCCGAGACAACGACGAGGAGGCCGACCGCTCCGAGAACGCGGTCCTGACCGCCTACCTCTTCCACCTGACGGCCAAGGGACACCGTGTCCTGCGGCACCGCGTCGTCACGGATCCCGTCCTGGCGTCCACCGACCTCTTCGACGCGACTGCCGGAGAGGTGGTGATGGCCTGTCACCGATCGCACTACCCCGCGCTCATCGCCGCGTACGGAGTGATCAGCGACTGCGCGCGATTCTTCTCCCCGGCCCGCCGCGCACTGCTGTTCACCGCCGAGCCGGGCTCGGTCGCCAAGGAGTTCCTGTCCCACCACAAGATCATCGCGATCTGGCCCGAGGGCGAGTCCTTCGTCCGCGCGGACCCGGCAGCCGAGACAGGCGGAGCGTGAACCGCCAGAGCTTCGGGCCACCGTCGACGAGAGCCGAGGAACGCGCCTGGCGCGCGGCCGGTCTCCTCGTCGACGTGACCGGGCGCGTACTGCCGGCCACGGCCCCGCCCTGCGGCTTCTGCGACGGCGAGGACATCGGCGACACCTGCCCGGCATCCCTGACCTGCCCCACATGCAAAGCCACGCCCCGACAAAGGTGCCGCCGGCCGAGCGGCCACACCGCCGAGCAGTGGCACCGCAGCCGCGTCCGCGCCGCCGACCTGGAAGACCAGCGCCGCGAGGAAGACGGCGACACCACCCTGCCCGCCCGCTGGGCCGAAACCCCGCCGGCGCCGACCCCATCACGAGGAACACGATGACCACCGACCACCCCCGCAACAGTGCCACGGCCACGTCGCCCGGCGCCCCGGACCGGCCGCGTACGGCCGGAGCCTTCACACCCCGCATCACCCCCGCCCAGCGCCGCGCCCTCCTCGCCGGGGCCAGGGACCCGATCGGGCTGCTGCCCAAGTCCGTCAACCTGCGGACCCTGGCGTCCCTCGCCGACATCGGCTACGTCGGCCTGGATCAGAGCCGCGACGTCCTTCGTGGACAGGAGGCAACGCGGGACGCGCTGGACGTCTGGGGCGGTGCTCTGACCGAGGACGGCTGGGAGCGGGCCCGCGCCGAGGGCGCGGGCAGGTTCCGGATCGTCGTCGTCGGCTGCGGAAAGGCCAAGCAGGACCGCCGCGTGACCGCCGGCGTGATGTACGTCGGCACCTTCCACGGCTCCTGCCGGGAGACGGCCAAAGCCCTGCTCCAGGACGGCGGCCGCCAGTACATCCTCTCCGCCGCCCACGGGCTCCTCGACCTGTCCACGCAGATCGACCCGTACGACATCACCGTGGGCGACCCCGGCAGCGTCAGCGCGGACTTCGTGCAGGCGCAGGTCCGGGAACGCGGCATCGAGTCGGCGGAGGTGACAGTGCTGGCCGGCAGCAAGTACGTGGCCCTCGCCCGGCACTCCTGGCCGGACCTTCAGGCGCCGCTCGCCGGAGCCGGCGGGATCGGGGAGATGAAACAACGCCTCTCCCAGATCCGTCTCGCCGCGCGGGCCGAAGCCGGGCAGGAGCGGTGAGCGCGCCGCTCGGGCCCGCTCCGGCTCGGTGGGAGGCCATGGCTGCCGGCAGCGCCGAGGGCTGGGCTCAGCGGTGGAGCCGCGGTGTGCCGACGTGGGTCCATACGTCGCAAGGCGGCTTCGACCGGCGCCGCTACGAGGTGGTCGAGCTGGCGGAGGCGCCCGCCCGGCGACGACGGCGTCCGGCATCGTCTGCTCGATGAGCAGCGCGGGCGGCAGCGCGATCTCCGCCGCGATGACGCTGGCCGCGACCGCGCGCCAGAGACGAACGTCCCGGTCGGTGAGGTTTCCAGCGTGGCGGCGGACGAAGCCGGAGCGGCAGGCCCCAGGGGCCGGGGTGCCGCAGGGGGTCAGCGCTCGGGCTTGGGGGGCCGCTGCATCAGCGCGGACGCGGCCTGGTCGAGCGTGACCTTCTCGTGCAGCAGGTCGGAGACGATCTCGGTGATCGGCATCTCGACGTCGTGGGCGCCGGCCAGGGCGAGGATCGCCTCGGCGCTCTTGACGCCCTCGGTGGTCTGCCGGGTCGCGGCAGTGGCCTCGGCCATCGTCAAGCCGTGGCCGAGGTGGGTGCCGAAGGTGCGGTTGCGCGACAGCGGGGAGGAGCAGGTCGCCACCAGGTCGCCCAGGCCGGCGAGCCCGGCGAGGGTGGCCGGGTGGGCGCCCATCGCGGTGGCCAGCCGGGTGGTCTCCGCCAGTCCCCGGGTGATGAGCATGGCCTGCGCGTTGTGTCCCAGGCCCATGCCGGAGGCGATGCCGACCGCGAGGGCGATGACGTTCTTGACCGCGCCGCCGAGCTCGCAGCCGGTGACGTCGGTGGAGGTGTAGGGCCGGAAGTAGGGGGTGTGGCACGCGCGCTGGACGCGGTGGGCGGCGTCCTCGTCGGGGCAGGCGATGGTGGCGGCGGCGGGCTGGCCGCCCATGATCTCGCCCGCGAGGTTCGGGCCGGACAGCACCGCGACCCGGTATGCGGGGATGC
Organism: Streptomyces sp. NPDC053750; assembly: GCF_044544295.1. Lineage (NCBI taxonomy): Bacteria > Bacillati > Actinomycetota > Actinomycetes > Kitasatosporales > Streptomycetaceae > Streptomyces > Streptomyces sp. NPDC053750. Next base: position 155,097 of record NZ_JBITXB010000015.1, on the reverse strand, counting down.
CGGTCACCTCGGTGATGATCTGGCTCGCCCGCAGCCCGCTGCCGATCTCGATGCCCTTCATCAGCGACACGATCACGGTGTCGGGGCCGATGTGCGGGGCCCAGGCCGCCAGGCTGGTGCGCAGGGACTGCGCGGGGATGGACAGCACAAGGAAGTCCGCGCCCGCGAGCGCGGCGGCTGGATCGGTCGTCGCGCTCACCGTGTGGGGCAGCTCGACGTCCGGGAAGTAGCCTGGGTTGCGGTGCGTGGTGTTGATCGCGTCGGCGATCTCGGCGCGGCGGGCGTGCATGATCACGCTGGTGCCGGCGTCGGCCATGATCTTGCCCACGGCGGTGCCCCAGGAACCAGCCGAGAACACCGCCGCACGGACGTGGTGCTGATTCACTGCGGGGTCTCCATGCTGGACGCGGGCCGGGCGCCGAGACGGCGGCCGGGCGCCGCCATCCTATCGGCCGACCCCACTTCGGGCGGGGCGTGAAGACGCCGCAGGGTCAGCAGCACGGCCCGCCGACCGCGCAGGGTGGGGAGAACCTGGTGCGCCTCGCGGAGCACCCTGGGATCCCAGTCGGAACGGACCAGGAAACCGGTGTTGCTGTCAGAAGTCTTGACAGGTGGTGATCCGGGCCGCGTCACCAAGGACGAATGTGGTTCGGCCGTAGCGTCGTACGCGGTGTATGTGACGAACAGCCTCCGGGCGGGGCATCCTGAGCGGCATGGACTTCCATCCGGTTGAGCGTGCCTCGCAGGCGTTCCAGCAGTCACTGACGGCGGAGGAGATCGAACAGGTCTGCCGACGGGCCTTCGGCGGCGACGCCGCGCCTGTGTCCGCTGTCGAGCTGGGCACGGGGATGTACAACAACGTCTACCGCGTCACCCTGGCCGGCCAGGTCCGGCCGGTGATCCTGCGGGTCGCGCCGCCGGAGGGCCGTCAGTTCCGGAGTGAGCGCCACCTGATGCGCAACGAGTTCGCGAGCCTGCCGTGGCTGGCGGTGATCGCGCCGCTGATGCCGCGGGTGCTCGCCGCCGACTGGTCGCACGAGGTGATCGGCCGGGACTGGATGATCCAGACCCACCTGGACGGCATCGCGGCCCCGGAGCACCTGGGAACGTATCCGCGTACCGCGTGGCCGGCGTTCTTCCGGCGGATGGGCGATATCGCCCGCTCCGTGCACGACGTGCGCGGCCCGCACTTCGGGCCTGTCAGCGGCCCGGGGTACGCCACCTGGAGCGAAGCGGTGATCGCTTCGTTGGAGGAGATCGCTGCGGACCTGGACGGCGTCGGCCTGGACGCGGCCGACGTGCGGAAGGTCGCGGCGGTGGCCGCGCACGAGAGCGCCGTGTTCGACGAGGTCACCGAACCGAGGCTGCTGACCGGGGACCTGTGGACCGTCAACGCCCTGATGGACCCGGCAGCCCCCGAGCCGGTGATCACCGGCGTCCTGGACTTCGACCGCACATGGTTCGGTGACCCCGCCGCTGACTGGACCATCCGCATGGCGACGGCCAAGGCGGACGAGCGCGAAGCGTTCTGGGAGCCCTATGGAGTGCTGGACCGCTCGCCCGCCGCAGTGTGGCGGGCGCGGGTGTACGAGGCCCGGCACCTGGGCGCGATCCGCCTGGAGCGCCACCGGCTGGCCAAGGCGGACGCGGTCCGCGAGAGCTACGGCGCGATGGCCGAGGTGCTCGCCGGACTGACCTGACCGGGCCCGTCCATCGGTTCGACGTGGATGCGGATCTGCCGCAGGAGCGCGTCGGCCCGCTCCTCGACCTCGGCGGCGTCCGGGCCGGTGACCACGAACGACCCCAGCCGGTGGCCGTTGGCGTCCGGCTCGTGGACAAGGCCGCCGATCGCCACCCGCCGGCGGACGAACGGTACGCCCGGACCCGTCCCCGGGAGCCCAGAGAACGACGTCAGCCGTCCCGCGCGCGGGCTGGTCACGAACCGCACGGTCGCGTAACCGCGGGCGGTGGGGGTGAGTGCGGCCGGGCGTCCGAGGGCGACGTCGAGCAGCGCCGCCCACACGTCTACGCCCAGGGCGTGCTGGATCAGGAGCCCGATCTGCCCGGCGGCGAGGCGGGCACCGATCTCGATGACCACGCACCGCCCGTCCCTGCCGACCATGACTTCGGTGTGCGAGGCGCCGTGCCGGATACCGGCCGCCCGGATGGCCGCCTCCGTCTCTCTGTACACGGCTGCCTCGACGGCCGGGGGCAGGTGGACGGGGAGGCTGTGCCCCGTCTCGACTCTGTTCGCGCCGCCCGTCACCTGCTTGTGGGTGACGGCGAGGTGCGTCGTGGTGCCGCCCTGGGTGAAGGACTCGACGCTGTACTCCGTCCCGGCGGCGTACGCCTGGACCAGGACACGCGGGTCGCCTCCGCTTGCGTACATGCCGGCCACCGCGCGGGCGGCGTCGACGGCCTCGGCCGCACCAGCCGGGCCGCTCACCACCCTGACGCCGGCGGAGCCCGCCCCGGCAGCCGGCTTTATGACGCACGGGAAGCCGACCCGCGGGTCCGCCAGCGCGGCCCGCAGCCCCTCCTTGTCCCGGACAAGGACCGTGTACGGGGCGCGCACCCCTGCCGCGGCGAACGCCTCGGCCATGGCCGCCTTGTCCCGGGCCGCCCGTGCCCGGCCCGGGTCGTTACCGGGCACCCCCAGCTCGGCGCAGAGATGCGCGGCGAGTTCGGTCAGGTACTCGTTGACGGTCAGCACCGCGCCGACACCGCGGCGACGGGCATGCGCGGCAAGCTCGGCCAGGGCCCGGTCGGGCCGGGCGAAGTCGGTGACGATGTGCCCGGCCAGCAGGTCCTTCAGCTCAGGCCCGTAGCCCTCGTACGCCGCGGCGGTGGTCGCGGCGTGGACCTGGTGCCCCCGGGCGGCGGCCGCCATGGCGAGGGCGCCCGCTTCGGGGCCGGCCGCGTCCAGCAGCAGCACGCCCGGGAGGGTCACGACAGGTAGTCCTCGAAGCCGCCGGTGCGGTGCGTGTCCAGGGTGAAGCAGTGGAACCCGCCCCCGAACAGGCGCCGGTGCCGGTGGCGTACGGGCACCACGCCGAAGCCCTCGGCCTCCAGCAGCTTGGCCAGGCCGGTGCACTCCTCGTTGACGAGCACCGTGCTCTCGTCGACCGAGAGGACGTTGAGGTCGATGTAGGGGCTGGTGAGGACGAGGTCCTCGTAGTCGTCGTAGACCGGGAACGCGCCCGCGTCCGGCTCCGGCGGCACGATGTAGCGCCACGAGCGCAAGCGTTCGGGCATCAGGTCCCGGATGCCGTCGTGCCGGGCCAGGAACACCCCCGGCTTCAGGGCGAGGACCATCGAGTCGATGTGGTTGTCCGCCATCCGCCACACCCGGTGGACGCGGTACTGGTGGCCGAGGTGCCGCTCCAGCCACTCCGCGCCCCGGGTGTGGTTCTCCTGCGCGACGTTGACGACCAGGTCGCGGCCCAGCCGCAGCACCTGCGCGCCGTCCAGCATCATCTCCACGCCGACGTCGTACGGGCTCGGCTGCGGGTCCTCGATCGCCTCGGTCGGCCCGCCCAGGGTGGTCGCGGTGTCGCGCGCGTACGACAGGTCGAAGCTGTTGTCGGTGAGGGTGGGGCGGGGCATCGTCGTCCACCGCGCGCCGTCCTCCCAGTAGCTGGTGAAGACCGGGGCGAGCAGGCGGGTCTCCAGGTAGCGGGAGCGGATCGCGGGCGGCGTCTCGATGATCTCGGCCCCGAGGATCAGCGTGTTGTCGCGGATGTTCAGCGCGGGCGTGGGGGCGGCCTCCCAGCCCAGGCCCGCGATCGGGGCCGCGTTGGCAGGCAGGGGCAGCGGCCGGTGCACGGCGATTCCGAGCTCGGCGAGCGTGGCCGCCAGCGCCTCCACGTCCTCGTGCAGCTCCTCGGCGTACCGCGCCTTGATGGTCCAGCTCTCCCGGTGGCCAGCCGCCGCCTTCGTCAGGCGCGGATAGGCCCAGTCCGACCGGAAGCCGCTCAGGTTCTCGTGGTGGAACAGCTCGAAGCTGACGTCGCGGTCGTGTCCCACGTAGTTGGCGGCGGACCCGACGATGACCTCCTTGAGCGGGGTGAAGTCGTCGTGACTGTTCAGGCGGGGCATGGGCGTTCCTCTCCGGCGGACGGGGCGGGTCAGGGGGTGCGGGGGGCTGCGGTCACGTGCCGGTCGGCGAGCGCGCGGCCCCGGCGGACGCGCAGGGTCAGACCGGCGCCGTCGTTGTCCGGCTGGAGGGTGCGCTGCTCGCTCCAGCCGGAGAACCGGAACTCTCCGGCGTCGCCGGCCGGGACGAGGGCGAAGGTGCGCCCGGCGATCGTCAGGGTGAGGACGCCGTCGGCGTCGCGGGCGATGCGGGCGGGGATGAGGGAGCCGTCCAGTGGGGCGGCCGCGTCGAAGTCCGCGAACCCGGACGGCAGCAGCGCCTCGTAGGGCAGTCCGGCGGGCCAGGCAGGCTCCGGGCCCGGGCCGGTGCGGTTGAACAGGACCTCGCCACGGGTCAGCAGTTGCTGCCAGGAGTCCGGGAACCAGTCCGCGAGGTCCGCGGTGAGCAGGGCGTCGATGACGACGTGCACCCGGGTCACCGCGGTGCTGGTGTTGCGTACCAGGTGCTCGCGGGAGAAGTCCCCGTACCAGAGGGTGCCCGGCTGCCAGCAGTGTTCGACGCCGCCCAGGACGAGCACGGCGCCCGGGTCGGTGATGACGGGGATGTGCAGGCGGACGATGCCCCGGTCCAGGCGGTACTTGGGGTCGCTGTGCGGGTTGGAGACGGCGCCGGGCCCCAGCGCCATCAGCCGCACTGCGTTCAGCGGGGCCGGGAGCGAGTGAAGGATCTGAGCGAGGTAGGGCAGCTGGTCGAGCCAGCGGGTCGCCGCGAAGGGCTGAGGGCCGGGGCCGCCCGGGTCGGTGCGCTCCGGGTCGCCGCCGAGGCTGCGCAGGGGCAGGACGCGCCAGTCGATCGAGGCGGCTTGGCCGACCTGCCCGCCGTAGGTGTGGATGCGCTGCGGGTTCCACGTGTGGGCGGTGACGGCGGCGAGTTCGGCGGCGAGCTTGTCGGCGTCGAAGACGGGGGAGAGCTGGGCGGCCTCGGCGGCCGCGGTGAGCGAGGTGGTCATGGTGAGGCTCCCGGGTCAGGAGGAGAAGGACACGGCGCCGGTGCCGATGTGCTGGCTGGCGTCGTAGGTGCCGGCGGGCACGGTCGCGAACCGCGCGTCGAGCCGGCCGAAGGCGCCCGCGTGGCCCTCGGCGGGGTCGTAGGCGATGCAGAACACGAACTGCACCGGCTCCCCGGGGGCCAGGGGGATGGCAGGCATCGACACGATCACCCCCATGCGGGTGGCCGGGTCGTACGTCAGGCCCAGCTCGTCGAGCGCGGCCAGGAACGCGGTGAAGGAGGACACGGCCCAGGTGGGCGGGACGTGGTACTCGACCACCTGCCGGGCCGGGGCGGCGGCGACCTCGACGATGCCGTGGGCGATCGACTGGTAGATGTGCAGCGATCCGCTGACCTGGGCGTTGACCTCGGTGAACACCACCCGCCCGCCGGGCAGGACCAGGGCGTCCGCGCTCAGGTGCCCACGGTAGCCCATCGACCGGTACGCCTCGGCGAGGCGGGTGCCGCCGTCCAGGAGTGCCGTACGCACGGGCTCGGTGACGCCGTTGAGGGGTACCACCTGGTGGCTCAGGCGGCGACCGACGTAGTGCAGGTGGCCCGTCTCGGTGGCCCGGGTGCCCTCATCGGACGTGTAGTGCTCGGAGTACACCGCATCGGCGCCGGGCGCGAACTCCTCGATGACGACCGGCCACCGGTCTTCCCCGCTCGCCCACGGCCACCGCTTCGCCCAGTACGCGGTGATGCCGTCCGGGCCCGGGGCCAGGTGGTGCAGGTGCCGGGCACCGACGTGGTCCACCGCCATCTCCTGATCGCGCACGAGCAGCTGGTTGCCGACTCCGGCACCGTTGTGGGCCTGCTTGACCACGACGGCCCCGCTCGCAGAGGTCTCCAGCAGCGCGCCGGTCGCCTCGATGGCTTCGGCGCGGCTGCGGCAGATGCGGCCCGGCAGGATCGGCACCCCGGACGCCGCCGCCAGGGCCCGGAAGTTCGCTTTGTTGTTGCCGATCTCCCCGCCGCCCTGCTCGAAGAAGGCCGCCCCGGGGAAGCGGCTCGCCACACCCAGGGCGTTGGCGAGCCGTGCCACGGCGGCCGACGGCCACAGCGCGAACACCTCGCTCACCGCGCCGCCCCCATCCGGGCCGAGCGCGGCCCGCACCTGCTCCACGAACGCGGGCACGGTCAGCGAGGCGGGATCGAGCAGCCGGTTGCCCCACGCTCCGGCCGGGGCGGTCAGCACGGTCAGCTCCTCGCGCTTCACGCCGGTGTGGGCCAGGGCGTAGTCGACGAACACCGCATCCGGCTCGCAGCACAGGATGAGCAGGTCACCGGGGCGGGCGAACCAGAACAGGCGCTGCGTCCAGGCGCGCATGTCGCCGCGCGCGCGGATCGAGGGATCGATGTGGTTGCCGATGAGGATGCGCACGACGGACTCCTTCAAGAGGTGGGCGGGCGGCGCCTCGCGGCACCGGGCGAGGGGGAGGGGATCAGCGATGAAGCAGGGCGGCGGGCAGCGTGTCGAAGGCGCGCATGGTCGCCGTGCGGCGCCGTACGCCGTCGCCGGCAGCGGCCAGGTGGGCTCGGTGGTCGCTCAGGGCGGCGACCAGGGCGCGCAGTCCGGCCTGGGCGACGGTCGTACCGATGCAGGAATGCGGCCCCCACCCGTACCCGAGATGCGGGTTCGGGGTGCGGTCCAGCACCAGCTCGTCCGCCCGCGCGAAGGCGGCCGGGTCACGGTTGGCCGCCGCGAACAAGGTGACGACCTTCTGCCCGGCGGCGATCTCGACCCCGCCGATCCGGCACGCCCGTACCGCCGTGCGCGTGGTGCCCTGCACCGGCCCGTCGAAGCGCACCAGCTCGTCCACACCCGTGGCCAGCAGCGCCCGGTCCCGCAACCGGTCGAGGACTCCCGGGTGGATGAGAAGGGTGTGCACGGCGTTGCCGACGGCGGCCGCCATCGTGCTGTAGCCGCCCTGGAACATCACCCGCGCGGTGTTCTTCACGTACAGCCGGGCAGCCGCGTCGCCGCCGGGGGCCGCCGCCTGGCGGACCCGGGCCAGCAGGCCGGGCCGGGCCGAGGCCGCGAACCAGGAGTCGACCAGGTCGCTCAGCTGCTGACGAGCGATCCGCCCCGGCTCCACGAGCGTCGGGTTGAGGCCGCCATCCATGCTCCGCATGATCGCGTCCGACACGGCGGCGAACTCCCCGTACGGCGGGGGCTCAACACCCAGCAGATCGGCCACGACGGCCACGGACAGCGGCACGGCAAGCTCGGCCACCACGTCGAACGGACCCCCGCCGGCCAGCACGTCGAGCCGCTCCAGCACCAGGCGGTGGGCGCGCTCCTCGATCGCGGTGAGGTCCTGGGCGCGCAGCGCGGTCATGAACAGGGAGCGGACCTGGCTCTGCTGCGGCGGGTCAAGCGTCTGCACGCTCAACGACGGCTCGGGCACCGTGCCCCCGGTGCGCCGCGGGTCACGGGCGAACGTGGCGTGGTCGCGCAGCACGCGCACGCTGTCCGCGTACCGGGTCAGCGCCCACGAGTCCATGCCAACGTGCCAGAACACGGGCTCGAGCTGCCGCAGTTCGGCCAGCACCGGATACGGGTCGCGCAGGACCTCCGGGTCCAAGGGGTCGTAGCGGTCGGTCACAGAGGGCATCGCGGGTCCTTCCAGAGCGGGGAGGGCGGGCCCGCCCCAGCGGACCCGCCCCGAATGCCTCGGACTCAGTGGTCGTACGACATGGCAGTCCCCTTCCTCGGCGTTGGCGACGGCGGACGTCCCGCAGGGTGGCGAAGGCTCCGTTCGGCCCTCGCCCGACGGGCGGCCAGGTGCAGCCCGGCGGGCGGGACAAAGGCCGTAGGAAACGGGTTCGTCACCGTGGTCCCGCCCGGTCGCACAGGCGCCGAGCGGAACACCACGAAGTACAGCCCCCGCCGAACTCCGTGCCCAGACGCGCGCCCTATCCCCGCCCTATCCCCGGTCTGCACGAACCGCTCCCCCTGGGGGCGGAGCGGGTGGTGCAATGAGCGGGTGGACGACGAAATCCGCCACCCCCTCGCGTACGCCAGGAACGAGCGCGGATGGTCGCAGGAGGAACTGGCCCGCCGCATCCGGCGGGCCGCCGAGCGCCGTGGCCTGCGCTCAGGCACCAGAGGGTCACGGATCTACAAGTGGGAGACCGGCCGGGCCACCCCCGACGAAGACGAATCCCAGCCCCTCATCGCCGAGGTCTTCGGCATCGACTACGCGGCCGTCGCCCATCTCGGCTGGCCCCACTGGCTCCCGAGCCAGGACAGCCCGCTGCCGCTGGGCCCGCACAACGCCGTCCCCTCCCTCCGAGAGGCCCTGATGACCTCCCTGGACCGCCGCTCCTTCCTCGCCTACACCAGCGGCTCCCTGGCAGCCCTCGCCCACCAGTGGGCCATCACCGAGCCCGGCCGGTTCCCGCGCCTCACCGCGCGCGGTGAAGTCGACGCCGAGATGGTCGCCTGGCTGGAGAACAGCGGCGCCGAACTGATCCGCCTCGCCACCGAACGCCGGCAGCACACCCACCGTCTGCTCGACGCGCACCTGACCGCCGTCACCGACCTCATCAGCGAGGGCCGCTACACCCGCCCCGTCGAACAAAGGCTGCATACGCTGGCCGCCGCCCTCTCCCAGGCCATCGCCTGGCAGCACTTCGACGAACGCCGCCACGCCTCCGCCGGCCGTTTCTGGCACGCAGCCCTCCACAACGCCCACGCCGCCGACCAGCGCGACCTCGGTGCGGGCATCTTGTCCGACCTCGCGTACCAGTTGCTGTGGCTTCGGGACGCGCGTACCGCGGCCGACATCCTCGAATACGCGATCCCCCGCACTCGGCACCCCGCCGCGCGATCTCTCCTGCACCTGCGACAGGCCCGCGCCCTCGCCGCCCTCGACGAGGGCGGCCGGTGCCGCCGCGCCCTCACCGCCGCGGAGAAGGCCCTGGACACCTCGTCGTACGACCCCGCACCCGCCTGGTGTTCATGGATGTCACACGCCGATCTCGCAGCGGACGGCGGGCGCTGCCTCGCGGATCTCGGCCAGCGGCGCCAAGCACACCAGCTGATGGACGAGGGCATTGCCCTGCTGCCCGCCACCCGCTCCAAGACTCGATCCGTCTTCCTCACCTACCAGGCCGAGACCTACCTCCGGGACGGCGAACCGGAGATCGCCGCAGCGACCGCTACCCATTCCCTGGACCTGGCCAGCCGGATCGCCGCACCCCGGTGCGTGACCATGGTGCGCGACCTCGAACCGGAGCTGTCTCGGTACGCGCACACACCCGGCGTCGGCGAACTCCTCGAACGACTCCGAGCCGTCGGCTGAAACTCTGCGACCGGCTGCCCGGCCCCGCTTGTGAAGCTCGAACGGATGCGCCGCCATTGGACGTTGCTCATCCTGAAGTTGGTCGAAGGCGACCGCGCCATCGCCGGACACCTCCACGAAGCCCACATCGGCACCCACTTCGCCCGCGCCTACGTCATCCCCGTCGGCCGACCCCGCATGAGAGTGCCCGCAGTCGGCCCCGGCACCGCTTTTCCCCCGTGCCGTGGGGCGCTGCGGGGGCCGACGCAGCGGCCACTCTCGACCCCGGAGCATCCGGCCTACGCGAGCGGGGCGTTGGCGCCGGTGAGGTCTTCGACCACGCCCGGGTCGAGCTCCGCGGCGCGATCCCGCAGGCGCATCTGCTGCGCGGGGGTCAGGCCAAGCTCGTCGTCGAAGGCGAGGCGTTCGAGGGCGGCGGCGATGTAGCCGGGCGCGGCTGCTGCCAGGGCCTGGCGCACGGCCTCGCCGACAACGTCTGCCACGGGCAGGTCAGCGGAGTAGTGCGCGGCGATGCCGTATGTCTCGGCCGCCCGCATGTTGATCCGCTCCAGAGCGGCCTGCACGCTGGCGTCACCGTGGTCGGCACGCAGGACGAGGTCCACTTGGTCGCGGCCGCTTGCGGCAGCGGTCACCGGCCGGAGACCAGACGCAGCCGGCCGCTCGGGGGCAGCCTCCTGCACCACCTCGGCGGCCAGAGTGTCCTTGGGCCTTCGTCGCACCTTCTCCTTGAAACGACGCGCCCCCTCCTTGAGGTACGGGGTGGCAACCTCCACGGCGGCGACCGTCACGGTTCGAGCGACCTCCACCGCAATGTCGGTGGCGCAGTTGACCAGGATGTTCCTTAGGCCGTCCTTGTAGCCCTCGTCGTACCGGTCGTCGGCGTCGAAGAGTTCGGCCTGGGCAACGAGCGAGTTGTCCCGGTCATCGCGGGCGGTACCCCGCATACCGCCGGAGGAGGCACGGGAACGGTCGAGGTGAGTGCCGGCGGGGAACTCGACCAGCATGAACTTTCGATTCGGCTGCGGCCGTTGATAGTTGGACATGACGGAACTGTAGGGGGCCGCACCGACAGCGCGGCCGTTTCCAGGGATCGCCATCAGCCGTCGCTGAGGAAGTCGTTTACCTCGCCCTCGCTCCGCTCGAGTGCCTCGGCCGTAGCCCCTATCGTGCCGACCCTCCCGCGTCCGGCGGCGAGGAACGTGCCTGATGTGCCTGAACAGGATATGGGCCTGTGACCAGCAGTAGCACTTGACAGATGCAGATAATCCCCTCGGCAGTCCACCGGTTCGGGCTGGTGGACCTCGAGCCCGCAGGGGGCGACGACGGCCAGGTGGTCGACGGCCAACTGCTGGTGGGTGTCGACAACAGCCTCAGCAGCTCCAAGTCTCCCGGCCGTTGAGGGTCGCGCATGCCGCGTCGGCGGCAGTCGCGCAGCAGGTCGGCCCACGACTCGGTCGACTCCCGCAGGCCCTCGGCCAGGGCGATCAGTGTGCAGAAGCGCCTACTCGCCGCCTGAAGACGCCCGCCTAGTCGTCGTTCGGCAGGTACCACCCGTGCTCGCGATGCCTGGGCTCTGGTGGGTTCGGGTTCTCGCGGGCATAGGCCTCGTTTGCACGGCGAGTCATCTCTGCGTCGTAGCGGTGCAGCTCGTCGTAGAGTTTGTCCGCCTCGTTGACATCCCCAGCGGATACGTAACGCTCTCGCAGCGCCTCGCGCTCGTCTGCGAGTTCCGCGTCGGACAGCGGGCGGAGGCTACCGAGGCCACGCGCGATGGCGTCGAAGATGCCCATGCGTTGATGTTGTCACACTGGCGGCTACCGCCGCGCCGTTGTCCGCCAATACCGCCTCGAAGGTACGCGAAGATGCCCGGCTCGCGGCCGCCGAGATCACCGCGCCGGAAAGCCCCATCCACAACTCTTGACTGTTACTCGAGGTTTTTGACCGACACCACGGCCGTCTCGAACCCGGTGGACGGAGTCCGGCACGGATCTGCCCGCATAGCAGGTGATGCCCCTCCTCCGGAGGGACCTCGGCAGTTTCCAGGACCAGTGCCGTCGGCAGTCGACCTCGTTCGACTGCCGACGGCAGTTGGAATGGCCAACCCTTGTTACTGGGTGGCGCGGCCCGGGTCGCGTGCCTAGATCTCCTTGAAGGTGGCCGCGATGCCCAGTTCCTGAAGGCGCTGCTGAATCTGCTCGGCGGCATCGGCGTTGAGGACGACCTGGATCGTTCCCTGCAGATAGCTGATCTGTCGTTCGTCCAGGGCCATGTAGAACGCCCGGAACAGTGCGGCAAACCCGTCGGCGCTGTCGGCGCTGGCCAGCAGGTTACTGGTGAACGAGAACGCCGCCTGCTTGTCCTTGGCGGGTGGAGGGGTGTCGGCGTCTGAACGGCCGCCGCTTGTTGTTCGGCTGTCGTCGTTAGTCGGACCGTTCGACGCACCGGGGCTGGCTGCGCCGCTCGGGGTCGCCTCATCCGGGGCTTCCGGGGCACTGTTGGTCACGCACGGGCCCTCGTGGGCTGGTTCGCTGCACGCCGGGCATGCCCGAGGTTGCGGTTTCGCCAGCCGCAGGCTCGTGCTCGCGAGGTTGACCTGCCCGGGTGCGGTGACAGCAACTTCCGTGCCCATGCCGTCGACGATGCTGACGAGGTTCTCGTTGACGGCGTCGTAGATCGCTTGCTGGAGGTCACGGTCGCCGCCGTAGAGCAAGGGCAGCCGCGGGGCGCTGTAGAACGCGGCCCGGATGTCCGAGAGGGTTTTGCCGTAGTCCTGGTCGCGGAGGTTGTGCTGCAGGGCCCTGGGGGTGAACTCCCCTACGTCGAAGACCTTGTCCCGGGCGGCGAGTGCCTTCCAGACGGCGGTGCCGTTGAGGGCGGTGAAGTTGTCGTCGTCGTGCGTGAGCTCGTCGAGGTAGCGTTCTCCGTCCGGGTCGGGCTGGGCGAGGAAGACGATGTGCTGGTACGCCCGCTTGAGGGCCTTCTCCAGCTGGTCCTTCGCGGCGGCGAGCTCCTTGGTTCCGGTCGTCTTGAGTTCGCTGTCGTTCTGTACTTCGGGTGCAGCCAGGGCCCTCTGCCGGGCCAGGTACTCGACGGCCAGGCTGCGTACGAGGCTGCGGCGCTGAGTGTTCGCTATCGCGTAGACCGCGCTGCTGGCCCACTGGACGGGGAGTCGCTGTGCGCCCTGTCCGAGTCCCATCGCGACGGTGAGCGCCTCAAGGGTCGACTTTTCCATGCCGTTGCGCAGGCTGAACTGCGCAGGGTCGAGCACGATGAGGCGGGTCGTGTAGGCAGTGTCCAGGCCGCTCGTGGCCATGACCTCGGTCGCGGTGCGCTGAAGGTCGGCGGGCAGGAACTTGAGCTCGCGGAACGGGCCGTTGCTGGCCAGTTTCTGGGCGAACTCAGAGATGACCTGGTCACGCTCGTCTTCGGTGATGGTGCGCCGGATATTGGTGACGAGCATTCGGTGGGTGAGCCGGGTGGACAGGAAGTACCGGGCCGGCTTGTTGTTGCCCTGTCCGCGGACGATGTCGAGGGCGCTTATGCCCCGGCCCTGGTCGACGAGTTCGTCGACCACGCTGTCGGCATCCGTGATCGTGTAGCGCACGTCCGGCACGCTGGTGACGGCTTTGACCTCGGGTGCGCTGGCGCCGCGTCCGCGTCCAGGGCGCAGGGTTCCGACGATGCTCGCCAGGAAGATGAAGGTGGCCGCGCGCTCGGCCGCGTGCGGATTGGCTTCAATCCAGGGGGCTTCAGACCGCTCGAGATCCTGTCGGCGTGCGGTTCCCGTGGATCCGTCGTTGTTGACGATCTCGATCTCCGCGAGGCTGCGGTAGTTCGCGATCGTGCGGTCGTCCTCGACAAGGCCGCTGCCCAGGAGCGCTTCGCGAACAGTGCTGTCCGAGAGCGGGAGGTCGCCTGGGCCAATGAGCGCTGGCGCCCACTCACCGGCCTTGCCGCGCTGCTGGAGGGCATACACCGTGGCGGCGAAGATGCGGATCGTGGAGCGGACCCGCTGGAACCCGGTGACCCTGCTCCACTCGTCCTTCGCCAAGGCCATCAGCATTGGGTGGAAGGGATAGCAGGCAGCGACCTCGTCGGACCAGTTGCGTCGCCAGTCAGCACCGATCTGCTCCCAGACATGCTTGGCCCAGGCCCGGTCGGTGAGCACCGGTTCGTAGAGTGCGGCTGTCGCGGCGAGGACCTCGCGGGCGGGTTCGGTGTCGAACAGTCGCCGGCGCAAGATGTCGGCGAAGTCTCCCACCTCGGTGACCGTGGCCGGGAAGCCGTTGCGTTCAAGCTGGCTGTTGAGGTCGTCGCGGCGTTCCTTGGCGGCAGCCGACAAGGCGGTCTTGTCGGTGTCGGAAGCGATCATCACCACGAGCATGGCTACGTGGGGCACGTCGTTGACTGTGTCGAGCAGGGCTCGGAGGAAGGCCATGTCCTGGGCCGCGAGGTCGGGCTTGTTGCTGCCGTCGAGGCCGTTGCCGATGTAGTCGAGGATCTCGTCGACGATGATCAGCACAGGCCGGTTCACGGCCCGGAGAGCCTCGGCGATCTTGTGCTTGTCGCTCCAGAACGGCTGATAGCGCTCGTAGAGGGCGTAGTCCTTGGAGAACAGCCGCCACAAGAACCTTTCGTGAAGGCTGACAGCCGGCCCGTCGAGTTCCTTCACTCCAGCGCCTGCGGTCATGTTGTCGCAGGGAAGAACGACGACATGCGGCTGGCCGAGGTCGCGAGCGAGCGGTCGCCCCATCTTTGCACGTGCCCGCTCGGCGACCCTCTCGCCGAGCTCTGTGGCCAGCAGGACCTCAGGGGCGGCGGCCAGGTGGAAGGCACCGATGCAGGCGTGTGACTTGCCGCCGCCCATGCCCTGGTCGAGACGGGTGACGGCCCGCGCCTTGAGGTAGTCCTCGCCGCCGCCGACACGGACCGCGATCTCAGTGAGCAGGTCGATGAGGCGTTCGGTGGGGTGGGTGATGTCCCCGTAGTAGCCGGCGTCCGCGTACGGCGGCCGATCCGCACCGGTTGCGTGGACGGCCCGGAACAGTGACATCTGCACGTCATCGATCTGGCCGGAGGCATTGAGGATCTCCTGGCGGATCTTCAGTGCCTTCCACCACGGTGTCACGCTCGTCGTCACTGCTGGTCTCCTGGGCTGGTGGTCATGAATGCTCGTACGGTGTTCGTCATCAGTGCAGCCTCAGCTGGGCGTCCTGTTCCTGCTGACGGCGGGCGCTCTCGAGGACGCTGGCAGCGGCGGCTTGGGCGGCGCTGCCGATTCCGGGACGGGTGCGCAGGACGCGGGTGAAGGCAATGGAGTCCGGGTCGTTGTCGGGGAGCCGGTCGGCGAGGAACTGCACGGTCGACCACAGGTAGGTGTCGTCGACTCCTCGCTCCGAAGCCGCCAGTACGTGACCCATCGCTTGCAGTCCTTCGCCGGATGCTGCGGCGAGCGCCAAGGCGACGTCGATGGAAGCTGAATCCCCGTCGACCTTGCCGCTGTATTCGCGGGAGGTGATGAAGCGGACGCCCTTGTCGGCGTCTGCGACGAGGTTGCGCACCGAGGCCAGGTCGAGGGAGGACGCGAGTGCCTGCCACCGCAGCTCGGACTTCGCCTGGACCTGACGGCCGTAGAGCCTGATCCACCACAAGGCGAACCGGGTGCGGGCGTCGAAGGCTGCCAGCGGCTGACGGTTGACCTCTACCGCCATGGCCTCTTGGACCGCGGCGCGCGCCAGCGGCAGGAAGGTATAGATGTCGACGGGCTCACCCTTGGCGTCGAGGACTTCGCTGTAGCGACCCACAACTTCCATGGCAGGGCCGGCGGCGGCCATCAGCATGTCTGCAGGCGCCAGGCCCCATCGCTCCCAATTGGGGTAGCGCTGCTTGATCTCCGTTTTGATCTCCGCCTCGACGGCGCCCTTGCGGCCGGCAGGGCGGCCTGCCGGGGCCGGGCGGCAGGCCATGGTCAGGGTCGTCTCGATGTTGGCCTTGCCCTGTTGGCCACCGGACTCGGTATTGGCCGGCCAGGAGCCGGTCATCACCAGTCCGGCTCGCTCGATCGAGTGCAGCAGTCGCTGCCACACCTCGGGCTCCCCGTGGCCGAAGACGATCGTGACCACACCGTCGTCGCGGACGACCTGCCGCATCTGGGTGAAGGCGTCGGCGATGAGGGTGTCGTAGTGCTCGCGGGTGCGGTGCTCGTCGGGGGCTTCACCCCGTACCCGCTTGACGATGATCTCCTGGCTCTTGTCCTGGCAGCCGTGCGGGTCGGCCGTGATGGCGAGTTCCGGCCAGGCGTTGTGTAGGCACCGCTTGGCCCACGTGTAGAAGAGGTCGGAGGCGTCCGCGTACGCGATCATCTGGTCGTACGGCGGGTCGGTGACGACCGCGGTGAAGGTGCGGGGCGGGAAGGGCAGGGCGGTGGCGGTTCCCCGCTGTACGGAGGCCGGAGCGCCGCGCAGGTCGGCGAACAGGTTGCGGCAGGCGGTTAGAACGTTGTCCGCAATGGACTTCCACGTTCCGGGACCGTCTCCGATGCCAGCCTCGAAGAAGTCGTGGGAGAAGGTGATCGACCCTTCGTTGACGAAGAGATCCCCGACACGGGCACCACCTGAGCTCTGGAACCGGGCGCCGCGTGTGGAGCGGCGCAGCTTCTTCACCACGACCGCGGTCGCATACCCGGTCAGGGCCCGCACGTAGTCCCGTGACATTCCGGCGGCGGTCAGTTCGTCGCCGAGCTCGTTGATGATGCGTGCGAGCCGTACGTACGACAGGGTCTGGCGGGTGACCATGAAGTCGCCGTAGGTCTTCGCCCCGTAGATGCTCGGGCCGATGATGTTGTTGTTGCCCGGTGCGATGCCTTCGTCCGGGATCGCAGGCAGGAATGGGCTGAACGCCGGCTCTGCGGCCAGTGCCCGGTCGGCCGCTGCGACGGCCTCGCGTTCTGCGTCTGTGGGCTGGCGGAAGGTCTTCTGGCTCTTGACGTCGATGTCCGCAGCGAGGACCAGAGCGTCCTGGCCCTGTCCCTCGTGCAGCAGGCGGCGGTGCACGGCGAGCGGGTGGACGTGGTTGCAGAACACGCAGATCGCGCTCTTGCCCGCTACCTTCTTGCCGTTCACCACGGCGTTGGTCAGCGTGGGCGTCCGGGTGGGCTTTCCGGGGGTCACGACCGCTTCCCACGTGCCGGTGGCCCGGTCGGCGTCGATGTAGAACGACACGGCCCCTCTGTCGCCGCGGGCCGGCATCAGCTCGTAGGAGCCGATGAGCGGGAACCGGTGGTGGCATTCCTGGCAGGGGATCGTGACGGACCACAGGTAGCCCCACGGCAGGGCACCGTTGTGGCGGGGGTAGACGTCGCTCATGGCGGCCGCGTGCCGGGTCTGGATCTCCGCGAACAGCGATTCGAGGTCGCCGAGCAGCCGGTCCGTGCGGGACATCAGGAGGTGGTCTCGCTCTTCCCCGAAGGGAAGCTCGGGCTCCTCGCTCCAGTCTTCGAACGGTGCGGAGGTGAGCAGGTGGCTGGCGAGTACCGCGACCGGGCTGTAGTCGACGGCCGACGCCTGGACGCCCAGGCGCGCGGACTCCAGGGGGATCATGCCCCGCCCCGAGAACGGGTCGAGCGTGGTCGCGCCTTCGGGATTCGTCTTGGCGATCTCGGCCTGCAGCTCGTTCCAAGCGGCGTAGCGGCCTGTCATCGCCTCCCGGACCAAATTCTGCAGCCGCGTCTGCTCCTCGGCGTCATCGGGCCACGGCAGCAGCGAGCAGATGGTGGCGGCCTTGGCCTGGGCGGTGGGTCGCTTGGCGAACCACATGAACAGGGAGATCTCGCTGTTGCCGGAGCCCCAGCCCTTGTCGCTGTTGGCCGACACCTCCGCGCTGGGAAACCATCGTTCGATCATCCTGGTCATGCGTTGCTCCCCGGTGCGTTCTTGAGGCTGCTGCCCGGGACGCGGAAGACCGCGTTCCCGGTCATGTCATTGGCGAAAAGGGTGGCGGGGTCCTGATAGGCACCGAAGAAGCGGCCCCGGCCGTCGGCACACTGGTCGACGACGTAGAGCCAGTAGTCCTTGCGGTGCTGGGTGGCGATCAGGACCTCGTTGCCGGTCATCCGGATGCCGTCACTGGCCGCGCTGCCCAGCACGCCCTTGACCTCGACGTGCCGGATCTGGCTGTTGCGGCGGGCCTCCAGGTCGTAGCCTCGGCTCTCCGTGTGGACGTCTTCCACGGTCCACCCGTCGTCTTCAAGAAGGTTCTGGACGTGCCGCATGGAGACTAGTTCGGCATCGATCTCCGCCTGGACGGTGACGTCGGCCGCGGCCAGGACGCGGATCCGGCCGATCAGCTTCGGGTCGGTCAGCTGCACGTCCGCGAGCCGTTCGAGTTCGTCAAGCCGCTGGGCGGTCTGGGCCTGAAGACGGCGCCGCAGCTCAACCCGCCTGGTCCGGTCGTCGATGTCCTCGGTGAGGCTCAGTGGCAGGTTGTTCAGGTCTCGGCGCGCCTGGGCGAACCAGTCGGCCCGTACCCGCCGGTGCTCGGTGACCGTGGCGGCGGCCACCTCGCGGGCCGTCGTGAGCGCTTGCCCTTCACGTGCGGGGTGAGGCGCGGTCCCGTGGTGCTCTGTGGGCACCAGGTTGGCCAGTGTCTCCCACCGCACCGGACGGGCGTTGCCGCTGTCGTCGACCTTGACCAGGCTCGCCCAGATGCTGGCGCGCTTGCCGTCGCTCTCGGTCATGGTCGCCGTGTACGCGTACAGGTCGTACGGGGTGAGGCTGGTGGGGTCGGCGGCGGCGCCGGACTGGTGCAGGTCCTCGGCCAGGGCGTGCTCGGCCATGCCGATCAGGTCGGCGAAGCCCGGTTCGCCGGGCCCGAGGGTGATGGTGTCGCCGACGTCGATGCTTTCCGCAGCCTCGCGTACCGCGTCGCCGCTGGTGGCGATGTGGACCTCGCTCGTGCTGCCGAGCGTGGCCGGGAACTGTGCCCCGCCGGTCAGCGACAGTCTCCGGAACCCGGTGCCGGCGGCGGTAGGGGCGGATCGCAGCACGCCGGCGGCGGCAAGCCGGTCGAGATACGCCTCAACGATGGCCGGGTTGATTCGGGCGAACAGGTCGCGCTGGAGCAGAGTCAGCGCAGCGACTGCGTCGACCTGGCTGGCCAGGCGACGCTCGTTGTCGCGCACCTGCCGGGCCGCCCGGGTGAGTTCCTGCGCCTTGACGGCGCGGGCGGCATCGATCGCCTGCTGCTTCTTGATCTCGTCGTTTCCGTACAGGTCGGACAGCCACTTGTCGTAGTCGATGCCCGTGATCTCGGCGACGGCCGACAGGCTGTCGAACATCTGCCCGCGCAGCTCGTTCGCCGCGGTGACGAAGTGGTCCAGCAGCCGCAGGAGCGTCTCGCCCTCGCGTGTGTCGGTGGCAACCAGGTTGTACAGGTGAACGTCGCGAAGCTGGCCGACGCGGTGGATGCGCCCCATGCGCTGCTCGAGGCGGACCAGCGACCAGGGGATGTCGTAGTTGACCAGTACGTGGGCGGCCTGCAGGTCGATGCCTTCGTTGCCGGCGTCGGTGGTGACGATGACCTGGAACTCGCCGCGCATGAAGGCCCGGCGCACCTCGTCGCGCTCGGGCTTGCTCTGCCGTCCGGAATAGAGGCGGGCGGTGAACCCCTCGGCTTCGAGGCGCCGGGCGATCCACTCGGCCGAGTCCGCGTACTCCGTGAACACCACGGCCTGCTCGCCGTTGCCTGGGAGAATGCCGTGCTTGGCCAAACAGTCCTCGGTCAGCCGCTTCCACTTCGACGGCGTCCACGCCGGGTTACCGATCGTGGCGTTGATCTGGTCCGCGAGGTTCTTGATCGCCGCCCGCTCGGCTCGCGTGGACGTCGAGCTCGTGTGGATGACCTTGGCCTCGTCGATCTCCGCCTCGTCACCTTGGCCCTCGCGGTCGGCGATGAGGGCCGCTTCGGCCTCGCTCATGACGCCCATGTGGTCGTGGCGCCGGCGGAGCGTCTCGGCGAGGGCATGCAGACTGGACGCGGTCCGCTTGCCGTAGACCATGCGGGCGAGCGGCTGGGCCGAGGGCGCGAAGTACCGGTCGACCATGTCCAGCGCGGCCTGGTAGAAGCCGTACTCGGTCTGCGACAGGGCGACGCTGTGGTTGTGGGCGGTACGGCCCTTGAACAGGCGTGTCTTGCCGTCGTAGTCGACCAGGTCTTCCTTCATCCGTCGCAGGAAGTGGATCGGGCCCGGCCGGAGCGCGCTGAGTTCGACGTTGGGGTCGCTACCGGGGTCCGGGTAGATCTCCGGGTCGACCAGATGCAGAAGGTGCCGGAAGAGCCACTCCTTGCCCCGATGCGGGGTGGCGGTCATCAGCAGGGCCCGCGGGGTGTTCTTGGCCAGCAGGCGGCCAACCTGATGGAACCCGGCCGCAGTCGGGGTCAGCCGGTGTGCCTCGTCGAAGACCACCAGATCCCAGCCGGCCTTGTCCGGCCGGATAGCGTCCTGCACAGCAGGGTTGACCGCGGCCAGCTCAAGGGAGGTCACCCACAGGTCATTGGAGTTCAGCGCGTTCTCACGGACTGTCGCCGAGGTGAGCTGCCGCAGCCCGCCGCCCAGCAGCCGCTCGAAGTCGTCCACCCACTTTGTGGCCAGGTTCGCCGGGCACACGATGATGGCGCGCTTGACCAGGCCCAGCCGCTGCATCTCCCGGATGTATAGACCGGCCATGATCGTCTTGCCGGTGCCCGGCTCGTCGGCGAGCAGGAAGCGCAGCAGCGGTTGCGGCAGCATCGCGCCGTACACGGCCGTGGTCTGGTGCGCATACGGCTTCAGCGGCGTGGCCGCCATGGCACTCGACTCTGCGTTCGTGGCCGCCGCGTACATCCACTGGGTCCACATGGCTGCCAGCACCCGGGCAGAATCGGCCCGGCCATCACTGGCCAGCGGGCGAACGGTCTGAGTGTCTCCGGCCGCCAGGTTCACCTCGTGCCGACGGTCCTGGTCATCGACGAGGATGAGGTCCCACGAATTCGGCTCGTCGCCCGGAAGGGCAAAGCGGATGGTAGCGAACTCGGGCACTCCGGCGGCCCGGACTCGCACTCGCTGTCCACGTTCGAACACCACCTCGTGGTCAGGCTGCATGCTCATGCGCGTGTCCCGTAGTTCGTCCGGATCCAACGGGCCAACAGCGGATCGATCACGCGCCACCCCTGGTCTGTGTCTTCGATGAGCCCAATGGCGACCAAGTGTGGGGCCGCCTTCTGGGCCGTGGTCTTGGGGAGCCCCAGGGCCCGCAAGGCCCGGGCCGCCATGGGCGTGCCGTACTCGGCCACCGCCCGCAATACCTTGCGCTGCCCCACAGTGAGCCCGCTCATCGTGGCGCGGGCCTCCGCGTCGACCTGTCGCAGGGCCACGGTGATTGCTGCCTCGAGATCATCGGTAGTGGCCCGCTCCCCCGCAGGGACTTCTTGCCACAGCAGGTGGGCCAGCAGCATGGTCCTCTGGGGATGCCGCTCGCCCGCCGCCACGAGTCCGTCCACAACATCGGACACGTCCCGGTTCCTCGCGGCGAACCGGTCCTTGATCACTTCGCGAAGCTCCGCGGCCGGCAGCCGGTCCAACTGAAGCGTCCGCATCTGCCCTACGGGGCGTTCCCTGTCGTCCGGCGCAGTCGACAGCATGCCTGGTCCGCCGCCGGCGAAGAGGTAGGAGACTGACTGCCGCTGCTGCCACGCGTGCTGCCAGATCAGGGCCTGCGCCTCCGGGACCCCGGCGACGGACTGGAACTCGTCCAGCACGATCAAGATCCGTCCAGGCCTGTGCTGAGCTAGCTGGGCGGGCAGTTCCAGCAGCGCGTGCAGCGCCGGCTCCGGGTCGGTGGTGGGCTTGTCGGCCATGGTCAGCGCGAAGCCAGCCCCAGAGATCGACACGCCGGCCTGAGCGCTGCTGAGGATCTTGCCTGCCGCTGGTCGGAGCTCCTCAGGTGTGTGCTGGGCCCACGCACGCTCCAGACGAAGCACCAGATCGGAGAGACTGGCAACCTCGAAGAGGTCGGCGGTGACCACCATCAGCCCGACCTTCTCACCCTCGGACGCGATCTTGCGGATCAGGCTTGTCTTGCCATAGCGCCGCGGAGCCACCAGGGCCATCAGTTGGCTCTCGTGGGTCCATGCCCTGATCGTGTCGGCCTCCGCCCGCCGGTTGATCATGCAGTCAAGAGGGACTGGCCCGTCGAACTCGAACGGGCTCGCGGTGTCCCGCATCGCCGACTCCAAGATGTATGCCGCGGAGATCTCCATAAGGTACGCCGACAGCGTACCCGTCCGGTACGCCACCGGCGTACGTATTTGACGATCCGCCGCATCGGCCCCAGAACGTGATCCGCCATAGCGTCGACACCCCTCCCGCAGGCCGCGAAGCCGATATGACAGTCGCTTCACGACGGCCGCAGGCGTAGCGCACCGGTGAACGAGGGCGCGCGCTCCTCACATCAGATTGGGTGATAACGACTTAAAAGAGACCGTAAACGGCAGGCAGGGCGTCCACGCAGGTAGCTGGGGCCATTCCAGCGCCTCTGCTCGCAGCGAGGAGTTGGTGACCGCGCACGACCGCAGCGAGTTCGAGCGATCCGACATCACCAGCTCGCGGAACGACGCGGACGACGACGGCGACAACGGCGACAACGGCGACAACGGCGACAACGGCGACCTGAACCACCCGAAGGAGTAGACAGCCACGGCTGGAAGCCCGAGATCGGAGCTCTGCCGAAGACGTTCCCAATCCATCAATGCATTGACTCATAGATGGCGCGCAATGTGACCTGCGACGACGACCACTCCCGGTGCGCAGAAGGAGCCGTATACGGAGGCACTGGAAATGTCGAGGGTGTGCCTGTCCCCCTCGGTGGCGAGCAACGGGGAGAGCTTCACGGTCGCGGGGGCACTGCGTCTGGCCGCGGGCCACGGCGTGCGGGGAGTGGTCACCTACGCGGACCCCGTCGCCCGGCGGCGGCTTCGGACCCTGCCGGACGGGCGGACGGCCGGCTCCCCCCGAGGGCACCTAGGGGTCATCTACCAGGCCCTTTCCGCAACTTATACGGGCCGCAGCACGGCGAGGACGATCGTCGTGCTGCCGGACGGCCAGGTGCTCCCGGCTCGGTCGATCGCCAAGTTCGTCGCCGGAGACCGTGGTGCCGACGGGTTCGAGCGGCGCATCGCGGCGCTGGGCGCATCGCCGCGCCCTGCGGGGTCCGACCGGCGTGCCTGGCTCCGCACCGCACTGGAGCAGATCGGGGCCAGGCGCCAGCGGCACCCGAGGACCCACAGGTACGCCCTGCCCGTTGGCCGTACGCGGGCCGAGCGGTCGAGGGCGGTCTTCGGCATGCCCGCACTCCCCTACCCGAAGTGGGCAGATGCCCGTCCCCGCACCTAGCGTGTTGCGTATTAAAGTATCAATATGTAGTGTGGTGTTCGTGATCGAGCGGCGTACCGCTGCTCTCACGACCACCACCATCTTGGAAACCTCACCCAGAGGAACGACCGTGGACACGTCCATCCCCGACCGCAAGGCTGCGCGCTTCACCGCAGCCGCGGAATCCGGCGTCAACATGACCCCCGCACGTGAGTGCACCCTCGCGGACCGCGCCGCATGGGCCGACGCGGCGCTGGAGGCCTACAACAGGCAGGCTCCCAAGGCTCTGTTGCCCGTTCCCGAGCTGGCCGAGCGCGTACGGCTCGGCGTCCTCGCGGCCGAGGCCATGGCCCAGATCGCCTTCAACCTGCCCGGCGACCAGGTCGTGGACGACCAGGAAAGCGCCGATCGCGTAATCGGTGATCTGGTCGCTCAGGTCTTCTGCCTGACGGACGGCCGGGTCACCGCCCATGAACTCCACCAGGCCGCCGAGGGACTTCGCAGCGAGGCGTACCCCGTGAAGCTCGATGTCCTGTGCGCCGTCGCCGCCGCCGGGGCTGAGCGCGAGGCCGCCATGCTCGCGGCGCTCCTGGACGCGGCCGAGTCCTTCGGGTGCGACGTCCCCGGCATGGTCGAAAGCGCTCGCGACTACTTCGAAGAGCTCAAGGCCGAGGACGAGGAGGCCGAGGCGGCGCGCGCCTGAGCCCCGCCCGGGAGCGAGGAGTTCGGCCCCGGTGGCCGCGCTCGCTCCCGTACGGGTCGCCACGGAGCACACCTGATGAAACTGATCGTCCCCGCCTTCAACCAGCACTACCGCGTGTCCGCCACGGACTACAACTGGACCAACCCGGACGAGATCCTCACCATCGGCACCGACGAGGCCTTCGTCGGCCTCGACAGCCGCCGTTACACCACGCACGGCCGGGTCGCCGCACTCGACGTCACCCGAGCCGAGGTCACCGCCAAGATCATCAGCCTCCTCACCCGGGACGGCTTCTACGTGCCCGGACGTGAGCGGCAGAGCACCGAGTCCCGCAGGCGTATGAGCGAAGTCTTCGGCCTGGCACGCGGCTTCGAGACCGGCACCGTCATCGTCCTTCACCGCGGTCGGCCCCGCCGCCACGCCGCACCCCCGAACTGACCCGCTCGGCGCGGAACATCCGCCAGCGCCCACCGCCACAGGAAGAGCCCCATGGACACCATGCCCCCGGACAACCATGCCCAGCAGCACTGGTACCTCGCCACCCTCGGTCACGAGGCGCTGTTGCGAGAGCTCGCACCGCTGGAGCTCCCCGCCTCCGCCACCCAGGATCCGCTCGCCCTCGCCGCACGGTGCCTGATCGCCGACCCGATCGGCTACCCCGAAGCCCACCAGGCCGCTGAACGGGTCCTGGCCCCGCTGCACGCCGCCCGGACGTTCACCACCACCGTCCCGGACGAGGACAACTCCCTGGAGCACACCGGCGTCGTGCCGGTCCTTGAGGAGCGCCAAGCCGGAGCCGTCACCGGCTGGTACGCCGAGCTCCTCCTCTTCGAGCACAGCACGCTGCTCAACAAGGCCGCCTACCGCCTGTCCCGGATGCCCGGAGACCCGACCTGGATCATCGACAGTGACTTCCAGCCCAGCGGCCACGCCGGGACGCTGCGGCCCTTCGGCTCCCGGCGGCCGGGCCGCAAGCGGACCCTCCTGCCGCCGTTCGTCGCCGAGCTCGACGGCCTCATCGCGCAGGGGCCGGGGAGCGCGACGTGACCCTGTACGGCATCCCGCCCGCCAGAATGCGCCGCGCCATGGCGCCCGAAAGCGGGCGGGACCACGCCCACGCCATCGCCGAGGCCGCACACGCCTGGTGGACATCCAACCGCGGAGGCTCCAGCGACCGGGCCATCGCAGTCGGCACCCTAGCCGCCCTCGCCCTCTCCGCGCCCTCACGGCCGGATGGCCCCGACTACGGCCCGCTCCTTCTCCCCCTCGACGACGAACAGCTCGTCGACACGTTGCGAGCCGGCTGGAACTCGTTCTGGACCTACGACCCGGACCTGACCGAGGCCGCCCGCCCGCTCCACGACTGGCTCTCCCACCCCACCGACAACGACATCCGCGGCCTGGCCGACTACGCCCGGATCCTCCTGCGCGCAGGGCTGCTGGAGTACTGCTCCGACACCGCCCGCGCCGAGTCCGACGATGTCCTCGGCCTGCTCATCACCCGGATGCGCAGCTACAGCGAACGGCAGAGCACCGGTGAGTTCTTCACCCCGGCCGTCGTCACGAACTTCATGGGCGACATGGTGCTCTCCGTTGACCGCAAGCCCGGTGACCTGTTCCTCGAACCCGCTGCAGGCACCGGGACGATGGCCCGGTCAGCTGCCGCCACGCTGCGGTTCTTCGGCACCGACCCCGCGCTCTACCACTGGTGGCTCAACGACCTCGACCCGCTCAACGCCGCGTGCTGCGCCGTGAACGCCCAGCTGTGGAGGCTCGGCAGGCAGGTGACCGTCTCCTGCGGCGACGCCCTCAACCGTCCCCGGCTCCTGGAGGAGGCCGTACGAGAGCGCGCCGAGCGGGCGAAATCCGAGCAGAAGGCCAGGCCGGTGCTGTACCCCACCATGACCCGCCCGCCGTTCTGGCCGTGGCAGTTCACTCCGCCCTCCTGACCGCGCGGCGGCCGTGCCCATCCAGCGGCCGGCCGCCGCTCTTCCCTCACCCCTGCACGAAACGGATCCTTCTCATGGCCATCAACACCACAGCGCCGCCCGCCATCGCCACCTTGGTCCCTGACTCCGAGGGACACGGGACGGTCCTGCGGATCGTCTACGCCCACCACCTGGACGGCGAGACCCTGGCCTTCCAGCTCTTCCACCGGTACGTCCATCGCTTGCAGGCCGGCACCCAGCTCCAGGACGAGATCACCCGCGCCGAGGTGATGGCCCTCCTCGGCGCGCAGGGCGCGGACTGTGCCGAGGGCTGGCACTCCTCTGCGAACGAGCCCACCGAGGAGGCCTCGGACGAGGCGTGGCAGTGGGTGCGCGCACAGGTGACCCGCCTGTTCCCCGGTCTGTCCTGGAAGGTCGAGCCTGACCGGCGCATGAACATTTCGGGGGTCGACGCCGACAAGGTCGCCGACATCGTGATCCGGGCCCGCCCCCTGGCATCGGACGTGACCCGACCCGCGACCATGTTCGATCCCGCGCTCACCTACTACGCGGACGGGACACATGTGGTGATGCGGGCCCGGGGGACAGAACGCTCCGGGCGCACCTTCGGCATGGCGGAGGGCGCCGCCTCGTACGCCTACCAGGCCGTGCGCTGGGACGACGGCGGAGCCGACCTCGTCGCCCCCCACGTGCTGCACCGCATCGAGAGCCAGGCCCAGGACGGCCTGGCTTAGCCAGCCGCAGGGGCCGACGCGCGGGAGTGCGCACCGCTCGTGGGCATCGTCGGCGACCAGTGTCGCCGGGAGGGATGAAACCAACGGCGTCCCGGTGGCCGGGACTTGGGGCGGACTCGCCAGTGGATGGGGGGCGCAATCGTTGTTGTGTAATTAGTTTTCAATGTGTATTGTACTTCCGTGAGGGCGGGAAGCCGCCCCCCGTCCAAGCCAATTCCGAAGGAGCCGCTTCCCGCGGCTCGCCCTGGCCGCACTCCCCTCGGCGGCCGGGGCCGCGAGGCCCGGACCGACTTTCCCTCCGCCCGGTCCGGGCCTCGCCCCCTCGCAGAGGCCCCAAGGAGACGACGTGACCATACGGACGAACACCGGACCGGCGTACCGCCTCCAGCTCATCTTCGATGCCGGACCCACGATGTCGATGTGGCGGCCGCTACTGCGGAGGCTGCGCCAGTCTCTCGCCCATGACGGCCTTCTCGAGGGTGTGACGGTGTCCGTGCTCACGGCCGATGGCACGGTGCGAGGGCGACAGGTCGAGGACGACCGGCTGGTGACCCTCGTACTCAGCGACTGCTCCGGCCCCCAGTGGTACCCCGGCCCGGCCGGTGAACGCTGGTACGAGACTCTGCGCAGCTGGGCGCGCGTGCGACCGGTGGCGGTGGTACAGCCACTGCCCGAGCGTATGTGGCAGCGCACGGCGCTGCCCGGGACGCCCGGCCGCGTCCACGCCCCGGCCGCTGGATCCGCCAACTCCGAACTGATCTTCATGGCGTACGACAGCACACCCCATGCGGGAGCGGACAGCATCCCTGTTCCCGTTCTGGAACCCTCCTCCGTCTGGCTGGAGAACTGGTTCACGCTCCTGGGCACCGGCGGCACCGAGGTCCCGGCGGCGGTCGCCTTCATTCCGCAGGCGCTCCCGGCCGAAGAGACCGCCTCCCCGGCGGGACTCACTGCCGAGGAACTGGTCCTCCGCTTCCGCGCCACCGCCTCCCCCGAAGCGTTCCGTCTCGCGGGCCACCTGGCCGCAGGCGTCCCCCACTTGCCGGTGATGCAGCAGGTGCACCGCTTGGTGGAGACGGCCCCGTGCCCGAGCCACCTGGCCGAGGTGATTCTGAGCGGCCTGCTCCGTGCCGTCCCCGGTCCCCCCGGGACCTACTCCTTCCGAGAGGGCGTTGCATCCGTGCTGCTGCGCGCGGTGCCGCGTTCCTCGCTCTCCCGCACGGTGGCTCTGCTGCGGCGAGCCGAGCCGTCGGCGCGGCGTCCCCTCGTGGCCGCGGAGGCTTCGCGGCGCCTCCGCTAGGCGCGGCTTCCGCGCCCGCATATCGACGCCGCCGTTCGCCGCGCCCCGCCCTCCAGCACCGCCTGATGCCGGATGGGCGGTCCGAGATGAACGCCTTGCTCGAGAAAGTGGGCAGCAGCCGGCGCGAAGACGCCGGCCGTCGCCACCTGCGCGCCCAGCGGGTGGAAGGGCCAGCCCGGGACGCACGTTCGCTGATCACACCGGCCAGGCCCCGGGCCGCCCTGATGTTGCTTATTGATATTCCAATGTGTACTGTCATTTCATCGCCTGGTGCTCGGCACCCGCGACCTCTCCCCAAACCCTCCGCGTCCAAGTAGGGATGACATGCACTCGAACATGCCCGAGTTGTCGGATTCCGAGCTTCTGGCTATCGCGGCCCGTGCCGCCAAGCGGACCCCGGTCAAGCCCAACGATCTCCTCATCCTCAGCGAGCTCCAGCTGAAGCTGTACCGGGAACTGCATGCCGCTGCCGGTCAGTTGGTCCGGCCGCCGGTCCCGGCGGAAGTCTCCCCGGCATCCTCGGCGCGGGTACGGGGCGCCATCGACAACGTCCTCGCCGAGGACGAGGAGATGGCCGTCTTCCGGCAGATCTACGACCACTTGGCGAACGCGGCACTGGGCGACCAGCGGGTCGCGGATCAGATGCTGGCGCTGTCCAGCGGCCAGCGCGGCCCGGTCGGCGGGTTCGTTAAGCGCATGCTGCGCTTCGCGGCGGCCGACTCGTATGCGAACACGGTGCAGATGCTCGTAGTTGACTTCCTGAAAAGCGCCGATGAGCAGACGTTGCGCGCAGTGCTGGCCCAGCTCGCGGGCATGGAGTGGGTGCTCGATCCGGACGACAGGCACCAGCGGATGATCATTGACCCGCCGGACGTCGTCGTTGACGACGTCGACACCGAGGTCCGCCGGTTCCGCGCGCTGGGGCTGCACCCCGGTGGAACCACCCCGGGCCGGAGTCTTGCACGCGCGGACGAGGCGGCCTGGGAAACTCCCGACCAGCACCGCATTCGTACGTGGCGGCGCCGGTACGTGGAGGCCCACAGGCAGAGCCTGGACTGGGCCCGGGCGAAAGCGGAGGTGTACCGGCGGGAACGTGAGCGGCTGGCGCCCTACGGGCATCCGGACGGCCTGGAGGCGGCCGTGGTGACGCAGCTGCGGCAGGAAGCCGACCGGGCCTCCTCCGCCCGCCTCTTCCAGATCGGCGACTCCCTCGGCCAGATGGCGCTACGCCGCGTGGTGCGGCGGGCGGAGAAGAAGACGACCCCGTTCGATCCCGCCCACCTCCCCGCCTCGCGCGGGATGCTGTTCCTGGACACCCCCCTCGCTCTGCCCAACGGGCGACGCATCGTCGGCTACGTATGGGGCCCGTGGTCGCCCCGGACGGAGGAAGGCTGGTTCCTTCTGCGGCCCGACCGGCTTCTGGAGCCGGTGGAGGCCGCGTGCGATGACGCCCCCTGGACCTGGGTCACTGCCCTGACGTGCGACGAGTCGCTGCTGAAGCTGCCGTTCTCGCCTTACGAGACCCTGCTGGCGCGCCCCGGCGAGATCCTGGATCCCGAGACCCGGCTTCGCGACCCGGACAACCCTGAGCGGTACCGGAGCGGATCGGGCCGCCAGGGCGGCCAGGAGCTGATGCTCCGCCACGTGCGGGCGCTGTGGGAGCTGCTGACCCAGCACAAGCGGTCCACGGTTCGGGTCCTGGCCCACCAGGTCCACCCGCTCAAGCCGAGCAAGCGCGATGCCGAACGGCGGCGGGGCATTTCCGACTCCGGCCAGGTCGAGAACTGGTGGGTGGACCCGGACGCGGGCGAGCGCTTCCGGGAGCAGCAGCCGAGTGAGCCGCGCGAGGGCGGAACCGGCCGCACGCTGGCGGTCCGCTACTGGAGGGAAGAACACGAGCGGCAGCAGTGCCCGAACTCCCACCGGCACGCCGCCCTGGAGACCGAAAAGCGCGGGAGCTGCCCGCACTACGAGATCACCATCCCTGAGCACCCCGTTGGGCCCGCCGACGCGCCGTGGTCCGACCGGCTGCGCCGCGCCCGCCTCCGCCCCTCGGCGACGCTCCGGCACGACACGAACGCCTAACAGTCCCCGTGCAGCAGGGGTGGGCCGCGTCCCGCCCGTGCCACAGGTCCCACGGCCCGTACACCGGGCCGACCTCCCGAACGTCTTCAGCCGAGGAGAGCCATGTCCGACGACCTCCGTCCCCGCACCGTCCAGCACCGCCGCTGTCAGCCACTGCACACCGTCTACGGGCTGGTGGCGCTGCTCGCCGGCTGCGGCCTCCTGATGGAACAGCCCGTCATGTGGCTGTTCGTCGTCCCGCTCGCTGTCCCTATCGTCAAGACGCGCCGGCTCGCCCGGAGCGGGGCCTGCGCCGCCCTCCGCAGGCGGGACGCGCGCAAGACCGCCCCGGCTCGCGCCCGCTGGGTGTGGAGCGCCGCCGCGGCCGGTCTGGACGCCGCCCTGGTGGCGGGAGCTTTCGCTGTCTGCACCGTGCTGCTGCACGGCCACGGTTACGAACTCGTCCCACGCGGGAGGGCGGTGGACTACGTGGCCCTCGGCGCAGGGACGGCGTTCGCCGGCGCGCATGCCCTCACTCACCGCATGTCCGCCCGAGCCCTGCAGCCGCCGCAGTCCGAGGCGTAGCAGGTACCCCGCGGTCGCGCCGTGCCGGGCGATCACCCGGCACGTCCCTCCCCCGCAAGTCCTCGGAGAGACCGTCATGCTGCGCCTCGACCTCGCCACTACGAGCGGCTCGGCCGTAGCGTTCCTGTTCCGCACGTGGCGCTTCCTGCGCGATGCTGGTCCCGGGCGCCGGCCGGAGGCGGCTGAACTGGCCTACGCCGTGGAGGACATGGCCGTCGGCCTCGGCCTGGATCCGGACGACTGGCGCCTCCGGGGCTGCGGTGGTGCACGGTCACGGCGGCCAGCCTTCCTCCGTCCGGGGCGACCACGGGCCCCATACGTAGCCCGCCGGTCTGAAGCTCGGGATGCGCCGCCCGTTGGGCAGAGCGAGGGGGGTGTCGAGGAACAGCATCCCGCGCGAGGCGGGGAGGTGGGCGGGATCAAAGGGGGGCCGGCCCCCCCTGCGCAGGTCGAGCTGGCTGGCACGGGCGAGGTGTTCACCGTCTTCGGGCTGCGGTAGACCGCGCCGACGCGCTGCTGATGGCCGGCCTCATTTCGGACGAGCATGCCGCTGCTGCTGTTGAACTGGACGGCGACGAACTCGACTTCTCCCGTTGGCCGACACCGTCCGCGCTGAGTCCGGGGACCGCAGCCGCCAGGGCCGCGCGGATGCAGGTCGATGGCGGGAACGCTGGGATGCCCCACACCCGGAACGTTGCTTATTCGCGCTTCAATGTGTAATGTGATTGAACGTCGGGTCCGGCGGCACCGCCCGCCCCCAGACCTGGACCACCCCCCTTCCTTCCTCCAGCTCAGGAGACGACTGTGCCCACCCGTGTCGTGACCCGCACCCCCGACCGCCGCGTGCCCAGCCAGCGCGGCCTCCAGACCCGGCAGAAGCTGATGGACGCGACGATCCAGCTTCTCGCCACCCGGCCCTACCGCGACATCAAGGTGATGGACATCGCCCAGGCGGTGGCCACGTCGCCCGCGACGTTCTACCAGTACTTCCCCGACATCGAGGGCGTCGTCCTCGAAGCATCCGGGCTCCTGGCCAAGGAGACGAAAGCGGCGCTCAAGGACTTCAAGGACGGCTCCTGGTCCTCGGACGGACTGCCCGGCGCCGCCCGGATGGTCGACGCCGTACTCGACGGGTGGAACGGCCACCTTCCGGTCGTGCGCGTGCTGACCGCCGTCGCGGCCGAGGGCGAGCCCCGCTTCGTCAAGGCGTACGCCGCAGCCACCCGGCCCATCGCCCGTGCACTGACGGCAGCCACCCAGACAACCACACCCGACGGCGCAGGCAAGGAACTCGTGCACGCCCTCGTGTCCGGCCTGACCGCCGCCGCCGGACACGAGAACGCCGGAAGCGTCCAGGGACTGACCAAGTACCAGAGGCGCCAGGGATTCGCCCGCCTCGTCCACGCCGCCGTGGCCAGCACCACCGCCTAACCCGCGCTCCGAACACCGGCCCCTTCGCAACCAACACGGGGAATCCACCTTGATCCAGCCAGCCTCCCTCGCCCTCGGCTTCGGCCTCGGCGTCCTCAGCGTCCTGATACGCGCCCTTGCTCTGCGCATCCGTCCGCGCCGCCCCCCGCTCCCCCTCTCGGTCGCCTCGCCGAGCCCCGACCTCATCGCCGCCCTGTCTGTGGCCGTCGCCGAGCGGTACCCGAACCTCGGAGGGTTCGACTACGCCACCATCAGCGTCTTCGAGCGCAACGCACCGCAGAACACGGTGCACCTCTACCCCGCGCGCGGCCCCCACCGGGGCGCCATACGCCTGGACTCCACAGACCCGAGCAGCGCCAGCGGCAGGACGGCCCGACTGCTGGCCGAGATGAGCCTGCCCCACGTCGGCGTCCTGGTCATCCCGCTCAGCCCGCGCTGACCCGGCCCACCCCGCCCCGGCTCCCTCCCCGGGGCGGCCCCCAACCGGCCGCCTCGACAGACCCGAGAGCGCCGGCCAACCACCACTGGCACGAACCGAGGAGAACGCCATGGGCGCCATCGAGAATCACGAAGCCCTGATGTACGGGTACCGCCTGGGAGGCCCGGCCGACAACTGGGAGGGCCTGACGAACGAGCTTGTCCGGTACACCGACGACGTCGACGGCTCATCCTTTCTGATGCCGCGCGTGCCGTGGGAGACAGAGGACATGCGCGAGGAGAACCACCCCGACTACTTCGCTGCCGCCGCGGAGGAGCGACTGGCCGCGAACGGCCTGGGATCGCTGCTCCTTCGGACGTACTCGATCGGGTGGGAAGAAGACGGACACATCCTGGCGGCCGTCGTCCACCAGCCCAAAAGCGGGCCCCTCACGCTCGACCCCACGGCGATGAGCGCCGCATCCCAGCACGACGAGGCCCTGAAGCGGGCGTTGTCCGTGCTGGAACTACGGACCCGCGCCAGCAAGCCCGAGTGGATCATGGCGAGCTACTACGCGTAGCCCCGGGGTGCGCGGGCTCCCGTCACTCCTCTTCTTCGTCGTCGGCACAGACCGCCGCCCGCTCCAGGTGAGAGCGGAAGTCCCCGATGCCCCCGACGCCCGCCCTGACCTGACGACCCGCGAGCACAGCCACAATCTCTTCCCCAAGGAATCCCCATGACTTCCATCGGTACCGCCCGGCATTTCCAGCCCCATGGCACGCCCGGCCACATCTGCCGCGACCACAACCGGGCGGTCCTGGCCCCGGCCGTCGCCGTCGAGGCCCTCCGTCAGGGCCTCGGTCCCGACCTGACCGACGCCCAGCTCGACCACTGCGCGGAGATCGCCGAGCGCAACCCGCTGTCCGACACCTCCCGCGCCGCCGTCCGTACCGCACTGGAGCCCGCGCTGTCCGAGCGCAACTCCCCGGCGACCGTGCATCATCGGCTGTTCACCCTCCCGCCCGGGCACCCGCTGCGCGTCCGTGTAGGCGACACCGAGTACTTCCTGGTCCCCATCCCCATCACCCTGTGACCTTCCGCTCTCCGCAGAGAGCGGGCGGCCGGAAAACAACACCCTTCACCAGCGCGTCCGGCCCCGGCCGGACGCGTTTTGGCATGATCCCCCTCGACCGAGATCCGGTACCTGACAAGGGGGAACCATGCCCGCGCGCCTGCGCCACGTCCTTCCGACCGTGATCCTGGCCGGCACGGTCCTGATCTCCGGCTGCGCCGACTCCGACAGCAAGCCCAAGGCCGACGGACAGACGACGAGCAGCACCCCCGCGGCACGGCCCTCGCCCTCCACAGTGCTGCCGGACGGCATCGTGAAGCCCGGAACGCCGCTGCCGGTCGGCGACGGGGCGTGGACGGTGACGCTGCAGGGCTTCGAGCGGCAGCCGGCCGGGGCCGTGCCCGGTGTGCCGGCCGGCTCAAGCGCGTACACGGCGCGGGTGACCGTGGCCAACCAGCGCGCCCAGGTCGCGACCGCGCCGCAGACCGCCGTCACCGCCCGCTACGGAGCTCTCGGCCGCACCGCTGCCGAGGCCACCGACAGCAGCGCGTCCTCTTCCACGGACGAGCCGCAGCAGGTGCGCCCCAACGGCTCCGTCGACAGGGATGTGAAGCTGGTGCTTCCCGACCAGGCCCAGGGCCTGCCGGTCACGGTGACCGTGGAGGCGACCGAGGAAGGGCTGGCCGAGCCTGAACTGCTGTTCTTCGAAGGCACCTTGCCAGGCGGTACCGCCGCCTCCCCGGACCCGCAGGCGCCGCAGGGCGCGCCGGCCGGGCAGTCGGTCACGCCGCTGGGGCAGTGGAACGGCCAGGTGCGCGTGGGCAAGGTGACGGTGAGCGGCGAAGGTGCCTCGCGCACCGGGAGCCTGGAGCTGAGCGTGGTCAACCGCTCCGGCGACCCGATGTCCGGCCTGGGCACCACCCTGCGGATCCTGACCGGCCAGGAGCTGCACCTGGCCGCCACCGTCCGTCCGGTGTACGGGTACCGCGACGCCGCGATCGCCCCGTACCGCACCGCCACACAGACCGTCTCCTTCCGCGTCCCGGAGACAGCCGTCGGCGGCCCGGTGACGGTCGAGGCCATCGACGCGGGCGGCTCCAAGGTCACCTTCGAGGGCACGCTCGGCTGAAGGAGCCCACAAAAAGTTCGGGCGGAGTGTCACACCGGCGGCCTCGGCCGCACCTGTAGCAGGTGAACGGTGCCTTCTCCGACCCGAACAGGACCCTCTCGCATGGCCCCTCGCCTCCTGGCCGCCGGCCTCGTGCTCGCCGGTGCGCCCGCCGCCTCCGCCTGCGGCCCGCTCACCGTCCCCGGCTCCACCGCAAACGCGGCACCCGCTCACGCCCCGGCCGCGGCGGGCCAGCGATGAGGCCGGCCGCCGCACAGCCTCAGCCCTTCGATGCAGACCGGGATCGGTGGACCCGCGCCGTCCAGGAAGCCGCCCGGCTCCATCACTCCGTGCGTGCCGAGCTGGCCATCCGGGCCTCGACCCCCGCCGCTGCTCGGGGCACCATGGAGGCGCTGCTGCTGATACGGGAGCGGACCCGGGATGGGTGGCTGCGCTGGGACATCTTCGGGCCGCACCCCTCGGGTGTGCTGCGCGAGGCGGGCTTCTTCGACCCGGAGCAGCACCGGCTGGGGCGTTGGGTGTGCCGGAGCGTATGGGGACGCCGCCCGCCCCAGTACATCTGGACGCTGGGAGGCCTCGAGCTTCCCCGCCCCCTCCCGGTCGGCCGGACCGCGCTGTTCACCGTGACTGCCTTCGCCGCTCTGGGTCCGGCGACCTCCCTGCTGCCGGCGGCCACCGGTCTCCTGGCGGCTGGCGGCTGGCGCGGCCGGCATGGCCGCGGCCGCCGGTCTGCCCGCGGCCGTCCAGCGCTGCACCCGGCGCCGCGTGCGCGTCGTCGAAACGAGCAAGGCGTACGCGGCGGTCTTCTACCGGCTGCTGGCCGACGAGCAGCGCCTGCGCATGCTCGCCGAGCGCAGCGGGCGCTACGAGCTGGCGCGCGCGGCGGCGGTGTTGCCGCGGCTGGTGTGGGACGCGGCCGGTCTCGTGCCGCTGGCGGCGGACAACGTGGAAGCCCGCGACCTTCTCCTCGGATACGCGCAGTCGCTCGCGCTCCTGGTCGACCAGGCCGTCGAGGTCGGACGGCGGGAGGAAGCGGTGGAGTCGGCGATCCGCGACGACCGCGTGGCCGTAGTGCCAGTCAGACCCGCGCTGCCCGAAGGGCTGCTGCCCCGGCAACTGCTGGACGACGCACGGCTGGAACTGGAGGAGCTGGGAGAGGGACTGCTCCATGCCCGGGAGGTCCTGGGCGGGGCTCACGACGACCGAACTCAGTCTGCAAGGAGCGGAGAGAGCGATGAGTGAGTACGAGCGGACCGACCGGCGCGTCCCGTGGCGGGAGGCGAACCCGGAGGCCTACGCAGAACTGAGGCGTACCTGGGGGGTGATCGGTCACAGCAGCGTCCTGATGGTGCTCAGCCTGAGCCTGATCGGCACGTCGCTGACGCTGGGCTACCTGCATTGGCCCGGCTGGCTGGAGACCTTTGCGCGTCTGGGCGCCAGCGGCGCGGCGGTCGGCTGCGGCGCGATCGGTCTGTGGCGGCTGGTTCGTGCCCTGTTCCGGTCGGTGCGGGCAGTCTTCCGCGCGCGCCGGCGCGGCGCCGAGGGCGCGGCGCAGGGGGAGACCGTAGAGGAGTCCGTGCCCGATGCCGCCCAGGTGGCGGGGTCCTGAACGGGCAGGGGGCGCCGTGTTCCTGTTCGAGAGCTTCGCGGTCGGGTTCCTCGTCGGCGCCGTGGCCTGGTGCGTGCCGTACGTGCGTGGCCTGGGTCGGCGCGGGGTCACCAGGGGGCTCGTTCCCTGGCGTCGCAGACGGCCTCCCACTCGGCGAAGGTGAGGCACTGCTCGGCGGTGCGCGTGCGGCGGGCCCGGTCCGCCTCGGCGAGCGAGGCGAGAATTCGGTCGCGGATGACGAAGCCGGGCGGTTCGGGCTCCGGTTCGACGGGCGGCGACAGCCTGGTGAGGCGGGCGCGGACTGCGTCCATGGCCTCCCGGAAGGCCGCGTTGGGCGGGACCCCGCAAGGCGTGTCCTCGCCGCGGCAGGGGTCGGCAGCGGGCTCGTCGTGGCCGGTGGTCTCGCTCCAGCGGGCCATGATCATGCTGGCTGGGGAGGCTGGCCGCCGGGGCACGCGCCAGACCGAGAGGTCGGCGGCGAGGTCGGCGGCGGAGAGGCCGGTAGCGATCCAGGGCCGCAGGGCGAAGGCGAGGCGGCGCAGTCCCTCTCCCTGGGTCCATGGCACCCGGGGGCGTATCCAGGCGGCGACGGAGACGGCGTGTGCGGCCTGGCTGGGGCTGGCTCGGTAGGGCTCGGGTACTTCGTGTCGGCGGCGGGGCCGCGGCCTCGCGCCGTGGGGCGCGCTGGTGTTGTTCTTCTTCCCTCTCATCTCAGCTGTAGGACGTGGGTGGTTGGTCTTACAGGAAGGGGTGTCACGGCGCCGGGAGGGACGGGTGCGGCGGCGGGCTTCGGTGATGGCCAACTGGCGTCCGTGTTCGGTGAATCCGACGTGCCGGGCGTGGTAGCCGTGGCCGCGCACGCGGTGGCCGAGGGCGTCGTCCCAGGCGCGGGGGACGACGGCGGCGTAGATGGTGGCGGTGCCGGCCCATTCGCCGCTTCCGGCGGGTCGGGTGTTGGTCCGGCTTCCGTGGACGGCCCAGACGAGGAGGCCGAGTTCGCGCAGGACGGCGATGTGCCGCTCCAGGGTGCGCCGGCTGATGCCGAGGCGCTTGTACGTTGTGTCGCGGCAGTAGGCGACGTGCCCGTCGGCGTTCAGGCGGGCGGCGAGGTCGCGGGCGACGCGCAGTGTGGTGTTGCCGGCCTTGGGGTGCAGGCGCTGGGTGATGGCCCAGGTGGCGGCGCGCAGAAAGTCGCCGCGCCGGGTGCGGCGGGACGCGGTGGTGCCGATCTCCTGGTCGGCATGGTCGCGGACCGGGATGTATCGGTTGTTTGTGGATATTCGGTGTTGTCCGCGCGGAAGGCGCGGTGGAGCGGCGGCGGCGTGGACCGGCGCGCGGGCATGCTGCATCATGGGCAGGGCACGCCCTCCTTTCGGGCATGCGTGAGCCCCTCTTCGGTGGGGCCGGTTCTTCCGGAACCAAGTGATCCGCCCTGGCAGGGGCGGTGTTGCCCGGTCTGCGGACCGGGTTCTTCACCAGGCGGGCTGGACACTCGCCGGGTGGTGGCAGAGATGCGGCGGGCGGGCCGAGGTGCTGGACACACCAAGGTCTTGCTGCCGCGGGGCAGCCCACGGGGGACTGCCCACTGTCAGATCATGTGCTCATCGGACTCCAGCGTGGTGGGCGGTCACGGTGGTCAGTGGCCCATGCCGGCGCCGCCGTCGACGGGCACCACGGCGCCGGTGATGTAGGCGGCCTGCTCGGAGGCGAGGAAGGCGACGGTGGCGGCGATCTCCTCGGGGCGGGCGAGGCGGCCGAGGGGGATCTGGGTCTTGAGGTTCTCGAGCTGCTCGTCGCTCAGCGCCTCGCTCATGGACGTCTCGGTGAGGCCGGGGGCGACCACGTTGAACGTGATGCCGCGGGAGCCGAGTTCGCGGGCCATGGAGCGGGCGAAGCCGACGAGGCCGGCCTTGGAGGCGGCGTAGTTGGCCTGGCCGCTCTCGCCGCGCAGGGCGACGGCGGAGGAGATGTACACCACGCGGCCTTTCTTCGCGCGCAGCATGCCGCGCGAGGCGCGTTTGGTGACGCGGAAGGCGCCGGTGAGGTTGGTGTCGAGGACGGAGGTGAAGTCGTCCTCGCTCATGCGCATCAGGAGCTGGTCCTTGGTGATGCCGGCGTTCGCGACGAGGACCTCGACGGGGCCGTGTTGCTCCTCGACCTCCTTGAACGCGGCGTCGACCTGGGCGGTGTCGGTGATGTCGCAGCGGACGGCGAGCAGGCCCTCGGGGGGTTCGCCCGAACGGTAGGTGATGGCGACGCGGTCGCCGGCCTCGGCGAGGTGACGGGCGATGGCGAGGCCTATGCCGCGGTTGCCGCCGGTGATCAGGACTGAACGGGACACGGGGTGGCGCCTTTCTGGGTGCTCGTGGGGGTTTGCAGTCAATCAGCTGGCCCGGCGCGTGCCGGAACGGGTGAGGTGTCCGCTCATCGCCGCGGCGGTGTCCATCACGGCAGTTACGTACCGGGCGCGGGTGGCGGCGCGTCGCATGGGCGCGTCCTTGGCCAGCAGTGCGACCGAGCCGGCGACGGCCGAGCCGTACCAGATTGGCGCGGCGATCATGGTGCGCCCCTGGAGCGGGGACGGCCCGATGGCGTGACCTTCCTCACGGACGTGGGCGATGTCGATCTTGTGGTCGCTGACGGAGCCGAGGCAGGCGAGGATCGCCAGTCCGGCCGCGTCGGCCTCCAGAGGTGCTGATTCAAGAGATCGGAAAGCGATCTGAGGCGATGTAAGGATCTCGTCAGCGTGTGACCCGTATGCCCGTTCCGCGCAGATTCTCATCGGAGTGCCGATCAGATGCGGTCGGTAAACAAATGCGGCCTGACCAGTTCTCGACTGTAGTGTGACGATCTCTGCCCTCACCGCGGGAGAGGGCGGGCCGGCCTGGAGGGGCTGGGCGGGTGTCGATGAGGGGGGACCGTGCAGCGCGTCAGTCAGCGCGTAGCGAGCACGCGGCCCGCGCTGTTCGACGGCGCCCTCCCGCATCAAGGCCTGCAGATACCGGTGAGCGGTCGGCGCGGGAAGCCCCGCGGACTCGGCGACCGAAGCCAGAGGGTGTTCACCCGGTCCGAGACGGATCAGCGCGCCGAGCACCGCCATGGTGCGTGCCACGGCACCGCCCGTGCGGTCGGACGGGGTGGCAACGGGATGCAGCAACGCGAACTCCCCCTCGCGGTTGTCGAGGACCTTCGCGTCTCCCACAACGCGGATTCGATCCAGTGCGCGATTCTTCCCGGCCAAGATCCCGCTCACCAGGCTCTGAATTTTCCGGTCCTCGAATTTCAGGAGCGAGCGCTTCCGGTATATCGCGGGGTCGACACGGGGACGGCAACACGGGGAAGGGTGCAAAGTTGAATCAGAAGG
This sequence comes from Streptomyces sp. NPDC053750, assembly GCF_044544295.1. NCBI lineage: Bacteria > Bacillati > Actinomycetota > Actinomycetes > Kitasatosporales > Streptomycetaceae > Streptomyces > Streptomyces sp. NPDC053750. Next base: position 115,881 of record NZ_JBITXB010000015.1, on the reverse strand, counting down.
AGGCGTTGCAGCAGCTGCTGCAATGGAAGCGCGGAGAGATAGACCCGGTCGAGCTCGGCTGGCCCAAGCGCACTGGCCGGGGCCGGCGCTCCCGCGGGCTGTCTCAGGCGCAGGTTGCCCAGGCGCTGTTCGTCACGGAGAAGACCTACGCCGAGTTCGAGCGAGGGAACACGTCCCAGCCGAGCACCGAGTTCCTCGAGAACGTGGCCAAGGTGCTCAACATGGAAGAGCGCGAGCGGACCGCGCTCTACGTCTACGCGATCGGCTACGAGCCGCCGTTCCCCATGGACCCGATGGCTGGGACGAACGTGGATCCGGCGTGGCAGGTGGCTGTCAACGGCGTGTCGGGGCAACCCTGTTACATCAACGACGTGGCCTGGAACGTGCTGGCCGCCAACGACGACTTCAAGCTCATGTTCCCCCAGCCTGAGGGAAGATCCCCCGAGCTGCCTGAACGCAACCTGATCCGGTGGATGCTGCTGCGCGAGGACGCGCGCGAGCACCACCTGGTCGACTGGGACACGCGCTGGGCGCCGCAGGTCGCAGCCCAGCTGCGCACGGCGGTCGCCGCGCACCCCGACAACGCGGATCTCCGGCAGCTCGACAAGGAGGTCAACGACGACCCGGTGGCGGGGCCGATCTACCGAGACCACAGCCTCGCGTACATCCACCCGGACGGTGACGCGCGGCCGATGCGGCACGCCGGCTACGTGACCCCGCGCGGCACCGAGGACCACCGCACCCGGTGCTGCGACCGGCATGCGCCGTCCCAGCTGGGCACCGTCACCATGTGCGCCGCCCAGCCGTTCGGCAGCCCGGGCGCCCGGTTCTTCCTCCTGCCATTTGTGCCCCACATCTGACGCTGCCGCGCGGCCGCTTCGGCGGAGAGATTTCCTCCGGGCGGCCGCGGCACGCACAATGCATGCCCATGGCATCCACTGACCTGAAGCAGATCGCGCCCGGCGTCTTCGCCTGGCAGCCCGGCCACGAGGCAACATGGGGCCTGGCCAACTGCGGTCTCGTCGTCTCCAAGGGCCAGGCCCTCGTCATCGACACGCCCTACACACCCGCCCTGACCGACGCCTTCCTCACTGCGGTCCGCTCAGCCGCGGGCCCGGACGTCTCGCTGGACCGGGTCGCCGTCACCCACGCCAACGGCGACCACACCTGGGGCCTTCAGCAGCTTCCCGGCGCTGACGTCTACGCCACCCACGCCGCCCTCGAGCACCAGTGCCTGGAGCCGAGACCGGAACAGCTGCAGGCCCTCATCCATGACACCGACCCCGGCCAGCCCCTCGGCTGGTACTTCCGGGAGCATTTCGGCAAGTTCGACTTCGCGGGCATTGAGGTTCTCCCGCCGACCACGACGTTCACCGGACGCCACGACCTCGAAGTCGGCGAGATTGCCGCGGAGCTACTCGAAGTCGGCCCGGCCCACACCGTCGGCGACCTCATCATCCATCTGCCCGAGCAGCGCGTTGTCTTCGCGGGCGACATCGTCTTCGCGGGAGACCACCCCTCCCACTGGGCCGGCCCACTGGAGCGCGTCGCCGCCGCCTGCGCACGGATCCTGGACCTCGACCCCGAGTGGATCGTCCCCGGCCACGGACCGCTCATGACCCCCGACGACCTGCGCGGCTACATCTCCTACCTCGACGACCTCGCGGACCAGGCGTATGTGATGCACGGCCAGGGCCGGACGGCCGTCGATGCCGCACGCATCCTGATCAAGGAAGACCGTTACTCCGGCCTCGGCCTGCCCGAGCGGCTCGCCATCACCCTCAGCACGGAATACCGCCACCTCGACCAGGACACCACCGCCCCGGACCTGCTGAAGCTGATGGACCACGCGGCACGCATTGCCTGGGACCGCTCGTCGACCGGCCCTCTCGCACCTTGAACTCTTCGCCTGGCAGCCGTCCACGGCGCGAATTCCGGCTGGTGAAACAGCGCGGCCCACTCCGTTCCGATCATTGAAATAGGAACCGCCCGCGTAGCTCGGGGGCTTGCCCCCGAGCTCGCCCAAGCAGTCAACTACCGACGTCGGCGCGCCGTGTAAGCACGGGGGAGCGCCGCTCAGGCACCGAGGGCCCTCCCACGCCCGTTGACGTGCGCGGTCGAGCAGCACGCCGTTGCTGCACTCGATTCCGGATGCCGCCGCCGGCCCCCCGGCGGTGGCATCCGCTCGAAGCCGCCTCGCTCCAGGGAGAGTTCATGAGCCGCGCAGCCATTGTCTTGCCGGTCCCCGCCGCCGTCCCCGAGTTCCTCGGCCACCGCATCGAGGACCTCCGCCACACCCTCCGCTCCGGCCGCCGTGAAGAGGCCCTGGCGGCCGCCCGGACCATCAGCGACGAGCTCGCCGAGAGCCACGGCCCCCTGCACAACTACACGCTTCACGCCCTCGAGCTTGTCGCCTTCTGCGCTCAGATCGCCGGATACCCGGCCATGGCTACCGATGTCTCGGTGTACACCGCAGCGGCCTGGCAGCGCCTTCTGGATGCCACACACCACCAAATCCGGCGGCAGGCCCGCAACGGTGCGGCCTCCTGGCTCACCGTCACCGACGCGCACGACGCCGTCCGGACCGGAACGGCCCTGCTGACGCTGCTGCAGTCGGTTTATGGCAAGAACCACCCCTCCACCCCGTTCGTAAAACGTCGACTTAACGCCATTACCGGCGGCGACCAGGAGGCTGCCCGGAATGCTCTGCGGGCCACGGGGCCGGCCTTGCTGATCAAGCCGTGAAGTCCTTGGCCACAGCGTTTCCAAATCGCCCGCGCCAGAGGCATATACCGGAAGTGCTGCTACCGGAAAAAACGGGGCCTGGCTGCACCTGATCTTTCTGGCCAGAATCAGGCTCGGACTGATCACGTTGTGGGAGACGCGGCGTCCGTGACCGCGAGGGGGAAATCGCGTTGCGACATCTAGGAACTGGACTCGTGCCATCCGGGTCCGCATCACTGCTACGACCGGCCGACCTCCGGTCGGGAACCGGGTGGATGACCGAGTCGACCATCCAGGCTTCGGTGCGAAGCGGCCCTGTTCACACGCTGGCACCTCGTCATCCGTGGCTCACCCACGGCACGACGCCCCTGCCGCGGCTGGGAGCCAGGCACTGGCCCTGCGCCGTGGCCGTAGGCTCGCCGGGTCCTGGCCTGGCGTGCATCTCCAGAGCCGGCGAAGCGCGGTAGAGGACTCACCTCGCCGCGTTTTGTCCGCCCTGAGCGCGCGTCAGCGCCCGTACCCGACTCCTGAAGGGGATCTGCCGATGGCTTCGACCACCCACCACCGCACCCACGTCCTGCGACTCGCAGGTGCCGTCCTCACGTGCACCGTCGCAGCCGGCGCCCTGGCCGGCTGCGGCTCCGACACACCCAAGAAGAAGACGGCCTCCTCGCCCTCGGCCACTGCCTCCTCGACGCCGTCCAACGATCCGGACCAGGCAGCGAAGGACAAGGTCCTCGCTGCGTACACGAACATGCGCGAGATCCAGATCAAGATGGCCGCGGACGGAGATCTGCACACCGAGGAACTGGCCAAGTACGCCAGGGGCGATGCCGCCACCGACCTCAAGAAGTCGGTCCTGCGCAACGAGTCGATGGGCATCAAGTTCACCGGCCGTCCGGAGATGAAGCCTCAGGTCACCGCCGTGAACACCAAGGGCAAGACCGCAACGGTCACCGACTGCTTCGACGCGACCAGCTGGAAGCCCGTCTACAAGGACTCCGGCAAGGAGCTCAAGCTCGCCGAGCAGCGCCTGAAGTACCCCGTCACGTCCCAAGCCACGCTGGAGGGCGACACATGGTTCGTCACGAAGATCACAGCCGATCGCACACAGGGCTGCTGATCCGTTCTGCCCGCACAGTGGGCTTCCTTGCGGTACTGACCGCCCTGACGCCGGCCGGCCTCGCGTACGCGGGCAACGGCGCCGGCCACTGCTCCGACGTGGACGTGTGCGTCGACGTCGGAACGCCCGGCAAGCCCGGTGGAGGCGGAGGCGGCGGCACCGGCGGAGGAAGCGGCGGGGGCGACGGAGGCGGGAGCGGCAACGGGATGTGCAAGCTCGTCGACGACACCGAGATCCCCTGCGCGCCCGGGTACAACCCGGCCGACCGCTGCTTCTACGAGCTCATGGATCCCCAGCCGCCGTCCGGCCCGGGCCACACCGACATGAACGGGGCAGACACCACGGGTCCCGGCGCCTTCTACATGAGGGACTGCATCGTCAACGACGTCGGCGGCATCGTCTGGCTGACGGAACCGCCCGCCGGTCTCCTCCCCGACCCCGAAGTGCTGGCGCGTCAGGCCCGGGACAAGATGACTCTGCTGGGTGCGAACATCGGCAGCTCGCCCGGTCCGGACGCCCCTGGTCTCGTCGGCATGCCCGTCTGGCTGTGGAACAACAAGAGCGACACCACCTGGGGTCCCAACAGCGCGACGGCCGCCGTCCCGGGACTGTCGGTGACAGCCACGGCGCGCGTCACCAAGATCACCTACTCCATGGGAGACGGCGGCTCGGTCACGTGCACGACCGCGGGCACGAAGTACTCCAAGGCCTACGGGGACAAGTCCTCGCCGGACTGCGGCTACCGCTACACCAAGGTCTCCGCCGGCCAGCCGGGCGGGAAGTTCACCGTCACGGCGACCAGCTCCTGGGAAGTCACCTGGCAGGCGTCGAACGGTGCCAGCGGGACGCTGCCCGACGAGATCCGTACGTCCAACACCACAGCGCGCGTCGGCGAGCTGCAGGTTGTCAACTAGCGCAAGGAAGACCATCACAATGCCGCGAACCAAGCAGCCGACGGCACCCTCCGAGCCGGGCTCCGCGCCTGTGCTGCTGCCGATCACCAACGACGCCCCACGCCGGCGCCGACGGCCGGTGGTGGTCGGCGCCGGCCTGGCGCTCGCCGCCGTGGGCGCCCTGGTGTCGGTGTGGCTGGTCGACGAAGCCGGTGACAAGATCTCGGTCGTTGCCACCCGGCACCCCATTGCGGCGGGCGAGAGCATCAAGGCGTCGGACCTGGTGGCTACCGAGATATCCCACGGCACCGAGCTGCGGTCCCTGCCCGCTTCCCACGCCTCCGACATCATCGGCAAGCAGGCCGTATCCGACCTGCCGGCCGGCGTGCTGGTCACCGAGGACTCGGTGAGCGACGGATCCAGCGTGACCAAGGGCAAGTCGGTGGTGGGCATCCTCGCCAAGCCCGGCCAGTTGCCCATCCAGAAGCTGCGCACCGGTGATGCGGTCACCATCGTCCACACCCCGCAGGACGGCAGCGCCTCAGCCTCCTCCAGCAAGGCCGGCTCCACCCCGGACAGTCTTCCTGCCGTCGTGTCCCGCGTCGGCGCGCCCGACGCCAACGGCGCCGTGGTCGTCGACGTTGCCGCGCCCGAGGTGAACAGCACGTCACTCGCCGCCTGGGCAGCGAGCGGTGACGTGGCCATCGTCCTGAAGGCGACGAGCTGATGGCGGTCATCGCACTGGTATCGGGAAAGTCCAGCGGCGTCACCTGCTCGGCGCTCGCGCTCGCCCTCTCGTCGCCGAAGCCCTCCCTGCTGGTCGAGGCCGACCCCGCCGGCGGCACGATCCGGGCCGGCTACCTGGGCGGAGAAGGCAGCGCAGCCACCGGACTGCACCGCCTGGCGGCCGCGGACCGACAGGGCACCCTCGCACGGGAGTTCTCCCATCACTTCGTCAGCCTGGACCGCGACAACACCGGCCAGCGCATGCTCCTGCCCGGACTGACCGACCCCACACAGGCCGCATCCCTCAACCGCACCTGGGACCCCATCTCCCGGCTGCTCGGCGTGATGGACCAGACCGGCCACGACGTGATCATCGATGCGGGCCGCATCCTCACCGAGTCCGAGACCCGGCTGTCCACCACCCGCTACCCGACGCCGCTGCTGCACCGCGCCGACGCCGTCCTCATGGTGGTCCGCACCACCCAGGCCTCGATCGCGGCTGCCGCGCCCGCCATCCGGGTCCTGAGGGAGGAACTGGCCCACCACGGCACGGGCTCCGACGCGCTCGGGCTGCTGCTGATCGAAGAGGGGTCCTTCAACTCCAGCCAGGTGCAGCAGCACTTGCAGGCGCCGGTCGTCGGCATGCTCGCGTGGGATCCCGACACCGCCGACGTCTTCACGCACGGGGCCTACAAGAAGATGCCGCGCACCCTTCTGCGGTCCGCGCGCACGGCCCACCAAACGATCAATGAGCTGGTGACCAGGCGGCGCGTGCAGCTGCGGCCGGCAGGAATGCAGGTGGTCACCGGGAGGGCATCATGACCGACACCAGGCCGGAGACCCCGGCCCCCGACTACACCGCCCTCTTCGCCCAGGCGCTCCAGGAGAGCCCCACGCAGGACGCGCCGGTTCTTCGACCCTTCCCTGCGCAGGTTTCTCCGGCCGGCATCCCCCAGGGCCTCGTCCGGGTCCCCGACACCGCGGCGCCGACCGCGCTTCCGGTCGGTCACGAGGTTCTCGCCGAGCTGCGTTCACAGGCCAGCATGAAGATCGGCGAGGCCGCCGGTGCCGACGCCTCCATGACCGAGCAGGACCGCCGGCAGCGCGGACAGTCGATCATCAGGCAGGTCGTCTCGGAATGGGCGACGAAGTACGCGGCCAGCGGCTCGGACCTGACGCCCCAGCAGGAGCGTGCCGTACGCGAGGCGGTCTTCGACGAGCTGTTCCGCGCCGGCCGTCTCCAGCCTCTCCTGGACGACCCGAACGTCGAGAACATCATCATCTACGGCGACAAGGTGCGCGTCGACTACGCCGACCGTCCGACCCGCACCTGGGACCCGATCGCGAAGACCGACCGCGACCTGATCAACCTCATCAACCACCTGGCGCGCATGCAGGGGCAGGGCGAAAGGGCGCTGACGCCGGCCACGCCGAACCTGAACCTCCGGCTGGCCGACGGATCGCGCCTGGCGGCCTCGGCATACGTCACGCCGCGGCCGAGCATCGTCATCCGGCGCCACCGCACCCGCGGCCAGGGCCTGAACGACCTGGTGCGCTGGGGCACCATCGACGCCTCGCTCGCGCACTTCCTGACCGCCGCGGTCAAGGGCCGCAAGAACATCATCGTGGTCGGCTCCCAGGGCGTGGGCAAAACGTCCCTGCTGCGCGCCATGGCCCGGGAGATCCCGAGCACCGAGCGCGTGGGCACGCTGGAGTCGGAGTACGAGCTCCATCTCCACGAGGACCCCGAGGGCCCGGAGGTCGTCGCCTACGAAGGACGCGAGTCCAACGGTGAGCGCGGCCCGGACGGCAAGCTCCAGGGCGAGCTGACCCTGTCCGACCTCTTCCCGCAGCTCCTGCGTATGTCGCTGCGGCGCGTGATCGTCGGCGAGGTCCGCTCCAAAGAGGTCGTACCGATGCTGCACGCGATGAACGAGGGCGAGGGCGGTTCGATGGCCACCCTGCACGCCCGCAGCCCCCAGCTGTCGATCGAGCGCTTGGCCACCCTGTGCCTGGAGGCCGGGATCGGCATGACCGAGGCCCTGGCCTACCGGCTCATCGCCCAGGCCGTCGACTTCGTCGTCTACGTACGGCTGGTCGACGAGACCGAGCTCGTCGGCCACGACGGCAGGCCGGGGCGCAAGCACCGGTTCGTCAGCCACGTCATGGAGATCACCGGCATCGGCGAGGGCGGTCGCCCCTCCCACCAGATGGTCTTCGCTCCCCGCGAGCAGGACGGGCGCCGCGAGCCCAGGGCCGTGCCCCACGGGAACATCTCCCAGAGCTGCCTGGAAGACCTCGTCCGGGCCGGGCTGGACCGCACCGTCCTGCAGCGGCCGTGGGGCAGCTGGGGCGCGCCGCTGGAAACGGTGGTGCCGCTGTGACGCTCACCCTCGAATCCCTGCTCGCCGCGCTCGGCGGTCTCGCCGCCGTCGGCGGACTCGCCCTGGCGGTCGCCGGCGGCGTCGGCTGGGCACCCTCGACGACGGTGCGCCGCCGCAGCCGTCTGGAGCGCAAGATCCGGGCAGTCTTCGTCAAGGACGCCCGAACCCCCACCTCCTGGTGGGCCCGGGGCCAGACACGCCTGGTCGGCTCTGCGGTGGCGGGCCTTGGCGTGTGGCTGTTCACCGGCTGGCTGATGGGCGGCCTGGTCACCATCGCCGTCGTCATCGGCCTGCCCTGGCTGCTCAACACCTCCGGTTCCGGCAAGGCACAGATCGACAAGCTGGAGGCGATCGAGGAGTGGATGCGGCGCATGTCGGACATCCACACCGTCGGCGTCAGCCTGGAGGCCACCATCCAGCGCAGCCTGGAGACCGTCCCGGGCGCCATCCGCGAGGAGGTCCGCCTCCTCGTCTCGCGCCAGCAGGCCGGATGGGTGCCCCAGGACGCCTACCGCGCGTTCGCCGACGAGCTGAACGACGCGATGGTCGACGAGGTCGCCGCCCTGCTGATCCTGCACGTCGAGGACCGGGGCAGCGGGCTGAGCAAGGCGCTGCGTGAACTTGCCGAGGCCCTCCAGCATGAAGTGCTCTCACGGCGCGAGGTCGAGGCCGACCGGCAAAAGCCCCGCACCAACGACCGCTGGGTGACCATCTTCTGCCTGGCGATCTTCGGAATCACCGCGTTCTCCGGCGCCTACGTCGAGCCCTACGACACCGTTGCCGGGCACCTCGTCCTGGCCTTCGTCGCCGTCGCCTTCGTCCTGGTCAAGATCTGGATGCGACGCATGGCGATCCTCGAACCAGCGCCCCGGTTCCTGTCGCCGGCCGACCGCTCCGGCGGCCAGATCGCCAAGGAGGCGCCGTGATCTTCTCCCCCTATGCCATCGTCGGCGGCGCCGTCACCGGACTCGGCCTGGTCATCGCCGCCCGCGGCATCCTGCCCGGCCGGCCAGACCTCGGCGACGTGCTGTCCCGCATGGATGCCACCCGGCTCGAGAACCTCGACCGCAACCGCGACAGCCAGCCCAACTCCCTCATGGAGAAGGCCGGCGCCCTCCTGCTCCGGACGGCTGGGGAAGGCACCCTGCGCCTGCCCCGCCAGCAGTTGGAACTCGTGGGCCGGTCTCCCGCCGCGCACCTGGGACGCAAGATCGCCCTCGCGCTGTACGGGCTGCTGCTGCCCGTGCTGGCGGTGGGGCTGGCCAACCTGGCCGGCTACCCCTTCCCCGTGGCGATCCCGGCGATAGCGGGCCTCGGCCTCGCGATCGTCTTCTGGCTCCTGCCGGACCTGCAGCTCAAGCAGCAGGCCGTGGAAGCCAAGGACGACTTCCGGTACGCCGTCAAGGCCTACCTGCGCCTCGTCCAGCTCGAACGCGCCGCGGACGCCGCCCCCACCCAGGCCCTGAAACGGGCCGCGGAAGTCGGCGAGGGCTGGGTCTTCGCGAAGATCCGGGACACCATCACCCGCTCCGAGCTCGAAGGCATCAGCCCGTGGGAGGGCCTCAAGCGTCTCTCCCTCGAACTCGACGTCCCCGAACTCGGCGCGCCGGCCGACATCATCGCGATCGCCGGTGAGGAGGGCGCAGCCGTCGGCGACACCCTCGGCGCGCAGGCCAAGTCGCTCTCCGGCGCCCTGGTAACCAAAGCGAAGGCACAGGCCAACATGGCCTCCGAAAAAATGGTGATGCCCGTCGCGATGCTCGTCCTGATCATGACCGTATACATCGGCTATCCCGCGATCGCGCGGATCATGGCCAGCTAACTCCCTAAAGAGACAAGGAAATCCACGATGGGCAACGACCCCAACTTCACCTTTCTGAAGACCTTCTTCAGCGCCCGGATCGAGCGGCTGCGCAACGTCCGCGACGACCGAGGCTCCGTCTCCATCGAGACGATGATGATCGTCGCGGGCCTCGTCGTCGTCGCCGCGATCGCCGCCGCTGTCATCCTCACCAAGGTCAACGAGAAGGCCAACGAGATCAAGTGATCCGCCTTCGCCGGACTCTGCGCCGTTGGTCCCGCGCGCTCGCCGAGCGCGACGTGCGGGACCGCGGAGCCGTGTCCCTGGAAATGCTCATCGTCTTCCCTGTCGTGCTGCTGATCATCCTGCTGGTCGTCCACGTCGGCCTGTGGTGGCACGCACGCAATGTGGCGATGTCCGCCGCGCAGCTGGGAGTTGAGTCCGCCCGAGTACGAGGAGCGTCCGCAGGGACCGGCACCGCCGAGGCCCGGGAATTCCTCTCCAGGGCCGGCAGCAGCATCTCCGGCACGTCCGTCAGCGGGAGCAAGGGAGCCACGGTGACCATCCGCGTCACCGGCTACGTCGACACCATGATCCCCGGCCTGAAACTCAAGATCGACCAGCACGCCGACGCGGCCGCCGAGCGCATCACGGAGGCACGGTGACCCTCGCCGAACGACTCCGCGACGACCGCGGCGCGCTGTCGCTGGAAGCGGTCATCCTCTTCCCCGTCCTCATTCTGGTGCTGCTGCTGGTCATCGCGTTCGGCCGGATCGGATCCGCCGACAACGCCGTCGACACCGCGGCCCGCAACGCAGCGCGCGCAGCCTCGCTGGAACGCACCGGCGGTGCCGCCAGCTCCGCCGGATCGGCAATGGCGCGCAGCGTGCTCAGCCAGCAGGGACTGCAGTGCACGTCCACCTCGATATCCGTCTCCACCGGCGGGTTCGCCGCGCCGATCGGTGAGCCCGCCACGACCACCGCCACCGTGACCTGCGTGGTGAACCTCTCGGATATCGGATTGCCCGGACTGCCCGGATCCAAGACTCTGACCAGCAGCTTTACCTCGTCAATCGACTCCTACCGCCAGCGCGGCTGACAGGACCACCGCATGCCACCCGCCCGCTTCGCCCTCACCCGCCGGATCCGTCGCGCCCTGCGCAACGACCGGGGTGCGATGAGCGTGTTCGCCCTCGTGACCATCGTGGCGCTCTTCGCCGTGGCCGCGCTCGTCTACGACGGCGCCGGCAGGCTGCGAGCGCTCACCCACGCCGAAGGCGTCGCGCACGAGGCAGCCCGAGCCGGCGGCCAGGCCGTCGATGCGGGCAAGGCGATCGCCGGAGAGGGCATCACCGTCGACCGCAATGCAGCCGTCGCCGCGGCACGGACCTACCTCAGCCACGCGGGGGTCAGCGGCACGGTGAGCGTGAGCGAGGACGGCGGGTCCCTGGAGGTGACCGTGACCGAGTCGTACCGCGCCGTGTTCCTCAGCGGGGCCAGCGGGTCCGTCACCGGCCACGGCAGCGCCAACCTCGTCTACAAGGGGTGACGATCATGAGAAACCGCAGTGCCGCCGCCACCCTGGTTCGTGCGCTCTTCGCCCTGGTGGCCCTGGTCGCGCTCCTGGCGGGCGTGCCCGCCGTCCTGCTCGGCATCGGGGTCCTGCCCGACCACGTCCCCGGCTTCGACGAGATCACCACCGCACTCACCAGCCCCGACTCCGGCCAGCTGTTCCTGGGCGCCATCACCCTCATCGGCTGGTACGGCTGGCTGAGCTTCGTGGTCTCGGTCGTCCTGGAGACGGGCGCCGCGCTGCGCAACGTCCGGGCCCCCCGGATCCGCATGCTCGGCGGATCCCAGCAGCTCGCCGGCGCCCTCGTCGGCGGCATCCTCGTCCTGCTGCCGACCGGCACCGCGATGGCTAGCCCCGCGAGCGCAGCCCCCGCCACCGTGGCCACGGCCAGTGTGACCGCCGACGCCCACTCCGCGACGGCCACCGCAGCCAAAGCGGCGTCCTCTACTTCTGCGGCCTGGGACGGCCCCGTCCACCAGGTCCAGGAAGGCGACACCCTCTGGGACATCGCGGAGAAGCGCCTGGGTGCCGGCATCGAGTGGCACCGGATCATCGACGCCAACGAAGGCGTACGCCAGGCGGACGGCTCCCTCGTCACCGCCGACACCACCGTCCTGCAACCCGGCTGGACCCTGCGCCTGCCCGCCGACGCCTCCCCCGACCCGGCAGCCGACCAGGACGGAGCCCGGGCACAGACCGCCGGCTCCAAAGCGGCGGCCCAGACCCACACCGTGCGCGCGGGCGAGACACTGACCGGCATCGCCGAGGACGAGCTCGGCAACGCCGACGCCTACCCCCGGATCGTCGAGGCGAACAAGGGCGTCAAGCAGGACGACGGGCGCGCCCTCGACGACCCCGACGAGATCTATCCCGGCTGGAAGCTGCAGATCCCCACCGCAGCCGGCAGCGACCGGAGCGACTCGAAGCCGGACGAGGCGCAGCCGCCACAGGAACAGCCCGCCGACCAGGACAAGGCCGAGGAACGGCCCGGCGCCGAGCAGACGCAGCCACCCGCCCAGGACGATGCGGGCCCGGGCGCTGACAAGGGGGAGAAGAGCGACCAGGCCCACGGCGGCCAGGGCGCGGACAAGGACCAGCAGGACGGCGGGCAGCCGACCGCCCGCCCCGACACCCCGAGCGAGCCGCCGGCCGCGCAGAGCCCGGCGCCCGACCGCGAGCGGGAGCAGCACGGCACGCCCACCCAGGCGCCCGAGGCGCACGACACGGCGGAGGCCGGCGACAGCGCCGACACGAGCGTGCGGACGATCGCCGCGGCGGGGAGCATCCTGGCCGCGGCCGTCCTCGCGGTCGTCGCGACCCGACGGGCGCACCAGCAGCGCCGACGGCGCCCCAAGCGGCGCATCCCGATGCCCTCCGGTGCGACCGCCGACTTCGAGAAGCAGCTGCGCGTGGCGTCCGACATCACCGGCACCGCGCTCGCCGACCGCGCCCTGCGTACCCTGGCCGCGAACTGCCGCCAGAACGGCCGGCCTCTGCCAGAGGTCGAGGCGATGCGCATCACCGCGCGCGGCATCGAGCTCCACCTGGCCGCCGTCACCCCGCCCGTCGCTCCGTTCACCGAGCACGAGGACAACCCGACGGTGTGGGTGTGCCCCGCCCGCGGCGCGGCCCTCCTCAACGAAGACGAGGCCGCCGACATCACGGTGCCCTACCCGGCCCTGGTCAGTCTCGGCGAGACCGAGGACGGCGACGCGGTCCTGGTCAACCTGGAGGCCATCGGGCTGCTGCGTCTGGCCGGCAGCCCGGCCGACGTCCGCGCGGTCATGCTCGCCCTCGCCGTCGAACTCGCCTCCTCGCAGCTGGCGCCCGACACCCAGGTCCTCCTCGCCGGCGCCGGAAGCGACCTGCACCACCTCTACCCCGACCAGATCGAGCACCACGCTGATCTCGGCCCGGCCACCAGCGACCTCCAGGCGCACGACGCCTTCCAGCGCCAGGCCCTGACCGACGGCGGCCACGACCACCTGCGGGCCGCCCGGCTGGTCGAGGACGGCGGCGACACCTGGATCCCCCGCATCCTCATCGCCGCCGCCCCGCCCACCGGCGCGGCGGCCGCCGAGCTCGAGGACCTCCTCTCCTCCCGGCCCCGCACCTCGGTCGCGGTCGTGACCGCCGCAGGCGGCGAACTCGACCTGCCCGGCGCCTGGACCCTGCCCGCCCAGCCCGGCACCCTCGTCGAACTCCCCGACCTGGACCTCGCGGTCAAGCTCCAGCACCTGGACGCCGACTCCTACGACCGGCTCGTCCAACTGATCGCCACCTCCAGCCGCACCGACGACGTCCCCCCGCCGGCGTGGACCGGTCACACCGGCCCGGCCGATACCAACGGTCCCCGCCCCGCCTTCACCGCCGGCGAGGACTACGCGCTCGCCCCGGAGACCTCTGCCGTTCCCGCGGTGACCACGGTCGAGACCCAGGGCAGCGGCCTGGCGACCGCTGTGCCGAGCTTCACCGACTTCTCCGCCGCCCAGACGCCCGACGACGCCCTGACCGGCAGCGGCGACGACTGGCAGGAGGAGGACGGCAGCGCCCTCTCCCCCGCGGTCGCGGGCTCCCCCGCCCTCGACGAACCGGACGACGACACCGACAGCAACTCCGCTGGCGAGCCCACCGGCTGGGAGACGCCCGAGCCCGCTGAGGAAGAAGACCCCGAGGAGGCGTCCGCGCTGGGTGCCGAGGTGTGGGACACCGCTGAGCCGAAGCAGGACTTCGAAAAGGTCCTCGACGAAGTGCTCGGCGAGCGCGATGACGACTCGCCGCTTCAGCCCGACGAAGAAGAGGTCGGCTCCGGTCTGTCCGCCGACGCGCTCGGCGACGGCCCGGACGAGGAGGAGACGCAGGAAGGGGACTCGGCCATGACCGGCGACCAGGACGAGGACGCGCCCGGCCTGACCGCGGCCGCGCTCGGCGAGACCACGGCATCCGCGACAGCGGCCGAAGCACGGATCATCCCCCGTCCCAGCGCCGCTACCTCCACCGTGCTGGCCGCGCTGGCCACCCCGCCGGCCGAGCCCGAAGACCCCCAGGTCCAGGTCCTCGGCCCGGTGACACTGGCCGGCGCGCAGGGCCGGGTGGGCAGCAACCGGCGCAACCACCTTCTGGAGATCGCCGCCTGGCTCGTGCTGCACCCCGGCCTGGGCCGCCAGGACCTCGACAACGCGATCTGGCCCGGGCTGCGCAAGACCTCCAGCACCCGCAACACCGCGATGTCCCGGCTGCGTTCCTGGCTCGGCCCCAACCCTCACGTCCCCGCCGACGACCCCCGCAGCGCCTATCTTCCCGCGGTCACCGACGGCATCTACCGGCTCGGCCCCGCCGTCACCTCCGACTGGGACCGCTTCAAAGAGCTGTACCAGCAGGGCATGCACCACGACGGGCAGGACGCCGACGTCGCCCTCGCCCACGCCCTGGCTCTCGTGCGCGGCCGGCCCTTCGCGGACATCGACCCCTCCAAGTACGCCTGGGCGGAGGCCGACATCCAGGAGATGATCAGCGCGATCGTCGACGTCGCCCACGAGCTCGCCGAACGCCGCCGCCAGGTCCGCGACTACCGGGCGGCAGCCCAAGCTGTCACCAAGGGCATGCTCGTGGACTCCCAGAGCGAGTTGCTCTACCGGGACCTCTTCACAATCTGCCACGAGATGGGCGACCGCGAGGGCCTGGAGCGCGCCGCCGCCCAACTGGCCCGGATCAACGCCGAGGAGGGCGTTGACTCATCGCCCGAGACCCGTGGCCTGCTGCGCACGCTCCTCAAGGGCGAGAGGAACAAGCCCACTTTGGGGTCTGCGGCCTCATGACCACGACCCGCTCGAAATTCACCGACCTCCGGTGTCACACCGCACCGCTCGATCACACCTGTAGAGAGCGAGGGGCCTCTTCGGCCGACCATCCGACGAAGGAGACCGCGCACATGAGCCGCCGTCGGCAGCACGCCGCCGTCCCGCCCGCCGGGCCCGCCATCCCCGCGGCACGCTCCAGGGAAGGGGGCCGCCGATGACCACCTTCCAGTTGGCGCTGTCCGCGGGTCTTGCCGTGGCCGGGATCGGGACCGCGACAACCGTCGCCCTGCTGCTGGGCAGCCGCCGAAGGGCCGCGGAACAGCACGCCACCACCGAGGAGCGCGCCGCGCTCGCCCTCCAGCGCCGCAACGCCTGGCAGCGTCGCCTCGCCGTGATCGCGCTCGGTATCGGCTGTCTGATGATGTTCGTGCTCGCCGGTATCGCTGCCTGGCTCTCCTTCGGGGCGCAGCGCGAGTACGCCCACGCGCACAACGGCGGCGACTGGGACGCGGCGACCGGCTTCGCGCTGCTCCTGGACGCCGGCGCCCTCAGCCTCTCCCTCATCCGCTTCTTCGAGGCCCTGACGCTGCGGTCCTCAGCGATCACGCGGATCCTTCTGCTCGCGTTCGTGTCGGCCTCGGCGGCGATGAACCTGCTCCACGCCCCCGGGGCGGGAGCCGGCAGTGCGTTCCTCGCGGTGGTCCCGCCGCTGGTGTACGCGATCCTGCTCGAGATGCTGCTGTACAAGATCGAGCAGGTCATCATGGGCCGGCAGAAGCGCCGCAAGGCCGACAGCGAGCGGGCCTACAGCCTGCTGCTGTGGCTGCCCTGGCCGATCGGCGCGCCGGTCAAGATGTGGAAGGCGTGGCGGACCGAACTCCTGGCGACCGTCGACAACGTCCGCGTGATCGGCTCCCAGCGCCCCCGACCGGTCGCCGCCGCGGCCGAGATGACCGTGGAGCGCGCCGAATCGGCCGCCATCGTGGACACCGCCGCGGTCGGCGCGGTGCCGGTCAACGCGCTGGCCAGCGCCCCGAAGACCGCCGTCGGGAAGGCCGAAGAGGCTCCGGTGGCCGCAGTGGCCCCACCCGCTGCCTCGGCGTCCGCGGCGGCCATCACGCCGCAGGAAGAGGAGGCGGCCACGCAGGAGGCCCCGGTGCCGGCCGTGGCGGTCGAGCCGCGCCCTGCGGCCGTTCCCGAACCGGAAGCAGAGCAGGACCCCGAACCTGAGGAAGAACCTGCCGCGCCCACCGCGACGGCCTCGCCCGCTGGTCAGTCCGACGAGGAGCCTGTGCCGGGCGGCGGCGCCCCCGGTGACGAGGATGCAGAAGAGGAGGAGCCCGAGGGCGAGGAGCCCGACCCCGAGCACGACACTCCGCCGCACGACGAGGAAGACGAAGAAACTCGGGAGCGGCTGAGCATCGACATCGACCTTTCAGTGCTGCCGAAGAACCTCACGCAGCGGCAGCGGGCCGAGCGGATCTACGTCGCCCACCAAGCCGCCGGCGTGGCCCTGTCGCAGGCCGACCTGGGCAAGTGGGCCGGGTACAAGAACCCGAACTCCGGCGGCAACGAGTACCGCCGGCTGGAGAAGGAGCACGGTCCCATCGTCGTCCGCGAGGGTGCCACCCACGTCGACCTGAACTGGTCCCACCAGCCGGTAGCGGCCTGACCGCCCGCTCCCCCAACTCCCCGGCCTGCAAGGCCCGGCCGGGGAGAATGCCGTGTGCGACCGTGCGGGTAGCCTCAGGGGCGACACCACACCGGGTACGGAAGGGGGGCGGCCGGTGAGCAGCCGCTGGCGCCGGGCGATCGCCGAGCTGAGCGCCCAGGGCGACGCGGCCCGGGCCGCCGCCCAGCGCGTGCAGGACGTTCCCAGCGGGCAGCGCACGACCGCCGCCGCGATCTCCTACGTTGCCGAGACCGACTATCTGCGCTGCGCGAGCACGCTGCTGCGCGAGCACCTCGCCGACCGGCGTCCGCCCCGGCGGCTGCCGGTCGCCCGCGTCTGGCCGTGCCTGCGTGATGTGTGGAAGGACCAGGTGTTGGACCGGCGCGGCGGGGTGTGGCGGGCCGTCCCCCGGAACGCCGCCCTCGCACAGATGCGCAGCGCCCCGTCCGACCCTCTCCTGGCCGCCGTGATCGACCAGGCGGAGGCACTGCAGGCCAGCCTCCGCGGCGAGCGGCAGGTGAACCGGCTGTACGAGTCGTACATCCCTGACCGGACGGGCAGGCCGGACGCGAGTCTGCTCGTCGGTGGGCGGACGGCGCCCACACTGCCCGGGTTTCCCGACCCGGGGCATCCCCTCAACCGTGCCTTTCCCCGCGGCGGGGCCACGGGTACGCGGATCCAGCCCGGCCGGGAGGCCGAGTTCAACCAGCTGAGCGGCGACCGGTCAGCCGTGCACGCCAGGGCCCTCGCCTTCGGTGACGCGGTTCTCGCTCTCCTCGTCGAGCACCGCGCGGACGGCGTAGCGCCGGAGTCGGGACGACTGCGCGGTGCCGGCCGCTGGGTGGGACGCGAGCAGCAGCTGGTGCCGGACCGGGCGAAGTGGCCGGCCAAGCTCAACGGCTACCAGGGCGCGACACTGGCCGGTTTCGGCTGGCTGGTGCTCGCGTGCACCGGACTCCCGCTCACCTTCGGGCAGCGCGCCGACCTGCTGTCCCACTACACGCTGCTGTTCCTGGCGGCCGGCCTCATCGCCTGCACCGGGACGGCCCTGATCTACCGGCACGGACCGAAGCTGATCACCCCGCCCGGTCCCCGGGCCGCGGTTCCCGGGATCGTCGCGGCGGTGATCGCCTTCACGGTGTGGCAGGGCCAAGGTCCCGTCGCCGATTACTACTTCGCCGGCCCGTACGACCGCTACGACCGGCAGTACGCGAACGGATGCCTCGCCGTCAGCCCCTACCGGCACGATGCCGTCCAGGCCATGGTCGACGACGGCGTGCTGACCGTCACGCCGGTGACCGGCGGGACGACGCTGCGCCTGGGGCCGGCCGAGGACGGCAGCACGCACCCGCTGCGCCCGCTCGACCGAGCGACCCGGGCGGTGCTCGACGAGTACGGGTGCTGACCCTGCCCGTGGGATCCGGGATCAGGACGTGGTGAGCCTCTTGAAGGCGGAGGCGGCGCCGGCGGCGCCGGGACCGTAGCGGGCGCGTGCCCGGTCGAGGGCGGCTTCCAGCCGGTGGAGCTTTTCGTCGCGGTCGTCGAGGGTGAGCTGGTGGGTGGAGTGGGCGGCCGGGAGGAGCCGTTCGGCTCGCAGGGAGATCCCTCGGACGCGGGCACGCTGGAGACCGAGATCGGCCACGAGCTGGCGGGCGGTTCCTGCCAGGGCGGGGGTATGCGCGGTGGCCTCGGCGAGCGTGCGCGTACGCACGGTGTGGGTGTGGTCGGCGTACGCCACGGTGAGCGTGAGGGCCTGTGCGATCTCGGAGGCCTTGCGTAGGCGCTCGCCGAGGTCCTCGGCCAGGGCCAGGGCGGTGCGCTGGTGCTGGTCGGTGTCGAGTTCGTCCAGGTCGAAGCGGTGGCTCGCGCTCAGGGAGCGGGGAGCGGCGGCGGGGACGACGGGGCGTTCGTCGATGCCGCGGGCGAAGTCCTGGATCTGGCGGGCGGCGGATCCGAGGATCCGTTGCAGGGTTGCGGGTGTGGTGTCGGCGACGTCTCCGGCAGTGGTGATGCCGTAGCGGGCGAGCGTCCTGGCCGTCTTGGGCCCAACTCCAGGAAGCGCGGGGGCCGGCTGGGGGCGGAGGAACGCGGCGATCTCGTAGGGTGTGTCGCCGACGATGGTTGCGGCGCCGGGCGGGGTGAGGGCAGCGGCCATAGAAGCGATCGACCGCGTGGGACCCGCCCCTGCCGAGCTCTGCACGCCGTGGAGTGCGAGAAGGCGCAGGCGGATCACCGCGACCAGGCCTTCGACGTCGCGGTCCCAGAATCGCAAGGATCCGGTGACGTCCATGTAGGCGGACCAGTCGGCGGGCAGAGGTTCGATGGTCGGGCTGATGCCGCCCAGCACGTCCAACAGCTGTGAGAACAGCTCTTCGCTGCGCTGCTGCACATGGAAGTAGATCCGGACGATGGCGCGGGGGCGGTAAACCGGCGGTGTGCTGCTCAACCTGCGCTCCCTTGGCTGCGGTGGCCCAGGCGGGTGAGGTCGGCGGAACGGGTGCCGGCGGGCTGGAGGTCCGCGTAGGGGTGGAGCCGCGCGCCAGCTGTTCCGTCGGGGATCGTGCGTGCTGGTGTCGGCTGGGCGGGTGTGGGTGCGGGGGGCTGGCCGAGGATGTCGAGGACGGCCTGGGGCCCGTGGGTGGCGCGGGTGGTGGCGAGGGAGTCGAGGTCCCAGGCCATCTCGCCGACCACGGTGCGGCGTGGACCGCGGGCTTCGACGCTGCCGCGGACGAGGAGCAGTCCGTTGTGGAAGATGGTGTGGGCGCACTGCTCGTGGGAGTCCTCGAAGAAGGCGAGATCGACCAGGCCGGAGCCGTCTTCGAGGGTGACGAAGATGATCCTTTTCCCGGACGCGATGGGTGGGGTCTGGGTGGAGGCCCGTACGCCGGCGACGAGGACTTTCTGTCCCGGGTGCATGGCTTTGAGATGGGCGGCGTCGGTGGCGCCGATCTCGTGCAGGAGGCGGTGGTGGTCCTCCATGAGGTGGCGTGAGACGTCGATCTTGAGTACGCCGAGCTCGGCCTCCAGTTTCTCGCGGGCGGTCATCTCTCTCAGCCCGGCCGGGCCGGCGGTCACCAGGGTGGTGTCAAGCGGGAGTTGGCCGGTGCCGGGGCGGGTGCGGGTCTGGCGGTGCAGCTCGGTCGCCTGCAGCAGCAGGTCCCGCCGTGACGCCTCTCCCTTGAACTGGTCGAGTGCGCCGATCCTGATCAGGCGTTCGGCGGTCGGCAGCTTCGGCCGGGCGCGGGCCCAGAAGTCCTGGAGCGAGGTGTAGGGCTGTGCGGCGGCGATCCTGACGACCTCGTCTTCGCTGATGCCGTGTACCGAGGACAGGGAGATCCGCACGCCCCAGCTGTCCGGCGTCTCCTCGACCGTGTACGCGGGCTTGGAGTGGTTGATGTCGACGGGGAGGACGGGGACGTTGTGGCGGCGGGCGTCGGCGACGATGACGCGCAGCGGCCACATGCCGGGGTCGTGCTCCAGCAAGCCGGCGTAGAGGGCGGCGGGGTGGTGGGCTTTGAGCCACGCGGACTGTAGGGCGGGGACGGCAAACGCGACGGCGTGGGCGCGGCAGAATCCGTATGCTCCGAACGACGAGACGATCTCCCAGACTTCGTCGAGAACGCTGTGCGTGTAGCCGCGTGCGCCGGCGAGTTTCCGGAACCACGACTCGATCTTCGGCAGGCGCTCTTCGTCGCCGAGGGCGCGGCGGGCGACTTCGGCGAGGGCTCTGTCGCAGCCGGTCATGACGGCGAAGATGTCGATGATCTGTTCATGCCAGATCGTCACTCCGTAGGTATCGGCGAGGACCGGTTCGAGGTCGGGGTGGGGGTAGGTGGGTTCGGCGCCGTGGCGGGCGGCGATGTAGAGGGCGGGCATGCCGCCGGCGACCGGGCCCGGACGGAAGAGGGAGATGTCGGCGATGACGTCCTGGGGGCCGCGGGGCTGCAGGCGGCCGACCAGGTCCTGCTGGCCGGGCGACTCGAGCTGGAACATGCCGACGGTGTCGCTGGCTTGGATGAGGGCGAAGGCGAACCGGTCGTCGAGGGGGACGTGGTCGGGGTTGTCGAGGTCGATCTGCCGGCCGGTCGTGCGGCGGATCTCCTTCACCGCGTGGGCCATCGCGGACTGCATCCGCACGCCCAGGACGTCGAGCTTGAGCATGCCGAGGTCCTCGACGTCTTCCTTGTCGGCCTGGACCATCGGGTACTCGCCACCGGGCGTGGGCTGCACGGGCAGGCGGTTCAGCAGTGTGGAGTTGGAGAGGATGACGCCGCAGGGGTGCATGGCGATCCCACGCGGCAGCTTGTCCAGGCCCTCGGCGAGCTCCCACAGCGGGCCGAAGTTCTCGGCTTCTGTTGCCAGGCCGCGCAGTTCCGGGAGTTCTGCGAGTGCTCCACGGATGTCGGCGGCGCGGATGTGGGGGAAGGACTTCGCGATCCGGTCGACGGTGGCCGGCGGCAGGCCGAGTGCGAGGCCCGTATCGCGCAAGGCGTGGCGGGCGCGGTAGGTCTCGGGCATGCCGGTGACTGCGACGCGTTCTGTGCCGAAGCGGGCGATGATCCGGTCGTAGACCTCCAGTCGGCGCGCGGATTCGACGTCGATGTCGATGTCCGGGAGCGAGGCTCGCCGCTCACTCAGGAAACGCTCAAAAAGGAGAGAATGTGACAAGGGGTTTGCGGTCGCCACAAAGAGCGAGTGGTTGACCATCGAGCCGGCACCGGAGCCGCGCGCGGCGACCCGGATGCCCATCGCGCGGACGTCGGCGACGACTTGGGCGACGGCGAGGAAGTAGGCCTCGTAGCCGAGCCGTCCGATGATGCCGAGCTCGTAGTGCAGCTGGTCCATTGCGCGCCGGTCGAGGTCGAGGCCGCGAGCGACCATTCCGGCCTCGCATCGCTGCCGCAGCAGTCGCATCGCGCCGCCCGGCACCGGCTCCGCACCCACCACTTCGGGCTCGGGAAAGTGCGGGGTGCCCAGCCCGAGGTCCCGTACGGGGTCGAGGGTGCAGGAGTCGGCGACGGTGAGCGTGTCGGCGATGAGGCACTCCGCCCTCCGGCCGTCGGCACCGGCGGCCGTCGCGACCCGCTGTGCGATCGCCGTCATGTCGCCGGCGGGCTTGAGCCAGCGCTCGCCGCAGTCCAGCCGTCGCCGGTCCACCGGGCGTAGCAGCCGCGCGGCGTCCAGCACGTCCGCGATCCGGTGCTGCCCCGGGTCGGCGTAGCGGACGGCGTTGGTCAGGACGGCCGGGATGGCGAGGCGGTCGGCAAGCATGAGGGTGTGCGCGGCAAGGCGTACGGAGCCGGGCCCTGTCCCGGACAGACCCCAGCACACGACCTCCAGCCGCAGACCTTCGCCCGCGGCCTGCCGCCACGGCTCCAGGAGCTGTTCGGCGATGTCCGCGCGCCCTGACGAGAGGGCGCGCAGCGGTTCGGAGGCAGGGCCGAGCATCACCACCAGGCCGCTGCCCGCGTACTGGCGCAGCTGATCCCACGACGACGCCGGCGGAGCACCGGCGGCGAACGCGGCAGCGTGAGTGGCGGACACCAGCCGGCACAGCCGTGCCCACCCGTCCGGACCCTGGGCCAGGAAGGTCGCCCGGAACGGTGCTTCGGCCACGTGTGCACCACCCCGCACCGGAGTGCGGCGGCGGGCGGCCGGAGCGGCGGGAGTGCAGGCGGCGACTCCGAGGTCCACACCGAGCAGCGGGCGGATCCCCTCAGCCGCAGCGGCCTTCGCGAAACGGACGGTCCCGGTGACCATGTCCCGGTCGGTCAGCGCCAGCGTCCCGATGCCGCGCTCGGCGGCCCGGGCGGCGAGATCGCTTGGATGTGAGGCGCCGTAGCGGGCTGAAAACCCGCTCGCCACGTGCAGATGAGGAAACCCTCCACGCATGCCACCCTCCGCCTCATATACCCCCAAACAGGCATGAATCGACTCCCTTCACTTCGACTCTATCGAACATAGATTCGAACATGCGAGTTTCGGACGCCGAAGACAAGCCATCCGGCTGCTGCGACGGTGGTCCGGCTCGGGTGAAAGGCGGTGCTCAGGCGGTTGGCAGTGCGCCCGCGGACGGACGCGCGGGCCCGCGGCGATGCGCTCCCCGCCCTCGCTCGCCATCCGCGCTGGGGCCCGCCGAGGACCCCGGCGGTGTCGGGGGCGGGACTGTACGCGGGCGAGCGGAGGGCGAAGAGCGTAGGACTGGACGGGTGCACCTTTCACCGCCGGTCGAGCCGATGCTGGCGCGCTCTGTGACAACTCTGCCGCCACCCGGGGCCAGGCACCTGCTCTTCGAGCAGAAGGTCGACGGGTTCCGAGTCCTTGTGTTCACCGGTCCCGAGCCGTACCTCCAGTCGAGGCGAGGCGCCGACCTCGGCCCTGCCTTTCCGGAGATCGCCCGTGCCGCGGCCGCGCTCGCTGTCGAGGCAGTCGTCGACGCCGAGCTGGTGGTCTGGCACGCCGGCAGGCTGGACTTCACGGCCCTTCAGCAGCGGGCCCGGCTTCGCGGGCCCAGGGCAGAGCGCGCCGCCCGTGAGCAGCCCGCCCACCTGATCACCTTTGATCTGCTCGAGGTCTCCGGCACCGTCCTCATGGACCAGCCCCTGCATGAGCGCAGGAGCGCACTCGAGAGCCTCTTCGCATCTCTGGAGCTCGCAGCGCCCTGGGCGCTGTGCCCGCAGACCGCCGACGCCGCAACAGCCCGCACATGGCTGGATGCGGCCTGGGGAGCGGCGGGCGTCGAAGGCCTCATGATCAAGGATTCCGGCTCTCGGTACAGGTCCGGGGAGCGCGGGTGGTTGAAGCTGAGGACGCGCATGACGGCGGAAGGGATCATCGGTGCGGTCACCGGCACCGCGCAGGCCCCCCGCGGACTCCTGCTCGGCCGGCTCGACGCGACCGGCCGTCTCCGGCTGGTCGCCCGCTCCACGCCGCTGTCTCGCACGGCGGCGCTCGAGCTGGGTGCGGTACTGCGCCCGGCGGGAGCCGAGCACCCCTGGTGGGGCCGGGAGTTCTCGGCGGGCTGGGGAACGCAGGAGCTGCTGGTCTTCCAGCCCGTGGTGCCCGAGCACGTTGCCGAAGTCGACGCCGATACAGCGCTTGACCTGGGCCGACACCGCCACCCGGTGCGTTACCTAAGGCTGCGGGACGACATGGCTCCCGGCGACATTCGGGAGTGACCGCCGCTCGCCGGACCGCTCTCGTGCGGCACCGTCGGGGGAGTGAGAGCCGGGTCACAGCCGTAGTGCCCAATGGTGGACTACAGCGCGCCTCTCACCTGGTCATGATCAGAACTCCACTCGCGACCAGGAGGAGTTCCGCTGTGCCGGTCCTGCGCCAGATCACCACATGCACCGCGCCGTCGACCGTCGTCGTCGAGAGCCGCAGCCGGGAACGGGACCGGCCGGTGGACTACCGGCTCGAGGTCTGCCACCGCCATCGGTGGTTGGCGGGCAACTGGACCGGGCGCCGCGGGGCCGACGGCGCGGGAGGCCGGTGTGGCACCGTCACGGACTACCGGCCCTTCGCCGCGATCGTGCAGTCCCATGCCGACCTGTGGCTCCGGGCGTTAACCACGAACGGTCCCGAGGACCACGACGGCGACCTCGCGGCCGCGCTCCGCGCGGGATTCGAGTGGCTGACCACCTACCGGGAGCCGACCGGCGTGGCGATGGCACTGGAGCACGCGGCCCGGGTGGCCGAGGCGACCGCGGCCGGAACCCTTGAGCCGGCAGAGGGCCAGGTGCAGGTCCTGGCCGCGCTCAGCCTGGCGGAAACGCTCGACGCCGGCTCACGGGGAGCCTGAGGCGACGCCGTGCGACCGCATGTGCCATCAGTTCCCGCCAGGGCCCCGGGCGCGGTGCTCATGGCGGCAGGGGATTCGGGGAGGCGGGCCAGTGGGAGTCGTCGTGGCGGGCCGTAGGGTCGAATCCGACCGGCCCGGCACGGGGAGGCCGGGCTGTGCACGTAGGAGTCTCGTTTGTCTGCCCTCAGCGTTGCCCTGACCGCCGCCATCGGAGCCCTGGCCGGTGCTGCGGCCCGCCCGGTGGTCTTCGCCCGTTCGGTCCCGGCGCCCGCCTCCGCGCGCAGTGACTGCCCGCACTGCGGCCGCGGCGTTCTCGAACGCCCGCTGCCGGTGCTGCCCGTCTCCGGGCGCTGCCCGGCGTGCGCACAGGCGATCGGGCCGCGCGCCTTCACGCCGGAGGTAGCAGCCGCCGCGGTGTTCGCCGTGATCGCGGCGGGCGGGGCGAGCGGCTGGGTCGCCGCCGCCCAGTACTGGGTCGCCGCGTGCGGTGTCGCACTCGCCCTGATCGACGTCGCCGTGCAACGGCTCCCCGATGTGCTCACCCTTCCCGCCTTGTGCGGGACGTTCCTCCTGCTCACCGCGGCCCAACTGGCGGGCGAGCCCGGGAGTCTGGGCCGCGCGGCCGCCGCTGCTGCCGTGCTCACCGCCGTCTTCCTCCTCATCGCGTTCACCGGTGCCATGGGGCTCGGCGACGTCAAGCTCGCACCGGCCCTTGGGGCGCTCCTGGGCTGGAGTAGCTGGACAGCCCTGTTCTGGGGAGCAGCCGCAGGCTTCGTCGTCGGCGCGGTCCTGGAGGTGGCGCGGATGGCAGTCGGCCGTGCCCGCCGCACACACGTCTCTTTCGGCCCCTACATGGTCATCGGAGCCCTCGCCGTTTCGATCACCGCGGCCTGACCGCTGGCCGCACATTCCCGGTAATACCACTTCCTGTATTTCCTCTTCCTGCATACCGAATTCCGGAACGGCGTATACCTGACCCCGGCGTTCCGGAAGGCGGGTTCACGGAATAAACCGAGCCTGGTCAACTCCCCTGCCCAGAAAGAAGATCGAGTCCGGAGCGAAGACGAACCCGTCGCGTTCCTGATCTTCTTCGCCCGTCTTCACCGCCCATCAGCACCGCGGTGACGAAATCAGACGGGCGAGGGAATTCCGGCCGACGACACCAGGAAGAGCCGCACATGCACACCCTCACCCGCCGCGTCGCGACCGTGGCAACCACCGGCGCGCTGCTCCTCGGCGGAGCCGTCGCCACCGCCTCCACCGCCAGCGCCGCGACCGTTGGCAGCGGAGCCTGCACCCACCAGATCAAGCTCAACACCGACGTGTACACGACGGTGAAGTTCCGCACCGGCCCGGGCACCGGCTACGCCGCCACCGGTCAGCTCTCCAAGGGCACCGACGTGTACTGGCAGTGCAACAAGGGCGACAACGGCAAGCCCGGCGCCTGGGGCTACGTCACCGTGAAGTCCGGTGCCCACAAGGGCAAGAAGGGCTGGGTCGCCGCCCAGTACATCAACGTGCCCATGCAGCTGGACTGACCTCCACCCCCGGCCGGCAGAGACGACCTGACCCGAACTCTCCCGGCCCCCTCTCACGCCTGAGCCGTCACCTCGTACAGGCTCAGGACGACGCGACGGCGGCCCGGCCCCGTGCGCCGCCGCCCGGGATCGCCCCCGGACGGGTACCTTGAACCTCACTTCCTCGTCACCCGGCGCACCGGCCTCTCGCCTGGAGCAAGCCCTGGCCAACGCTCGCGGACAAGGCCGGGCCGACCCCGGCCCCGCCGGCGCCCTCCAGGCCGCCCTCCTCGCCCAGCGCCTCACCGACGGGCTTCTGCGCTCACGGCCCGCCGCAGCCTGACATCCGCAGACTGACGGAAGGCGGGGTCTCAGGGCATCCCGCCGCCTATCGGCACGCCTCACACACGATCCGGACCCAGCACAGAGAAGGTTGCGCCTACCAGGCAGTAGACGTCTAAGGTGCGGACCGGAACACCAGACTGCCGACCGCTCACGGACGGGAGCACACAGGGAGCGGACCGCATGCTCGCGATGCGACCAGCCACGCCGGACGACCAACCCGGCCTCGCCGCGATGATCCAGGCCCGCTCCGACTGGATGAAGGCCAACCAGCTTCCGAGCTGGCGCAACTGGGGAAAGCACGTCCAAGAGCTGGCCCGCAACTGCACACGCCACCCAATCGAGATGTGGGTTCTCACCGAACACGGCGACCGGGTCCTGGGCTGCACCACGATCCTCCGGACATCCGCGCCCTGGACCTGGACCGCGACTGAAGCCGCCGACACCGCCTACTACCTCAACGGCACCGTCACCGACCCCGCCGAACGCCACCGCAAGCTCGGCACACTCATCGCCGACTGGGCCGTCGACCGCGCTGCGCGCGAGGGCGTCAGCTGCGTACGTCGCGACTGCAGCTCCCCCGCTCTCGCGGAGTACTACCAGCAGCAGAAATTCCAGCTCATCCGAAAGGTGTCGACCCCCGGAGGGCACACTTCGTACGCCTTAGAACGCAAAGCAGAAGAAATTCCCGAGCTCGCCATCTGGCTCGTCCCCGGCATTACACCTCCGGGAATCCCTGGAAGGTGGAGGGCGCCTCTTGCCGGGAGCGCGAGATCGAATTTGGCGGGAGCAATGGGACACCTCTCACGATCGTTCCGTGGAGCGGCCGAAGCATCCCTTTCGATTTCCGCGGCATCCCAGGAACTCCTCTGTTCATCCGGCTCAAGTGCGTTGCCAACCAGTCGGCGTCTCTGAGGAGTTCCATGCGGGGACGCCGTCTCGGAGGTACCGGGGGATTCCGTCACCGAGGGCAATGAGTGCTTGGGTCGCGCGTGCGCGTTGCCGTTTGGGGAGGAGGCGGAGCGCTTCCTCGGGCGCGAAAAACCGGAAGCCATTGAGCTCGTCGTCCTTGATAGACAGCTTCTCGACTCGGTCATTCGGTAGGACACCGCCGTCGAAGACGAAAGCGAGGAGGTCATCCCACGGGCCGTGAGGACCCACCCAGTCCACGCAGAGCAGGCCGCGCATCTGGACGCAGTCGGCTCCGAGCCCGAGTTCCTCGCGGAGCTCCCTCGCGACAGTGTCGAGAGGTTCCTCGTTGGCCTCAGCCATGCCGCCAGGCAGATCCCACCCTTCCTTGTAGGCCGGGTCGACCAGGAGCACGTGTCCTTGGTCGTTTCGGATCAGGGCGTCCGCGACCACGCGTTTCCGGGCCTGCTTGGCGTTGCCCTCAGCGAGGTACACATCACGACCGGGATCTCCCGGTTGAGGTGCGTTGCTCACACCTGGGACCCTTCCGTGACGGTGAGGCTGGCCAGCAGCAAT
Source organism: Streptomyces sp. NPDC053750 (assembly GCF_044544295.1). NCBI lineage: Bacteria > Bacillati > Actinomycetota > Actinomycetes > Kitasatosporales > Streptomycetaceae > Streptomyces > Streptomyces sp. NPDC053750. The sequence goes on along the minus strand of NZ_JBITXB010000015.1, from coordinate 88,037 downwards.
CTACGGTGCCGGGCCACGACGGTCATATGGTCAAGGACTTCTTTGACCTGTCTGGAGCTGGCGTATGGCTCGAGTGCGGTCCGAAGATCCGCAAGGTCCCGGCTGATGCGGATGGACCCCAGCGACTGGCAGGTTTCCAGTAGGTCGTGGGTGACGGCACAGGCCGCGTCCACCTGGTCTTGCGCGATCAGTGACTGGGCGAGCGTGATCTGCCCGAGGCTACGGCTACGGGCCCGGCTCGCGTCGCGGAGCTTGAGGGCGCGGTTCGCCTCGTCGGTGGCCGCCGGAAGGATTCGTAGGTCGAGCAGGATGGATGCGGCTTCGCTCGCGAGTGCCGCGGCGTCGAAGGGGGCCACCCAGTCCGGCACGAGCGCCGTGTCGGCAGCGGCTAGTTCCTCGCGTGCCGATTCCAAGCACTGCTGTGCCTGCTTGGCGTAGCCGCCGCGCGCGAGCGCCCGGGCCTTCATGGCGTGGAGTCGGGCTGCCAGAACCGGCACATGCTCGGCGGCGCGGAGCCGGTCCAGCCCACTGCGTGCAAGTTCGACCGCTTGGTCGGCGTGGCCTCCTTGGAGGGCCAGGTGGCTCATGCCGGCTTCCACATTGGCGGCGACAGACGGGTCGCCGGCTGCTTGGCCGAAACGCAGAGCACTGAGGAAGTGTCCCTGGGCAACGGTGTCGCGCCCCGAGTCGTGTGCCATCCAGCCGGCCATCTCCGTCAGCACTGCCGCGTCGCGGAACGCCTCTGCGCCTTGGACTGCGCCGAGACCGATGAGGCTGGTGGTGACTTCGGTGCGGAGGTAGAGCAGAAGCGAGTTGTAGACGTGGCCGCCGCCGAGTTGGCGGTCGGCGAGTCGGAAGGACGCCATCGCGTCGAGGTGAGGCGACAGCGCCTTTTCCTGCTCCTCGCGTGGTGGAGCGGGGCGCGGCGGGCCGAACAGGACCTCTGCGGGTTCCCCCAGGAGGTGCTCCAGGACTCTGCAGGTGTCGGCCCGCGGAGTGCCCTGGATGTCTCCGTCCATCCAGCGGTCCCAGGCGCTCCGCGAGACCATCGCCGTCGCGAGACGAGCGTTCTCGTCCAGTTGGGCCACTTCATGGGCGGCGCGCACAAAGTGGGAGCAGAACGACTCGAAGAGATGCAGGCGTCGTTGGTGAACCACCTGGCGAAATCGAGTGGCTCGGCGCATGGCTGTCGCCGCCGTCGCCGCTAGTTGTGAGAGCCGAAGCCGAGGATGGGTACTTCCCCACCGAACAGGTGTGGGTCCCGGCTTCGGGTCAGTGCCGGCCCATCCGCGGCTCCGATCACTTCCACCACGGGGATCTCGCAGATGAACTGGACGGTGGCACCGAGAAGGTGGGAGACGCGCCCGTCGGCGGAGGCGTCCTTGATGCCTGCTGCGACATGGATGTGTGGCGCCAGCTGGCCCTCTTCGGCGTCCCAGGCGAGCGTGCCACCACCGAGAGCCTCCAGATGTTCTACCTCGACCTCTTCCCACAGAGGAGCGTCCGGGTTCTCGAGGGGCTTGCAGTCCCCGACGAGTCGCGCAGTGCGGAAGCCCCCGACGAAGGAGGGGATGTAGCCAGACCGAATGTCGTGCTTGGCGCACGCTTCGGCCAGGCCGGAGTAGAAGTCCTCTCCGTGCTCAAGAACAACCATGATCTGGCGGCGGACGGTGAGCTCAGTGGAGCGCATGACGGAATCTCCGAGGGTGCGGTCGTGGGTCACCGGCAGGCGGCGAAGGCGGCTTCGATCTCAGCACGGGAGCTATTCGCACCAAGGTGGGCGCTGAGCAGCAGCCGGGCCTTGAAGGGGTCGAGAGTGCCGGCGCCGATCAGTCCCCTTGCGAGCAGGTCGCTTTCCGATCCAGCAAACCCGTAGGTGCTCGTGAGCACGGAACCGGTGCCGATCCGGGAAGCAAGGACCACCGGAATCGTATCGGCGAGCGCTTCGAGCCTGTCACACCAGGAGGCCGGGACGTGGCCTACACCGAAGGCGGCGATCACGAGGCCCTGGACTGTGTCCTTGAGTGTGTCAAGGAGAGCGCCGTCGCTCCCGAGTGCGGCGGTGACCACCTCGACACGGGGCTGCGGGCCGCCGGGCCAAGGAACGGACGGGGTGCGCTGTCCGCGGTTGTGGATGCGAGGGGTGCCCTCCACAACGTGGCCGATGGGCCCGGCGTTCGGAGACGCGAACGCGGTGATGCTGGTCGTGTGCATCTTGCGCACGTGCCGCGCGGCGTGGATCTCATCGCCGAAGACAACCAGGACTCCGAGGCCGCGTGCCTCTGTTGAGGCGGCAGTTTGTGCTGCGGCGAGGATGTTGGCTGGCCCGTCGGCGCCCGGGAGGCTCGCATGGCGCATGGCGCCGGTGAAGACCACGGGGATGTCCCCTCGGTAGTACAGGTCTGCCAGGAAGGCGCTCTCCTCGATCGTGTCGGTGCCCTGTGTTACCACCACGCCTCGGATGCCCTCTGCCTCGGCCTTTGCGATGTGCTCCACCAGGGCAACGATGTCTGCCGGAGTCAGTGAGGCGCCTGGGAGCTGTCGGAAGTCCTCCACAGTGATCCGCGAAGCACTGCGCAGGTCAGGAACGGCGTCGACCAGGTCGGCTCCGGTTAGGCTCGGCGTCGCGCCCCCCGCCTGGGAGCTGCGTGTCATGGCAACGGTCCCGCCGAGAGTGATCACTTCGACGGTGTCGTTCGTGCTGGAGGAGGCTGGCACAGGAGCCCTTTCAGGGTCGCGGAGGCGGGAGAGCGTAAATCGTTTCAGATTCTGGGGGCGAAGGTGCCGAGGAACGACAGGGCATCGTCGAGGCCGTCGCTCGTCAGCAGACGGCTCCGCGTCCGGACGAGGCCGGCGACACCGTGCTCGGCCACTTCTCGGCATCGTGTGGTGATCCACCCCCAGTCGATGTCCAAGTAGCGAGCGAGCTCTTCCAGGCGCCCCTTCGGGTCGGGGCTGATGAGGATGTTGATCTCCTCGGCATCGCCGAAGGCGGTGCGATACGAGCGAAGATCCCCGCGGCTGCTGGTGGTGCTGGCGGCCCACAACGCCTCTCCGGTACGCACCCAGTTGGCGACGACGGCCTTCTGGCCAGGGATGAATGCGACACCGTCCATGTCGGCGTACGCGGGGTTTGTTACGAGTCGGACGCGGATGCCGTGGCGTTCCATGAGGGCAATGGCGAGCAGCAGCAGGATGCGTTCGTAGCGCTCGGTGCGGGCGACGGCAGCCTCAGGGACGCAGAAGACACGGGAGGTCGTCTGGCCGCCGTCGACGAAGCGGCCCATGCGCCGCAGATAGTCGATCTTGTGGGAAAAGATCACCCACGGTGCTGCCTCGGCGCCGCGTTGTTCGCGCGTCCAAAATGCGGGAATCTCTCCGGCGCTTTGGAGTTCCCGCTCGATGTAGTGGGCGCAGAATGCTGACCCCCACCAGCTGGACCCCGCAGAGGTCAGTTCCAGCAGCTGGCGGTTGGGGGCAGAGCGCGGGAGCGCGAGGTAGGTGTCCAGGTTATGGCTCTCGGCGTCGAGGGCCTGGTCGTCGGCGAGGAGACCATCGTCCAGTTGTGTGAGGGACCAGAGGATTCCGTAGGTGAGGTCGTCGAGGAGGTACGCCTTGGGGATGGAAACGGGATTGCTGCGGGCCGTGGCGACAGCTTGGGCCCGTCTTGCCGATGCGGCGTCAAGTACGTACAACCCGTAGTCCTCGGCATGCTCTGCCACGCCGAGGAGGAAGCCGCGGCGGGCGGCGGGCCGTAAGAACTGTTTCAGGCCTTCGTCGGAGTCGAGGACGCGTACCTCGTCGCCGTCCTCCTCGTGTACGGCGGTCATGACCTGTACAGCGGCGGCTGTACCGGCCAGGGAGTCCCGGCCGGTGAGCTCCCACATCCCCGCGGCTCCGGTAGCCGGCACGATGAGGCGCGATGTGGAGGGCCAGCGGTCGTCAATCACCGCCGCCGCTTCGGTGGTCGGCTGGCGAAGCTCGGCAGGTGTACGGGCCGGGCTGAACAGTTCGTCCGTGGAGTGACCGAAGATGTGTTCCAGGATTTGCGCCGCTTCTGACCGCGGCCGACCACAATAGGTGGGCTGCGCCCAGCGTTCGAACGTGGTGCGTCCGACGCTTGCGGTGGCAAGGCGACGCTGGCCCGTAAGCTCCGCCAAAGCCCGCCCGCCAGCCGTGAAGTGGATGCAGAACTCTTCCCAGCTGTCCCAGCCACGTCGCTTCAGCTCAACGTGGAACAACGTGGGGCGGCCCATGGTGCGGCCCTCCTCGGACGAAGGCGGGGGACGAGCTGAGACCGGCACAGCCAGCGGCACATGCCACAAGCCGCGACGGATCTCGTACGCATCGTGACCCTCGCTAGGATGCGCCTGTCGACCGGGAGTTAGCAACATGAGTGAGCAAATTGCTGAAGAGATTTGTTGTCGGGAGCCCGGCGAGAAGGCACACTAACCGGCATGTCGCCCGGTAACGAGGCACCGTCGTCACTGACGCTCCGTGAAGTAGGCGCGCGCATCGAGGAGTTGCGCGAGCGTCATGGCTTGACGCTGGCCAAGGTCTCCGCGCTGCTCCTGGAACACGAACCGCCGCGCAGACTGGGGCCCAGTCAGCTGAGCCGCATCGAGCACGGCCAGCGCAAGCGCTTCGCCCAGGAGGCAGCCCTGGCGCAGGCGATCCTTGGTTGCATCGGAGCGGAGCCCGCCGAGCGGGACGAGATCCTTGCGCTGCTGAGCTCCGACAGCCCGTCCACCCGTCCGCGGCCGGCTCTTTGGCGACGGAATGCCGGAGTCCTCGGGCCGATGAACTTCGAGGGGTTCCTCGCCCTGGAGCAGAAGGCGACCCTGTTTCGCACGTACCAGCCGCGGATCGTCCCCGGCCGTCTTCAGACCCGGCAATACGCGCTTCACGTCATCGGGCGCATGCGTCCCGATCTGCGCCCGGCCGACGTGAAGGCACTCGTCGACATCCGCATGGACCGCCAGAGGCGAAACGCCGGCAGTGCACTCAGCGACTTCCAGGCCCTGATCGACGAGGACTGTCTGCGTCGCACCCTCATGGACAAGGCTGTCCTGGAGGAGCAGCTGGAACGGCTGGTCGACGAATCCGAGCAGCCCAGATGCACGATTAGGATCCTGCCCGGTGCGGACACCATCGGTGTCCACCCCGGCGTCGCGGGCGGATTCGTACTGATGGATTTCCCCGGGCCTGCGCGGTCCGTCGTATGGCTCGAGAACATGGTCAGCTCGGGGTATATCGACGAGGAGCTGTACACGGACCGCTACGCCGCGGTGTTCACCGACCTCTGGAACCAAGCGCTGGAGCCAGAGGAGACCCGCGTGCGCCTCAAGAAAATGATGAAGGAGTTGTAGTGACCGTGCAGTCGCAGAGGCCCGACCTCTCCAAGCTCGATTTGTCCCGTCTGGAGGGGACGGTGTCGTCCTACAGCGGCGGGGGTGGGGACTGCGTGAGGGTTGGCCGGATGGGCGACTGGATCCTGGTCAGCGACACCAAGTGCACCGACCGCCCGCCCCTGCTGTATCCCCTGAACGGAGCTCGTGCCTGGATTCAGAGCGTGAAGGACGGAGCGTTCGACCCGATCGCAGGCTTGGACTGACGTACGAAGTGACCCCTTGGGGTCGGCCGCCACGCCAGTTGAGGCCGGCCCCATCGGATCTGTGCCCGTCTCAACGGCAGGAACGCCACTTGTTCAGGCCGACTGTCGGCCGAAAACCTTGTCCGGCTCAGCCGAGCCCCCCGACTCGCTCGTGCATGACAGGCCGTCCCGCCAGCATCTGCAGGCTGAGCCTCATGCGGGCGAAGACGGCATCGATCTGATCAACCTCGTCTTGAGAGAGCGAGCCGGGCAAGGCATCGAAGCACTGCTCAATCAGGTGTTCTTCCGCGACACCGACGGCGACGAGCGCATGGGGCGCCTGCTGGAGGCTCGACCGCAGCAGGAGCGGGGCCAAGGTACCGTGCCCGGATCCGAATAGCCCGGCCAGCTCCCGCAGGCCGCCCTCTACAACGGCGGCAGCCGCCTCGGGACAAACACCTTGCCCGCAAAGTGCATCCAGAGCCCTGCGGTTGCGCTGGCCGACGAGCATTCCGTGCCCGAGAGGCGAAGCAACGACCAGTCCCAGGCCCTTTCGCGCGGTGAACTCGCTCAGGCTCTCGCCCTCCTCCAGGACGGCTGCGGGCAGGAGGCCGTTTGCCTGGGCCCACACCACGTCAGGCTGGATCTCCTCGACCAGCCAGAGGAAGCGCCGTATCTGGTGGACGCTGTCAGCGCTGGTGGGGCCTCGGAGGCCGATTGCCCCGATCTGCTCAAGGTCGCGCATGGCGTGCATCTGCGCGACCACGGGTCCCAGGTACATATCTCCGGGGCCGAAGTCGTACGAGTCCAGCACGTAGACGGCCAGGTCCTCTCGGTACAGATTCTCCAGCGTCTGCTCCAGCTGGTGGCGGACCCTCGGGCCGGCGTACGGGTGTGGCGCGGAACCGCGCAGTCGCCCGACCTTGCTGATGGCGTGAACCCCATAGTGCCGGTACTCCCGAAGGACCTTCCCGACCAACCGCTCAGCATGTCCGTCGCCGTGCGCATCGGAGGTGTCGACGAACGACGCTCCCAGCTCAATCGCCCTGCGCAGCCCTCTGAGGATCTGCCCGTCATCGACGATCTGCTCAGGGAAGTCCCAGCGCGTGGTCCCTGTGCTAACGCCCAGCGGGCCGAGACTCAGTCCGGGAGTGAGGGCTCTGGGGCGCAGGTCGCAGCCCTTCATCGCCCTCCTCCGGCCGGCTGGTGAAGAAACAGTGCCACGACGCTCTTGCCCGTGTCAGTCGGCCGCACGCCCCACGAGCTCGCCAGAGTGTCAATCAGGAAGAGGCCGCGCCCTCCCTCGTCCTCGAGTGCCGGCTCCTTCGGCTCACGCGAAATGGCGGTGATGTCGCGTCCGCTGTCTTCGACTTGGACAACTGCACCCCATTCGTACAGGTCCACCGCCATCCCTATCGGCTTGCCGGCCTCGACGTGCTGGTGAGCATTTCCCACCAGCTCGTCGGCGACCAGGACGATGACGTCCGTCCACGAGTCGTTCTCGTCGGCGAGTACCTCGTGGACGAGGTGGCGGGCGACTACCTGGGGGGCCAATAGGCCAGTGAGGTCGGCCTCGGCGTGTGCGAGTGGCTCGCCACGCAGGCCAGCAGCGCTCGCCGAGGTTGTAGCGGGGATGGGCATGCCCTCGTCTCCTGGTTGCTCTGAGACGCCCGGGGGCGTGGACCGGGGTAGTCCTCTGGACCACGTTGGCTCATGGCAGATCGGCGCGGTACACGAGAAGGCACCCCACTTCACCCCACTTGGATGAGTGCGCTGGGCCGCATCCTGGCCGCCAGGCAGATGAACTACCCCAATTGCCTGGTTTTCTCGCGGTCGGGGCACATGCGGCGGCGCGACCGGGGGGCGACGTCCTTGGGCACGTTGCCGCACGGCCACAGAGTTCACCCACCCGCAGCACCAGGCCCGCTCAGGGGGATCTGACCAGCCGCAACGCCACGCCTGCACACCGCATCCCGGACCCGCTCGGCCGCATTCAGAGGGCTGGCTACACACAACGATCCATGCTGTCAAGCCACTTCAGCGAAGTGGGGTGAAGTGGGGTGCCGGACTCATCAGGTGGCCGGGCACCCGATCCGAACGGGGAACGCTCGGCAGAATGTTCCCCTAAGGGCCTAAATGTCCCTACGTCCGCAATGCATACACGAGAAGCCAATGGCTCTGATCGCTCGCCCCAAGTGGGGTGAAGTGGGGTGCGGATTCATCTACCGATGGCGCTGGCGACCGGGAAGGCTTTGGTTCACGACCTCGGCTCATCCGAAGCGGCCGCCTGCTGCCCTTCGTGCACAGGACTCGGTTTCCCCTCAAGGATCTCGACTAAGGAACCACCACCGTGGCGACTCACCCCTCGCAGATCGGCGTCCTCGGCGCGCTCCCGTCCGGCATCACCAGGCTGGTGTGCTGTCGCGAGGACGTCCTGAAATCGGGCTCGGCGGCATGAAGAACAACGCACTCGGCTTCCTCGGCTCCCGGGCTCCCTAAGCCGTCGCTGGGGTACGTGAGCGGCGGCCGCGTCCGTCGACGTCGCACTCATCGACCTGGGCACCCGTTTCGGCACTCCCCCGTATGCCGCTCGGGCTGCCCGACCTGGGCTCCGACTTCCGTCGCCTGGGGATCGCACGGGCCCTCGATCCCCGGAAGTTGAGAGCGAGACTCAGCGCAGCCTCGCGCTCGGTCTCCCGGCTGCCGCCGGCGCGGGGATCCACTCCGCCCAGCGGCAGCCGGCCCACCTGCTGTCCCGCGACCAGCGGGCACGGGAGCGCGGGCACAACTGCACAAGGCTCGTCGCTCCTCGCCCCGCTCACCGTGGTCCCTGCCGCGAAGGTTGCGCACTGACCCGACGACGGGCTTCCCGTCCTGACCGGAGAGCTGATGACTCCCCTGATCACGCGCCATGCCTGGCAGATTCAATTCGGCGAGGCCCCCCTCCCACCGAGGCTCCCGCGCGACTTCGACATCGTCCGCGTCGGCGTGGGTCTCGGCATGGCTTCGGTCGACTTGATGGTTGACCAGAGCCGCGAGGTCGGACCGCTGCTGTGCTGCCTCACCCACCAGGTCCTGCTCATCCCTGTGGGATCCGGTACCGCCGACCGGTGGGGGGCACCGCATTCCGTTTGCAGCAGCGGCCGGAGCCTCCAGTGCCCCACCAAGGGGTATCAGCTGCCATGCCGGGCGCGGTTCTGGGCCAGTGTGCCTGAGCCAACGGCTGCCGCGGTCACGGAGTCGGCAGCGCTTCATGAGTCGCTCAGCCAGACACGGGCCGGGATGCGACGAGTCTGCCGGGCTCGCCGGCGCCAGGTGTGCCATGTCTGAGCACTTTGCCCGCGAGCAGGCCGCGACTGGCGGCAGCCGTCGCAGGGCGCACGCCGATGGCAGCCTTCGCCTGCCCCCCGCAGTCCTTTCCAGCGCGCTCTCGTCCCTGGCAGTGGGTGGGGCGTGGCTCCTCGACCGGCTCGGCGCCGTGCCCACCGAAGCCGGCGTCGTCGGCGCGGGCGCCGCAGTGGGGGGCCTGTTGTGGTGGACGGTGACTCGCTCTCGACGCGCCCACAGAGCTGTTGCGCACATCTTGCAGCTCCGCGCCGAACACGATGGAGCGCTCAGGCAGCTCTGCGCCCAGCGCGACGAAGCACTGCACGCCTTGGCCAGTGTCATGGCCGCGATCGACAAGGGCCGGGAACAGGTGCGCTGGGCGCTCGGGCAGGCCCAGCAAGGCGCGGCACGGACCAACTTCGCCGAGCCCGCTGTCCAGCCACGCACAGGCGACGTGCGCCTCGATGTGATCCCAGCTATCGAAGCGGGGTTCACCGAGGCCTGGCAAGCCGTGATGCGGGCGGCGGCGCATACGCACGGTGTGCTGAACCCGCAGGCAGAGCTGGCTGAGATCTTCAAGTCGGTCGCTCCCCGGCTTCAGGGCCTGGTCAACCGAAGCATCAGCGTCATCTCCGATGTGGAGAACGGCGTTGAGGATCCGGACCTTCTGCATCAGATCTTCGGCATCGACCACCTGCTGACGCAGATTCGGCGCGCTGTGGAAAGCCTGGCGGTCATAGGCGGGAGTCTGCCGTCCCGCAACACCCCGCCCATCCTCGTCGCGACGACAATCCGGCGAGCTGTCGCCGAGATCCCTGAGTACGCGCGGGTGCGTGTCGAACTGACACCGGTGACGGCGTCGGTCCCCGGATACGTCAGCCCCAACCTCGTGCACCTCCTGGCCGCACTGATGGAGAACGCCACAGACTTCTCCACCGAGAAGGTTGAGGTTCACACCACCCAAACCGGCGACGGCATCGCCATCGAGGTAGTCGACCGCGGTACGGGGATGTCTCAGGACAAGCGTGATGCCCTCAACCGGCTCCTGGCCAACCCCGAAAGAGAGGACCCTCGCGACCGTCTACGCACGGGCCAGCTCGGACTCCTGGTAGCGGCACTCCTCGCCAGGCGCCACAAGATCACCATTCAGCTTCGGCCCAACATCGTGGGCGGCACTCACGCAATCGTCTTTCTGCCGAGCGAACTACTCGTCGAGGCCCACGAGACGCCGACGCAGTCCGCCGCTGTCGCGGGCGCACCAGCCTCGCCTCCAGGCCCGAGCGGCGCGCCGCACTCCGGCAGCGCAGGGTCGCCCAGGACGGGCCAGACACACGATCTTCCGCCCACGCCCGCCCGGCCGCACCCTCCAGCAGACGCCGGCAGCGACAGGCCGCCGTTGCCGGTCCGGGACGTCAGCCAGCCAAAGGACCAGGCGCCGCGACCGCGGCAGCAGGAAACTGCCGGCCGTCCCACTGGCGGCTTGATGGCCAGCTTTCAGTCTCGTGCGCCCCTCGATGAGGGGCAGCGGCAGTCGGAAGCTCCCAACACACTGACCGCCACCGACGACCCTTCGACCACCAATCCCCCCATGCAGAGCAGGAGTTGACAATGGACGCGGACAGCCAGGCCATCACCAGCGACCAGGCAGCGTCGGCGCGAGCCCAGTTGGACGGACTTCTCAGCAGCTTCGTGAGCCGGATCCCTGGTGCCCAGCACGCTCTCCTGGGCACTGGTGACGGCCTCAAACTCGCCTATACGGAACAGACGGTTGACGAGGCGGACACCACAGCCGCGGCCATCACCGGGATCTGGGCCCTGGCCCGACAGCAGTTCAAGAAAGCCAAGGGCGGTGTGCGTCAGGTCGTTGTAGAGCACGACGCCGGATACCTCTTCCTGATGAGCGCCGGAATGGTGAACGAGGCGGTCCTCGGCACCGTCCTGGCCGTCGTGACCGACCCCCAGGCCGACGTGGGGCAGGTCGGGCACGAGATGGAGAAGCTGATCAAGGGGCTCGACGAGCACCTGATCATCCAGGCCCGGCGCAACAACGGCTACAACACGGGACTTTGACGTGGGTTCGCGTGGCGGGTGGTCCGACAGCACGTTAGGGGATGTGCGTCCTTACACAATCACCGGAGGACGCACCCGCCCTACCCACCCGCTGCACCTGACCACCTGCCTTATCACCGAGGCCACAGTCCTGCCCGCTCAGCTGAGCCGTGAGCACGAGTCGCTGCTGTTGCACTGCAGCGGCGCTCCGTGTTCCGTCGCGGAGCTCGCGGCTCGGCTGCACCAGCCGGTCCAAGTGGTCAAAGTCCTGATCAGCGATCTTCTCGACGCTCAGGCACTCGCTCTCGCCAACCCCGCTGGCACGTCCGACCCCGACGTGCACCTTCTGGAGAGACTGCTCAATGCTCTACAAACCTCCCTCTGAAGGCGACCGCCACGGGCGCGCCAGCACACCTGCGGAAGAACTCAAGATCGTCGTGGCAGGCGGCTTCGGCGTCGGCAAGACCACGATGATCACGACACTCAGTGAGATCGAACCTCTGACGACCGAGGAAACCCTCACCGTTGCCAGCGCAGGGGTCGACGACCTCGAAGGAATAGCCGACAAATCCGTCACCACCGTGGCCATGGACTTCGGCCGGATCACCTTCGCCGACCCCCACTCGCTGATCCTGTTTCTGTTCGGAACCCCCGGACAGGAGCGGTTCTGGTTCTTCTGGGACGACCTCTCCTACGGTGCCGTGGGCGCCGTGGTGCTCGTCGACACACGGCGTCTGCCGGATTCCTTCGCGGCCGTCAACTGGTGTGAGGAACGTGGCCTGCCCTTCGTCATCGCGATCAACGAGTTTGACGGCGCCTTCCGATACACCCCCGACGAAGTCCGCCAGGCCCTCCGTCTCGCCTCGCACATCCCCGTCATGACCTGCGATGTGCGGCAGCGCTCCTCGGCCAAGCACGTCCTGATCACTCTCGTGCGCCGCAGCATCGAACTGCGCGGCGTCTCCTCCTCTGGAGCTCTCACATGACCCGCCCGAACCCCACCACGCCACCAGCCCAGACCGCCGAACAGCTCGCGCGTGCCGACGTGCAGCGTGCTCTGGGCCTCACCGGCCCCGACGCGGAACTCGACGCCTTCGCCATCCGGCTGGCACAAGCCGCCCGGGTGCCCTACGCCATGGTCAACATCTTCGGCGCTGAGCAGCAGTTCTTCGGTCTGGCGACCCCCGGCGACGACAGCGAGCTGCCCACGGTAGGCCGGAGCATGTCCCTCGACCACGGCTTCTGTCCCGAGGTCGTGCACAAGAAGAAGGCACTCATCCTGCCTGACGTGTTCGCCTCCCCCCGTTTCGCGGGCAACGCGGTGGTGGACCTGATCGGCATCCGCACCTATGGGGGCGCACCCCTGATGCATGAGGACATCGCGCTCGGGACCGTCTGCTTCGTCGGTCCCGTCGAAAAGCCCCTCGCCACGGGTCAGGGATCGCTCCAGCTGATCAGACAGTGCCGCGACGAGGTCATGGCCTTCCTCTATCGCCGCGCCGGCTTCCAGCCGCCGCACTAGAAGACACCCCGCGCCGCGCCCGACAGCGCTCTCTCAGGGAGGGAACCCCACCATGTCCGCCTCGTATCTCGCTGCAGAGCACCACCAACTCCGTGAAGCCGTACGGGGTTTCGCCGAGTCCCAGGTCGCACCGCGTGTGGATCAGATGGAGCGGACCGGGGAGATCGAGACCGACCTCGCGGCCGCGATCGCCCGCCGGGGATGGATCGGCGCCACGATCGGCGAGGAATACGGCGGCATGGCCGCTGGCCACTTGGCCAAAACGATCATCATCGAGGAACTCTCGCGCGTCAGCGCGGCCATGGGAGCCATGGTGCAGGCGTCCCAGCTCGGAGTCGCCAAGATCATCCATTTCGGAACTGAAGACCAAAAGCGTCGCTGGCTGCCGAAGATTGCCGCCGGGGACTGCCTGCCCACCATCGCAGTCACCGAGACAGCATCCGGCGGCCACGTTCTCGGCATGGAGACCACTGCCGTACGCGACGGCGACGAATACGTCCTCAACGGCGCGAAGGTCTACGTCGGCAACTCCCACATCGGACACCTCCACGGCGTGGTCGCCCGCACTGGCACAGGATCCGGAGGCCTGAGCGCGTTCCTGGTCGAAGCCGGCACCCCCGGACTGACCCGCAGTCCGCACCCGGAGACCCTGGGGCTCCACGGATTCAGCTTCGGCGAGCTGATCTTCAACGACTGCCGCATCCCGGCGAGCAGCCGACTGGGCGCCGAGGGCGACGGCAGGGACGTGGCCTACTCCTCCAGCATCCTGTACGGGCGCCTCAACCTGACCGCCGTGGCCCTCGGCCTGCACCAGGCCATCCTCGAGACAACCACCGCCCTCTGCCACGAACGCAAGCGCTACGGCAATCCGCTCCACCACCTGCCAACGGTGAAGGACAAGCTCGGCCGGATGCAGTCACGGCTGATGACCGCACGGCTCTCCGCCTACCACGCGGCAAGCCTCCTCGACCAGGGTCTTCCCTGCGACGCAGAGTTGATGAACGCCAAGCTGGTCGCCGAAACCGTGCTGGACTCGGCGCGCGCCGCAATGGAGATCCACGGGGCCGCAGGCCTGGTCAACAACCGGCCCATAGGCCGCTACGTACGCGACGCCTACCACATATACGCGCCTGCCGGCACATCCGACATCCAGGCGCTGCGGCTGGCCGAGTTCGCCCTGGGCATCGACAAAGGCCACTACTCCGAACGTCTCGCCAGCCAGCCGGACAGCCCCACCACGCAGGTCGTGCCGGCCTGACACAGCACATCGGGCGGCCGAGCCGCACCGCCGTCAGCGGCCCTGCCGCACGCCCCGACACCGCTTACTCGCCTGGAGACACCGCATGGCCACCGTCACCGCCCCGCTCGCGCCGCCCCACCACGGCACGGCGGACAGGCCAGCCGCAGACGTCGAACCATGCCAGACCATGCCGGCCCTCGACGATCCTGAACAGGAGGCATTCGGACTTCTGGGCCAAGCGTGGCGCAGTTCCACCGCCACAGCATTGCCGACGGGGCGTGCCTTCGACGTCGTCCAGGCCCCCGCACACCATGCTGCTCCAGTCCTCCTGCAGCTCAAGCGTCTCGGCCTGCCCCAAGGAGCCGTCTTCGCCGACGGCAATGTGTGGCACTTCTTCGTCCCGCTCGGATCCGGCTACGTACCTCCGCGACTTGGTGGGCCGGGCTGGCCACCCCCAGCCAACTACTTGAGCGGAGAGTGGATCACGATCCCTCCGCGCAGAGCCCGCACCGCCGATCTGCCCCTTCGGTGGGTCACCCGATCACCGGCCGGCCGACTACTCACCGCCCCGATCTGGCTCTTCGTCGCGCTCTCAGCCCAGAGGCAGCAGTCTGCACCCCACAGCAAACGAGCGGCCCCCGACGAAGACGCGCTGGCGCCGCCAAGCCACGACAGATGCGCGCCCACGGCGGTACCCGGCCAGATGCGGGGGTGGCAGTGATGCCCGCTTCCAAGATCGCCCTCTTTGACCTGGACGACACCCTCACCGACCACGCCGCCGCGTTCGCTCTCTGGGCCGCCGAGTTTTCCCAGGCCACCGGCATCCCACATCCGTGGATCACGGAGGCCGACGCACGTCACGCCGGCGCCAGATACGCCTTCTTCGCCGATATCAAGGAGACCTTCGGCATCCAAAAATCCATCGCCGCGCAGCACGTCGCCTACCAAGAACGCACGGCCGAACTCGTGCCGCACCGTCCGGAGGTGTGCGCCGCCCTCGAAGCGCTGACTGCTGACGGATGGTCGCTCGGTGTCGTGACCAACGGATCACCGGCCGCGCAGCGCACCAAGCTGGAGGTCAGCCGACTCGATCGGTTCTTCACGACAGTCGTCATCTCCGGTGACTACGGCGTACGCAAACCGCACGAGGCCCTGTTCCGGCTCGCACTGGACGACCTCCAGGCCGACAAGGACACATGGACGGCCATGATCGGCGACTGCCTGGCCACGGACATCGCGGGCGGACTCCGGGCGGGGCTGCACACCATCTGGGTCTCACACGGGCGATCCCGCCGCCGCGGGGATCCCGTTCCCCACCACACCGTGCACACCACGGTCGATGCCTGCGAGTGGCTGAGCGTTGCAGTCGACGTTCCCCCGCCACTGCCGGCGCTCACCCATTAGAGCGAAGCCACCTGCACAGCGCCCCCGAGCAGGTGCAACCGCCCCACCCAAGGCCGTCGGGCCCAAACGACATAACCACCAGGGTGCCTCCATCCGACTGGACCGGCGCCACACCACAGGACGGAATTTGCATGGCTGGGCGTATCGAGGACTACGCACTGATCGGCGATCTGCAGACAGCTGCGTTGGTCGGGCGGGATGGGAGCGTCGAATGGCTGTGTCTGCCCCGGTTCGACTCCGACGCGGTCTGCGCAGCGCTTCTCGGCAACGCCGACAACGGCACCTGGCGCATCGGCCCGGCCACCAGCTCTGGGCAGGCACCGCCGACGGCCGCGCGGCGCGTCTACCGTGGCGATTCGCTGGTCCTGGAGTCGGAATGGGACACACCCACCGGGACACTCAGGGTCACCGACTTCATGCCGCCACGTGAGGGCGCGCCCCGTCTGGTCCGCATCGTCGAAGCTGTCACCGGCACCGTTCCGGTGGCCTCCACGCTGTGCCTGCGCTTCGGCTACGGGCAGATCGTGCCCTGGACGGAAACCGTGAACGGCCGCACCCGTCTGGTCGCCGGGCCCGACGCAGTGTGGCTGGACACGGAGAGCGAGCTCTGCGGCGAACTGCCCGCCCCCTGCTCGCAGTTCACCCTCGACGCGGGCCAGCGTGTCGCGTTCACCATGAGCTGGCAGCCTTCCCACGCATGCGCCCCAGAACGGATCAAGACCGGGGAGGCCCTGGAGACGACTGAGACGTTCTGGACCGACTGGGCGGCCCACTGCACCTACGCCGGCCCCTACCGCGACGCAGTCGTCCGGTCGCTGATCACGCTGAAGGCCCTGACGTACGCTCCGACCGGCGGGATCGTGGCCGCGCCAACCACCTCGCTGCCCGAGGACATCGGCGGCACCCGCAACTGGGACTACCGCTATACCTGGCTGCGGGACGCCGCGATCGTCATGTCCTCCCTGCTGCGCGCCGGCTACCGCGACGAGGCACGCGACTGGCGTAACTGGCTGCTGCGCGCGGTCGCCGGCGACCCGGAGAACCTGCAGATCATGTACGGCATCGCCGGTGAGCGCCAACTCCCGGAATCCGAGCTGGAATGGCTGTCCGGATACGAGGGATCCGCACCCGTCCGGATCGGCAACGCCGCCGCCGACCAAAGACAGTTGGATGTCTACGGCGAGGTGGTCGAAGCCCTCCACGTGGCCGCCTTGCACGGCCTCGGGTGCGACGAGAACATCAACCGCCTCCTGGCCGCACTCATCGAATCTGTCGAGGCGCAGTGGACTCAGCCCGATGAGGGCATCCGGGAAGTCCGCGGCCCACGGCGGCACTTCGTGCACTCGAAGGTCATGGCGTGGGTAGCCGTCGACCGCGCCGTCCAAATGGTCGAGGCCGGGCACGCCGATGGCCCCGTGAAACGTTGGCGGCAGCTGCGTGCGGCAATCCATCGCGACGTGTGCGAGAGGGGCTTCGACACCGGGCGCAACACCTTCACCCAGTCCTACGGATCCGTCGAGCTCGATGCCGCGCTCCTGCTGATCCCGCAGGTTGGGTTCCTGCCGCCGGACGACAAGCGGGTCATCGGCACGGTCGAGGCCATCCAGCGAGAACTGTCTACCGAGGACGGGTTCCTTCTGCGCTACCCCACCGCCGGTGCGCATGCCGGCGTGGACGGACTGACAGGAGACGAGGGAGCATTCCTGATCTGTTGCTTCTGGCTCGTCGACGCACTCGCGGAGATCGGCCGCATCGGCGAGGCGTACGAGCTGTTCGAGCGACTCCTCGCCTTGCGCAACGACGTCGGTCTGCTGGCCGAGGAGTGGGACTCCCGCCGCCAGCGCATGGTGGGCAACTTCCCGCAGGCCTTCTCCCACTCCGGCCTCGTCGGAGCAGCCCAGACCCTGATCAGGTACAGCCGCCCTGCCGAACCACCGGACGAAGCCCTCATCGAGGAAGCAGCCGCCTGACTCACAGCCCTGCCGCGCCCACCCGGGCACAGTCCCGCTCCGCTGACCCACGAACAGGACCTCGACCCCGTGTCCACCCGACCGCCTTACGTCATGACGCCTGTCCCTGCCGGGCAGGAAGACCGCGACCGGCTCGCCGCCGATCTGACCTCCTGGCCCCAGGAACGCCCCGCCCTGCGCCCTCACACAGAAGCTCTGGTCAACCTCCTCCACCACGGCGGCGGCGCCGAGATCGTCACGCTCTCTGGCGACGGCCAGCTCCTGGCGGCACTGCACCTCGTGCGCGAACCCCGCCTCAGTGCCTGGGACGTACCCGCAGGCGCCGAGCCCAGCCTGCTGCTGTGCCACCTCGCCAAGTCCCCGGATGCTCCAGTGGGAGAGCCGATCCTGCGGCTGATCACCCTGTGGGCCACAGACTTCGCCGCCCGCACAGGCAAACGGTGGGTACGCGGCGAAGTCCTGCTGCCGACCGGTAGTCCTCCCAACAGGCTGCTGTCCTTGGCTCAAGACACCGGGTGGGGACACGAGAAGACCACCAGCACACCTGGCGGTCACCTGGCCCTAATGCAATGCAGGGCCGAACTGCACCCGAACCAGGACGTGTTCCTTCACTGCCAGGTCCCCACCGTCACTGCTCCAGCGGATCCGACGGTGGCACGTCCATGACAGGCGCATTCGCTTCCCCGCTGTGCGCACATCGGTGCGACATACCCTCCCTGCCTCCTGTTCTGGTCGGCGCGCTGATGCGCCGCTTCCGGAGGCTCGCCGGGCTGAGCGACCAGCAGGCCGCGAACATCATCGGAGCATCGGCCACGAGGATTCGCGCGCTAGAGGAGGCTCGGGCTCCGATGTCTTCCGCGACTGCGGGCGCTCTGCTGGGCGCCTTCGAAGCACCCGACCACGAGGCGCAGGAGGCACGTTCGCTCCTCACGCATCCCGGCCATCAGCACCGCCTGGACGGTTTCCCTCTGTCCCCGGTGTGGGTGGACGCGTTGGCGGCCAGCGCCCGAGCCGCCCTCGTCTACAGCTCCGGCCCCCTCCCGGCATCCCTTCTTCCTCTGCCGGACCGAACTGCCCCCGCCAATCCCGGCCAGCGAACAGCATCCTCGCACCGGTGCCGGACGGTGCTGCTACTGCACGAGAACATACTTGACCGGATACCTGACGGAATGTCCCACCTCTTCCGCTTGGCCGAAGACGGGGTCATCACCATGCACCTCGTGCCGGAATCACTCGCCAAGCCCATATCGCTGCTCACCGAGTACACGTGCACGGCTTGGGGCTGGGATGGAAGCAACGCCCAGCGGCTCCGTCGCCAGGTGTACGTCGTTCACCACCCCTGCCACACACAGAGCGGCGTACGCAACGGTCCTGCGGCTACAGGCGAACGCCAGCTGCTCGAAGAGGCCCTCCGCCGGGCACTGCCTTCCGAGTGGAGCTTGGACCAGCTCCAGCAAGCCGCCCATGCCCAACGACAGCCCCCTACCGAGGCCGCAGGCAGCCGCGCTGCCCTGCTGGCGCCACCGGCACAGGCCTCGCCGTCGGACCGCCGGAGCAGGAGGTCGGCATGACGTCCCCGCGCCCACCGTCGCGGCGGCCCGGATCCACACCTCCACCTCTGGGGAGACCTTCGTGCTCACGTCCGCAGCCTGCAGCTCGCCGGTACGGCCCCCAGCGCGATCCCGCGATCGTGGGCTCCTACCACCTCAACTACCGCTCCACCACCAAGAGGGCGGTGCAGCACTCCGGGCCGATCAGTCCGGCCATGCCGAGCACGGCTTCGGCCGCGTCCGCGAGCTCGTTGCCGTTGTCCTGCGCGTTCCACACTTCCTGCCGCGCGCGCGTCTGGGCGGCCGTGCGGGACCGGCCCGGATTTCCGCGTGTACGGATCGGCCTGTCGGTCCACCGCGACACCTGCCACACCGTCGACTGGGGCCCACGCCAGCCCTGGGACGACGCGGAGCGCGGCAGGTACTTCGGCTACGCGCCGTCCGCCATCAACACCTTCGTCCGCCGCCCCTCGATCCCCGACCACCCGGCGGCCCAGGTGGAGCACGACTCGGACCAGGACGACGGGCGGCCCTGGCACCAGGATCCGCTGAAGTCGACGCTGCGCGACCTCGGCGGCTGCCTCACCGTGATCCTGCTGGGCGTGCTGATCACTCTGCTCGTCTCGGCGGCCAAGGCGAACGCCACCGGTCCCACCCCTACTTCCCCTCCTTCCTCGACGTGGAAGCCAACCGTCGAAACAGCGCTCCCGGCTGGCACCACTTCGCCCTCTCCACTGACCTCACCACGATGGGCGGCGCGATGACGAAGCCTGGATCAGCGAAGGCGGAGCGCAACGAGGTCTTACTCAAGCATCTGGAGACGCTGGACTGGTCCATCAGCGGCTTCGCTCGCCGCATTGCCGCTCGCTGCGAGGCCATCCACCTGCCCTACACGGTGGTCACGAGCACCGTCTCGCGATGGTGCAAGGGCGCAACCCCCAGCGACGACCTCGCGGCCGCCGCGTGCCATGTGCTGTCCAATGCCCTGCATCGGGTGGTGACGCCGGAGAGTCTGGGTTGGCCGTCCGACACCGGCCTGGTCGCGGCGCAGTCGCTGGAGTACCTGGACGTCCCTCATGCCGTGCGGATGCTCTCGAAGCTGTGGGCCCTGGACGCCATGCGCCGACGCAACGTCGTCAAGAGCGCCTTCTCTCCGAGCGTCTTCGGTCCCGCCTCGAGGGAGGCGCTCGTCATGCCGGCCGACGCCGTGATCAGTGGTCACGGGCAGCACAAGGTGACCGCGGCGGACATCGACCTTCTCGACGAGCAGACGCGGCTGTTCGGCAAGCTCGACTCCCAGCACGGCGGGGGCAAGTTCCGCGGCGCGTTCGCGTCGATGATGGACACGCACGCTACGCCGATGTTGAACGGGAGCTTCTCCGCCCGGACTGGGCGGCGGCTGTACGGCAGCGTGGTGGACGCCGTCCTGGCGATGGCCTCGATGGCCTACGACGACCAGCTTCCCGGTCTCGCCCAGCGTTACGACCTTCAGGCGATGCGGCTGGCCCAGGCGATCGGCGACCGCGCCCGCATCACCCGGGTCCACATCCATCAGGCCCGGTTGGCGGCGACGCAGGGAGGCCAGGCGGATGTGCTCGCTCACGCGCGTAGCGCTGTGCTGGCGGCCCAGGGGGCCCCTCCTTTGGTCAGGGCCTACGCGTACGTGACCGAGGCCCGGGCGTGGGCGCTGAACGGTCAGGCGGACCAGGTCGTGGCGGCGGTGAAGCGGGCCCGCGAGTTCTTCGTCCGCGCGCAGAGCAGCGCCGGCCCGGCCTGGCTTGAGTGGTTCGATCTGCGTGAGCTGGAAGGACAGGCGGCGTGGGCGTTCGCCGTCGCCGGCTTGGCCGAGCAGGGCGCTCAGGCCCTGAAGGAGGCGTCGGCCCTTCCGTCGGACCGGACGCGCGACACGGTGGAACTCTTGATCACGGAGGCCGTGCTGGCGCGGCTGCGCGGTGACTCGGCCGAGCACATGGCGGCGGCGAGGCGGGCCTCCCAGGCCTCGCAGCACCTGATGAGCCGACGGCTGTCCGAGCGCCTGGACCGCCTGAACGCGGGCGAGCCGCTGCGCGACTTCTGAGCTTCTTCGTCCCCCGCCAGGACGCCCCGCGCCCGGGGCCGGGGCCGCGATGTACCGGAGGCCGCGGCCCGGTGGCCGGTCAGCCCGCGGGGAAGAGGTCCCGGTAGAGCGAGTGGGACCTGAAGGCGCCGCCGTGATGCGGGGAGATCAGAGATCCGCGGCGCTGTTGCCCGTCGGCGCTGCGCAGGACAGCCTGGAGCTGATAGTCCGGGTGAACACGGTCGTCGCTGAGGGCGGCCGCGAAGGTGAGCTCCAGGACATCTCCGGGCTCGACCGGCACGGGACTGTCGAAGAGCGGCAAGTAGATGGTGGCCCAGTTCGTCTTCATGCTCAGTGCGTCGAGAGGCTCTTCGTCCGGCAGGCACCAGAGGTTGAGCCAGGTGAGCACGCCATCCACGAGGCCAGACCGCGTGATGGCCAAGTGCGTGGTCGTACGCTGCTGCGTCTGCAGGTCACCGTTGAAGTCGAGCACCTCGATGGGAGCTCCCTCGGAGAGCAGCGCGTCGGCGGGCGGGTTCTCGACCCTGAGTCGTACGTCGAAGGGGCTGCCGTGCCAGCCGAAGATGCTTCGTAGGTACGGGAGTGCGGCCTCGGCGAACGCCACGGGCTGTTCGGGGAGCAGGTCGGACAGGCGGACCGCGGCGGCCAAGGTGACCGCGCGGTGGGGGATGACCAGCCCGCCGGGTTCCAGGAGGCGGGTGCGGGCGTCGGCCAGGACGGCTGCCGCGCCTTCGGCGCCGGCGAGCGAGCCGATGATCTCGGCGACACAGACATCGGCGCGGGGGGCGAAGCGGAGTCTGGTCGACTCGCCGAGCAGGAGCGTGATCCGGTCCGGGGACTCGAGGGCCGGCAGGTTGGCGGCCGCCTTGTGGAACGCGTCCTCGATGACCTCGATGGCCACTGCGTGCCGGGCTCCGGCCTGCACGCCTTCGCGTGCCCAGAGCAGGTCCTGGCCCGTTCCGATGTCCAGGATCCGCCGGTCTGGTGCCAGGTTCGCCAGTGCCGCGCGGAACCGGTGGTTGCGCTCGTCGTCGGTGGTCATGCTCGTGTAGAGGAACGGGTCGTAGATCGGGTATTCCCCCACGCTCGGCCACAGGGCGGGGCGGCCCTCTCGTTCGGGGCCGGGGTCGACGCGCACGCTCAGGGTGTGCCCGGGGATCTCGATGTGCTGGATGTCGCGCACGGTCTGCCTTTCGCGGAGGTTCGGCGTCCGCCCAGCTCCGCTGCCGCGACTGCCGGCGTGTCGTGTGCTGGGTGACGGGCTCAGATGCCGGTGGTGTGCCAGGTGATCCTGGCGGGGGTGTCGAGCGGCCGCCGGTCGGCGGCGTTGGAGGCGCACCGGGTCCCGACGTAGAGCCAGCCCAGGAGCTGTTCGTCGTCGTCGACGCCGAGGTACTTGTGGACCTGGGGTGCCCGAACAGCGGCGCCGGTGCGCCAGATCGAAGCGAAGCCTTGGCTGTGCAGGAGCAGCGAGAGGGTGGTGACCATGCCGGTGGTGGCGGCCAGTTGCTCCCACTCGGGGACCTTCGGGTGGTTGGGCACGGGCCGGTGCACGATCGTCAGGAGCAGGGGCGCGCGCAGGGGCTTCGCGGCGGCACGGCGGGCCTGTTCCGGTGTGTCGGCGGCTTCGCCGAGCGCGTCGCCGAGTCGGGCCCGCTCGTCGCCGCTCACCGCGACCAGTCGCCAGGGGCGAAGCCGCCCGTGATCGGGTGCGGTCGCCGCGGCCTGGACGAGGCGCTCCAGTTCGGCGGGGCCGGGGGCGGGCTCGGTCAGGCGGGGTGCGCTGCGCCGGGTGAGGACCGCGTCCAGGACCGGGTTCGGGGAGCGGGTCATCGGGTCGCCTCCCCGGCCGGGGCGCGCTCGGGATCGTCGTGGGGTGCCGGCGGGGTCATTCGCGGGTCGTCGCCGGCCACGCGCCGGAGGATCGGGGCGGTGGCCGCGGTGGTGATGACGGTCATGATCACTAGGAGGGTGAACAAGGTCTCGGTGATGACGCCGGTCTGCAGGCCGATGCCCAGGACGACGAGTTCGGTCAGGCCGCGGCAGTTCATGAGCGTGCCGACGGCGGCCGCCCAGCGCCAGTCGGAGCCGGTGAGCCGGGCGGCACCGGCCGCGCCGCCCCACTTGCCGACGACGGCGACGGCGAGGATGGCCGCGCCCCAGCCCCACTGTCCGGCGGGCAGGGTGGAGAAGTCGGTGTGCAGGCCGGCGTCGACGAAGAACAGCGGCAGCAGGAGCGGCAGGACGACGGTGCGGATGCGTGCGGCGCTGCGTTCGACGGCCGGCAGTCCGCGGGGGGCGGCGGCGCCGAGCAGGAACGCGCCGAAGGCGGGGTGCACGCCGATCTGGTCGGTGGTGTAGGCGCTGAGGCAAAGCCCGGTGAAGAGGAGGGCCAGGACGAGTTCGTCGCCGGTGCGGCCGGCGCGCTCGAGCAGGGTGCGCAGCAGCGGGCGTATGAGGGTGAGGCCGGCGGCGAAGGCGGCGGTGAGACCAAGGGTGGTCAGGGCCGACAGGGCAGTGCCGGTGGTGGCCAGGGCGACGGCGGCGGTGAGCAGGCACCAGGCGAGGGCGTCGTCGGTGGCGGCGCAGGCCAGGGCGAAGGTTCCCAGAGGCGTGGTCTCCAGGCCGCGGTCGGCGAGGATCCGGGCGAGGACCGGGAAGGCGGTGATGCTCAGGGCGACGGCGACGAACAGGGTGAACGGCAGCCGCTCGACGCCGTCGGGGGCGAAGTGCGGGTAGAGGGCGGCGGCCAGGGCGGCGCCGAGGGCCATGGGGAGCAGGAGTCCGGTGAGGCTGACCGCGGCGACGGCGCCGCGGGTGGTGCGCAGGCTGCGCAGGTCGAGTTCTAGTCCGGTCAGGAACAGGAAGGCCAGGAGGCCGAGGGTGCCCAGGGCGGAGGTGACGGGCAGGACCGAGGGCGGCAGGAGGTGCTGCTGGACGGTGGGGGCGAGCCAGCCGAGCAGCGAGGGACCGAGCAGGGTTCCGGCAAGGATCTCGCCGATGACCGGAGGCTGGCCGAGCAGCCTGACGGCCCGCCCGCCGGCCTGGCAGGCGAGGACCACGACCGGGACGGCGAGGAGCACGGGCAGCAGCGGGTCGGACACGACAGCTCCAGGAGTCGGGCGAAGAACCGCACGGCGGTGCGGCGGCCGGGCGGGAACCGGGAGTGGATCAGGCGCGGGTCAGCGGCAGGGTGGTGCAGCGCAGCGAGCCGGGGATCCGGGTGACCTCGGAGTAGTCGACGGTGAGGATTTCGAGTCCGCGCGCGGCGAGCTGCCCTGCGATGCGGTCGCTGCCGGCGGTGACGATCACGGTGTCCGGAGCGATCGCCAGGACGTTGGCCTGGACGGCGCGCGCCTCTGTCTCGGTGACGTCGACGAGGTCGAAGTGCTGCTCGAAGAAGTGCAGTTCGGCGGGCGGGAAGACCTCGCGGTGGATGAGGGCGGTGCCGGGCGCGACGATGGTGAAGTGGTCGTCCAGGTGGACGATGCCGTCGACAGCGAAGCGGACCGGGCGGACCTCACGGTCGACGCCGTGGTGGGCCAGTGCCCGTTGCAGCGCCCCCAAGCCCGCGGGGGACGTCTCCTCCCCGAGGCCGACCAGGACGGTGCCGGTGTGCAGGGCGACGTCACCGCCCTCGATGGTGCCCTCGTCCAGGTGGGCGACGTGCGGGGCGCCGGTCAGCAGCGGGGCGAGCGCTTCGGCCTCGGGGAGGCGGTGCGTGGAGTTCAGGCGCGCCATGACCAGGACGTGGTCGATGACGAAGGCGATGTCGCGGGGGTAGTGCTGGACCGGGCACCCCGGCACGGCGTCGAGGAGGGTCACCTCGGTGCCGCGGCCGCGAAGGAGGTCAATCAGAGTGTCCTGCTGGGAGCGGACGGTAGCCGGATCGTACGGCTGCCAGGAGCTGGTGGTCTTCTGGCGGGTCAGGACGGGGTGGACGCCGGGGCCGTCGAGGTCGGGGGTGACGTCGCTGGCGTAGCGCATGGCGACGTGGCGCAGGGCGCCGTACTCGCTGGTGGCGTGCGGAGTAAGCACGATGGTGTCTCCTGGGCGGGGTGCGGGACGGTCGGACGGTGAGCCGGACCCGGCGCAGACGGTCCCAGGAGGGTGCGGGTCCGGGGGCCGGCAGGGTCAGGGCTGCCGGCCCCCGGAGGTCTCGCGGGTGTCAGGCGACGGGGCTCTTCTGGGTGTCGGGGACCTGGGGCAGCCAGTGCACGGCGTCGTCGCGGAAGGACTGGTTGACGGGGACGAGATCGGCTCCGCTGGTGTCGTCCAGGGCGGTGACGACGATGCCGAGCTCGGGGACGTCGCTGTCGATCGCCGCGAGGCGGCTGCCGCAGTTCGGGCAGAAGCCGCGCTGGGCCTCGCCCTCGAACGTGGTGTACCAGGTCGGCTCGACGCCGCCTGTCCAGGTGACGTTTTCGGGGGCGAAGCCGGCCCACCACATCATCGGTCCGCCGCCGAGCTTCTTGCAGTGCGGGCAGCTGCAGGTGTGCGGGTAGACGGCCTTGCCCTTGGCGGTGAAGCGGACCCGTCCGCACAGGCATCCGCCGGTTCGCTCCTGGGCTGCGGCGACGATGTCGGGGGTGGCGTTCATCAGTTCATCTCCGAGGCGCGGTGGGCGAGTTGAGCCCACCAGTGTGTCATCCCTTCGGTGATCGTCAGCCAGCCGTCGAGGGCCTGGGGCAGGTCGATGTGGAAGAGTTCACTCTCCTTGATGAACCTGGCCAGGCCCTCGATGTGGGCGGCCTCGACGCTCATGCCGCTGACCTGGGCGGCCTCGTGCTCGTCGTCGAGGTGGAGTTCGTAGTAGTAGTGCAGGGCCTTGAGCTCGCTGCCGCTGCGGCCGGTGGTCAGCTCGCCGTAGCGGTTGGTGATGTCGCGCAGGATCTCGGTCTCGGCGATCGCCACGGCCTCGGTGGCGTAGTAGGCGCCGGCGATGTGGCTGGGCATG
Organism: Streptomyces sp. NPDC053750; assembly: GCF_044544295.1. Classification (NCBI taxonomy): domain Bacteria; kingdom Bacillati; phylum Actinomycetota; class Actinomycetes; order Kitasatosporales; family Streptomycetaceae; genus Streptomyces; species Streptomyces sp. NPDC053750. The sequence goes on along the minus strand of NZ_JBITXB010000015.1, from coordinate 62,348 downwards.
TGCGAGCCGACCATCCACTGGTGGAGGTTGACCAGCGTCTCGGTTTCGGGGGCGGGCACGTGGCCGTTGACGAGCAGGCCGAGATCCGACAGGAGCGCGTTGGTGTAGAGGACGTAGTGCGCTGGCACCTTGCCGCGCTCGCCGCCCTCCTCCAGGTGGTTGCGGCGCAGCTCGTGAGCGAGCTCGGGGCAGTAGCCCTCAACGGCGGTGGCGGCCGCCTTGAGGAACTGGGCGTTGTAGCGGGCAAACACCGAGAGCTCCTCGATGTACATCCGGGCCTGGCGCTCGTTGAGGTCGGCGGCGCCGACCTTCTCGGCGATCCGCTCGTACGCCCAGTCGACCAGCGGCGCCAGGTGAGCGGTGACCAGGGCGGTGCCGGAGGTGAACTTGCCCAGCAGGGTGCCATTGACGGCGCTCTGCGTCTCGGGGTGGGCCTTCAGATAGGCCTGGACGAGGCTGTTGTCGGGGGTCACGCGTCGGCGTCCTTGGTGTCGGAGGGGCGGGGGGTCAGGTGCAGGCCGCCGGTGGCTCCCAGGGCGCGGACGGCGGTCAGGAGCTCGGTGTTGTCGGGCAGGACGAGGGTTTCGCCGCGGTTGAGGGCGGTGACGGTGTCCCGGTCCAGGCCCGCGCCGTCGAGGGCGATCCCCGGCTGGTGGCCGCGCAGCAGGACCTGAGAGTCGCTGTCGTCGTCGAGCAGGGTGGTCACCTGGTAGGGGGCAATCACGCGGATGCTGGCGCCCGGCGTGACTCGCTCGGGGTCGAAGGCGTCCGCGGCTTCCTGGCGGGACAGGTCGCCCTCGACGAGCTCCCAGCCGCCGTTGCTCAGCAGGGTGGCCCACCGCTGCTCGGCGTGCTGGCGGGCGGCGCCGCGGACGCGGTCGGCGGCGACGGTCAGGAGTTCGCGGCCGACGCTGGCCAGCCGGTCGGCGACGGCGCCGGGCCCGGCGGCCGTGTCCGCCATCGCGGAGGGCTCGTTGAGCGGGTCGTCGGGCCCCTCCCCGGCCAGGTCGGCGAGGACGTCCGGGATGATGCGGCTCTGCAGGATCTGCGCGTACGGGTAGGTGTACAGCGGCATGGCCACCGAGACGGAGAATGTGTCCTGGGTGCCGACGTGGAAGACCCGGCGGGGCAGGAAGAGAGCGTCGCCCGGCTCCAGCAGGAAGTGCTCAGCCTCCTTCAGCAGTGCGCGGTAGTCGCCGTAGGTGGGTTCCTTGCCGCCGGTCAGCTTCTCGTACTGCTCGGCGGGCCAGCAGTAGAAGTTCTTGGCGTTGGGGCCGAGGTGGACGAGGAAGGCGTCCTCGTAGCCCTCGTGGATCCCGAAGGCGGTGCCCGCGTAGTTCCCGGCAAAGGCGACCTGTTCGGCGCCGCCCAGCGGCAGGCCCCACCCGTCGATGACGGTCTTGAGGAAGGTGCCGAGGCCTGCGGCGAGGGCGGGGCTGACGGTCTCCAGGTTGTTGATGACCAGGGAGAACCGCTCGGCGCCGGCGAGGTCCTGCATCCACGGCACGAAGGCGTCGACGCCCCCGTCCCAGCCCGGGGCGGTCAGGGCCTGGGGCAGGAGGTCGTCGCGGCGGTCCTCGCCGACGTAGACGCGGGCGTGCGCCTTGATGTCGGTGCCGGCGGTGTGGGCTCGGCGGATGGCCTCGAATCCGGCCAGGACGTCGTCCGGTCCGGCCGCGGTGGCGGGGATGATGCCCTTGAAGAGGAAGGGCGTGGTCCGCCCGGCGGTGTGGTCGGGGAAGGTGCCGGTCCAGAAGGCCTGGTCGGGCGGCCAGGGGTAGGCGGTGTCCATCAAGGATCTCCTGACGTCGGGGCGGACTGTCGTGTTCGAGGGAGCCGTGGCGAGGGGGCGCCGGGGTTAGCTGAGGTAGTCCTCGGGGCCGCCGCGGCGGACGGTGTCGAGGGTGAAGCAGTGGAAGCCGCCGCCGAACAGCCGCCGGTGGCGGTGGCGGACGGGGACGACGGTGAACCCGTGGCCCTCCAGGACCTCGATCAGTTCCGGGTAGAGCGAGTTGACGACGACGGTGTTCTCGTCGATGGACAGCAGGTTGATGTCCATGTACCGGCTGCCGATGGGGATGACAAAGCCGAGGTCGCTGTAGTCCGGGAAGTTGCTGTCGTCGGTCTCGGGGGCGTAGATCACGTCCCAGGACTGCATGGCCGCGGGCAGGTACTTCAGGTAGGCCGGGGAGCGCAGCAGCATCAGGCCGGGGCGCAGCGGGACCAGGACGCTGTCGATGTGGTTGTCGGCCATGGCGTCCAGGCGGTGAAATCGCAGGTCGCGGATGTTGTCCCTCAGCCAGCGCAGGGCGAGTTCGTGGTTGTGGTTGGCGACGTTGACCAGGACGTCGCGGCCCAGGCGCATGCACTGCGCGCCGTCGAAGACCATCTCCAAACCCAGGCCCTCGATCGCGCCGGCGCTCTCGCTGTCGGTGGCGCGGCTGACGTCCAGGTTCTGGCGAGTGAAGTAGGCGGTGTCCAGGGAGTCGCGGGCCAGGGCCGGGCGCGGCATGCTCAGCCAGTTCGCCCCCTCCTGGTAGTAGCGGTAGAAGGCGGGCTTGAGCAGGTCGTTCTCGAAGATGCGGGCGCGGACGTGGGGCGCGGTCTCCACGATGGTGTTGCCGAGGATGATGGTCTGGTCGCGGACGTTGAGCGGCGGGGTGGCCCTGGCGTCCCAGTGCGGGGAGCGGATGTCGATGTCCTTGCCGGGCGCCGCCGGCCGCAGGACCTTCACCCCGCATCCGGTCAGGGCGTCGGCCAGGCCGGCGATGTCCTCGTTGAGCTCGTCGACCAACTGCCCGGGGATTGGCAGCAGTTCCTCCCCTGACGGGCTGGCATGCCGGCCGAGGACCGGGGCGACGTTGTCGTAGAAGAACAGCCGCCACGAGGTGTCGGTGTGGTGGGCGTCGTAATGCTCGGCGCGGCCGAGGACGACTTCGTCGAGCCGGGTGAACTCGTCGAAGCTGTTCAGGGCCGACGGCGAGGCAGGTGCGGGCTGGGGCATGGTGGGCCGCCTCCTCGGCGGCGGGTGACGGCGCCCCCTCGCCTGCGGCGCGCGGGTGCGCGGCCGGGGGCGGTGCCGTACAGGGTTCGGAGGTCGGGCGAGGACGAGGTCAGGCGGCCGAGGCGTGCTGGGATGGGGTGCAGGCGGCGCCGGGAGCAGCGGCGAGCCGGGTGATGATGTCCTCGATCACGCACGGTTGGTCGGGGGTGGAGCGCCGCCGGAAGAAGTAGCCGGAGCACCACGGCACTTCGCCGAAGCGCGGCAGGTGCTGCGCGGCAAGGACGCGGGCCTCAGGCAGGCGCCGCCAAGGGATCTGAGGGCACCAGTGGTGGATGGGGTGGAACATGTCGTCCAGGTGGCCGCCGAGCAGGTGCCGGGTGAGCCAGTGGGAGGTCCAGCCGCGGGTCTGAAGGAGGACATCGCCGTTCTCGATCAGCCCGGCGTGGTTGCCGAGATCGGTGATCCAGGTGACGACCGGCCGCACCAGGACAAGGGGGAGCAGCCAGTAGAGAAGGAGGTACGGCACGCCGCCCACGGGCCACAGCGTGGCGACGACGCCGGTCCACAGCACGGCTCGGGTGGCCAGGGCCCGCCAGGTCTCCCCCGGCGCGCGGGTGACCAGGGCCAGCACCGCGGTCTTCGGCAGCCGCCACAGGGCGTTGCGCACGATGACCCGCAGAACGAAGGCGCGGCGGCTGGGCGCCCGGCCCGCGGCGCGGATGTTGCCGGCGCGGTAGGACTGGAACATCGGGTCGTCGTCCGAGCCGAGCTTGGCGTGGTGGACGTAGTGGCTGCTTCGGTAGGGCTCGAAGCCTTCGCCAAGCAGGCCAGTCAGGAGGTAGCCGACGATCCGGTTGGCGCGGCGGGTGGCCATGAGCTTGGAGTGCACGCACTCGTGGCCGAGATTGGACAGGTGGCGCTGGCGCACCCCGATGTAGCACACGGCGAGCAGGGGGCCGGCGACGTGACCGATGAGGTGACCGGCGATCGCTGCGGCGGTGATCGCCATGAGGTCCCAGGTGACGTCCCACAGGCCGATGGTCGGGCGCCCGCAGAGCTTCTCCAGGTCGGCGATGAGCTGCTGCCCGAGGGCCTTGCGCACAGGGCCGGAAGCTCCGGTGCCGCTGCGGGTCCTGCCGGCGGCGGGGCTGCCCATCAGGTTCTCCAGTCGACGCGGTGCGGATGAAAGGGGGGCCGGGCTCCGGCGCGCCCCCCGGGGGGCGCGCGCCGCACGGGTGACCTGCCGTTGGGCGGGCGCGCCGGAGCACGACGAAGGGGTGGATCAGCCGCGTGTCAGGCGGCGACGGGGGCGCTGTCCGGGCGCATGCCGGCCTTCAGACCGGCGGCGTCGGGGCGCATGCCGGCCTTCAGACCGGGGGCGTCCGGCCGCATGCCGGCCTTCAGACCGGCGGCGTCCGGCCGCATGCCGGCCTTCAGACCGGGGGCGTCCGGCCGCATGCCGGCCTTCAGACCGGCGGCGTCCGGCCGCATGCCGGCCTTCAGGCCGGTGTCCGGGGTCATTCCAGCGGTAGCGGTCATCGAGTTCTCCCTGCTCGGTCGCGGGTGATCCGCGAGTCCGGGTGATCGGGCTGTGGAACTGCCGGGCCGCGGGTCCGGTGAGGTGCTGAACCGTCGGCTCGGCACGCCGTGGTGTGGGCGCACGCCGGTGGAGAGGGCCGCGCCGGAGCACGTCTCCTCCACCTGTGGAGGAGCGTTGCGTGGTGGTCACGCCGGGCGCTTGGCCAGTCACGCTAGGACTCGGCCGAGGAGGGCCGCAATGGCTCTGGCCGTTGCGCCGGTTGCACGGGACCGTTGCGTCACCGTTGCGCACAGACTCTGGTTGACCTGCGAAAACGCCGAACTCTGTTCCTGAACGGGCCTCGTTGCGGGCCCGTTGGGCGTGGCAGGACCGGTGGGAGGGCTTCTACTGCTCGTACAGGCGCGGCTACTTTGTGGCCCCGCCGAGGACCTGAACGACAGATCACCGTGGGGCCCGGCTTCCCGCGAACTGCGCCCGGAAACAGCGGCCTTGAGGAGTACCCGTGCTCAACCCAGTCGTCATGAGGTCCGACCTGCTGTTCAGCCTGCGGGACACGCTCCGCGCCGAGGCCTTCGTCGAGGTGACCACCCCGACGATGCGCAGAGCCGATCTCGGCCCGGGGCGCCGTCTGCCGGTGGACCATGACAGCGGGCGGTTCCTGCGGGCGATGATCGGCCCGGCCCTGCGCGTGAACCTGGAGCACCACCGGCGCATCTTCGAGATCGGTGCGTGCTTCCGGCCCGAGAAGCTCGACCAGCTGCACGCGCCCGAGTTCCAGATGCTCGATCTCTACGCTGCCGACGAGGACTTCGACTTCCTCCTGGCGCTCGCCGAGAGGCTGATCGGCCCGCACATCCCGTACGCCCCGCAGCGCGTCTCCGTCGCCAGCTACGTCCGCGACCAGTTCGGCATCGACCTGCACCGCGAGCCCCTCGGGGACCTTCCCGCCCAAATGGCCGCCCACCTGGGCATGAGCGCGGACGTGCCGTTCAAGACAGTGCTCGGGCAGTACGTGGAACGCGAGGTGGAGTCCCAGAGCGCCGGCGCCGCGCTGTTCCTGACCGAGTACCCGGTCGGCGGGGACGAGCCGTGCGCCCGCCTGGCACCCGGCACGACGGCCGTCCTCAACCGCTTCGAGGTCCTGGTCGACGGCATCGAGGTCGTCCACGGCTACGAGGACGAGCCCGACGGGGCCGCGTTCGTCGAACGGGCCCGCGCGGTGGACCTGTACGACGACGAGCAGGCCCTGGCCAGGGAGGCGATCGACGCGGGACGTGTGCCGGCCGGCAGCGTCGGACTCGGCATCGGCATCGAGCGGCTGTGCATGGCCGCCTCCGGTGTCAAAGACATCAGCGTCTTCCAGCCCTCGCCCCAGTTCTGACCGTCCGGAAGGAGTAGCGATGGACCTGTCGCTGCGCCCGCTCGACGAGAGCGGCTTCGGCGCCATCGTCGATGCCAACCTCGCGATACACGCCGAGCGCCTCGCGCCCCAGTTGGCGGCGGCCCTGCATCAGCACCGGCTGCTGATCGTGCCCCGCCAGCACCTGAACCACGCCGACTTGCTGACCGTCGCCTCCTGTTTCGGGACGGTGGACACCAGCGTCGACCGCCGGTACGCCGTCGGCGGCTTCCCGGGCCTGACCGTCATCAGCAACATCGTCGAGGACGGCAAGCACATCGGCGTCTACGACGGGGACAACGAGGAGGAGTGGCACGCCGACAACAGCTTCAAGCCCCAGCTCACCTCGGCGACGATGCTCTACTCGGTCATCACCCCCGCACGCGGCGGCGAGACCCGCTTCGCCGATGCGACCCGCGCCTACGCCGACCTTCCCCCGGCGGTGCGACAGCGGATCGAGGCGATGCGCGCGGTGCACTCCATCGAGCAGCTCGGCGCGCTCCAGAGCCAGGCCAGCGGCGGTCAGTCGTCGATCGCGGCCGGGAGTCTGGCCGCGAGCCCGGAGGTCGTACACCCGCTCGTCCTGACCCACCCCGCAACCGGCGCCCGCTCCCTGCTGCTCGGCTCCATGGTGATCAGTGGCATTAGCACGCTCGCCGAGCAGGAGAGCCGTGCGCTGCTGGAGGAGCTGCTGGAGCACACGACCAGCGCGCCGTACGTCTACAGCCACCGCTGGGAGCAGGGCGACCTGGTCGTGTGGGACAACCTCGCCACCCTCCACACCGCCTCCCCCTGCGACAGCTCCCGCCACCGCCGGCTGCTGTACCGCGCCGCCGTCCGATAGCCGAAAGCCCCCGCGTTCACACCGCCGGATGACCTGCGGCGAGAACACGAGGTTGCCCCCGTAGCCAGCCCTAGGGTGTGCCCATGACCGCGAAGGTTCCCCTGAAAGAGACCGCTCTCAACGCTGAGCGCATCGCCCGCATCGGCCGCGAAGTCCATGCCGTATGCCCCGAGTTCGACGCCGACGCGTTCGTGACGTCGGTGATGGCGGACCTTCCCCGGCTGGAGCTGGGTGCCCGGATCGCCCGGACCAGCGAGGGCCTGCACACCTACCTTCCGGTCACCGGCTCCCAGGCCCTCGACGTGCTGATGCGCTCCCTGCCGCCGACCCCGGAAGCGGCCGGCGTGCCGAACGACTTCGGCCTGCACACCTACTCGCCCTACTCCCATTTCGTGGCGCGCTACCTTCGCACCGGCGAGTACCTGGACCAGGCCCTGGCCGCTCTCGCGCGCCTCACCCGGTACTTCTCGGCAGAGGTCGCCGTGCGGCATTTCCTCAACGACTTTCCCGAGGAGACGATGAAGGCGGTCGATGCCTGGGCCCGCGACGAGGACTACCGGACCCGCCGGCTCGCGAGCGAAGCCACCCGTCCGCTGCTGCCCTGCGCCCCACGCATCTCCCTGCCGGCTGATGCGGCACTGCCCGTACTCGAACAGCTCTACGGCGACTCCAGCACTTACGTCCGCGCGTCGGTCGCCAACCACCTCCACGATCTGTCCGATACGCAGCCGGACCTGGTACTTGCCACCCTTCAGCGCTGGAAAGACTCCGGTCGAGCTGCCGACAAGCACTTGACTTTCATCGCCCGGCAGGCCCTGCGCAGCAGGTTGAAGAAGGGCTGGCCGGCTGCGTACGCCTTCCTCGGCTACGCCCACGACGCACCGATCGACCTGTCGCCCCTCACTCTGGAGCGCACCGAGCTCGCCGACGGCGACACGCTCAGCTTTTCCGCCACGCTGACCACCACGGCGGCCGTCCCGGTGCACGTGATGTTCGTGATCTCGTCGACGACACCGACTGGCAAGCCACGCGAGAAGGTGTACTTCCTTCTGCGTGGCACTGCCGAGCCCCACAGCGAACTCCTGCTCACGAAGGACCACGTGCTGCGGTCGACGGCCACCGCGAAGCTGACACCCGGCGCCTACTCGATCGCCCTCCAGGTCAACGGGCGCCGATTCCCCGCGGCCGCCTTCACCGTCCTCACTCCCTGACCACTCCCCTCCCCGGCCCGACCCAGGTCCTCCCTGTTCAAGGCAGTGCCCTCCGCGCCGCTGCCGCCCCAGCCATGCGCGCACGACGACCACACGACCGGCAAGGACGCGGATGGCGAAGAGAACTGGCTGGCCTAACTACCCGGCGCCCCCACGCCTGCGGGGCGCCGGCCCTGGACGCGTCTGCATGATCCAACTACGCGAAAGTGAGATACCAGCCGTATGACTGACTCGCCACTCCTCTTACCGGCGGACCGGCAGCTGCGCGTGGGCAGCTACAACCTCCTCAACGGCGGCCAGGAGCGCTGGGAGGACCAGGTCCGCCTGCTGGGCGGCCTGAACCTGGACGTGCTGAACCTCCAGGAGGCCAAGCACTGGGACCAGAAGGACTCCGAACGCGTGTACGCAACCGCGGAACGGCTGGGGATGCAGCCGCTGCTCGCACGGTCGCGTAGTCACGGATGCCACCTCGTCACGTACTACCGGTGGCCGCGGGTGCAGTGTCTGGGGTTCTCCCCCGACGTTGCATGCGGCAACTTCCACCACACCGTCCTGCGAGCCCGGATGCGCATCACCGGGGTCCGGGAGCCGGTCGTGCTCCTTCACACCCACCTCGACCCGTTCAGCCCGCAGGACCGGCTGGCAGAAGTCCAGTGGCTGACCGAGCACGCCGGCGCACGCACCCTGCTGGCCGGAGATCTCAACACCCCCGGCGCCGACGACGAAGAGCCGGAGGACTGGGATCTGATCCCGGCGCACCAGCACTCCGGGCACCGCCTCATGCTGCCCGACGGCTCATACGGCGGCACAGACCGCCGGGCGATCCGCGCGCTCATGCACGCCGGATTCGTCGACCCGCCCGTCCATCTGGATCAGCCCATCCCACGCACCGCGGGCCACCTGAGTCCGGAGCAGAAGGGGGACCACCGAGCCGACCATGTCCTGCTCTCCCCCGCGCTCGCCCCGGCGCTGCATTCCTACGAGGTACTCGACGACACCGTCACCCAGCAGCTGAGCGATCACCTCCCGGTCATCGTCACCCTCGACATCGCCCGCATGTGACTCCGCCGGGTGGCCGGCCGAAGAGCCGCTGTCCTGCCGGGCCTCTCGAGATACGGACCTCGACGCGAGCCTCGGCGTTTCGGCCAACTGCACGAAGCGTCTGCATCCGTAGACCCCAAGGGTCGGTGCATCCCGCAGTCTCCGCCGCGCGCTCTATTCCGGGGTTCCCAGCTCGACTGAAACACAGGTGTTCGAAATCCATGTCGGGTCGTTGAGCTTCACGACCCAGCCGCAGCGACCGTCAGGGGGCCACGTTGACCTCGGCCAGCACACAGGACCAGCCGGATACCGGCACATCAGAGGCGGGTGCTCCGGACGAGACGAGCAGAGCCCAGGACGAGGAGTTCCTCTACCGGGACGAATCGAGGCATCAGGCTGGGGCACAGCTGACCACCGGCACCATGGCGCGACGGCTGCCGGCACTGGTTCTGCGGTCACTGAAGATGGCCTGGCAGGTGGACCGAGGTGCGACAGCCGGACTGCTCGCGTGCCAGATCGGCACCGGCGTGCTCGCCGCGCTGGGGCTGCTCGCCGTCACGGGGTCGATCACCGCGCTGATCTCGTCGGGCGACATCACCGAACGCCTGTGGGAGGCGGCGCCCCAGCTGGCGGTCGTCGCCGCGGCCACCGGGCTGCGGGCGCTGCTGGGGATCACGGTGACGTGGCTGACCGGGCGGCTGCGGCCGGTGCTGGCCCGAGCTGCGGAGCTGACGATGATCGAGGCCGCGCTCGGCGCGGAGCTGGCGGCGAACAACAAGCCCGGCTACAACGACTTCTACGACATCGCCGACCGCGGTGCCCAGGTCACTCCGGACCTGGTGGACGAGGCACAGGACGTGTTGGCGGCCACGGCTACGCTCGCCGCCGGCGCGACCGTTCTCGCCGTGCTGCACCCCGTGCTTCTTCCTCTGCTCCTCCTGGCCTGCCTGCCACAGGCCGCCGCGTACGTACGGGCCGCCCGGGTGGTGTACCTGGCGGGCCTCGAGACCTCCGGGCGCCGCCGCATGCTGCACAAGCTGCGCTGGCACATGGCGTACATGGAGTCCAGCGAGGAGATGCGAGCCTGCCTGGCCGGGCCCTTCCTCACCGCCCGGTACCGGCGCCTCGCCGCCTCGGTCAACGCCGCGGAGCGCAAGGCCGCGAACACCGGCGCGTGGATGGGACTGGCCGGCGCGGTTGCCGGCGGAGTGGCGGCGGCCGCGGTGTGGGCCGCGCTGCTGTGGCTCCTGGCTTCCGGGCGCATGAGCCTCGCGTCAGGAGGCGGCGCGGTCTTCGCGCTGCAGACGGCGACCGGTTCCGTGCGCGGCATCATCAACGGCGGGGCCCGACTGGTGCGCACCGGCTGGTACGTGCAGGACTGGCAGAACTTCCTCGACAACGCCCACGGGCAGGCCATGACCGCTTCCCGCGGTCCCAAGATGCTGTCCGCTCCGCCGGAGCGGTTCGAGGTCCGCGACGTCACCTACCGGTACGACGGCGCCCCGAAGGACAGCCTCAGCGGCGTCTCCCTCCAGGTGCGGCGCGGGGAGATCATTGCGCTGGTCGGTGAGAACGGGTCGGGCAAGTCGACCCTGTCGCGGCTGATCTGCGGGCTGCTGCTGCCCACGGCAGGTGAGGTGGCCTGGGACCACGTGGCTACGGCCGAGCTGGACCCGTGGGAGGCGTGGAAGCATGTCGCCCTGGTGCCGCAGAAGTACACCTACCTGCCCTTGAGCATGCGGGACAACATCACGTTCGGGCAGGGGGATACCGCAGACACCGCGGTGCTCGCCGCGTGCGAGGCGTCCGGGGCGACGGACATGCTGCCCCATCTGCGGTCCGGTCTGGACACCCTGCTGACGTCCGAGTGGTTCGGTGGCCAGCAGCTGTCCGGGGGCCAGTGGCAGCGGGTGGTGCTCACCAGGGCGTTTCACCGGCAGGCGGCTCTGCTGGTGATGGACGAGCCCACCGCTGCTCTGGACGCGCGGGCCGAGCATCGCGTCTTCACCGGGCTGCGGGACCTGGCCAAGGACCGGGCGATCCTGCTGATCACCCACCGGCTCGCCAACGTCGCCATCGCGGACAAGATCATCGTTCTCGATCAGGGACGCATCGTCCAGGAAGGCTCCTACGAGGAGCTCACCCGCGAGCCGGGGCTGTTCCGCTCCCTGTGGGAACTGCAGCAGCGCACTACCGGCGAGGCAGCATGATCCCCGACCACCCTCAGTCCCACTCCGCGCACTCACCAGCCACCAGCGCCTGGCCGGCGGACTTCACCGCGCACCGGATCGGCGCCGGCTGCCCGATGTGCCGAAACGACTTCGACGCCGACGACATCGGCTGGGGCCTGCTCGTACGGCGCGGTGAGGTCAGCAACGCCTACCTGTGGCGCAGCGGACAGGTCCGCGGGTATGCCGTCGTGATCTACACAGGACGTCATGTCGCCGAGCCCACTGAGCTGGACGAGGGAGAGGCGGCCGCGTTCTGGCGCGACGTCCTGGCCCTGGGCCGCGCGGTGGAGGCGCTTTACGAGCCGCTGAAGATGAACTATCTGCTGCTGGGGAACCAGATCCCGCACGCCCACTGGCACTGCGTTCCGCGACGTGAAGCCGGAACGGACCCGGCGCCGGGCGGGCCGCTGCCCTTCGATGCGCTCGATCTCGGACGGCAGGACGAGGTGCAGCTGCAGGCGGATGCCCTAGCACTGCGCCGGCTGCTGCCTCCCTCCGGCCGGCCGGGGGTGCGGCGATGAACGGCGCAGAGTCGGACGGGATGGTCGTGGCGGGGATCCTGACGCTGTTCTACCGGATCGTCCCGACCGTGGTCGGCGAAGGTCCTGCGGGGACCGCGACCCGCAACTATGTGGCCCGGGACAGCGACGGAGCCCGGTGGTTCGTGAAGTCATACCCGGCGGGCACCGATCTGGACGCGGAGCGCCAGGCGCTCGAGCTCGGCGAGTTCGCGCGGCTCGGCCGGATCCCGGTTCCGGTAGTGCGCAAGACCCTGGAAGGTGACCTCATCGCGGCCGCCGGCGGTATGGCGGTGTCGGTCGCGGCGTACGTCGAGGACACGGAGACGGCGGAGGGTGGCCTGTCCGGCGATCGGTGGGCCGCGGTGGGCGAGACCGTCGGGCACCTTCACCGGACCCTGGCCCGGCACCCGGCCGGACCTCCGCGCCGTGTACCCGCCCGGGAAGTCTGCGATGTGAAGCGGGCCCGGCAGCGCCTTGACAGGCTGCTCGTCCTCTTCGCCAAGAGGCCGCCCACCTCGGGGTTTCCCGCCTGGGCACGGGAGACCGCCGCCCGGCGGCTCGACGCGCTGCCTGCCGTGGCCGCCATGGTCAAAGGGCTGCCGACGACGCTGACGGTGCAGACCGTCCACGGAGACCTGGCCTCGCCCAACCTGCTCCTGCGCGGACAGCAGGTGGCCGCATTGATCGACTTCCGGCCGCCCGGTCACCGCAGCCCCGCCTGGGAGCTCGGGCGGATCGTCCTGGACCCGCGCACTGTCCTGGCGCAGCCGCAGTGGCCTACCGGCCTCGCTGAAGCTGTCGCTGCCTACCGGGCAGCCAACCCGGCGCTGCCGGCCGAAGAACTCCTCGCCGTGCCCCGCCTTGCCGCCGGATACCTGGCCTGCTCGGTGTATCCCCTGTCCGAGGCCGTCGACGACCCGGCCGCCGTCACCCCCGAACTCGAGGCGTACGGGCGCAACCGGCAGGCGGCCATGGCCGAGCTGTGCGAGCGCCTGACGGAAGCCGAGGAGGTGCTCCATGACTTCCTCCACTGACCCCTCCTCCTCTCCCGGCACCCGGCCGTCGTTGTGGCGGCACCGCAACTTCCGCCGCTACCTGACCGGGCAGGCAGCCAGCGTGACCGGCAGCTCGATCAGCAGCATGGTGATCCCCGTGCTGGCGGTGCTCGAACTGGACGCGACCACCGCCGAGGTCGCCTGGCTGACGTTCCTGGGCCAACTGCCGCCCGCACTGCTGGCATTGCACGCCGGGGCCCTCGCCGATCGACACTCCAAGCGGAGGCAGATGATCACCGGCGACCTGGTCAGCGCCGCCGCGCTGGCCAGCGTGCCGGTGGGGGCCGCGCTCGACCGGCTGTCCCTGACCCAGCTGATGGTGGTCGCGGCCGTGCAAGGCGCGGCGGGGGTGCTGCACGATGCCGCCGCGATCAGTCTCCTGCCCAGCCTGGTCGACCGGCCCCTGCTCCAACGGAGCAACAGCCGCATCGGCGGGCTCTTCGCCGTCGCCGCCACCGCGGGCAGCAACCTCGGCGCCGCCCTGACCGCGCTCCTCGGCCCGGCCCGGGCGCTTCTCGGGGATGTCCTGTCCTACCTCGTCAGCGCCTGGTGCACCGCCCGCATCCAGGCCCCCGAAAGCTCCCGGCCGGCAGCGGAAGGCCGCCGGCTGCACACCGAGATCGGTGATGGCCTGCGCTACGTGAACGGCGACCACCGGCTGCGCACCCTGACCCTCGTCAACGCGACGACGTCGTTCGCCCTGGCGCTCCTCAATACCTTGTGGGCGCTGTACCTGCTTGTTCCCGCTTAACGACGGTGTTGCTTACCGTCTGATACCCCACCTGACCTGCTCGTTTGCTTGTTGCACTCAGCCGGGTTGCATTGGTACTCATCGGCCATGCACCAATCGACGTACTCATCAGCAGGCTGGGAGTCCTGGGGACTTGCGTTCAGGCCGGCGATCCCGGAGGGGATGCCGTTGCTGTTCGACGAGGACCTTCTCTTCGAAGACAGCAACGGCGTCCGTCCCACCACCGTGATCAACTGCTGGGCCTGCGAGCTGCCAGCGAATGGATGCCCATCACCAAATTCGTGGCCCTACTACGTGCGTACGGTGCGTGAGTGGCTGGAATTCATATCCGGGCACGGGGTCGCCCTGTTCGACACGCGGCGTCGCCTGAAGGCAGCGTTGAGCGCGTACTCCGTCTATCGAGCCCAGGGGCCCATCCAGCACCGCTTCGAGACGTCCACGTGGAACCAGAACATGGGGATTCTGGCGGGGTTCTACAAGTGGGCGAAGGACGAGGAGTACGCCGACTCCGAGCCGTTCACGTACCGGCAGGCGGTCTGGACTTTCAAGGGGCAAGTCCGTCGCGGACAGGTCAACCAGTCACGGCGGCGCCAGGCCAAGCCTCACGTGACGATCAAGTATCTCGACGACGACTTCACGGACATGTTCCTGAAGGGGTTGGCGGGCCTGAGCCCCGACGGGGAGCGGGATCTGCGGTACCGCGGACGGGAGTTGGCCCGAAACTCGGCGGTCGGCCGAATGATCGTCTCCAGCGGGCTACGCAGCCAGGAGTACACATACCTGCTGGTCTGCGAGGTGCCCTTGCTTCCCTCGCGACGGACCGCGGTGCCGGTGTCGTTCCCGATCCCTTCCGGTATCACCAAGGGAAGCAAGTACCGCGAGTCGTGGATCGACTACGACTCGCTGGCCGAGCTGCACTCCTACATCGCTCTCGACCGAGCAGCAGCGACGTTCGGATCGTCGTGGCGTCCACCGGCCCGCTGGGGAGAGCCGCTGTTCGTGACGGACGCCGACCAGCGGGGCGGACGCGTCAACGGGGTCCGTGTGCAGTGGAGCTCGCTCGGCCCCGGCGATCGGCGGCGTCTGGTCGCCCCGGAGGGCGGTTCGATGCTGCTGTCGGTGTGGGGCCAGGGACGCCCGTTCACCGGATGGTCCACGGTCTTCGCCAGGACCTCTGACCGCATCCGCGAGCGTTACGAGCCGCGCTTCCCGCACGTCAATCCGCACCGGCTGCGTCACACCATGGCCATGGCGACCATGGCGCGGCTGATGCGCGGCTGGTACGAGCAGGCTGCTCGACAGGTCCGCGACACCGACGACGATGCCGCCCTGGCGCACTACCTGCGGACCCAAGAACCGCTGCTGATTCTGCGCGATCTGCTCGGACATACCAGTTCATTGACCACGGAAGCGTACCTCCACCGTCTGGACGTGCTCCGCCTGTTCACCTCCCTGTATCGACGGGTCGGCAAGGAGTACGGGCTGCTGGCCGAGGAGGCCGAGCTGGAGCTCGAGACTGAGTTCGACGACGAACCGGCGGTAGTCTGATGCCGGCCACCGTCACCCTTGACCCGCTGGGTGTGCACTGCATCTTCAGCGACGGGTCGGAGTACCGCCGTCCCCTGCGTGTGCGGCGGCCAGTGGAGCTCCCGGGGCTGGCACGCACGCTGCTGGAAGGCGCTACGGACCTTGTCCATCCGCACGGGCAGGTCGACAGCGCGGGAGGCTTCGACCTCTACCTCACGGCCGTCCGCGGCTTCACCGACTGGCTGGTCGAGTTCGGGTTCTCCGGCGGGGCCTCCGACCTGACGCGCGCGCTCCTCGCCCGGTACTGGCGGCAAGGGGTGCGATCCTCCCAGGAGAGCGCGCTGCGGGCGATGTTGCGCTGCGCGGATGACCAGGATCAGATTCTCGCGCCGGATGTGCGCGCGTTCGTCGATGGCCGGCTGTTCAACACGGGCGAGCGGTACGGCTCGCACCAGCCGTACAGCGAGGCCGAATGGGCCCGGCTCATCCGTACCTGCCGCGACGAGGTCGATGGCGCGTTCCGCGCGTTCTGCGCGGCCCGTGAGCAGGCTTCGTCAGCTGACGGGCCAGGGGCTTCGCTCCGTGAGCGCACTGCCCATCACTGGCTGGTGCTTCACAACGGGCCCGACCCGCTCGTCAGCGAGATGGCAGGCCGCGGCTCGTTCCCCTTCCGGCAGAGATACGGGGTCGGTCTTCGCGCGGTGCTGGATCCGCTGATCCCGACCCTGGATGTGATCATCGCCTATCAGCTGCTGTTCGGCGCCTACACCGGGGTCGTGCCGGACGGGATCGCGGACCTGGGACTTACCGACATCGAGTGGGCGGGTGACGAGAAGATCCTCCTCAGCTACGTCAAGGGCCGCACGGCGGCGGAGAGCCTTGCTCTGTCACGTCAGGCCACTCGCCTGCTGGAACAGTGGCTCGATCACTCCGCGGTGGCCCGCCGCTTCGCGCCCGAGGAACTGCGCGACGAACTCTGGGTGCGTTTCACGCCGAGTGGCACATGGGCGGGAGAGCGATGGCTGGCCAAGCCGGCCACGCGCCTGTCCATATGCGCCTGGGTGGAGCGGCGCCAAGCCGTCGACGAGGACGGGCGCCCCACGCAGATGACTGGTGACGACGGCCGCCCCCTGTTCCTTCACCGGCACCGCATCCGCACTACCCACGACGCGCTGAAAGACCGATCGCACTGGCGCGGCAGCCGCCGGTCAACGCTGGATCCGAACCGGTCCCCCGGCATCGAGGGGGACCACTACCTGACGAACACGACGCCGGCTCAGCGCGAGGCGGCGGAAGACATCATCGCCCAGGCGCAGGAGGACCTCGTTCGCCGGGCGCTGCCGCCCTTGGTGCTGGCCACCGCTGAAATGGCCGACCTGGTGGAGAACTATCCCGAGCACATGAAGCGGCTCGGCCTGGACGACGACGCCTTGGCGCAGCTTTTGTCCGGGGAACGCGACGTGTTCACCGCGGCATGTGGAGATCAACTGTCGGGGCTCCATGGGCCGAAGGGCAAGCCCTGTCCGGCACGCCCGTGGGTTTGCCTGCTGTGCCCGCTGGCCTTGTTCGCCCCACGCCATCTGCCGAACCTGCTGCGACTGCGGGCGTTCTTCTCCCGCCAGTGGCAGCAGATGCCCACCGCCGAGTTCATCCCCGTCTTCGGCCCGTACGCCCACCGTCTCGACGAGATCCTGACCCCCGACCGGTACTTCTCCGAGCACGCGCTACGGGCAGCAGCTGCCGAGGTCACCGACTCCGATGTCGAGCTTCCGCTGCGACCTGAGGAGCACACCGTATGACCACCCTGCACCGGCCCGCGGGCCTCGCGGCTGCCTTTTCGCGTTCCGTCTTTCGAGGTGAAGACGTGTGCGCTGCGGCCGGTCTGCCGGTCCACGGCGCGGGCCCGCATCCTCACTTCGATGACGCAATTTGGGACTTCACCGGTGTCATCGGGCTGCCGCGGTACCTTGCGCGGTACGCGCGGATCTTGTCCTTCACCGAGATCCTCAATCCTCAGTGGAGGGAACTCGCGAAGGAGTTCATTTTCGCCCGGCTCGCACCGGACCACCGTGCTGTGCGGGAACTTGCTCACGCCTACCGAACGCCGGTGCTGATTGCCACGGTGCATGGGCGGCTGACCGTGCTGACCGGCTGGCTGAACTGGCTCACCGAGCAGGGCGTGGACAGTCTCGGGGAGGTCACCCAGCAGCACTGCGGTGCCTACCTGGAGCTTCGCAAGAAGGTACGGGACAAGCACGGTGTCGTGATCCGCGACAGCAGCCCCGGCTACCGCATGGACGTCGTGGCGGTCATCCAGGAGCTGGGCTACTACAAGGAATTGTTCTCGGCCGACGGCTACGTGTCGGCCTTCCGTCCGTGGGGGCGACGCACGGCGTACTCCGTCGCCGGGATGGTCCGTCGGACGGGCAACACGACACCTCCGCTGAGCAACGACGTCTTCCAACCGCTCGTCGCGGCGGCCCTGTACGTGGTGGAGGTGCTGGCGCCGCACGTCATGGAGCTGCAGCAACAGTTGCAGGAGATGGTGCCGAACCGGCCGGGCCGCAACAACCGTGAGCGTCCGGACTGGAGGGTCGAGGTCGCGCAGGCCATCGACCGGCACATACAGGAGGGCGATCCGTTGGATGTCGCTCTCGATCACGTCGTAGCCGAGCGGCTGGCGGACGGCTGGGATCCGGACGATCCGCTGCTGCGGGTGAACCTGATCTCCCTCGCTCACGAGACCGGGCGGCACGCCTTCCACTACACGTGGCTGCCCACGCTGCGCGGCCACCTGGAGGAGGCCGTCAGGGAAGTCGGCCTGTCCAAACGCTGGGGCCGGACGGCCGCTCTGGTCGAACGCGCGGACGGACGGGGCAGTGTTCCCTGGACCCTGCCGCTGAACACCACCGAGGCCCGCCTGCAGCTCTCCCGGGCCCGCACAGCCTGCGTCATCGCGCTCGCCGCACTGACGGGGATGCGGAAGAGTGAACTGGCTGAGCTGACCCATGACTGCCGCCTGCCTCCCGAACAGCTCGGCGAGGGCCGCGTTCGCTACCGCCTGAAGGGCAAGGTCATCAAGGGCCGGAAGCTGGGTGGTGAACACGATCAGTGGGTGACCATCAAGCAGGCGTACGACACCGCCGGCGTAGCCGCCTCGCTCGCTGACCCGGTGAAGAACGCCGGTCACCTGTTTAAGTCGCTCTCCTTCTTCACCCCGTACGAATGGTTCCTGACCTGGGTCAATGGCCCAGTGGGCCGTCGCCTTGGGCTGGCGCCGATCCCCGAGGTGCCGGTCAGTCTGCGGATGCTAAGGAGAACCCTCGCGGTGGAAATGGCGCACCGGCCCGGTGGTCTGCTGGCGGCCAAGATCCATCTCAAGCACATTTCCGTGGTCACCACGGAGGGCTATGCGGACCGCCCCGGTGGGGCCCAGTCGGTGCTGATGGCCGAGTTCGGCCAAGAGGAGCGAGAGCACAAGATGCGCGTCGCTCTCGACGCTTTCCGCGACTACCAGAACGGTATCCGGCCTGCGGGGCCTGGCGCCAGCGACCTCCTGGACTTCTTCGCGTTCGTCGACGAACAGCTGGATTCCTCCGGGGCGCCGAACATCAAGCGCAGCGACCAGGAGGTGACGAACCTGCTCGCCAAGCGGGCCAAGGCCCTGCACCTGGGGCCGGCGAACTACTGCTGGTTCCTCGATCCGTCCAAGGCGCTGTGCCTCAAGCTCGCAGGGGCCCACGCCCGCGGGGCGACAGAGCCCTTGATCGGCATGTGCGATTCAGCGCGGTGCCCCCAGGCCACCCACCATGCCGGGCACCGCCCGGTGTGGGCGGCTAGCGCGGAGAGCAAGAAGGTGTTCATCGCCACCATCGGGCGCGCGCAGCGGACGGAGAAGGCCCGGCTGGGTGCGGAGCTTGCCCGCGATGAACGGGTGTTGTCCGAGATTGACGTGAACTCCGGAACGGGGGCATGACGTGGCCCGCATCAGCGACGAGACCCGACGGGACAACGAGGCGGCCATTCGGCACGTCATGGACCGGCTCCTTGCCGGTGAAATTCCCGCAGGCAGCAAGTGCGATATCAAGACCCTCGCGGCCCAAGCCGGGGTCACCCGCACCGGCTTCTATCCCAAGAAGAATCGCGACGGCTCGCCGCGGCCAGGTCCCTACCAGCACCTGGCGGAGGAGTTCGAGCGCCGGTTGGCCGAGCTTCGGGAAACGGGCGTGATTCCGGACCCGCGGGCTGCACAGATCGAGCGCCTCAAAGAACAGGTCTCCGGGCTGAAAGAGCGCCTCGCCGCGCGTGACGAGCAGATCGGCGGTCTCACGGACTTCAGGGAACGGGCTCTGTCGCAGATCGCCGCCCAGCGGATGGAGATCGAACGGCTTCGCGATGCCTTGGCCGCGCCGTCGAATGTCCGGGCTCTGCCGAACAGCTCGAGAGCGAGTGCGCCGTACGGATCGTGTAGCTGACTGCCCGCTCCAGCACCGGTTTCGGCTGGCACCCGCGCAGGGTGCGGTACTGCGGCGCCTGCGAGAACGTTCACGTACAGGGGCGGGGTTTTCGGTCGAAGACTGCCGGGTGCCCCGCCCCCTGCGTTGAGATGGGATCTCCTCGCCGGGCCGAGGACATGCCCCCTTGGGGCCGTCGAACGTCCTTATCCCATCGGTCTGGTGACGCTGGAGCCCACGGAGTTCAAGGTGGTCACCAGCCGATGGTCAGGCGGGTCACGCGGCGGTTGACGTGGGCACCGGCGGCGAGACGGTCGTCGGGTGTGGCCGCGGGGTAGCCGGTGACGACGGGCTGCTCGGGCCTCTCCTGGCTCCAGCGCCGCAGGAGATCGCTGACCTGGCCGATGAGTTTGCTTCTGTCCGGGCCGCGCGCGATGAGGCCGAGCCCGTTGGCGTCCTCGCAGGCAGGGCGGGCGGTCACACAGACGAGGGTGCCGCCGTCGTACAGGCCCGCCCCGGCCCGGGATCGGCCAGGCCGAGGGCACGGGCGGAGGAGCCGATGGACAGTCGGCCGAAGCTGAGGCCGCTGTTCATGGTGGCGAGCCAGAGGTCGAGGGACACCCGCCGGTGGCAGGTCAACCTGTGGTGCGACACCTGGCTGGCTTTCTCACCGCCATTCGGCCCCGGTTCTCCGGTTTGCGTTGGACCACCCCAAAACGGACGGGCGTAGTTCCGGCTTCGTCCGGCACCACTGCCCACCGGCCGATACAAAACCAAGTGGGGCCACGTGAGGCCGGAATCGAACGAAGGCTCAGGTCCAGGTCAGGCCGGAACAGGTGGGGCCAAATACTCCGAGAAAGCCAACCTGGCAGGCCGGCTGGCCGCCGAACAGATGACTGTCCGCCACCTGTCATGTCGCTGCCGCTGCGTCAGAGGCTGGCGCTAATGGCTCGGGTCATGACTGGAGGCCAGCGTCCTTCCTACTGGTTCGCTCCCGCCCGATGCCGGGTACGAAGCGGCCCGCAGTGGCCGCGTAGTGGAGGTAGGTAGGGCCGTGGACTGCCCGAAGGTAAGGCTCCTCGACCACACGCACCTGTAGCTCGACGGCGATGATCAGCGCGGCGAGGCAGGCGAGCGCCAGGACGTTCGGCACCATCAGCGTCAGTCCGAGGCCGGTGACGGCCATGGTGGTGAAGATCGGGTTGCGGATGTGAGCGAACGGGCCGTCGCTGACGAGTGCGGTGCGCTCGGCGTGGTCAACGCCCACCCGCCAGGACGCTCCCATGGCCTGCTGGGCTGTCAGTGTTCCGGCGACGCCGAGCATGGCGATCGCCGCACCGATCCCGTACACGGCTGGGATGTCGTCGATGAGGACCGGCAGGCCCGCCAGTGTCGCGGCGGGTGCGGCGACGGCGCCCAGCAGAGCCACGACGAAGAGCACTCCGGCCCACCACGACGCCGAGCCGGGCGTGCCCGACAGGCCGCGGAACCCGGAGTCGCCGGTGCGGCGGCGCTGGATGAGCGTGCGCAGGCCGAAGGCGGACAGCAACCAGAATCCGTACAGCGCCAGTGCCGCCCAGGCCCAGCCGATCATCGGGTACTCGCCTCCTTCGCCGGGGTGCAGCACGAGCAGCCCGGCCCGCACCCGCATCCGTCCTGCTCCTCGGCTTCAGGAGTGATTCCTCCGATGGGCATCGCGCAGCAGTTGTCGCCGCGCCATGCCTCGCGGCCTTCCTTGACCGCGACGGCGGCGATGACGAGGGCGGCGACGGGGTCGGCCCAGCTCCAGCCGAGCAGGGAGTTGGCGAGCAGGCCGACCAGGAGGACGGCCGACAGGTACGTGCACAGGAGAGTCTGCTTGGAGTCGGCGACCGCGGAGGCGGAGCCGAGTTCGCGTCCGGCGCGGCGCTGGGCGGTGGACAAGAACGGCATGACCGCGAGGGAGAGGGCGGCCAGGACCATGCCCGGTGTGGAGTGTTCGGCCTCGCCGGTGCTGGTGAGGGCGCGTACGGAGTCGACGGTGACGTAGGCGGCGAGCGCGAAGAAGGAGAGGGCGCTGATGCGCAGCGCCGTCTTCTCCCGGGCTTCGCGTACGGCGTGGTCGGCGGCGGAGAACTGCCAGGCGACGGCTGCTGCCGATGAGACCTCGACGACCGAGTCCAGGCCGAAGCCGATCAGGGCGGTGGAGGAGGCGAGGGTGCCGGCGGTAATTGCGACCATCGCCTCGATGACGTTGTAGGTGATGGTGGCGGCGACCAGCAGGCGTATGCGGCGGGCCAGTTGGGTGCGGCGGTCCGGCGCGGGGCCCAGGGAGATCGACATCGTCATCAGCAGCAGCCCTTCTCCTCGGCGTCCGGGCAGGTGCGGTCGGCCTCGACAGCGAGGACCGCGCCGAGCAGGTCGTCCAAGGCGTGGCCGAGGCGGGCGTCGGCCAGTTCGTAGCGCACGCGACGGCCTTCGGGGACGGCGACGACGATGCCGCAGTCACGCAGACAGGCGAGGTGGTTCGACAGCCGGGTACGGGAGATCTCCAACGCCTCGGCCAGATCGGCCGGGTGCGCGGGCGCCTTCCGCAGCGCAAGCAGGATGCGGCAGCGGAGCGGGTCGGCGAGCGCACGGCCGAAGCGGGCCAGGGCGTCGATGTCGGAGGCAATGGTCAGCACACCCTCGACGGTACACGGAAACTTGAATTCAGGGAACCGTGTACCGTCGTCGCGTCGGCCCGAAGGTCAGTGGTTGTGCGGCCCGTCCCGGTGGGTGGGGCCGTGCGGGTCCTCGCAGTGCGCGGCGTCGCCCGCTCCTTCGCCGGTCAGGGCGAGTTGCAGCACCTCTTCCTGGGTGTGGTCGACCTGGAGCGTGGTGTGGGTGATGCCGTAGTCGTGCTGGAGGAGTTCTTCGAGGTCGCGGCGGACGGCGTGGCAGTCGCCGCCGGGTTCGACCAGGACGTGCGCGGACAGGGCGGACTGGCCGGAGGTGATCTGCCAGACGTGCAGGTCGTGGACCTCGACGACGGCCGGCTGGGAGACGAGCTTGTCGCCCAGTGCGTCCGGGTCGACATCTGCGGGGGCGGCCTCCAGGAAGATCCGGCCGGACTCGCGCAGCAGCCCGTACCCGGCCTTGAACATGAGGGCGACCACCACGAGCGTGGCGATGGCGTCGGCGCGGGCGAACCCGGTCGTCAGCACGATCAGACCTGCCACCGCGGTGCCGATGAACGCGAACAGGTCGTTGAGGATGTGCTGGTAGGCGCCCTCGACGTTGAGGGAGGAGCGGTTGGCCTTGGAGATGCACCAGGCGGCCGCGATGTTCACCACGATCCCGGCGAGGGCTGTGCCGAACACCAGCCCGCCTTCCACCTCGGGCGGATCGATCAGGCGGTGCACGGCCTCGTACGCCAGCCAGGCACCGAGCAGCAGCAGGGTCAGGCCGTTGGCCTGGGCGGAGAGGATCTCGGCACGCTTGAGCCCGTAGGTGAAGACGCCGCGTGCCGGGCGTGCGGACAGCCGCATGGCGATCAGCGCGAACACGATCGACACGGCGTCGGTCAGCATGTGCGCCGCGTCCGAGATCAGGGCGAGGGACTGGGCCATGATGCCGATGACGACCTCGCCCGCCATGAACACGGTGATCAGGCCGAGCGCGATGCCCAGCCAGCGCCGGTCGGCGTCCGCCGAGACGCCGTGGGAGTGCCCGGCGTGCCCTCCTCCTCCGTGCTCGTGTCCTGGACCGTGCTCGTGATTGCGATCGCCCATGTTGTACGCCTTCCCCCTCGCAGCGGTTGCCTTGCCCGCAGTGAAACGCACGCATACGCGAATCACCAAAGGCTGCATCGGTGACCGTTGTCATGTCGGTTAACAATCATCTGACCTGCGGAAACCTCTCGACTGGTGGAAGCGTCCGAGCGGCGGCGCCGGGAGCTGGACCCTGTCGTGAACCAGCGGGCGGGGTGGTCGGTACGCTTCCAGGACGTACGGGCCATGCGATCCCGTCACCTGTCACCCGCCGCCCCGTCCGCTCCCCGCGACGGACTCCCTGAAGGCCACGATCTGATGCGTACGCACTGCTCGCCCGGACCCGGCTCGCCGGCGTCCGGCGTTCTGCGCGGGCTTCGGGCCGGGGTGCTCGCGGTGCTGTGCGTGCTGTTGCCGCTGGCCGGGCACGTGCTTTCGCAGTGTCACGCGCCCCGGTGGATCATCGTGGCCGCGACGGCGGCCGTCGCGCTGCCGGGCGCGGCGGTGCTGACGCGGCATCGGCTGACGGACACCCAGCTGCTGGGCGTGCTCGCCCTCGCGCAGTTCGCCTACCACGTGGCCTACTCGCTGCCCGGAGCCTGCGCCGCGGTGACCGGGCAGGACAGTTCCGTCGGCGGCCTGGGCCGGCTGATCGAGCACGACGCGGCCGCCGGGCCGCCGCCCGGCGTGCTGCTCGCCGGCCACCTGGTCACCCTGCTGCTCGTCGCCCGCCTGCTGGGCGTTTCGGAGCGGCTGCTGTGGCAGAGCAGGTCCCTCCTGCTGGTCGTACGGCGTCTGCTGCTGTTCTTCTGGCCACTGCTCGGCGGCCGTCACAGCACCGGCGCGCAGGCCGCCTACCCCGAGAGCACCTCGCCGCTGATGTCGGCTCTGCTGGTGCGGCTGCACGAGGGCCGGGCGCCGCCGCGTGACGGGCACGGTCCGTTCGCCCTTCTCCGGCCGACGCCGATCGGCGCTCTCCGCCTGCCCTGACGGGCCTGACGCGAGGGCCGCCCGGCGGGCCGGTCCCTCCCGTCCCGGCGCCCTGGCTGCCGGGGGTCACAGAGAGTTCCGCGTCATGTACGTCACCGACCGGCGTGCCGTCCGCACGGCGGCACGCGCCCTTGTTCTCCCCGCCGCCCTGGCGGCCCTGGCCGTCGCAGCGCCGCAGGCCGCGGCCCACACCGAACTCGACACCAGCAGCCCGGGCGCGAACGCCGAACTCGCCGGGCTGCCCCCGCGCGTCACGCTGACCTTCAGCGACGCGATGACCCAGAAGTACGCCAAGGTCGCCGTCACCACCTCGGACGGCAAGTCGGCCGCCTCGGGCGAGCCGCGGGTCTCCGGCAAGACGGTCACCCTCGCCCTCGATCCCGCCTCGCCCGCCGGGCCGTACACGGTGGGCTACCGGGTCGTCTCCGCCGACGGCCACCCCGTCTCCGGCTCGTACACCTTCACTGTCGCCGCGACCACCAGCCTCACTCCGTCGCCACGCGCCGCGGAGTCGACCGGTGCGGCGACTCCCCGCGCCGCCCAGGAGTCCGCGCCGGACAAGACCGATACGGGGTCCTCCGGTGGGGGCGTCCCCGTCCTCGTGGGTGCCGGCGCGCTGGTCGTGGCAGCCGCGGGCGCGTACGCCGTACGACGAAGGCGGGCCGGTCATGGCCACTGAGACCACCTCCAGGGCCGGGCGGCTGCCGCAGCTGCCGCTCGTGCTGGCCGGATCGGTTGGCCTGGCCGTCGCCGTCACCGCGGTCGCGGTGTGGGCCGGTGGCGGGGCCGCGGTCGAGATCCCCGGGATTGAGGATGCGGGTGCGCTGACCGCGTGGGGCCTGCCGGTTGCCCGTACCCTCGCGGACGCGGCCGCCGTGGCGAGTGTGGGTGCGCTGTTGCTGGTCGTCGTGCTGTTGCCGGGCGGCAAGAAGCTCAGCCCAACGCAGCTGCGTTACCTCAACTGGGCTGCCGCGGCTGCGGCGTTGTGGACGTTGGCGGCGGTGGCCGCGCTGGTGTTCACGCTCTCGGACCTGTTCGCCCAGCCGGTCGGCGAGATCGTGTCTCCCGCGGTGGTGGCGGACTTCGTCGCCACGGACGCCCAGGGACGCTCGTACGCGCTTATGGCGGGTGCCGCGGGTCTGATCGCGACGCTCTGCGTGGGCATCGGCACGGCCCGCTGGGCCCGTCTGGCGCTCGTCCTCGCGGTCGCCGGGATGCTCCCGCCCGCCTTCACCGGGCACTCCTCGGCGGCGGGCAATCACGACGCCGCCGTCACCAGCCTCGCCCTGCACCTGGTCGGTGTCGCGGTATGGGTCGGCGGGCTGGTCTTCGTCCTGATCGTCGCCGCGCGCAGGGAGGAGCAGGCGGCGGACGCCGTCCGGCGCTTCAGCCCGCTCGCCGCGTGGGCGCTCCTCGCGGTCGCGGCCAGCGGCATGGTGAACGCCGTGGTCCGATTCCCGTCCCTGGGTGAGGTGTTCACCAGCCGGTACGGGCTGATGGTGCTCGCCAAGGCGGCGGCGCTCGCCGCGCTGGGAGGCATCGGATGGTGGCATCGCCGCCGCACACTGCCCGCCCTCAAGGACGGCAGGCGGCGGGGGTTCGTCCGGCTCGCCGCCGGCGAACTCCTGCTCATGGCCGCCGCCATCGGTCTCGCCGTCGGCCTCTCGCGCACTCCCGCCCCCGGCGCCGGTGACGCCTCGCTCTCGCCCACCGAGGAGCTGCTGGGCTTCGCCATGCCGCCGCCGCTCGGTGACTTCCCGTGGACGCCGCTGTTCACCCAGTGGCACTTCGACCCGCTGTTCGCCTTCGGCGCGGCCGCCGCCGCGCTGCTGTATCTGGCGGGCGTACGGAAGTTGCGCAAGCGGGGCGACAAGTGGCCCGTCGGACGGACGATTTCGTGGCTGCTGGGCCTGGCGGTGACCGTCCTGGCCACGATGAGCGGGCTCAACACGTACGGCAAGGTGCTGTTCAGCGTGCACATGGGCCAGCACATGATCCTCGCGATGACGGTACCGATCCTGCTCGTGCTGGGCGGGCCGGCCACCCTCGCCCTGCGGGCCCTGCCCGCCGCCCCGAAGGGGGAGCCGGACGGGCCGCGCGAGATGCTGATGAAGCTGCTGCACAGCCGGTACGTCAAGGTCATCTCGCATCCGGTGGTGGCCAGCGTGCTGTTCATCGGCAGTGCCTTCGTCGTCTACTACAGCTCGCTCTTCGAGACCCTGATGCGCAGCCATCTGGGCCACACGTTCATGCTGGTGCACTTCCTGGCCGTTGGACTGCTGTTCTTCTGGGTCGTCATCGGCATCGACCCCGGCCCGCGCCGCCCGCCCCATCTGGGCCGGCTGTTCGCGCTGATCCTGACGATGCCGTTCCACTCCTGGTTCAGCATCTCGCTGATGAGCTCGACCGCGCTGATCGGCGAAGGCTGGTGGTCGGCGCTCGAGCGGCCCTGGGTCGAGTACCCGATGGACGACCAGTACGACGCCGGAGCCATCGCCTGGGCCACCGGCGACATCCCCGTCCTGATCACCACGATCATCCTGGCCATCCAGTGGGTCCGCTCCGACCAGCGCGAGGCCCGCCGCGTGGACCGGCAGATCGACCGCGGCGACGGCAACGACCCGCTCGCCGCCTACAACGCCTACCTGGCGGGCCTGCACGCCCGCGACCGGCGACCCGCCAACCCCCCTACGACGACCACGCCCACCGAGGAATCATGAAGAAGCTGCACAAGCACCTGATCGTCGCCGCTGTGCTGGTGGCCGGTTTCGCCGCCGCCTTCGGCTCCTTCCTGCTGTTCTCCCCCGACGACCGCGATGCCGGCGGCCTGGACGTGCAGCCCGCCGCCGAGGCGCTGCCCGTGCGCGACTCCAGCCACCGTCTCAGCGAGCCGAAGAAGAGCGAGCTGACGATCGTCGAGTTCCTCGACTTCGAGTGCGAGTCGTGCGGGGCGATGTACCCGGTGGTGGAGCAGCTGCGCGAGGAGTACGGCGACCGGGTCACCTTCGTCGCCCGCTACTTCCCCATGCCCGGCCACCGCAACGGCGAACTCGCCGCCCGCACCGCCGAAGCCGCCGCCCGACAGGGCAAGTTCGAGGAGATGTACACCAAGCTCTTCACCACTCAGAAGGAGTGGGGCGAGTCCCAGGAGTGGAAGGAGTCCGTCTTCCGCGGCTACGCGAAGGAACTCGGCCTGGACATGGCCCGGTTCGACGCCGACCTCGCCGACCCGGAGGTGGCCGGACGCGTCCAGGACGACCAGCGCGATGGCCTCGGCCTGGGCGTGCAGGGCACCCCGACCTTCTTCCTCGACGGAGAACAGATCGCCATCCCCGGTTCGTACGAGGCGTTCAAGGCGCTCATCGATGCCCGGCTGTCCGACTGACCGAGTGCGGAGGCAGCATGCAGTACCTGATCGACCAGGTGCGGGTCTTCCGCGCCCGCGCGGCAGCCCACACCCTGCACCTGGCCGGCCTCACCCAGCACCACCGGCCACGGGCGATGCTCATCTCGTGCTCCGACGCCCGCGTCGTGCCCGCCCTGCTCACCGCTGCCCGGCCCGGAGACCTCTTCGAACTGCGCACATATGGAGGGGTAATACCGCCCTACGACGCGAACACGCCGACCGGCGAATCCAGGACGATCGAGTACGCGGTCAACGAGCTGAAGGTCGCGGACATCATCGTCTGCGGCCACTCGCACTGCGACGTCGTCACCGCGGCCATGCACGACAGCCTGACGGCCTCCGGCATCACGGAGTCCGACGACGATCCGGCCCCACTGACCGGAGACGTCACCGCCGCCGGGCACTGGCACGTGCTCAGCCAGCTCGACGCGCTCAGCAACTACCCGTGCGTCGTGCCCCGGCTGGCCGACCGGTCGCTGCACCTGCACGCCTGGTTCCACGAGATCGACACCGGCGCGACCCTGGCCCACCACCCCCGCGCCAGCACCTTCCTGCCCCTGTGAACCACCAAGCCCCATCTGACGTATACGACGAGGTGAACGCCCGTGACCTCCACCAGCCGGCTCGTCTACGACGAACGCCTGACCGCCCCCAGAACCTGGTGGGCCATCGCCGTCCTCTTCGGCCTCTCCCTGGCCCTGATCTTCCTTCCCTACGGGCCCATCGCCGCGCTCATCGCCCTGGCCATCGGCACCTGTCTGGCCGGGATGTACGTCAGCGCGCAGGGATCGGCACGCATCCGGGTCACCGACGACACGCTGTTCGTGATGGACGCCCGCATCCCGCTGGCCGCGCTGGGGCAGCCGGAGGTCCTCGACGGCGAGGAGGCGCGGGCCTGGCGGACGTACAAGGCCGATCTGCGGGCCTTCATGGTGATGCGCAGCTTCATCACCACCGCGGTGCGCGTCGAGATCGTCGACCCCGACGACCCCACGCCCTACCTCTACCTCTCCACGCGGACGCCGGACCGGCTTGCCGAGGCGATCGGTGCGCGAGCCTGACCGAACGGTGTCGTACGGCTGTTTCCCGGACGGGCGCCGACCGGTAGGGAATGATGAGCGACCGTGCCACGTGATCACGTGACCGGGCACGAGATGCGTGCCCCCGCAGGCCGGGCCGGCCGCGCGGGAACGTGCGCGCGGGCCGGCCTGTTCGCCGTGCTCGGCACTGTGCTCGCGGCCTTCGGCCATCACGCGATCGCCGAGGGCACGGTGCCCTGGCGGCTGGCGGGGGCGTCGGTCCTGGCCCAGTTCGCGGCGGTCTGGCCGCTGGCACGCCGCCGCTACACCCCGGCCGCGACCCTCGCGTTCACGCTGGCCACGCAGGGCGTGCTGCATCTCGCGCTGTCCTACGCAGACGGTGACACACCGACGGGTATGGCGGGGCACGTAATGCACGCCGGGCACGGCACGGCCGTGGCAGGGGACGGTCACGGCTGGCATCACGCCGGGGCGGCGATGACGGCCGTGCACGTGGTCGCCGCGCTGGTCGTGGCCTGGCTGCTGCACCGGGCGGACGCACGGTTGACGGCCGCCTTCGCCGCGCTCGGGACGCTGGCCAGGGCGGCCGTTGCGGCCCTGGTCCAGGTGCTGCCGCGACCGGTCCACGACACCGGCCGCATGGTGCTCGCGCTGCCCGACCGGCGGCCAAGGGCCCTCTTCGAGGTGGCGGCGCACGCATGGGATGACGTACTGGAGCACGCGGTGGTGCGCAGGGGACCACCCGGGCGGGAGTGCCTCCATCCCTCACCGGTCCCTGACGTCTGCGGGGCCGGCTCTTCCCGTACCAGCAAGGAGCTTCCCTGTGTCCATGTCCAAGCACCCGTTGGCCCGTGCCGGCCGCCGGATCGCACTCGCCGGTGCCGCCGCACTGACGGCCACGCTCGCCCTGGCCGCACCGGCCGCCGCGCACGCGGAGGTCGAAGCCGACAAGGCCCAGGCCCTGGCCGAGAACGTCACCCTCAGCTTCGTCTCCGAGGCCGAGTCCGCCTCCGCGGGCTTCACCGAGATGCGCGTCGTGCTGCCCAAGGGCATCGCTCCCGGTGACGTGACGCTCGACGAGGCCCCCAAGGGCTGGAAGCTGAAGGCCACCAGCGACGGTTACAACGTCGCCGGCCCCGCTCTGAAGGCCGGCGTCGACGCCGAGCATAAGATCAAGGTCCGGCAGCTGCCGAACGCCAAGGAGATCGCGTTCAAGACGATCGAGGTCTACAGCGACGGCAAGATCTCCCGCTGGATCGAACTGCCCGCCGGGGGTGAGGAGCCGGAACAGCCCGCGCCGGTATTGGAGTTGAAGGCGGCGGCCCCAGACGCCGAGCCGGTGAGCCCCAGTCCCAGCGCCAGCCCGACCGAGAGCGAGACACCCACCCCGACCCCGTCGGCTACCGAGTCGACGGTTGCGGCTGCGGGCTCCGAAACCGACACCAAGGCGACAGAGGAGGACGAGGGCGGCTCGACGGGCCTGGTCATCGGCGGAGTCGTCGTGGCGCTGCTCGTCCTGGGCGGCGGTGCGTGGTGGCTGGTGAAGCGGCGCACGACCACTTCGCAGAGCTGACCCCCGTTTGACGTGTCGTCTGTGGGGCGGAACCGCTTCCGCCCCACAGGCCGAACGCAGGAGCCGCGTGCGTGCTCATCGGACACGGGTACGGTGTGAGGGCCCGTTATGAGCCCGGTAGAAGGTGACTCCCGCTTTCGAGTGAGAACGAGTTATGCGAACCGATCGAGCTCCCGGATGGCCTTCACGCCTCCCAAGTGATCTTGCTCTGGCAAAGGACCGTTTATGAGAGCGGACTCGGGGTGGCCGAGAGCGAGAATGGTGTAGATCTCAGCGAAGCGGTGGTCCGGGCGGGTTCAGGGAACCGGGCGCAGGCCGTCGAGGGTGACGGCGACCAAGCGGGTCACTGCGGCCTGGGAGGTGAGGGCGGTCGCGGCGGTCAGGGCGTGGAGGCAGTACTGGGCGAGTTCGGCCGGCGGGACGTCGGAGCGCACGTCGCCGGCTTCGACTGCTTCGGCGAGGAGGTGCTGGAGCATGCCGTGCAGGTGCCGTTCTGCGTGGGTGACGTGCTCGCCCTGGTGCAGGAGTGCGGCGAGTTCGCCACCGTGCCGCTGCCGGGCGATGCCCGCGTACGCCTCCAGCGCCGCGCGTAGGCGCTCCATGGCGGTGCCGTCCTGGTCGCGGATGCCTGCGAGCTGCTGGAGGTGGGCGGCGACTTGGCGCTCATGCCAGGCCCGCAGGACCGCTTCGATGTCGGCGAAGTACTTGTAGAGCGTCGCGCGGCCGATGCCGGTCTGCTCGGCGATCTGGGACATGGTCACCGACCGCAGGCCGCCTTGGGCCACCAGCTTCGCGGTGGTGTCCAGGATCGCCTCCCGCACGGCGGCGCGGTGCGCGTCGATCGTCTCGTTCCACAGCTTCGGCACCCACCCAGGATACGGACGCCCACAGGGCATACACTCAGTTTCAGCTAGAGACAGAGTGTCTCGAAAAGCAGGAGGTGTCATGGCAGGCTCACCGGGCCGTCACGAGGACGACGGCGAGGGAGCGCCGCGCTGGGTGAAGGTCTCCGCAGCGGTCGCTGTCGTCCTGGTGCTGGTGTTCGTGATCGTGCACCTGGCCGGCGGCGGCATGACGGGGCACGCACTGTGACCCCGTTCCCGCCGCGGCTGCGCAAGCAGGCCCTCACGCTCCACGTCACCTCCTCGGTCGGCTGGCTGGGCGCGGTCGCGGCGTTCCTCGCCCTCGCCGTCGCCGGACTGATCAGCAGCTCACCTCAGACGGTGCGGGGCGCCTACCTGGCCATGGACGTGGTGGGCTGGTTCGTGATCGTGCCGTTCAGCATCGCCTGTCTGCTGACCGGCCTGGTGCAGTCCCTCGGCACGGCGTGGGGGCTGCTGCGCCATTACTGGGTGATCGCGAAGTTCCTGATCACCGTGGTCGCGACCGTTCTGCTGTTGGTTCACATGCAGCCGGTCGGGCACCTCGCGGATGCGGCCGCCCGGGCGGCGCTCGCGGGCGGCGAGCTTCAGGGCATGCGGATTCAGCTGATTGCGGATGCGGCCGCCGCCCTGGTGGTCCTGCTCACAGCGGCCGCCCTGTCGGTGTTCAAGCCGCGCGGGGCGACCCGCTACGGGCGCCGCCGCCAGCGCGAGCAGACGCCCCAGCCGCGCTGACCCGCCCCCATGCGGTCAGCCGAGGAACCGGTACTTCGCCACCCGCCCCGTCATCGCCAAGGCCCTCGCCCGCTGGGGCCACAGCCTGCTGCCCCTGGTCCTGATCGCCATCGGACTGCTCATCCTCATCAAGGGCGGCGCCTTCGGCCTGTGACTGGCTGGCACCCCCCTCCGTTCGAATCTGTCGCGGCACCCGGGTGCCTGGTGCACAGCCACGACGCTGAACATCAGGGTGCCTCCCCCGGAGCCGGAAGGTCCGGGGCGGCCGCCACGAAAGCCCGATACCTCCAGCTGCACCCCCAGGCACGAGCGCGCCCGGCCGCACCGTGAGGTGCGGCCGGGCGCAGAGCCGAGCGGCTGGGTCAGTGGTAGGCGTGGACGACGGCGTGGCCTTTGCCGCGGCCGATCATCCACTTGTTCACCGGCGTCGTGATCACGAAGGCCACGGCGAAGCCGCCCAGCAGGGCCG
Organism: Streptomyces sp. NPDC053750; assembly: GCF_044544295.1. Classification (NCBI taxonomy): domain Bacteria; kingdom Bacillati; phylum Actinomycetota; class Actinomycetes; order Kitasatosporales; family Streptomycetaceae; genus Streptomyces; species Streptomyces sp. NPDC053750. Next base: position 29,945 of record NZ_JBITXB010000015.1, on the reverse strand, counting down.
TCCAGAACAGTGCGTCGGACAGGTGGGCGTCCATCGCTCCCGGGGTGAGGGCGATGATGCCGTTGTCGACCAGCTCCATCACGGCGATCGAGACGGTGTCGGCGGCCAGCGCCACCTTGATGGCGCTCTTCCAGCCCAGGCCGGCCCGGCGGACCGCGAACAGGGTGAACGAGTAGCCGAAGAGAAATGCCAGCGTGATCGCCAGGGCCATCGTCTCGACGTTGCCCCACAGCAGGGCGGTGCCGATGACCATGCCGAGGATCTCGCCGATGGCGCACCCGGTCAGGCAGTGCAGCGTCGCCTTGGCGGCCGTCGACCAGGACGCCCCGGGGGCGTGCCCGCCGTGGCCGCCGGCGTGAGCGGCGTGGTGGTGAGCCTCTTGGGCGGCCGGGTCGTGCGCCGTGCCGGTGTGGTGAGCGCTGTGGTCCATGACCTTCATCCCCATTCCCGTCCAGTGCGGTCCGTTCACCGGGCCCCACGCCACAACCGTATACCCCCTAGGGGTATTCCTCTAGTGGTGTTCCGTCGTCTGGGCGGTGGGCTGGTGGAGGACCTTCCAGGTGCGGCCAGCGTCGGTGGACTGGTAGACGGTGTCGGTGCTGTCGGCGGCCAGCAGTCGCTGCTCGGTCACGGCCGTGAGCACGGTCGGATCACCGCCTTGCGGCAAGCGGCCGTGCTCGGTCCAGGTGCGGGCGTCCCGGCTGCTGAGCGCGCGACCGTCGGCGGCCAGGGCGACGAGCAGCCCGGGGGCGGGCTCGTCGATCGCGGCCAGGGCAGGGGCGTCGGGGACGGCCGTGAAGGTGCGCCCTCCGTCGATGCTGCGCTGGAGTCCCTTGCCGGTGGCGGCCCACACCGTCTCGGGGGTCTTGGCGTGCGCGGCGAGGTCGAGCAGCGGCAGCCGGGCGCGCTTGTCCCAGCTGTGGCCGCCGTCGGTGCTCGCCCACACCTTGCCGCTCTGGCTGTCGAAGCCGTACAGCCTGTCCCCGGCCTGCTGGAGGGCGTGGAAGTCGGCTTCACCCTCGGCGGAGAGCGTGGTCCAGGTCCGGCCGGCGTCCGTGCTGCGGATCAGGCCCAGGTGAGGGGAGCGGGCGTCGGGGTCGGCGGGTGAGGGGTGGCCGCTGGCGAGGAAGGTGGAGGGGCCGGTGACGGTGAAGCCCATGGTGTCCTGGTAGCGGTCGGCCACCCGGACCGCCTTGCCGCTGCTGAGACGGAAGACGCCGAGGTGTCCGGCGGCGTAGACGGTGTTGTCGGCTGGGTCGACGCCCAGTCCGTGCAGGTGGCCTGTTCCCGGGTCGGGGGTGGCGGCCTGCTTGGTGGCGGGGCCGGTGCTGGTGCAGGCGGCGAGCAGCACGGCGGCGGCTGCGAGGAGGGCAGCGGCGCGGCCGCGGCGCCGGGGTATGCGGGCAGAGGTGATCACGAGCGGATTCCAAGCTGTCGGGGAGGAGCAGACGGTGCGCGGGCGTGCCGGGGCGGGCGCCTGCGGCGCCCGCCCCTGTGGCCGGTGTCCGGTCAGTTCTTGCCGAGCAGCTTGTTCATCTGGGTGATCTCCGCGGTCTGGGAGGTGATGATCGCGCCGGCCATCTTCTTGGCGGGCGCGTAGGCGCCGTCGGCCTGTTCGGTCTTGGCCATGGCCACCGCGCCTTCGTGGTGCTTGATCATCATTTCCATGAAGGCGGTGTCGAACGCCTTGCCAGAGGAGTTCTTGAGCTGGTCCATCTCCTCGGGCGTCATCATCCCGCCGTCGGCGCCGTGCGCGGAGTGGTCCATGGCGCCCTCCGTCGGCACCTCCTCGCCCCAGGAGGTCAGCCAGCCGGACAACGTCTTGATCTCCGGGTCCTGGGCCTTCTTGATGTCCTCGGCGAGCTTCTTCACCTCCGCCGACTCGGCCCGGGACGGCGCGAGGTCGGCCATCTCAACGGCCTGGCGGTGGTGCGGGATCATGCCCTTGGCGAAGGCGACGTCGGCCGCGTTGTGCTGGCCCTGCGAGGCCGACGCGGAGGCGGACGGGGACTTCGAGGTGTGGCCGTCGTGTCCGGCCGAGCTGTCGCCGTTCCCGCCACAGGCGGCCAGGACGAGCGCGGCCGCACCGGCGGCAGCCACGGCGGCGGTACGACGGACGAGGGAACGCTTGTGGTTCATGGTGGTGCAACTCCTTCACCGCGCAGCCACGACAGGGCGCGCGGGTGTTCATGGGATGAGGGCGTGCGATGGCGCGGCACCAGCCACCGGAAGTATCCGGGCCTGGGGGTGCCGTGCGGGCCGCTCTATATCCGCAGGAGTTGCAGCTCAGACAGGTCGGGCGGCGCCCGGCCGCTCCCGGCCGACACCGCAGCTGGCGACACCGAGGCAGAAGCGACGGGCGCGTCCGTCAGGACGCTGGTCAGCGCGGGCGGCGCGTACCCGGAGCCGATGCCGGCCGCCGCACACGTCCCGTCCGCGTGATCGAGGTGATCCGGCCCGCCGTCCGCGTGCGAGCATCCCTCGCTCGCGTGCGCGGCGCCATCGGCCATAGTCATCACCATGTCGTGACCGGCATCCATGCGTGGTGACGGCGCCCCGGCGGGGCCCAGGGCGTGCATGCCCAGCACACCGGTCAGGACCGCCATCACCAGCAGCACGAACAGCCGCCCGGCGGGGCGGCGGCTCGATCCGGTGCTGCTGGTCATGAGGCCCATCGTACGGTCCGCCTTCAGGTCCGCTCGGGCGCGCGCCAGGACAGGGCGACGAGCAGCAGGCCGCCACAGACGATGAAGACGTCGGCGAGGTTGAAGGTGGGCCACCAGCCGGTATGCAGGTAGTCGGTGACCTGTCCGTCGGGAGCCCGGTCGAGGAGGTTGGCGGCAGCTCCGCCGAGGACGGCGGCCAGCGCCCCACCCCACAGGCGCGAGGCCGTCGGGGCGGTGCGCCACAGCGCGGCCGCCACGATCAGGGTGATGAGCCCGGTGACGGCAATGACGGTCCAGGCGGGGGCGCCGGCGGCGAAGGAGAACGCGACCCCGGAGTTGAAGGCGAGCCGGAGGTCGAGCGGACCGCCCTCGATCGGAGAGCCCGGCAGGGCCTGCTGCGCCCACGCCTTGAGGCCGAGGTCGGCACCGGCGAGGACGGCGGCCAGGGCCAGCAGTCCGGCCCGGCGCTTGAGAGCGCCGGGCCGGGCCGCGGCCGTGGTGGTGGGGGCGGTCACTTGCAGCCGTCCGAGCAGGAGGACGCCTCGCCGGCCGCGGCCGACTTGTCGTCGTCTTCGCAGCCGTCGTCGCAGACGAGTTCGCCCTCCCAGGCTTCCTTGCCCTCCATGATCGCGAAGGCGGCGATGACGAATCCGGCGACCGGGTCCAGCCAGGTCCAGCCGAAGAAGGCGAACGCGAGCAGGCCGGCGAAGGTGGACACCGACAGCCAGGCGCACAGCTTGGTCTCGGCGGCGTCGGCGACGACCAGGCGGGAGTTCATCTCCAGACCGGCCTTGCGCTTGGCGCGCGCCAGCCACGGCATGATCACGATGGACACGCCGGTCAGGACGATACCGACCAGCGAGGTGTCGGGCTTCTCTCCGCTGAACAGGTCGCGGACGCCCTCGACGGTGACGTAGGCGGCGAGCGCGAAGAACGTGATCGCGATGAACTTCAGCGCCTTGCGTTCCTTGGCCTCGTCCGGCTCGCCGCCCTTGATCTCCGCCAGCAGCCGTATCAGGACCACCACCGCGGCGGCGACCTCGATGCCGGAGTCGATGCCGAACCCGATCAGCGAGACCGCCCCGGCGGCCGCGCCGGCCGAGATGGCGATGATCCCCTCGATGACGTTGTAGCCGATGGTGAACTTCGCGTACCGCACCGCGCGGTGCGCGGCCGGCCCGGTGACATCAGGAACGGCGGCGGGGGCGGTGCTCATCGGGCGGACTCCTCGACGACAGGGGTGGTGGTTCCGTAGGTGGGGCACAGGTCGACGGCCTCGCCGGTCGCGGCGAGCAACTGCTCGGCGGAGGCCAGCAGGTCCAGCAGCTCGGGGTGCGCCAGCGCGTGCAGGGTCGCGCGGCCCTGCGGACGGGAGGTGATCAGGCCGCAGTCGCGCAGGCAGGCCAGGTGCGCCGAGACTGTGGACTGCGCCAGGCCCACACAGGCGACCAGGTCGGTCACCCGCGCTTCGCCCTCGGCCAGGCGGCGCAGGATCGCCAGGCGGGCCGGGTCGCCCAAGGACCGGAACAGGGCGACCGCCGCCGAGGGCGCCCCGCACGAAGTGGTGGCCGACGGTGTGGCCTCCGTGCTATTCATCGTCATGGAACGATGATAGCCATGCTAGTCGATGTCATCTTTGGGGGGCCGCGTCATGCTGATGAACCGGATCGAGAAAGCGGCGGTCAACAATCCCGCCCGCCGGGCGCTGCAACGCTTCTACGAGGTCCCGGCCCTGCTGCGGCTGGCCGGCGGCCCGCTGCCGCCCGGTGTGAGAGCGGTGGAGATCGGCTGCGGCTCCGGCTACGGCACGAAGCTGATCCTCGACCACTTCCGCGCCGCGCAGGTCGACGCCGTCGACCTGGACGAGACCATGGTCGCCAAGGCCCGGCGCCGGCTGGCGGACCGGCCGGGCCTTGTCCGCCTGGCCGTGGGCGACGCGACCGACCTCAAGTCGGCGTTCGGCGCCAAGGACGGTGCCTACGACGCCGCGTTCGACTTCGCGATCATCCACCACATCCCCGACTGGCGATCTGCCGTCGCGGAGATCGCCCGCGTGCTGAAGCCGGGCGGAGTGTTCGTCTTCGACGAGGTCACCGCGCACGCCCTGGCCCGCCCGTCCTACCGGATGCTGTTCGAGCACCCCGAGCACGACCGGTTCACGGCGCAGAAGTTCCTCGCCGAACTGCCGCGTCACGGCCTGGCGGTGACGGGCGCGTTCACCCGTATCAGCGGCGACTACCTGCTCGGCGCGGCCCGCAAGCAGGACCCGGACCGGGGGTGAGGGCGATGGCTGCCTGGGCGCTGGTGCTGTTCGGTGTGTTCCTCTTGCTGGACGGCGGTGTGCGGATCGCCGTCCAGCGACGCCGTGCCGGGGAGAGCGGTGTGTGGCCGTTGCCTCTGTGCGGGGACGGCCGCCCTGGGACGGTTCGCCCGGGAGTGGCTGTGCTGCGCCGGTCAGCTGGGCGGAGCGTGTCCGTGCGTACGGACGGTCAGAAAAGTGACGGCCTGATGGTCACGTTCTTGGAGACGGTGACCTGGTCGATGTCCGTGACCCGGACGGTGACCCGCAGGGTCCATGTTCCGGACAGCGGCAACCGCAGGCGGTCGGCGGCCCAGTAGCCGCCCTTGTTGGCCAGTTTGGCGTCCAGCGGGCCGATCCGCTGGGCGTTCTGGGTGAGGGTAAGCCGGAGTTCGGGGACCGTGGCGATGCCCTTGTCGGGGCCGTACACCAGAGCTTCAACGGTGTTGTCGCCGACGCGCCCGGGCCCGAAGGTGAGCTGCACCGCGCCGGTGCCGTTCGGGGTGCCGACGTCGAACGGGATTGTCACGACCCGCGCTGTGGGTTCCTGGGCGGCGGCGGTCGCTGCGGCGCTCTGGACGGCGGCGCGGCTGGGCTGGGTTCCGGTGAGCAGCGTGGTGATCGCCAGGACCACGACACCGAGGACGGCCTCGGCGGCGACCGACCGGCGCAAACTACGCCGGTGGCCGTCGGAGGCGGACGGCGAGCCGGATGGCCCAGGGGTGTCAGGCAGATCGCACAAAGTGGGCGTCCCGGCGTCGCCGCCCGTTCCCTCGGCTGTGTCGCTGCCTGAGGAGGCGCCGACGCCGACGGTCTGTGCCACACGTACAAGTTCGGGTGCGGCCGCCGGAAGGGTTTTTGGCAGCCGCTCCTGGGTGAGCTGCGCGGTCCACTGCCGGGAGAACCACGCAGCGGTCAGCACCAGGGCCACCGCACCGACCTTGAAGGTGAGGAGCCTGCCGTACTCGGTGGTGGACACGGCCTCCCACGAACCGACCTGCCGCCACGACTGGTAGACGCCGGTCGCGACCAGGACGACGACCGCGGTGAAGGCCAGCCGGGAGAAGCGCGCAACCGCTGCCACCGGGACCACCACATCGGCGGGTGCCCGGAACAGGGCAACGACCAGCGCGGCCAGACCGCCCAGCCACACCGCCATGGCGAGCAGGTGCAGCACCGAGACGGGGATCGCCAACGGCACCTGGATACCGGCGGAGGCGTGTTCGGCGGCGGCCCAGGTGAGGGCCAGGCCCACGGCGAACAGCGTGCCCACGACGCGTACGCCGATGCCGAACTGCGGTTCCGCGGCGGGCTGATCGACCGCGTGCGCGGCGGCGGGATCGCGCTGCGTCCTGTCAGCTGCGCGGCGGAGGCGGGCCGCGGACAGCGCCACGAGGATTGCCGCCGCCGCGAGCAGCACCAACCGCACGCTCAGGGCCAGTCCGGTCTTGCCCGTGATGGTTTGGCCCAGGAGCGACAGGTCGAAGGCCGCGGTGAGACCTCGGCCGGTCTCGTACGGGCCGCGCAGCAGCAACAGCACGACGGTGGAGGCGAACAGCGCCGTCCAGCCGGCGAGCAGCAGCCTGCGCAGCGGGCGCAGGCCCGCGCCGGCCGGCCAGCAGACGAGGGCGAACAGGGCGACGCCGATCAGCAGGGCGAGGCCGCCGTACGCGACGTAGCGGAAGACGTCGTAGATGCGGGAGACGGCGGTGTCGTCCGAGGACTCGGTGGGCACCACGGCGGCGGTGGCGGACGGCTTGCCGACGGAGAAGGTGAACGCGCCGGAGATCGAGTGGCTGTCCGCGGAGACGACCCGCCAGGACACCGTGTACGTGCCCTCGGGCAGCTTGTCGCGCAGCTTCACCCGGGCGGTGTCCGTTTCCTTCCCCGCATGCGTGACCGCCCCGCTGTCGACCCGCAGGTTCTTCGGGGACAGGACACGCAGGGAGCCGTCGGAGAGGCTGACGGATTCACTGAAGGCGAGCGTGATCTGCTTCGGGGCCGTCTTGAGGACGGAGACGTCGGCCGGTTCGGCGCTGGTCAGGGTGGCGTGGGCGGAGGCGGATCCGGCGCCGCCGAGGAGGAGGGCGAGCACCGTGCCGACCAGGAGCATGACGGTCAGCGGTTTCCTGGTCCGGCGCGGTGCCGTGTGCATGAAGCAGTCTCCAGGTCAGGGGGCGTACGCCGCAGGAAAGGGCTGCGACGGGGGTGTGCGATGGCGGTGGGGACGTGGCCGCCGCTACGACGCGCTCGGGGCCGGGCCCCCGCTCAGGCCGCTCAGTTCCTGGATGGTCCCGCCGAGCTTGGCACGGAAGCCCTCCAGCATCTCCGGCTTCGCGGCGAGGACCCAGCGCGGGCCGACGAGGTACTTGCCCCCGTAGATCGCGGCGGAGTCCAGCCAGGTCTCCTTGTACTTCTCCTCGGGGAAGGTCGTGATGCTGTAGTCGACCTTGGCCGTGTGGCACACGCCCTGGCGCAGTTCGTCCGCGTCAATGCGGATCTTGGGCTTGCAGCCGGTGAGGTTGGCGATCACCTCGACCTTGGCCGGGGCCACGACACCGGCCGCAGGGGCGGCGGATATCTCCGACGGCTTGCTGTTCGGGGACGCGTCGTCCTCACCACCACTGCAGGCCGTCGCCAGGGGAAGAAACGCCAGGCTCGCGGCGAGTGCGGCGCCGCGTATCAGGCGGGCGGTGGGCAGGGTACGGCCGGTGCGTCCCCACTGTGGGTGCTGTGACTGCTCGGGATGCTGGGGCACGTGCCTCTCCGTATCCGGGCTGGGCCTGCCCGCACCAGCGGACAGGCGTACGACAGGGAGTACGGGTGAACATCCGTGGCCGTTCACCCCGTATGTAACCAAAGGCCCGTGGGGCGGCCGGAACACCGCCCCACGGGCCCTCACTCACGCCGAGGCGTGGGTGCGCTCGGGTTGAACGGTGTGCGCGTTGTGCTGGTCCGCCCAGTGCTGCAGGGCGCTCATGCAGGCGTGGTCGAGGTGGCGCAGCCCGGCGAGGTTGAGCTCGACGGGCCGGTCGGCGGGCAGTTGTTCCAGGGTGTCGAGGATGCGCGGCAGGCGCAGGAAGGTGGCGTGGCCGGCGATCCGCACCCGCACCGGGCCGCTGCCCGGGTCGGTGACGTCGATGTGGACGTGCGAGGTCTCCCAGGCCGTCTTGACCACTGCGAGGAGCAGTCCGATCAGGACGCCTTCGAACATGTTGGTGACCAGGATCGCCCCGGCCGTGATCACCAGCACCACGGCCTCGCCCCGGTGTTCGCGCCACAGCGGCCCCAGCTCCTTGACCGGGAGCAGTTTGAAGCCGGCGTGGATGAGGACGCCGGCGAGCGCGGCGGTCGGGATCATGCCGAGGGCGCCGGGCAGCAGGGCGGCGAACAGTAGCAGCCACACGCCGTGCAGGACGCGGGAGACCTTGGTGCGGGCGCCCGCCTGGACGTTGGCGGCGCTGCGGACGATCACCGCGGTCATCGGCAGCGCGCCGAGCAGCCCGCACAGGGTGTTGCCCGTGCCCTGGGCCATCAGCTCTTTGTCGTAGTCGGTCTTCGGGCCGTCGTGCAGCCGGTCGACCGCGGCGGCGCTGAACAGTGACTCGGCGGAGGCGATCAGCGTGAACGCGACGATGGTGGTCAGCAGTCCGACCTCGGCCAGCCGGCCGAAGTCGCTCCCGCCGGGCGGCTGGATCGCCTCCATGAGGCCGCTGACCTTGACGCGGGCGACGGGCAGGTCGAAGACGACGGTGGCGAGGGTCGCCGTGCCGACCGCGACGAGCGGACCCGGCAGCAGTTGTGCCTTGCCGGGCAGCTTCTTCCACAGCGTCATGACGGCGATGGTTCCGGCGCCGAGGGCGACGGCGATCAGGGCCGGGTCCGAGAGCAGGACGTCGACGGCGAGGCCGGGCAGTCCGGCGATCTTCTCCATGCCGGTGCCCGGGGCTTTGCTGTCCGCGAGCGCGTAGAGCTGTCCGAGGATCAGTACGAGGCCGATGCCGGCGAGCATGCCGTGCACGACCGACAGCGAGATGGCGCGGAAGAAGCGTCCCCAGCGCAGGGCGCCGAGGGTGAGTTGGAGCAGCCCGCAGGCGAGGACGATCACGCCGAGGGCGGACAGGCCGTACTCCTGGACGGCGGTGAGGACGAGCACGGTCAGCCCGGCGGCGGGCCCGCTGACCTGGAGGCTGCTGCCGGGCAGCAGCCCGGTGACGAGACCGCCGACGATGCCGGTGATCAGGCCGAGTTCGGCCGGGACGCCGGAGGCGACGGCGACGCCCACGCACAGGGGCACGGCGACGAGGAAGACGACCAGGGAGGAGGTGAAGTCGGTGCGCAGGGCGGACCGGAGGGAGGAGAAAGGTGAGGTCATGGCGTTCTCTCTGTGGGGGAAGGAACGTCGCGTGAGAAGCGACCGGAGCGGACGGGTAGAGCTGTGGTCCGGTCGGGTCACAGGGGCTTGAAGGCGCGGGTGCCGGGCATGGCGAAGAGGACTTCGCCGGTCTCGACGGTGTAGTACCAGCCGTGCAGCCGCAGCCGCCCCGACGACAGGCGCCGGGCGATGAACGGGTAGCTGCGCAGGTGGTCGAGCTGGGTGAGGACGTGCTGCTGGGTCACCTCGGTGGGGTCCTCGCCGAGCCCCTGGGTCTGCCACGGCTCGTCGGTCCTGGCGCGGTGTCCGGCCCGGGCAAGCCAGCGCCGTACGAGCGGCATCGTCTGGACGTTCTGCTCGCGCATCAGCCCCTGGACGGCGCCGCAGTGCGAGTGGCCGCACACGATGATGTCGGGTACCTGCAGGGCCTGGACGGCGAATTCGAGGGATCCGGCGACACCGCAGGCGGCCTGCCCGCGGTAGGGCGGAACGATGTTGCCCGCGGTGCGCAGCTCGAAGAGGTCACCGGGGCGGGCACCGGTGAACAGGGAGGGAACGACGCGGGAGTCGGAGCAGGAGATGAACAGGGCCTGGGGCTGCTGGCCCCCGGCCAGCCGGGCGAACTCCTCCTGCCGGTCGGCGATCTTCTCAGGGAACGTACGGGCGTGCTCGATGAGAGCGTGCATGGGAATCGGCCTCGTAACTCTTCGTGGGGCTCTCAGGACGAAAGGGAGCGAAGAGTGCGTACTGCGCGCGTCCGGGTGTGCGTCAACGAACCGTGGGGAGCGCCCGGTTGGACGCTCGTCCCGCGGTGGTGCGTACCGGAAGTGCGAAGGGTGCGCGCAGCACGCTGCCGATCAGCAGCGGAAGGTCTGCAGAGTGCTGGGGGTGGGCGCAAGTCCGGCGCCCGGGTTCCAGACCTCCCTCGCGGTGCGGGGATGCGCCGGCCCGGACACCGCGGTGAGGGACGCGAGTGACTCGTCCGCGATCGCGTCGGCGGCGAGCGACGGTGCCTCGACGGGGTGACCGGTCCGGGGCGGCAGGGCGAGCGCCTCGGCGTCGGCCTGGTGCTGCTGCGAGCCGGCACCGACATGCGGCACGGCAGATGAGGAACCCTGCTGCTTCCTGGACTCCGGTTCGATCGCGGGTGCCATGGAGGACACCGCGCCGGATGCGACCGAGGAGTGGTGCGGCGTTCCGAAGTGCAGCAGGACAGCCGCGGCGAGCAGCACGACCGCTGCCGCCATACGACGTATCACCACTGGACCCCCGACGCTTCGCTCATGCCGACGCCAAAACGTTACCGGCCTGCGTTCCTTGGACATGCTGAACTCCCGGGTGGAAAAGGTGACATGAGCAACACCGGCACCCTGGTTGCAAGAGCAATCACCCGGTTCGGCGGAGCTTGCCGGATGTAGGCAGCCGGTGAGGACCGGGCGGCGGTGCGGCACTACCCGGAGACTGCGGCGAGTCGGCGCAGGACCGCGGTGGCCCGTGTGCGCAGGCGCCGCCGGACGGGCTCGGGCGAGGCCGCCGCGGCCGGGGGCTTCGCCGCGACGATCTCCTCGCGGACCGCGGCATCGTCTGCCGGCGGGTGGGGCGGCTGGGTGTGCGTGTAGGCGATCTCGGCGCGTACGAGCGCGCCGACGGCGGCGTAGACGTCCATGGGCATGGTGATGCTCCTGCGGTGCAGTCAGGGAAGGGAGGGGAACCGGTGAGGTGCCCGCGCGCATGTCAGGGCGGGGCGCCGGTTCCTCTCAGCAGCGCAGGACGACCGAGCCGAAGGGCGAACCCGGGGCGGACGCACTCGTCACGGCGGGTGACACGTTGCCCGGCGATGAGGCCGCGGGGGCGCCTGGTGTGGTGCCGGACACGGCCGGGGGGTGGGAGAGGTCCGCGAGTTGGCGTGGCCCGTAGCCGGAGGCGTCGCAGGACTGGGGCGCGTCGCCGTCCTGATGGCCTTCGGCGCCCGCTGCGGTCACGACCACCGGCGGTGCCGTTTCGCAGAGGTGCGCGCTCGTCGCGGCGGCACGCAGTCGGCAGCCGTCCAGGTCGAGCGCGGTCAGGTGCGACGGGCCGGGGCTGAACGTCGCGTGCAGGAGGGCCAGGAGCGCGAGCAGCACGACAGCGCCCAGGCCGCGGGCTGCCGCGGGCCTGGGTGCTGTCGTGCCGGGGGTGTGCCGCATCCGGATCTCCTGGTGTGCTCCCGCTCAGAGAACCTCCGGATGCCGGGCGGTGCGGCCTGGATGCGGCCGATCGGGGCCGGGATTCACCCGATGCGGTGATCGGGGGTAACGGAAGTTGCCCGTACGGGCGTCCGCCCAAGACGCATACGGATCCGGGCGGCGCGGGGAATTTCACCATCGCGCCGAGGCTCGGCACCGCGTGGAGCAATCACCTTTAACAAGAACTTTACGTGATCTATTGATTACTCTTTGTGTTCATGTGGGCTGGCTCGGTCTCTCGAAGCAGCCGCTCCGTGGCACGGACCGGAGCGGTGCTCCTGGTGTTGCTGGCCGCGCTCGTACATGTCCTGGCCTGCGCACACGGCCCTACAGCTACCCCGGCTGGGCAGGCCGACACGCCGCTGTTCGCCTCCTCCGCGAGCTGTGGGCAGGCCCCCGAGCGGCCGCAGCAGACGATGGCGCGGCAGGCGGCTCCCGCAGACCACGGCGGTGTGCACTGCTGGGGCCTGGATGAGCCGACGGTTCAGCCCCCGCGCGATGTCGCCCTGGCCGTTCCCGCGGTTCATGACGCTTCCCGCGCCGAATTCCTCGGCACCCAGCCGCCGCCCCCGTCCCCGGCCCTTCAGTCCACGCCCGCCACGCCCGGCGTGTCATCCACCGGGCAGACGCGGTCCCGTATCGGCGTGTGGCGGACCTGATCGTCCCTGCTGCCTAGCCCTCCCTGACGACTCCGGCGCGGCAGCCGATCACCTCCGCCTCTTCCCCCGTTCATACGACCGGTCGCCGTTCGCGGCGCCGGCCGCAGGAGAAGCACGCCATGAACCACCTCACCCGCACCGTTGTGCCCACCTCGCCCGCCCAGCTGCTGGCCGGCGCCGAACATCCGCTGCACACCCCCGCCGGCCTGGTCGGCGGCACCCCTGTCCTGTGGATCGGTGAACCCTTCGCCCCCGCCGGACGCGGCTTCTGGGTCAAGCTCGAAGGCCACAACCCCGGCGGCATCAAAGACCGCACCGCCCTGCACATGGTCCGCGCCGCCCGCGAACGCGGCCAGCTGCTGCCCGGCGCGCGGATCGTCGAGTCCACCTCCGGCACCCTCGGCCTCGGCCTGGCCCTCGCCGGAGCCACGTACGGCCACCCGGTCACCGTGGTCACCGACCCCGGCATGGAACCTCTCATGACCGGCCTGCTCACCGCGTACGGGGCCGAGGTCGAACTCGTCGACACCCCGCACCCCACCGGAGGGTGGCAGGAGGCTCGCCGCCACCGCGTGGAGGAACTCCTCAACCGTCATCCTGATGCCTGGTGTCCCGACCAGTACAACAACCCCGACAACGTGGCCGCCTACGCTCCGCTGGCCCACGAACTCGTCGCCCAGCTCGGCCGCATCGACACCCTCGTCGTCTCCGTCGGCACCGGCGGCCACTCCGCCGGCATCGCCTCCGTTCTCCGTGGCTTCTTCCCCCGGCTGCGGGTCGTGGGCGTGGACACCACCGGCTCGACCATCTTCGGCCAGCCCGCCGCCCCGCGCCTGATGCGCGGCCTGGGCAGCAGCATCTATCCCCGCAACGTCGCCTACGACCTGTTCGACGAGGTCCACTGGGTCGCCGCGCCCGAAGCCGTGTGGGCCGCCCGGCGCCTGGCCCGCCACCACTACGCCACCGGCGGCTGGAGCGTCGGCGCCGTCGCGCTCGTCGCGCGCTGGCTGGCCCGCACCCTGCCCGCCGAGAACCGGGTCGTCGCCGTCTTCCCCGACGGCCCGCAACGCTACGTCGGCACCATCTTCAACGACACCTACTGCCGCGAACACGACCTCCTCGGCCACCTGCCCGCCGACGACCCGGACGAGATCGCCCACCCCGGCGACCGGGTCGTCACCCGCTGGACCCGCTGCACACGCATCGCCGACCCGCTCGCCACCACCGGCGAGCAGAATGCCGTCGAGCAGGCTCTCGCGGGAGCCGCCCGATGAAGACCCTGTGGCAGCAGACCCGCTCCTTCCCGCCCGCCGTACGCCTGTTGATGGCCAACCAGTTCGCCATCAACCTCGCCTTCTACATGCTCATGCCCTACCTCGCCGCCCACCTGTCCGGAGGGCTCGGTCTCGCGGCCTGGGCGGTCGGACTCGTCCTGGGCGTGCGCAACTTCTCCCAGCAGGGCATGTTCCTGATCGGCGGCACACTCGCCGACCGCTTCGGCTACAAGGCCCCGATCATGGCCGGCTGTCTCCTGCGCACGCTCGGCTTCGGCCTGCTCGGCTGGGTCGACAGCCTCCCCGCCCTCATCGCCGCCTCGGCGGCCACCGGCTTCGCGGGCGCCCTGTTCAACCCCGCCGTCCGCGCCTACCTGGCCGTCGAGGCGGGCGAGCGGCGCGTGGACGCCTTCGCCACCTTCAACGTCTACTACCAGGCCGGAATGCTGCTGGGCCCGCTGGTCGGACTCGCCCTGCTGGCCGCCGACTTCCGGCTCGTGTGCACCGTGGCCGCCGCCATCTTCGCCGTACTGACCGTGCTGCAGTGGCGTGCTCTGCCCGCACGCCACGGCGACACGGCAGGCACCACGGCCGCACCGGACGGGGTGCTGGCCCAGTGGCGCACGGTCGTCGCCAACCGACCCTTCCTGCTCTTCGCCACTGCGATGATCGGCTCGTACGTCCTGACCTTCCAGGTCTACCTCGCCCTTCCCCTGGCCGCGTCCAACGCCCTGGGATCGAAGGGCACTTGGGTCACCAGCGGCCTCTTCGTCGTCTCCGCCGCAGTCGCCGTCATGGGTCAGCTCAGGCTCACCGGCTGGGCGAAGCAGCGGTGGAGTTCCGGGCGGGCACTGGTCCGCGGACTGACCGCGATGGGACTCGCCTTCCTGCCGCTGGCCCTCACCCCGCCCGGCGCCACCGGCGCGGTGCTCGCCGCCCTGGTGGCGGCCGTGGTGCTGCTCGCGGCGGGCAGCGCGGTGGTCTACCCGTTCGAGATGGACACCGTCGTCACCCTCTCCGGCAACCGCCTCGTCGCCACCCACTACGGCCTGTACAACACCGTCTCCGGCTTCGGCATCACCCTCGGCAACCTCGCCACCGGCGCCCTCTGGGACTTCGCCGCGAGGCACGACGCCCTCTGGCTGACCTGGTGCATGCTGACCGTCACCGGTCTCATCTGTGCGGCATCCGTCGCCGCGCTCGCCCGCAGCGGGCGCCTGGCCGTACGAGAGGAACCACAGCTCGCCCCTGCCTGATGCAACCGCCTGGGAGGCCGACCGGAGCGGTCGGCCTCCCAGGTGTCACTCCCCTTCGCGGTCTTGCGCTTGCGGCGCCGGACCGCGAGGAGCCTCCCTGTCGAGGTTCCTGTCCTCCCGGCGGTGCATGAAGTGCACCCATACCAGCAGGACAACGGCCAACACCCCCAAGACCATAAGCAGGATCATCTGGGTGGAAGCGAGGAAGTCGAGCAGACCTCCGCCGGAATCCTCGTGCTCGGGTGCGTACCTGTCATCGGGTGCGGGGCTGTCGGATCCCAGGACTGCACGGACGAAACCGTCCGGGCACCACCCGGCCAATGGGATGGGCATGGCGAAACGCTCCAGGACATCAGTGGTCGCGAACGGTCCCCGGGCCGTGCACGATCACGGCTCCGGGCCGGTCGCACGAGTCGTGCGGACGGATTCGGCGATACGCCGAACTCACGGCCCGCACGGCACGCGCTGATGCCGAAGAACGAGGCAGGCGACAGGAAGCAGCGGAATGTCCGAGGCTCGCCCTCGGGGACGGGACGTCACCGCTTCGTAGGGAAGAGGGAGAGGCAGTCCGAGGAAGCCGGCCAGTCGGAGCAGCCACTGCCGGGCAGGCTCCAGGCAGGCGTTCACCAGCCGGGCGGGCAACTCGCACGCACTGCTCAACAGCCAGGTCAGCGCCACGGCCACCGTGAGGTTCAGGGCGGCCATGGCCGGACTGCTGTGGTGCCACGTGGGCAGCAACCGGTAATGGCCGTCCGAAGCAGCCAGCGGTTCGGTGGTGTTGAGCCAGATCGGCAGGGCCGCCTGCGCGGCCGCGAGGAGCAGCGCCGTCGTACGGGGCGAGCAGACCGCGAACGCGAGGAACGCGCCCACGAATAGTACGGATGCCGCGAGTGCCACCGCCGGCCCTGAAACCGGCGAGTCGCCCGTGGCGTGGTGAAGTCCGGCGGCCAGGGCACTGCCGAGCACCGCGACGGCGGCTGCGCGGACGGCGCTGCCCTTCACGGTTCGGTCACCGACAGACTGGACGAACATGTTGAGGCAATTATCCCTGCCCGGTGTCGCCTTCGAGGGCGGTGTGTCCGACCAGGGTGCGGACCACCCCCTGTTGGGTGCTGCTGGGCACGCTTTCTGGCCGAAAGCGGCCCGGTGGAGCGGCAGGTGAATCCGCCAGACGCTGTTTCCTGGCCGAGCTGTTGTTGCTTCTCGCGGATGGGGCGCTACAGCCACGGCTGGACGCCCGCCAACCCGTAGCGCAGTTGCCCCGTGAAGTACGTTCAGATACCGCTGACTTGGAGGATTCCGACGAGGACGAGCACCGCTCCACCGAACCGCATCATGCCCCGCGCGTTACAGCGCGCGAGCCCGAACGCCTTCAGCGCGCGCCGGAAGCCGATCACGGCGACGAGGAACTGCAGGCCCAGGCCGACGCTGTAGACGAAGGCGAGTATGGCGCCGCGTCCGGCGCTGCCCGTGGTGACGTACAGGCTGAGGACGGCGGCGAGGGTCGGGCCGATGCACGGGGGCCAGCCCCGGCCGAAATGCGTGCGCTTCCCGGGCGGGTTCGAACCCCCACGAGGACGCGGCCCTGGGCCAGGTTCTGAACCAGCCGGGTTCGGCGGGTACCGCCGACGGGGTCGTTCCGAATCCCCGCCCGGGAGCGCGCCGCCTGGTCGCGCTGATCTCTCGGCGGTCGCTCAGTCGCAGGTGACTTCGTCGCGGGGCACGTACTGGGTCCTTGCGGTCTCCCGCTCGACCTCCTCGCCACTGCGACAGACCGGCTGGACAAATCCGCTGACAAGCCGTCCGGACAGTTGACCAAAGCACGAGGTCAGCGCGACGCCCGAGGACATTGCAGATCGGAACCTACAGCTACGCAAGGGACTTCAGTGACCGCACGCCCGGCTGCCCGCCCTGTGCTCGGCCGCGTGGGAACCGCGATCACCTCCGCGCTCCTCGCCGCCAGCGGAGGCGGCTGCTCCGATCGGGCGCAGCAGCGGGCACACTCGGAGTCATCGGTGGCCCTGTCCCATGTGCACGGCTGGCGGTCGACAGCGGCCACAGCGATGCGCTCACCCCATCCGCGCCGGACTGCAGGGCGAATTCGATCGCCCAGCGGCGTCGGCGATCCCGCCCAAGCGCTCGGGCTTGGTGCCGTTGGGCGCGTAGGCAAGCCGGCAGGCGATCCGGTCGGGCCAGGCCCGGCTCCGGCGGGCGAGCACCCACGGCCGGCGGGTGAGACAGTCACTCCGACGCCGCGAATGCTCATCACGGATGGCAGGAGGACGACTACCAGCGGGTCGGGCACTTCGATGTTCAGGCATCCGGTGATGGCCGGAGATGATCGTGGAAGTGACGCGCAGGTCCGACGCGGGCATGGTGCGGCGTCCGACGAAGACGAGACCAATGGGAGGTCTGGTATGCAGGTCACCGCGCTCGGGTGGGCTCTGACGATCGGTGTGATCCTGGCGCTCCTTGCCCTGGATCTGGTGGTGGGCACGGTACGTCCGCACGCGGTGGGCTTCCGGGAGGCGGCCGCCTGGTCCGCCTTCTACATCGCGGTGGCGGTGGTCTTCGGCCTGGTCTTCGCCACTCAGGTGGGGTGGGAATACGGCGCCGAGTACTTCGCCGGCTACATCGTGGAGAAGAGTCTGTCAGTCGACAACCTCTTCGTCTTCGTGATCATCATGTCGACGTTCGCGGTGCCCCGTGAGCACCAGCAGCGGGTGCTCACCTTCGGCATCATCGCCGCCCTGGTCCTGCGAGCGATCTTCATCGCCCTGGGAGCAACGCTGCTGTCGCTGTTCTCCTTCATGTTCCTGCTCTTCGGACTGCTGCTGCTGTGGACCGCGGTGCAGCTGTACCGCCATCGTGACGAGGACCCCGACGTCGAGAACAACGTGCTGGTGCATTCCTGCCGTCGGGTGCTGCCGGTCAGCGACACCTACGTCGGTGGCCGGCTGCTGGCCCGTATCGACGGCCGGCGCGTGGTCACGCCGCTGTTCGTGGTGTTCATCGCCATCGGCGGCACGGACATCCTGTTCGCGCTGGACTCGATCCCAGCGGTGTTCGGAGTGACCGAACAGGCTTACATCGTCTTCGTCGCCAACGCCTTCGCCCTGCTGGGTCTGCGCGCGCTGTTCTTCCTGG
Organism: Streptomyces sp. NPDC053750; assembly: GCF_044544295.1. Lineage (NCBI taxonomy): Bacteria > Bacillati > Actinomycetota > Actinomycetes > Kitasatosporales > Streptomycetaceae > Streptomyces > Streptomyces sp. NPDC053750. The sequence goes on along the minus strand of NZ_JBITXB010000015.1, from coordinate 12,044 downwards.
TAAGCGGCCTGCTCGACCGGCTGGTGTACCTGTCGAGCGGGCTGGCGCTGATCCTGGCGTTCATCGGGGTGAAGCTGATCCTGCACTGGGGGCACGGCCTCGACTCCGGGGTGCCCGAGATCTCCACGCCCGTGTCGCTGGCGGTCATCGGCGGGGTTCTGGCCGTCACCACGGTGGCCAGCCTGCTCAAGTCCCGGCGCGATCCCGCGGCCCGGGCGCACGCCGGAGCTGTTATCGGCGCCCCGCCCCGCGCTGCGCATGGCGAGCACCGCCCTTCCGACCACTGAGGTCTCCCTGGCCGCGGTCTCGCACGTGAGTGCCACCCATTCCCGGCACGAACGCCTCAGCGGACCCCTGTACATCGGACGGCGACATCGTCCGGTGGGCCCTGACATGGCGGTCGCCCGCTCTGGCCGTGGGACGGCCCACGGTCTGGGCATCCCCATCGGGAAGGTAGGGCGGACACGACTCGGCGGCCCCGACGAGTGGCTGATGGACGGGGCCGGGCAGGTGCTCGGCCCCGACCCAGGTCCTCACCGTAAACCGGGGGCGAAGGAGTCACCCAGCGAGCACCCCTGGGCCACCGGATTGCAACTGGCCTCTGGGCAGAGGCATCTGGAGAGGCCATCTCTACCAGCCGACGCGCTCGCAGCCGGTGTGCTCGGCGGGTTCGACCTGCAGGGTGGCATGGGCGACACCATGGCGATCGCGCAGCAGGTCGCGCGCCTCGTCGAGGACGGCGTGGCTGTCGGCGCGGTCGGCGGTCACCAAGTGGGCCGTTGCCACGTTCATGCCCGAGGTCAGGGTCCACAGGTGCAGGTCATGCACGTCCTTCACGCCGCCGACGGCGGCCAGATCGTCGGCCACGGCGGCCTGGTCCATGCCCGTCGGCACGTGCTGGCCGAGGACGGCGAAGACCTCGCGGCCCAGTGCAACGGCGCGCACCGCGACGAACGCACCGATGGCGAGGGCGACCAGGGTGTCCCAGAGGGGCTGACCGGTGGCGGCCACCAGCCCGCCCGCCAGAATCACGCCGACCGAGCCGGCGGTGTCGGCCACGACTTCCAGGTAGGCGCCCTTGACGTTCAGGCTCTCGGACGCGCCGGACCGCAGCAGGAGCAGCGCGGCCACGTTGACCGCCAGGCCGAGCACGCCCACGACGAGCATGGGGCCGGAGTCGACCTCGGCGTCGCCGCCGATGCGGCCGATGGCTTCGGCGACCACATAGACCGACACGCCGAGCATCAGCAGCACCGAGAGCAGGCTGGCGAACACCTCTGCGCGATAGGAGCCGTAGGTGCGGCGGCCGGTGGTGTCGGGCCGGGTGGCTATCCGGGTTGCCACCAGCGCCGCGCCCAGCGCCACCACGTCGGCGGCCATGTGCCCGGCATCCGACAGGAGCGCGAGCGAGCCCGACAGCAGCCCGTAGACCAGTTCGACCACGAAGAACGAACCCACCATGGCGAACGACACCGCGAGCCGCCAGCGGTGCCGGCCTCCCGCGTGACTGCCCACCCCATGGCTGTGACCGTTTCCGCCCATGACCGCCCGCCCCTTTCACGATGTCTGTTCCAGGCAGGGAAACACACAGGGACCAAAAGGGGCAAAGGCTGCATCGGTGACCGTTGTCATGTCCGTTAACAGGCTCCTGACCTGCGAAAATACAACCGGTCCGAAGGGGCGCGATAGGAGCCGCCCAACGGCGGGCCCGGGTGCGGAAGGGTGATTACGCGACCAACGGCGTACGGACGAACAGCCGCACCACTTCCAAGAGCGCGACTGACTATCCGAAGGCCCGAACTCATGCGACCGCTGTGCCCGACAGGCCCCGCTCCCCGGCGGCCGGCGCGCCGCACGGGCTGCGGGCGCGCCGGCTCGCGGTGCGGCGACGGCCGCGATGGCCGGGCCGGGCGGCGGCGTGCTAGCCCGCCGCAGGTTGACGGATACCCAGGCTCGGAGTGCCGCGACGGCGCAGTTGGCCTGTCACGCCGTCTGTTCGCCCTCGCCCGGGTCCCCGGAGATGAAGCTCATGGCCGACATGCTCAGGGGGCGCGGCGCGGCACCCAGGTGACCTCGCTGTCCTCAGGGCTCCTGAACACCTTCACCCTCCGCTCGGGCCCTGCTTGAGGGCGGCACCGAGCACGTAGTCGCTGCGGACGGGTGAAGGCCCCGCGCACGTCGAGGCCGTGGCGTGGACACCGGCGACCTCGACCCCCATCTGCGGGGCCTTCCCCAGCCGGTGGCCGATGCCGCCCGCGACAGCGTCGCCGGGGCCCATGCCACCGCCCGACGCCTCGACCCTCCGCTCGGCGCGGACCTGACCAACCACGCCGCCGGGGCCTTCACCGACGCCGTGTCCCGCGTCTTCCTCACCAGCGCGGCGGTCTGCCTCGCCGTTTCGGCCCTCATCGCCCTACGGCTTCCCGCGCAGCCTCGTCAACAGCCAGCGGCCGAGGACGCTCGCTAGAGCTAGAGCCCGCTTCAGATGCCCACCGTGAACCCGGCCGACCAGGACTGCATCTGGCTGATGAGACTGCTCCACACGCCGGTCACCATCAGCAGCCCCGTCGCGATCATCATGCCGCCGCCGATACGCATCACCCACTGGTAGTGAGCCTTGACCCAGGAGAACACCCCGAGCGTCTTACGAAAGGCCAACCCTGCAGCGAGGAAGGGCAGTCCCAGCCCAGCGCAGTACGCGACGGTCAGCACGGCCCCGCGGCCGGCACTCGCCTCGCTGAACGCCAGCGCCTGCACCGCGGCAAGGGTGGGGCCGATGCACGGGGTCCAGCCCAGGCCGAACAGCACGCCCAGCATCGGGGCACCGGCCAGGCCGGCCGCCGGGCGCCGGTGCAGGCGCCACTCGCGCCGGATTCCCGGTAGTACGCCCATGAACGACAGGCCCATCACGATGGTCAGCGCGCCGAGGATCCGGATGAGCGGTTCCTGGTACTCCAGCAGCGTGTTGCCCGCGTAGCCGAACGCGGCCCCGAACGAGACGAACACGGCCGTGAACCCGGCCAGGAACAGCAGCGTGCCCGCCAGGATGCGCCCGCGCCGGGCCTCGGCAAGATCCGCGCCGCTGACCCCGGTGATGTACGAGAGGTAACCGGGCACGAGCGGCAGTACGCACGGGGAGAAGAAGGAGACGGCGCCGGCGAGTCCGGCGATGGGCAGCGCGAGCAGGAGGGAGCCGCTCACGACGGTGGCGTCGAGTCCGGCGGCCAGAAGCATCACTCAGTCTCCTTGCGTCCGCATGGATTGACAGGGCTGTCACCGGGGCAGGAACGCGTCCGGATCCGGATGGAAGGTCGCCACCGAGCCGCTGTTCACCTCGTAGAACCAGGCGCGCAGCGTCAGTGTGCCGTCGTCCCGGCGCGGCGCGATGTGTCTGCGGGACAGCCTGGCACGGCCGATTCACGGTCGTGCGGCCGGGGCAACCTTCCGCACCGGACCCGCATACGCGGCGGCACACAGCCGTTACTATCAGCGGCGATGAACCGAGCGGGACACGGCGACAATAGGGCGCGGAGGTCCGTGGGATCGGCCGCCCTCGCGTGCTGGCTGGCCGCGGCGCTGACCGCTCTGTTCGTGTGCGTGAGTGCGGTTGGGCACCACGATGTAACGCGGGGGCCCATTGTGCAGGTCACCGCTGTTGCCCCGACCGAGGCGAGCGCGTCGTTGCACGGTTCCAGGGCCGCGATGCCGGACGGCTGTCCGGCGGGCGGGACCTGCTGCGTCTCGGCGACGCACCATGTCGGGGCCGTCGTCTCCACACCACCCCAGCTCGACCCGGTGGTCCTACCGGAAATGCCCTGCGCATCGAGGCCAACCGGCCCTCTCCTCGCGGCGGTGTCGCAGACGGGCCGCGCGGCGCCGAGCCTCCATGTGCTGCAGGTGCTGCGGACGTAGCGGGATGTCCGGGCGGCTCCCCGTGCCGCTCTCCCTCCATCCGACATCCCCCTTCGTAGCACCGCCGTGCCTTCGCGCGGCGGGGACAAGGAACACCCATGGGTGCCCCCAAGACAGGCAAGTCCGCCCGCAGCTCCGCTGAACGCAAGGCTCATGTGCAGGCAATGCGCCGTGCCGAGAAGGCCCGCGAGCGCCGCAACCGCATCCTCGCCATCACGACCAGCACGCTCGTCGTCGTGTCGCTGGCCGGCTGGGGCGCGTACGCCCTCAACAGCGCCAATGAAAAGGAAGAGCAGAAAACCGCCGAGGCCAAGAAGCCCGTGCAGGGCACGAAGAGCTGGGACGCGAAGAAACTCGGCCGCAACCACGTCGAACAGGACGTCGACTACCCGATGACCCCCGCGGTCGGCGGTGACCACAAGAACGCCTGGATGAACTGCCAGGGCGACGTCTACGAGAAGCCCGTCGCCGCCGGAAACGCGGTCCATTCCCTGGAGCACGGCGCGGTCTGGATCACGTACAACGACAAGGCGTCCAGCGCCGACACGGAGCAACTGGCCAAGCAGGTCGCCAAGACCCCGTACACCCTGATGAGCCCGGTCAAGGAACAGGCCGGCACCATCATGCTCTCCGCATGGGGGACACAGCTCAGCGTCGACAAGGCTTCGGATCCCCGGGTCGAGAAGTTCCTCACCAAGTACGTCCAGGGCGCACAGACCCCCGAGCCGGGCGCCGCGTGCACGAACGGACTGAGCGCGGCATGAGCGACACCGAAACACTGACCGAAGACACGGACACCGACACGGCGGACGCGGGCTCCATGCCGACACGGCCCACGTCGCGACCGTTCCTCATCGCCACGGCGGTCGTCGTGGTGCTGGCGCTGGCCGCCTGGGCGCTGACCACCTCTCTCTCCGACGACACTGCCACCAGCCCGGTGCCGGCCGTCGACTCCGCCGACGCGGGCTTCGCCCGGGACATGGCCGTTCACCACCAGCAGGCCGTGGAGATGTCCTACATCGTCCGCGACCGGACGGACGATGAGGACGTCCGGCGCCTGGCGTACGACATCGCCCAGACCCAGGCCAACCAGCGCGGCATGCTGTTCGGTTGGCTTGATCTGTGGGAGCTGCCGAAGATCTCCGTCGACGGCTACATGACCTGGATGAAAGACCAGGGGCATGGTGAGCACCAGGCCAAGGGCGGGGCTCTGATGCCCGGGATGGCGACCGACGGTGAGTTGGAGCAGCTGGGCAAGCTCAAGGGGCGGCAGGCCGAGGTCCTCTACCTGCAGCTGATGACCGACCACCACATGGGCGGCGTGACCATGGCACGTGCCTGCGCTCAGCGGTGCGAGGTCCAGGTGGAGAAGAAGCTCGCCCAGGGCATGGTCGACGCCCAGCAGTCGGAGATGGAGTTGATGGCCGACATGCTCAAGGAGCGTGGTTCCGCAGCGCGGTAGCGGGGTGGCCTGTGGCGGTCTACGGCAATCCAAGGCTGCGGACCGCCACATCATCGCGTCTTCAGTGGTCCTTGACGGGCTGCGGATGGGTCAGCAGCCCGCCATGGGCCGCACCCGGGACGTGTACGAACCGGGAGTTCGGCAGCGAGTCTGCGGCAACCTGGCCGCTGCGCGGCGGGAAGTACGTGTCGTGCTCGAAGCAGACGACCAGAGCGGGTGCCGTGATGTCACGGAGCCTGCCCATACGGGTCCCGTCACGCAGCCAGTCGGCGGCTGCCGCCGACTGGCCTCGCTCGCCCTCGGCTGACGTCCACGCCTGCTCCTGTGAGCTGAGCAGGTCCAGCCAGCCGCGGACCTGCTCCTCGTCCTCACACAGCACCGACGGTGCCAGTGTGGAAAGCAGCGTCTGGAGCCGGACGAAGGCGGGCGGCAGTGTCCCGGTGGCCTCGATGAGTTCGGCCTCAGCCCGCAGGACCGCGTCCAGCACGGCGGTGAGCGGCCCGGCACCGGCCATGAGTACGAGCGAGCGCACCAGGTCGGGGCGGGAGCGGGCCAGCAACTCGGCAGTGAAGCCCCCCAGGGAGTAGCCGACGACCGCGGTTTCGCCGATGTCCAGGGCTGTCAGGAGTCCTTCCAGATCCGCTGCCAGCTGCGCCATCGTGTAGGGGGCGGGGGGCGCGTCGGACGGGGCCACGCCGCGTGCCGCATAGGTGACCACCTCGTGCCCGGCTTCCACCAGCGCATCGCGCAGGCCACTGAACTCCCAGGCGACGGGTGGCATTCCGGTCCCGCCCGCCAGGACCACGGGCCGCCCGGTGCCGACTCTCTCGTACGCGAGCCGCACCCCGTTCACGGCGACTGAATCCATCGCCTTCTCCCTCCCCCACGCTTACTTGCTGTAGGACGCGGACCACCCGCCGGACGTTGCCCGGGCAGCGTCCGGCGGGTTGCTATTGCGCAGGGAACGGCTGACAGCGGTCAACTGCCGCCGGGCGAAAACACCTTGCGGGGACAGGGTTAGCGGACCTGGACGAACACCGGGTTCGAGTAGAACCACAGATCGTCCCAGGGGCTCTCCAGTCCGTCGGCGAGCGGCTCCGCCTCGTCGGTGCTCGTGCCGCGCACGCGGGCGTAGAGGTCGGTCTCGACGTTGCGCAGGGTGTACTTGATGACGTACTCGTTGCCGTGCTTGCGCCAGTCGCGGGGGCCGAACCGCGCCACGACCTTCGTGGTGGGGTTGGTGTCGGAGTCGGGGTTGGCGGTCGGGCCGGTGACCTGACCGACGATCAGGTCGACGCGCTGGACCTCCGGGTGGTCGCCGTTCGCGTTCTTGCCGGCAAGCGGCCGGAACCGGATCTCGATGTCGACGTCGCTGCGCTTGCGGCGGCTCACGGAGAGGGTCTCGCCCATGGCCGCACTCCGGCCCTGGCTGCCGGCCGTGAGATCGAGGCTGGTGATCAGGTCGCCCGTGCCGACCCAGATCCGGCCGTTGCGGAGCCCGTCCATGATGTCGGCGTAGTCCTGCCTGGCCAGCACGTAGGTCTTGCTGTACTCGCCGGGCCAGAAGTCGGAGCCGCCGCGCGTCCAGTGCACGTGCGAGTCCGAGGTCGCGGTGATCCACCAGCGCCGGCCCTCGCCCAGCAGCGAATCCCACAGCCCGCCGACACGAGCCGTCATCTGGTCGAAGCCACCGTGGGTCGGGTAGCTGCCGTAGCCGCCGCGCGCGCCGCCGTTGAGCGGGCCGGCCTGGTGGCCGGGAGCCCCCTCGAAACCGACGTATATCTCCGGTGCGGCGTTGTTGCCGTTGCGGAACTCGCGCGGCGTGTCCTGCCCGTAGACGCCGAGGCCGGTCGCCGAGCGTGCCGCGTGATGGGCGATGACCAGCGGCTTCTGCCGCATGTCCTTCGCGGCCTTCAGGAACTCGATCATCTTGGCCTCGGTGTTGCGGCCGGGATCGGAGGGGAAGGCGTCGCGTGCGGCGAAGCGGCTCTCCAGCTCGAACAACTGCTGGGCCTCGTCCGCGTGGTGAGGGATCATCAGCGTGTGGTGGTCCAGCGCCGGGGCGTCGAACTCCATCCCCCAGAACTGGAGAATTTCGGGCACGAGCACGCGTGAGCGCAGCAGGTCCGGATACGCCTGCTCAAGGTTCACCTTCGAGTGCGTCGGCCCACCGTGGTCGGTACACATCGCCCAGGTGAGGCCGAAGTGCTTCGCCATGATCGCGTTGGTGACGATCGGGTAGACGGCGTCGCCGCCCTTCTGGAACTTCGGCGGGTTCGCCGACGTGTCGAACGAGCCGCTGTACTCCGAGTGCACGTGGTGATCGCCGGCACGCCACACTCTTCTTCGGGAGCCGCCGCCCGGCGTGTGGGTGTCACCGTCATCCGCCGCGGCGGGAGTGGCCCCCGCCAGCGGGCTTGCCGCGACCAGGGTTGCCCCGACGCCGGCGTACTTGACCAACTGGCGCCTGGAGACTGCAGAAGGCGCGGGATCCTTGGCGTTCTTGTCCTTCACTGAAAGCCCTTCGATCGAATGCTGCGAGCATGCTGACCGGCAAGTCTCGAAGCGCACACTGAACGCAGCATGAACAAGGGTCGGGAGCGCCGAGGGCAAGCGCGTGATGTCTGGACGTTTGGCGAGCTTCTTCGTCGGACGCCTCCGCGAGGGAAGCTGTAAGGGAGCCCGTCTACTATGGCGCTGCGTATTCGCTTGCGCATTCGGTGGTGAAAGGGAGTCGGGGCCATGCGGCGGCTGGGGGATCTCGAGGCGGAGATCATGGATCGCCTCTGGACGTGGAACCGTCCGGCGACGGTGCGCGAAGTCGTCGACGACATCAACAAGACCCGTCCCGTCGCGTACACCACGGTGATGACCGTCACCAACATCCTGTACTCCAAAGGCTGGCTGCTGCGCGGCAAGCAGGGCCGCGCCTGGCTGTACACCCCGGTCCGCAGCCGCGAGGCGTACGCCGCCGCGCTCATGGAGGACGGTCTGGGAGCCAGCAAGGACCGCCCGGCCGCGCTGGTCCACTTCGTCGAGAACATGTCCGAGGAGGAAGTGGCCGCCCTGCGCAAGGCCCTGCGGAACGTGGGACGACAGGACAAGCCGTGAACGCGGCCCCCGTTCTGATCGCCTACACCGCAGCCATCGGCTTCGTCGCCCCGCACCTCATGCTGCGCAGCAGCTGGCCGCACCGCGCGCCCGCCCTGGCGGCGGCGGTGTGGCACGCCCTGACGGTCGCGTTCTCGATCGCGGCCACGCTCGCCGCGTACAACCTGGCCGTACCGACCGAGCACCTGCACGCGGGACTGGTGGGCCTGCTGCACTCCTGCGGACTTGACGTGGGATCAGCCCACCCGGACCCCGACACCGCGGACCGGCTCGCCGTCGCCCTGCCCGCCACCATCGTGGTGGCCCTGGCCGCGAGCTTCGCCTTCCACCTCGTACGAGCCCGCCGGGCACGCACACGACACCGCAAAGCCGTGGACCTGGTGGGCCGCCACTCGCCCCACCTGAACGCCACCGTCCTGCCCTACGACGTCCCCGCCGCCTACTGCCTGCCCGGACTGCGCCCCCGGATCGTGATCAGCGACGCGGCGGTGCGCCGGCTGACGCCGGAGCAGCTCGACGCGGTGCTGGCACACGAGCAAAGCCATGTCGCGGGCCGGCATCACCTGGCACTGATCGCCGTGGAGGCGTTCGACTCCGTGTTCCGCCGACTGCCGCTGGCCCGCCACGCCCGGGAGCAGACGGCCCTCCTGCTGGAGATGGTCGCGGACGATCGCGCCCTGCGCAGCCACTCCCAAGACACGCTCGCCACTGTCATGTACGAGATGGCGGAGGCCCGTGCCCCGGCGGGGGCATTCGCGGCAGGAGGTCAGACCGTCCTGATCCGCCTGCAGCGAGTCCTGGGGCCGCGCAGGACCCCGCACCCCGTCCTGCGGGGTTCGATGGCCGCCGCGGCCGTGACCACTCCGCTGCTGCCTCTGGTCATCGCGTGCCCGCCCGGTCTCGGCTGACCGGCGGCACCTGAGACTGGTGTGATTCGGACTCACTTGCGGGACGAACTACTAAACTACTAAGTTCTAACGCGCTTGCTCACTGGCAGCCGTGCACCGATCCGACGGGCACGCTCAGTTGCTTGGTCCAAAGACGCGCAGAGGAGCCACCCCAGCATGGGAACGCACCGTCGGCCGAAGCCGCCCAGCCGCGCCCGGATCGCCACGCTCGGCATGGCCGCCGGCGCCGTCAGCCTCCTGCCGACGCAGGCCCAGGCGGCCCCCAAGCCCACGGTGGACGAGGTGCGCCAGCAGGTGGAGAAGCTCTACGAGGAGGCCACGGCTCCCACAGAGGAGTACAACCGCATCAGCGCGGAGCAGAAGAAACTCCAGCGAGAGGCCGACCGCGCGCGGGACCGGCTGGCCCGCAAGCAGCAGGAGGTCAACGAACTGCGGGAGAAGATAGGCCCGTTGGCGGCCGCGCAGTACCGCAGCGGCGGCATCGACCCGAGCGTGCAGCTCTTCCTGTCCGGTGACCCGGACGACTATCTCGAACAGGCCGAGATGCTCGACCGTACGAGCAACCGACAGGCCGACGCCCTCGGGGCGATGCAGGCCAAGCAGCGCGAACTCACCCAGGAGCGCCAGACCGCCCAGGAACGCCTGAAGGACCTGGAGGAGACGCGTACCAAGGCCGCCAAGAAAAAGGACGAGGTCCAGGCCAAGCTCACCAAGGCGCGCAAGCTCCTGAACAGCCTGACGGCCGCACAGCGCGCCAGAATGGAAGCCGACCAGGAGCGGGACGACGCCGCCGCGGGCGTCAGCGACTCCGCCGCCACCTACAACGGCCCGGCGAGCGGCCGCGCCAAGGCCGCGCTCGACTTCGCGTACGCGCAGCTCGGCAAGCCCTACGAGTGGGGCTCGACGGGCCCCAACTCCTTCGACTGCTCGGGGCTGGTGGGCGCCTCCTGGCGCACGGCGGGGGTCTCGCTGCCGCGCACGGTCAAGGAGATGTACGACGCCGGCCGCAAGGTCGCCCGCTCCGACCTGCAGCCCGGCGACATCATCTACTGGTACAACGACAACCAGCACAACGGCATGTACGTCGGCAACGGCAAGGCCATCCACGCACCGCGCACCGGCAAGAACATCGAGATCGTCCCCCTCGACAGCATGCCCTTCTTCGCCGCCAGCAGGCCCTGAACACCAACACCCGTACTCCTGCCGGTTCCCGCGCTCTGCGTCGTCATCTCACGACCGAGGCCGTAGGGATTCGTCCGCGACGTCGATGCCAGGTGCCGCAGGACTCAGAATTCCGGCACCCGATATCCCGGTGCGGATGGGGGCTCACGTCCCCGACGCCCTGGGTTGAAAATCCGTCAGGCAGAGCCAGTTCCGCCGCGCCGAACGAGACGTCGAAACGGTCGCACCAGATGCTCACACTCATGTACTCGGCCGGGTCGACATCGGCGGGCAGGACGTAGTTCTGGTCGCCCTTGTTCCCCTTCAGTGCGCCGAGATTCTCTGAGGGCGAGGGCGAGGGCGAGGATCTCGGGGCACTGAGTGGAGGCAACGTGCAGACCTCGGCGGACACTGCCGCCGGGGTCCTGCACTGTCCAAGATCTTTTCGCCGACAACCGCTGTACGGAGAGAACGACCCCTGAAGGAAGCCGCGGTGATCCCCTCCCCGCTCCGTACGAAGGGGCAACGCCCGGCGCGGCGGGCCCCGACAGGCGCGGTCCTCACGGACCCGATACGCGCGATACTGGAGAGATGAAGGTCGAGGTCTTGGCAGTGCTGGACTGCCCGAACGCCGAGCCCGCCGTCCTGCAGGTGCGTCGGGCGCTCGACACTCTCGGCTTGCACGACACCGAGGTCACCAGGCGCGTCATTACCGACCAGCAGCAGGCCGAACGGGCAGGCTTCACCGGGTCGCCGACCATCCTGCTCAACGGGCGAGACCCGTTCGCCGAGCCCGGACGCCCCGCGGGACTGGCCTGCCGGGTGTACCGAACTACACACGGATTCGCCGGCACCCCCGACCCCGGCCTGCTCCTGCAGGCACTCGAAACAGCCTCCCCATCCTGACCTGGAAGCCCCTCGCCCCATCAAGATCACCCCATAGTGTCCTTCGGCTCACTTGGGCCCCCTCGCCAAGGGCTGGCCGCCATGCTGGGGATCGCGGGCAATCCACAGCACGAGGTACGCGATCCAACCCAGCAGCGCGGTGGCGATCAAGTAGGGGGCGTGGTTCTTCATCGCAGGGTTTCCTCCAGGTGTTCCGCACAGGCGTAGTCGGCTGGCGGCGGCAAGGGCTCGACGGCGGGCGGCCGCTCGGCTGCCGAGTGATCTTGTAGCAGCCGGGAGGAGAGCAAGTAGGGTATGGCCTTCGTCACAGCTCCGAACGGGGATAGCGACACGATGCGCTGCTGCTATGCGACACCGACCACGTCGCCAGTCGCCTCGTAAAGCGACACGACCTGCGGGGGACACGGTCTGTGCGGGAACAAACCACGTCCGGTCCCTCGCCATGGGCGCGACCGCCTTCGGCGTGGTCCTGGGCATCGGAGCCCTAGGTGTTCTGTCTCGGGAGGTTGTGGACGGGTGAGCCAGGTCTCGGCTGAGGGATCTTGAACAGGTGAGGGCCTTCCGGTTCGGTGTGGATTGCGACG
>NZ_JBITXB010000014.1:0-175789 GCF_044544295.1 Streptomyces sp. NPDC053750 | reverse complement strand
CGGCTCAGATGTCATGAAATGTCCCAATGGTGTGACAGGTCCCTTGGGCTCGTTGACGCCCTCGTGACCGGCCTTCCACGCTGGTGGGTAAGCAGCCCATCCCCCCTGGAAGGAGATCGTCATGACGGCAAGCACCCGCAGGTGCATCCGGCACCTCGCCGGCGCGTCGTGCGCTGCTGCGCTGCTCACCGCGGCGGTGGGCGTGGCGGGCGCCCAGGCGGCGCCCCAGCCCACGACGGCCGCGGCGCAGTCGTCGAGCGCGGCACCGTACGGGCCCTGCACGGGCAACCACATCGAGGGCGGCTCGCTCGTCTGGGATCCGCCGGGCTGCACCCCGCCCTGATCCGAGGCAACCAGTGTTGACCTCGCGTTCCGGCCAGGCCCGGCACAGTCACCGGCCGGTGTCGGCGCATGTGTGCGGCGTGTGACTCCACCAGCGTGATCACACCCCGCGAAGCGTTCCTGACCTGCACCAGCAGGCCTCGCCGAGCACCTTGTGGTGCGCCTTGTCCGTCCCCGTGTCGGTGCAGTGGCGGGGGCGGGCCGGGCGGCGATGGCGGCGAGCCGTCGGGAGGCGTCGGCACCGTCCATCCGCTGCGCGGGGTCCTTGGCCAGCAGCCCGAACAGGACCGGCGTCGGCTCCCCGTGCGCCCGCTCCAGGAGCCATGTAACCCGGCGTCCCCAGGAAGTCCGCGGGAGCGCTCAGGCGGGTCGCCCCGGAACTCGGCCAATCCAGATAAACCGCCCACCACCCGGAACGCGCACAACCCGCGAAGACTCCGCTCCACCACTGCCCGGATCACGACACAACGCACCCCCGGACACCCCGGGCAGCTCGTCGACGACGGTGTCCCGTTGGTGCTGCGTGCCTCGCAGGATCATGCTTGTCAGGAGGGCCTTGGCCACGCGGGTTCCCCTGGGAACCGCGGGGAAGGGATCTACCGAGGGCGAGATGAGTGGCGATGGAGCGACTTCCCACGCCTCCTGGTGAGGCGACCGGCAGGGCGGACGACTTCGGCGGGCAGGCGTACACGGCCTCGGCCACCGTCAATGCGCAGGGCGTCGTGACGGCGTGGAGCGAGGGGGCCCGCCGGCTGCTCGGCTACGAGAGCGGGCAGGTCGTTGGACACCCCGCCACCCACCTGCTCGCCGACGCCCCGGGCGAGAGCACGCGGCCGGACACGCCCGGCCGGGACAGGTGGAGCGGCAGCGTGGCGGTGCGCCACCACGACGGCAGTCGGCTCAGACTACGGCTGCTCGCCAACCGGCGCCCCCACGGCGATCCGGCCGGCGACTGGCTCCTGGTGTCCGCCGTGGCGCCCCGTCCCAGCGGGCTCCAGGACACGGCACTGGCGGAATGGGCCTTCACCCACTCCCCCTGTGGCCTGGCCGTCTTCGACACCGACCGGCGACTGGTACAGGCGAACGCCGCCATGGAACGCGCGGCCGGCTTCACGCAGAACGAGATGCGCGGGCTGCGCCTGCCGGAGATCGCCCCGCACCGTCTGAGCGAGGAAGCCGATCACCGCATCCGCCAGGCCCTGGAGACCGGCGAGCCGCAGTACCTCCATCCCGGCATCCTTCCCACGCCGGCACCGGGCCCACAGCCCAGCCGGCCCACCTCGCTGGCCCCGGTGAAAGATGCCGACGGCCGGGTGCGTGCCGTATGCCTGGCCGCGCACCACCCGGCACAGGAGGCGCCCGCCCCGCAGCACACACTGCTGCTCAAAGACGCCGGCGCCCGCATCGGCACCACCCCGGACATCGCCCGCACCGCGCAGGAGCTGGCGGACGCCGCCGTCCCCCCTCTCGCCGACTTCACCGTCGTCGAACTGCTCGACGACCCCCGCACCAGCAACGAGACACCCTCGCCGGTCGGACTCACCCTGCGCCGCACCGCGGTGCAGTCCATCCTCGTCGGACACCCCGAAACCCCCGCCCGGGCCGGCCGGCTCACCACCTACCCTCCCCCCTCCCCCGTCGCCCAGTGCCTGGCGCAGGGCCACAGCGCCCGCTACACCACCACCGACCCCGCCCTCGCCCAGTGGTTGGGCCAGGACCCCCACGCCGCCCCGATCCGCGAAACGGGCACCCACGCGCTGATGGTGGTACCGCTGCACTCCGGCGACACCACCCTCGGCACGGTCCTCTACGGCCGCCACCGCAACCCCCAGCCCTTCACCCCCGAAGACCAGTGGCTCGCCGAACAACTCACCACCCGCGCCGCCGACCACATTCACCACACCCGTCGGCACCAGCGCGACCGCACCACCACCATGACCCTGCAACGCAGCCTGCTCCCGCAGACCCTGCCCGACCAGGCGGCCCTCGACATCGCCTCCCGTTACCTGCCTGCCGGTGGCCGGGCGGGCGTGGGCGGCGACTGGTTCGACGTGATCCCGCTGTCCGGCGCACGTGTGGCCCTCGTCGTGGGTGACGTGGTCGGCCATGGCATCCGCGCCTCGGCCACCATGGGCCTGCTGCGCACCGCGGTGCGCACCCTGGCCGACGTCGACCTGCCGCCCGACGAATTGCTCACCCACCTCGACGACCTCGTCATACGCCTGTCCACCGATGTGGCCGTCACGGGAGGCGCGACCGAGACCGCCGGGGGCATCGGCACCACCTGCCTGTACGCCGTCTACGACCCGGTCTCCCGCCGCTGCACCCTCGCCCGGGCCGGCCATCCCCCACCCGCCGTGGTCACCCCCGACGGCGCCGTCTACCTCCTCGACGTCCCGGCCGGCCCGCCCCTGGGCCTGGGCGGCCTGCCCTTCGAGACCAGCGAGACCGAACTGCCCGAAGGCAGCCTCCTCGCCCTCTACACCGACGGACTCCTCGAACCCCGCGACCATGACATCGACGAAGCCCTCGACAAAATGTTCGCCGCCGTCGCCCGCCCCGCACAGACACCGGAATCGGTCTGCGACCAGGTCCTCACCGACCTGCTCACCCACCGCCCGGAAGACGACATCGCCCTGATCATCGCCCGCACCCGCGCCCTCGACCCCGACTGTGTCGCCGCCTGGGACCTGACCTGCGACCACACCGACGTCGCCCGGGCCCGCCAACTCGCCACCGACCGGCTGACCACCTGGAATCTCACCGACAGCGTCTTCACCACCGAACTCATCGTCAGCGAGCTCGTCACCAACGCCATCCGCTACGGCCACCCACCCATCCAGCTCAGACTCATCCACGAACCCAACACCCTTATTTGCGAAGTCACCGACACCAGCAACACCACGCCCCACATGCGACGCGCCCGGATCTTCGACGAGGGAGGACGCGGCCTGCTCCTCGTCGCTCAACTCGCCCGCCGTTGGGGCACCCGCCACACCCCCACCCACAAAACCGTCTGGACCGAACAAGCCCTCACCGCCCACTGAGCCAGGAACAACTTGATGTGTTCTGTGGCTCCATGCACCCCGGTGAGTGCGCGGACTCACCAGACACGGTCCCCGCGCAGGACCGCGTCGGCCCCTCCGTCCATGAAGACCACCTGGCCGGTCACATGGGTGTTCTCGGGCGAGGTCAGCCAGCCGGCGAGCGCTGCCACCTGCTCGGGGTGGGCGTGGCCGTGCAGCGGCATCGGCACGCTCTGCTCGACGAGCGCGCGCATCTCCGGGTCGTCGAGCAGAGGCCGGGTCATCGGGGTGAGGATCACGCCGGGTGCCACGGCGTTGAGCGGGATGCCCGTACCGGCCCAGTCGGCGGTGACGGCGCGGCGCCGGACCCAGCGGGAGACGGCGGCCTTGGAGGAGGAGTAGGTGAGGTGCCCTTCGCCCCGGTCGACGGCCGCCCGGACGGCGGCGACGGCCGCTTCCTCGTCGCCGGCGAGCGCGGCGTCGACGATTGCCGGGTCGGTCGGGTGCACGGAGTCGACCGACCCGATGACGAGGGCGCGCGGATCGGCGCCCGCGGCCAGCAGCGGGCGCAGGCCTTCCAGGGTGGCGACGGCGCCGAAATGGTTGACCCTGACGGTGAGAGGGCCGAAGTCCGCGACGCCCGCGCAGGCGATGACGGCGTTCAGCCGGCCACCTGACAGCTCCCGTGCGCGCAGGACGAGTTCGGCCCTGCCGTCGCTCTTGGACAGGTCGGCACGGATGTCGCTGTCGGCGAGGTCCGCGCCGATGACCTCATGGCCCTGCTTCCGCAGCAGGTCGGCGGTGGCCTTCCCGATGCCGGAGGCGGCACCGGTGACGAGACACGTACGTGGCATGGTGTGCTCCGGGTCAGCGAGCGGTCAGGGCGTCGGCGATGTGGTTGACGGCGATCCAGCTGAAGGTCATGGCCGGGCCGATGGTCGCACCGGGCCCGGGGTAGGTGTCGCCCATCACCGCGGCGGAGACGTTGCCGGACGCGTACAGCCCCTCGATGGCGGAGCCGTCCTCCCGCAGCACCCGCGCCTGGGCGTCGGTGACCGGGCCTCCCTTGGTGCCGATGTCGCCCGGCTGGATCGGGACGGCGTAGAAGGGCGGCTTCTGCAGCGGGGCCAGATTGGGGTTGGGGAGGGTCGGGTCGCCGTAGTAGCGGTCGTAGACGCTCTCGCCGCGCCGGAAGTCCTCGTCGTGGCCCCGGTGCGCGAAGTCGTTGAAGCGCTCCACGGTCGCGCGCAGCCGCTCGGCGGGGACGCCCGTCCGGGTGGCGAGTGCGTCGAGGGTGGGGGCCTTCTTCACGAAGCCGCTGTCGGTCCATTTCTTCGGGAACGGCTGTCCCGGGAAGAGGCCCATGAAGAGGTAGCGCGCCTTGGACGTCGCGTCGAGGATCAGCCATGACGGCACGGTGGAGGCCGTGGGGGTGTGGTTCGCGTACATCGCGTCGACGAACTCGTGGTAGGGGGCCGCTTCGTTGGCGTAGCGTTCGCCCGCCTGGTTCACGATGACCATGCCCGGGATGCCGCGGTCCGCGACGAGGAAGAACGGTTTCCCGCCCGGCGGTACCGCCGACGGTGCTCCCCATACCTTGTCCATCAGGTCGACCGCCGCGCCGGCGTCGATCGCCATCCGGAGCGCGTCGCCCGTCTGTCCCTCGGCCGCGGACGTCCACTCGGTGGAGGTCGGCGACGGGAGGTGCTTCTCCCGCAGCGCCTGGCTGTGCGAGAAGCCACCGGACGCCAGGACGACCCCGCCGGTGGCCCGTACGGTCGTCTCCTTGCCGTTCCGGCCGACCCGCACGCCGGTGACGGTGCCGTCCGGCCCGGTCACCAGCCCGGTGAGCGGTGCGGACAGCCACAGCTCGCCGCCGAGTTCGTGGAGTGAGTACCGCATCCTGGCCACGAGCGCCTCCCCGAGGGAGAGCAGCTTCTTCCCGGTGGCCAGGGCCTTGAGGGCGCGCAGCCCGACCTTCGCGGACGTCCTGCGGCCCGCCCAGGTGCGGGCGACCATGTTGAGGTACCGGAAGTCGTAGGAGGTGATGGTGAGTCCGTACGTAGGCAGGCCCGCGCGCCGCATGGTGGCGCGCTGCTCGGGAGTGAGTCTGTTGAGGTCGAAGATCCGCGGTTCGACGGAGCGTCCCTGCGGGCAGCCGCCGGGCCGCTCGGGGTAGTAGTCGGAGTAGCCGGGCGTGTGGACGAAGCGTACGGCCGTCTTCTCGTGGAACTCCCGCACCATGGACGGGCCGTGGGCGAGGTAAGCGTCCTTGCGCGCGGCCGGGACGCGGTCGCCGACGGTCGCGTCGAGGTAGGCGCGGGCCTTCTCCGGGGTGTCGCCGATGCCGGCCGCGTCGAGGTGGAGGTTGTTCGGGACCCAGATCGCGCCGCCCGACAGTGCGGTCGAGCCGCCGTAGCGGTCGGTCTTCTCGATCACGAGTGCGCTGAGTCCGCGCAGCCGGGCGGTGAGGGCGGCGGCCATGCCGGCCGCGCCGGACCCGATCACCACCACGTCGTAGGTGTGGTCCCAGGTTTCCCTTGTTTCCCTTGTGTTGTTCATCGCTGCTGCCTCGTCGTGTCGGGGTCGTCGGAAGGCGCCCACTGCGCAGCGGCCACGAAAGCCGCAGCAGCCGCCGGCCCGGGCTCGTGGAGGTGGAGGATGGACCCGACCGCCTCGGCGGTGCCGGCGGCCGACGCGTGAGCGAAGTCTGTCACCTGGGCTCCTGTCAGAGCATCGTGTCCTGGATGTCGAGGCCGAGGGCGCCCTGGCCGTAGAGGATCAGCGCGCGCTCGGGGTCGTTGGCGGCGTGACCGCGGCCGGTGTGGGCGTCGCGCCAGGCCCGCTGGACCGGGTTGGGGCCGGTGCGCATGGCGTTGCCGCCGGCGTTCTCCACGAGCAGGTCGACCGCCGCCACACAGCGCTCGGTGGCGAGCACCTGGTCGCGGCGGGCCCGGGCACGCAGGATCGTCGGCGGGTCCTCCCCGCGCCGGGCGCACGCGTACAGCTCCTCGATGTTGTGGCGCAGTTGGAGCCAGGAGGCGTCGATGTCGCTCGCCGCCCGGGCGATGCGCACCTGCGCGAAGGGGTCCTCGGCGACCTTCTGCCCGTAGGAGACCCGGAAGCGCTTGCTGGTGGCGTCGAGGTAGGAGTCACATGCACCCTCGGCGATGCCGACGATCGGGGTGGAGATGGTGGTGGTGAACACCGCCGCGTACGGCAGCCGGTACAGCGGTTCCTGGTTCAGCTTCTGCCCCGGCGCCCTGAGGGCCGTGACGGGGCCGAAGCTGAGCGCCCGGTGTTCGGGGACGAAGACGTCGTCGAGCACGATGTCGTTGCTGCCGGTGCCGCGGAGCCCGACGGTGTCCCACACGGGGTCGACCGTGTACTGCGCCTTGGGCACGAGGAAGGTGCGCATGTCCAGCGGTGCGCCGTCCTCGCCGAGGACGAGGCCGCCGAGCAGCGCCCAGTCGGTGTGGTCGCAGCCGGAGGAGAAGTGCCAGCGCCCGGAGATGCGGAATCCTCCGTCGGCGGGCGTGACCGTCCCGGTCGGTGCGTAGGAGGATGCGATCCTCGTCGTGGAGTCGGCGCCCCACACCTCCTCCTGTGCCCTCGGGTCGAAGAGCGCCACGTGCCAGGGGTGGACGCCGAGGACGGAGGCGACCCAGCCGGTGGAGCCGCAGGCCCTGGCAATCTCCTTGACCGCCTCGTAGAAGATCGCGGGGTCGGCCGCGTGGCCGCCGTGGGCACGGGGCTGCAGCAGGCGGAAGAACCCGGTGTCCTCGATCTCCTTGATCGAGGCCTCGGGGATCCGGCGCAGTTCCTCGGCTTCGGCGGCGCGCTCACGCAGCGTCGGAGCGAGTTCCCGTACGGCGGCGAGGACCTCTCGGTGGCTCATGGCGGCCTCTCTGGGGTCGGGATGCGGAGGTGGGAAAGTGCCATGAACCTACGACTTGTTATTTCGGAACGAAATACAGGGTTCCCACTGAGCGGGAACCGTGGCAACCTCTCGACAACGCCAGGAAACGTGGCCGAAACCCGTGGTTTTCTCCTGTGTCTCTCCATGCCCGCCCCTCTCTTCGGAGGAGTCGCCGATGGCAGTGCAGCCCGTTCACCCCGCCGGCCACGCAGTCCAGCCGCCCCCGTCACTGCTGGAGAAGGCTGCCCGCGTCCTCAGCGCCTTCCAGGGGTCGACGCCACGATTGACGCTCACGCAGGTGGGAGCCCGCTCCGGGCTCCCCCGCTCCTCCGCGCACCGCATCCTCGACCAGCTGGTGCAGCTGCGCTGGCTGGATCGGGACGGTCGGCACTACTGCCTCGGCATGCGGATGCTGGAGCTCGGCGCGATGGCGTCGCACCACAACCGGCTGCGCCAGGCTGCCCTGCCCCATCTGCACGCCCTGCACGAGAAGCTGGGGCACGTGGTCCACCTCGCCGTCATCGACGGGCCCGAGGTGGTGTACCTGGAACGGATCTCCAGCGCCGCCGACTCCTCCGTGCCCTCCCGCATCGGCGGCCGACAGCCGGCGTACTGCACCGGGACGGGCAAGGCGATCCTCGCCTTCAGCGAGCCCTCCCTGGTGGCGGAGGTGGTGCGGTCCGGGCTGCGGCCGCGTACCCCGTACACCATCACGCGTCCCCGGTACTTCGCTCAGGAGCTGGCCCGGATCCGGGAGCGCGGTGTGGCGTTCGACCGGGAGGAGGCGTTCCGGGGCGTGGCGTGTGTGGCGGCACCGCTGCGCGGTGCGGGGCGCGCGATCGCGTCGATCTCGGTCTGCGGGAACGGAACGCATCGCGAACTGGAGCGGATGGCCCCCGCCGTGGCCGGCACCGCGCGCGCCGTGTGGTCCTCTCTGTACGGACCGGGGCGCGCGACCGTCGGTCGCGGGTCGTCTCGCGCGGCGGCACGGCAGGCGACGGGTCCCGGGGCGCAGGACGGCTCGCACACCAGGGAGGTCATGGACCGTGCGGAGGTGGACACCATGATGTCCTGGATGCGCTTCGCGGAGTGGATGTAGGGCCGGTACCGGGGGGGGAGGCGGGTCAGATCCGCTGGGCGATGCCGTCCAGGACCATGGAGAGGTACTGGCGGGCGATCTCCTCGGGACTGTGCTGTCCGCCCGGACGGTACCAGGACGCGGCGACCCAGACGGTGTCGCGCACGAAGCGGTAGGTGAGCCGGATGTCGAGGTCGGCGCGGAAGACCCGGCCGGCGACTCCGCGCTCCAGCGTGCTGAGCCAAGCCTTCTCGAACCTCTGCTGCGAGTCGGCGAGATAGGCGAAGCGGGAGTGCGCGGAGAGGTGTCTGGACTCCTTCTGGTAGATCGACACCGCGGCGCCGTGCCGGTCGATCTGCCGGAAGGACTCGGTCACGAGTGCCTCGATGGTCTCCCTGGGGCCGAGCTCGGCGGCGAGGACGGCGTCGTACCCGGCCCAGAGGTCGTCCAGGAAGGTGGAGAGGATCTCGTCGAGCATCGACTCCTTGGAGTCGAAGTGGTAGTAGAGGCTGCCCGCCAGCATGCCGGCAGCGTCCGCGATCTTGCGGACGGTGGTGGCGTTGTAACCCTGCGCGGCGAACACCTCGCCGGCGATGGCGAGGATCTCCTCCCGGCGCTCGGGGGACGGCTTCGTCGTGGGCTTCCTGCTGCTGTTCGGCACTGACTCATTCTCGCTTCCTGCGGGCCGGCTCCTCCGGCGGGTCCGGATCGGTGTACTTGCGCAGGGCCTACGGCCGGGCCGTGCCGTCGCGGCCGGAGGCGAGCTCCTCGATGTCGGCGAGCATGGCGTCGGCCAGGTCACGCTCCGATGCGTAGTAGCGCTCCGCCCACTTGAGGGTGAGCGTGGGATACGCCCACTCCTCCTTGCCCCGTGACCCCTCGGCGTCCGCCGCCGCGTGCCGCCGCATCCGCTCGGCGTACTCCCGGTGCCGGCCCAGCACCTCGCGCATCTGCTCCGGATCCAGCAGGTGCCCGAGCCACAACCGCAGCATCACGCCGTGTTTCAGCACCGGCGGCTCCACCGGCGCCTCGCGCGCCCAGGTGCGTACGGCCGCCAGGCCCTCGTCCGTCATCCGGTACACCCGCTTGTCCCGGCTGCCCGTTTCCTGGGCCACCATCCGGGACGAGACGTAGCCGACCTTCTCCAGGCGTTTGAGTTCGCCGTAGATCTGGCTGAACGACGGGCTCCAGTAGAAGAAGCGCAGCGACCAGTCCGACCACTTCTTCAGGTCGTAGCCGGACAGCTCCTCTCCGAAGGAGAGCAGACCCAGTACCGCCCAGCTGGTCGCCGGCAGCGCGGGCCGGCGCTCGTCGTCGACCACGCCGGTGCTGTCCGCGTCGCCCTGCCTCTGCTCAGCCATACGGGCAGTCTACGGAGCCGGTGCGCGGATCCGGCCGGGCGGCGGCGGCCGGGCGGTGCATCGCGGCATCGCGGCCACCGCGCGGGCCCACCCAGCTCCCACTCACCGGGAAAGGACACTCACGCCGAAGGGCCTGACAGGGGCAGGCTCCCGGAGTGCCCCGTGTCGGCGGGACACGAGGCTTCTTCCGAGCATCCCCAGACCAGGAGAACCGCTGATGTCCGTCGATCTGGCAGGAAAGGTCGCGCTCGTCACCGGCGCGGCACGCGGCATGGGCGAGGCCGAGGCGCGCCTGTTCGTCGCCCTCGGGGCGAGGGTCGTCCTCACCGACGTGCTGGAGGTGGAGGGCCGGGCGACGGCGGCGGCCCTCGGCTCCGCCGCCCGTTTCGTACGGCATGACGTGACCGACGAGAAGTCGTGGCAGGCCGCCGTGGCCGCCGCCGTGGACGGTTTCGGCCGGCTCGACATACTCGTCAACAACGCCGCGATCTACACCACCTCGCCCATCGTGGAGGAGGACCCGGCCCGTCTGGAGGCGCTCCTCCGGGTCAATCTGATCGGTCCGTTCCTCGGCATCCGCGCCGTCGCCGCGGCGATGAGGGCCGGCGGGGGCGGGTCCATCGTCAACATCTCCTCCCAGGCCGGCCTGCAGGGCATGTGGGGGCACGGCTCCTACGGGGCCGCCAAGTGGGGGCTGCGCGGTCTGACCAGGACGGCCGCGCTGGAGCTCGGCGCCGACGGTATCCGTGTGAACTCCGTCCATCCGGGGGCCATCGCCACGGCGATGACCGGCCACCTGGGTACGAAGGAGCACCCCGGCGCGCCGCTCGGACGGGTGGGGGAGCCCGAGGAGGTCGCCCGGCTCGTCGCGTTCCTCGCCTCCGACGACGCGTCGTACCTCTCCGGTGCCGAGCTCGCCGTGGACGGCGGGGCGTCGGCGGGACGGATGCCGGTCTTCTCCCAGAAGGGGGCGGACGCGTGACCCGGCCCAGCCCCGAGGTCCAGGCGGTCATCGACCTGGCCACCGCGCATTTCCCCCCGCTGGGAACGGAGATGACGGACATCGCCGAGGTACGCGCCTTCTTCGCCGCCCGTCCCCAAGCCGCCGTCGCCCCGCTCCCCGTGGCCCATGTCTCGGACGAGGACGCGGACGGCGTGCCCGTGCGCGTGTACCACGACCGTGTCCACGACGACGCCCCCGTGGTCCTGTTCTGCCACGGCGGCGGATTCGTCCTGTGCGACCTCGACAGCCACGACGGCTTCTGCCGGGCGATCGCCGACGCCACTGGGGCGGTCATCGTCTCCGTGGACTACCGCCGCGCCCCCGAGCACCCCTTCCCCGCCGCCCCCAAGGACGCGTACACGGCCCTGCTGTGGACGGCCAGGACCTACCCGGGCCGCCGGATCGCCGTCGCCGGAGACAGCGCGGGCGCCAACCTCGCCACCGTCCTCACCCTGCTCTCCCGTGACCGGGGCGGCCCCGCGATCGCCTTCCAGGCGCTCTACTATCCGATGCTCGACCCCACCCGCTCCCGCCCCTCCCACCGGGAGAACGGCCAGGGGTACTTCCTCACCTCCGACCATCTGCGCTGGTACTGGGACGGGTACCTGCCGGAGTCGGCGGACCGGGCCAACCCGTGTGCCGCGCCTCTGGCTTGCGCCGATCTGTCCGGGCTGCCGGCGGCGTACGTCGTCACCGCCGGCCTCGACCCCCTGCGGGACGACGGTCTGGCCTACGCGGATGCCCTCACCGCGGCCGGAGTCCCCGTGGAGGCCCACCACTACGCCGGGATGTTCCACGGCTTCCTGTCCATGGCCACCGCCCTGCCCGAGGCGGCCATGGCCTGCGACGCCGCCTTCACCGCCCTGCGCAAGGCACTCGACGTGGACTGACGGCCCGGACGACGGCGGTGTACGTGTGCGCCCCGTCCCTCACCGGCTCCGGTGAGGGACGGGGCGCACGGCTGTGCCACGGGCGGGTCAGCCCTTGATCAGGTCGAACCCCTTGTACCCCGACTCCGCCACTTCCGCCAGGATCTCCCCGTAGGCCCCGAGCCCGCCGACATACGGCATGAACACCCTCGGCTTGCCCGGGATGTTGGCCCCGAGGTACCAGGAATTCGCCGAGGTGAGCAGGGTGGCGGCCGCCCGGTCCCGGCACTCCGCGACCCACTGCTCGACGGCCTCCTCGTTCGCCTCGATCGCGAGGTAACCGTGCTCGTGGAGGTGGCGCAGGCAGTCGCCGAGCCAGTCACCGTGCTGCTCGGCACACAGGACCACGTTGGCCAGTACGGACGGGCTGCCGGCCCCAGTGAGGTTGAACAGGTTCGGGAAGCCGTCGACTCCCAGGCCCAGGTAGGTACGGGGGCCCTCCTGCCAGACCTCCTTCAGCTTCCGGCCACCGCGGCCGCGGACGTCGATCCGGTCCACCGCTCCGGTCATCGCGTCGAAGCCGGTCGCGAACACGATCGCGTCCAGCTCCACCAGTGTGCCGTCCGCCAGCACGATCCCGGCGCCGTCGATCCGTTCGATCGCGTTCTCGCGCAGACCGACCAGGCGCACGTTGTCGCGGTTGAACGTCTCGTAGTAGTCCGTGTCGGTGACGATCCGCTTGGTGCCGATCGGATGGTCGGTGGGGACCAGCAGATCGGCGACCTCCGGATCGTCGATGAGGGCGCGGACCTTCTCCTCCCAGAACGCGCGCGCCGCCCCGTTGGCCCGGAGGTCCGAGAGCTGGTCCGGGAACGTCTTCGAGTACAGGACGCCACCCAGTTCCCAGCGCTTCTCGAACGCGGCCCGCCGCTCCTCCTCGGACACCTCGAACGTCCGGGACGGGTGCGCCCTGTGCGGGGAGCCGCCGCCGCTGATCCGGGACAGCCGCCGCCGCTCGGCGTATCCGTCCTTCTGCCGCCTGCGCGTCTCGTCGTCCAGTGGCTCGTTGCCGGCCGGGATGCTGTAGTTGGCGCTGCGCTGGAAGACGGTCAGGTGGGAGGCCTGCTCGGCGATCAGGGGAATGGACTGGATGCCGGAGGAGCCGGTGCCGATCACACCGACGCGCAGCCCGGTGAAGTCCACGCCCTCGTGCGGCCATTCACCGGTGTGGTACGTCGCCCCGGTGAACTCCTCGACGCCCGGGATGTCCGGTCGGTGGGTGCTGGAGAGGCAGCCGACGGCGAACACGCAGAACCTCGCCGACACCACCTGGCCGCGGTCGGTGCGCAGCGTCCAGCGCAGTGCCTCCTCGTCCAGCTCGGCCGAGGTCACCGAGGTGGAGAAGGCGTAGCTGCGGCGGAGGTCGAAGCGGTCGGCGACATGGCGCAGGTAGCGCATGATCTCCGGCTGGGCGGCGTACTTCTCGCTCCAGTCCCACTCCTGCTGGAGTTCCTCGTCGAAGGAGTACGAGTAGTCCACGGACTCCACGTCGCAGCGGGCGCCCGGGTAGCGGTTCCAGTACCACACGCCGCCCACGTCGTGCCCGCGTTCGAAGCCGCGCACGGTGAAACCGAGTTCCCGCAGCTTGTGCACGGCGTACAGGCCGGTGACCCCTGCGCCGATGACCACGACGTCGACGGACTCGGTGATGCTGGCGTTCATGTGCGTACTCTCCTCATGCAGTGGCTGTCCCCACGGAGGGGACGGGATGGGCTCGTCCAGTTCCTCGGTGCGCCTCACACCCTCGTCGCCTTCGCCAGCCGTCGCAGCGCGCCCTTGTCGACCTTGCCCGCCGCGTTGTGCGGAAGTTCCGTCAGCGAGTGGAAGGCGCGCGGGGTCTTGAAGTTGGCCAGGCGCTCACGCGTGTACGCGGTCAGTTCCGCCGGGTCGATCCGGGCCCCGGCCGCCGGCACGCAGTAGGCGACGCCGACCTCACCGAGCCGCGTGTCCGGCATGCCCACCACCGCCGCGTCCAGCACGGCCGGATGGCCGCGCAGCGCCTGCTCGACCTCCGCCGGGTACACGTTGAACCCGCCCACCACGAACATGTCCTTGAGCCGGTCGGTGATCCGCAGGAACCCGCGCTCGTCCAGCACGCCGACGTCCCCCGTGTGCAGCCAGCCGTCCGCGTCGACCGCCTCGGCGGTGGCCTCGGGATCGTCGAGGTATCCGTGCATCACGTGGTAGCCGCGGGTGAGGATCTCTCCGGGTTCCCCGGGTGGTGCGTCGATGCGCAGTTCGGTGCCCGCCAGTGCGGTTCCGGAGGTCTGGGCCAGGGTCTGAGGGGACTCGTGCGGTTCACAGATCGTGACCACGCCCGTCGACTCGGTCAGTCCGTATGCGGTGTTGACGTTCCGCGCGCCGATGCACTTCCGTATCTGCTCGATGAGTTCGGTGGGGATGTTCGCCGCGCCGGTGACCGCCATCCGCATCGAGGTCAGGTCGTACCTCTCGCGCTCGGGATGGTGGATGAGCGAGGTGAAGACCGTGGGGGCGCCGGTGAGGACGGAGATCCGCTCGTCCTGCATCCGGCCGAGGACGGTCCGCGCGTCGAAGACCTGTTCCGGGACGATCGTGGCCCCGAAGAGCAGGCAGGCGATGATGCCGGCCTTGTAGCCGAAGGTGTGGAAGAACGGGTTGACCAGCAGGTAGCGGTCGCCGTGCTGGAGGGTGACCGCGCGGGCCCAGGCGTCGTAGACGCGCAGGTTCTGCTCGTGGGTGGTGGGGACTCCCTTGGGGCGGCCGGTGGTGCCGGAGGTGAAGAGGATGTCGGCGGTGTCGGTGGGGCGGACGGCGGCGGTGCGGGCGAGCCGCTCCTGCTCGGTCACCCGCTCCGCGCCCGACAGGAACCGGGACCAGTCCGGGGAGTGGAGTGCCACCGTCCGCTCCAACACGGGGAGTTCCTCCCCCGAGTCCGCGAGCAGCGCCCGGTAGTCGGTGCCCAGGAAGTCGTGCTCGGTGAACAGCAGACGGGTGCGGGAGCGGCGCAGGATGTCGGCTGCCTCGGCCGCCTTGTAACGCGTGTTCACCGGGACGAGTACCCCGCCCGCCGCCACGGCGCCCAACGCGGCCACCACCCAGCGGGAGCTGTTGGCCGCCCACACGGCCACCGAGTCGCCGGGGCGCACCCCCTGCGCGATCACCGCGCGAGCCGTCCGGGCGACCCGGTCGCGCAGCTCCGCGAAGGTCCAGCGGTCCTCGCCGAAGACGAGGGCCTCCTCATCCCCGTAGCGCTCTGCTGCCCAGTCCGCGAGCCGGGCGATCGTCTGTGCGCCGCTCATGATCCGTCACGTCCTCCCTGCCGCCCCGCCCCCCGACGGGGGCGTGGGCTTGGAACTACAGCGGGTCGGAGCCTGACAGGCGGAGGCGGTCCGGCGCAGGGCGCGGCTCCCGGTCAGCGGGAAGGTGCCACAGGTTCGTCTCCTTCTCCGGGCGACCTGGGTGACCGCGTGCACGTGCCGGGGGTGCCGGGCCGCTCCGCCGTTCACTGGCCGGTGAGCTGTCGGACTGTCGGGCCCGTGGTCCAGCCGCCGTCGACGGCCAGCTCGGCGCCGGTGATGTAGGAGGCGGCGTCCGAGAGCAGGAACGCGACCGCCGCCGCGATCTCCGGGGCCTGTCCGACCCGGCCCATGGGTGTGGTGGGGTAGTCGCCCTCGCCCTGCTCGATGCCGAGGTGGGCGGTCATCGGGGTGTGGATCATGCCCGGGTGGACGGAGTTGACCCGGACCCGGGCAGTGCCCAGCTCCACGGCGCCGACCTTGGTGAGTCCGCGGACACCCCACTTGGCCGCGCCGTACCCGGCGGTCAGGGCCAGGCCCATGAGGCCGGCGGCGGAGGAGATGTTGACGACGGAGCCGCCGCCGTGCTCCTTCATCACCGGGATCACGCTCCGCATGCCGATGAAGACACCGGTGAGGTTGATGTCGATCACCCGGCGGAAGTCCTCGACCGACTGTTGCTCCAGTGGGTGTGAACCCCCCGAGATGCCCGCGTTGTTGACCAGACCGTCGATCCGGCCGAATGCGGCGACCGCGAAGTCCACGACCTCGCGCCAGCTCTGCTCGGAGGTGACGTCGTGCCGGAGGAACCGGGCGTCCCCGCCCAGCTTCTCGGCGGCGGTCCGCCCCTCCTCCTCCAGTACGTCGGTGAGCACCACTCGGGCGCCGGCTCCGACGGCGGCCCGGCCGGCCTCCGCGCCGAGTCCCCGCGCCCCACCCGTGATGATCACCGTCTTGCCCTGCAGATCCGCCATGGGGGTCTTCTCTCCTCACATGTGGGTGCCACCGTCGACACGTATCTCCGTGCCGGTGATGAAGGCGCCGTCTTCCGAGGCCAGCATCGCGATGACGCCCGCCACGGCCTCAGGGCCGGCGAAGCCGGTCCCCGGGTCGGCGAACCCCTGGCCCACCAGGGCCGGCCTCAGCTTGGCGAGCAGTTCCCAGTCGGTGTCCTCGGGCAGTCCCGGGTTGCCGGTCATGCGGCTGGCGATGCTGCCGGGAGCGACACACACCGCCCGCAGCCCCTGCTTGGCGTACTCGGCCGCGATGGCGTGGGTGAAGGACTGGATGCCGCCCTTCGTCGCCGCGTACGCCGCCATGTAGGGGTGGGCGAAACTCGCCGAGGTGGAGCTGAAGTTGACGATCACGCCCTTGCCGGTGGCCAGGAGCGCGGGCAGTGCCTCTCGGGTCACCAGGAAGGTGCCGGTGAGGTTGACCCCGATGATGGTGTTCCAGGACTCCAGCGTGGTGTCGTGGGTGTGCGAGGAGCACAGGATGCCGGCCGCGTTGACCAGTACGTCGAGGCCGCCGAGGCGCGAGGTCGCACCGCCGACCGCCTCCCGCACGGATGCCTCTTCGGCGATGTCCACGACCGCGGTGCTCAGTCGGTCCGCGTGGTCGGCGGCCAGGGTGGCCGTCTCCTTCAGGCCGGGCTCCGAGACGTCGGCGGCCACGACGGCCGCGCCCTCCCCCAGGAGCCGCAGAACGGTCGCCCGGCCGATGCCGGAGCCGGCGCCGGTGACCAGGACCCGCCGTCCCTCGAAGCGCTGCATGCGTCCTCCTCCTTCTCTTCGGTGCCTGTGTGTCACGTGGTCACGTGGTCACGTGGTCACGTGGTCACGTGGTCACGTGGTCACGTGGTCACGTGGTCACGTGGTCACGTGCGAGTGGTTCACGGTGATGCGCAGCCGTGTCGTTCGTCGCACCGCCGGTCAGCGGGCGGTGAGTCGGGCGTCGGTGAGGACGGGAGCGTCGTCGCGGTCCGCGGCCGTGGCCGTCAGCCGGCAGCCGTCCCCGGTGTCCCAGATGCGCAGCCGGAGGGTCTCACCGGGGAAGAACACCCCTGCGAAGCGCGTACGGCACGCCGCGATGCGCGTGGCGTCCCCGCCCAGCAGGCGGTCGGTGACGGCTTTGACCGCCATGCCGAAGGAGCAGAGCCCGTGCAGGATGGGGCGGTCGTAGCCCGCGCGGCGGGCGGTGACGGGATCGGCGTGCAGCGGGTTCCAGTCCCCGGCGAGCCGGTAGAGCAGCGCCTGCTGACGGAGCGTCGGAATCTCCAGCAGCAGGTCGGGCGCCCGGTCCGGCGCGGGGAGGCGCTCGGAGGGTCCGCGCTCCCCGCCGAATCCGCCCTCCCCTCGGACGAAGATCTCGTTGCGCTGGGTGATCAGCGGTTCGCCGTCCTCGCCGAGGAGGGTGGACTCCTGGACGATGACGGCGGCCTTGCCCTTGTCGTACACCGCCGGCACCCGGGTGACCGTGGTCGCCCGGGCGGCGGCGGGCAGCGGCCGGTGCACGGTGATCTCCTGGCCGCCGTGCAGCACGGCAGCCAGGTCGATCTCCAGGCCCGGCAGGTCGAAGACCTGGAAGCCCACTCCCCCGGTGCCGCCGGCCACCACGCCGAAGGTGGGCAGCACCTGCAGGCCCTGCTCGTGTCCTTCGAAGACGTAGCGCAGCTCACCGGGGTCGGTCTCGGGGACTCCCGCGCCGAGCGCGAGGTGGTACAGCCGCACCTCGCGGTCGTCCCAGACCGCCGCCGCGCGTACGGGCGGGGCTGAGGTCACCTTCTTGGCATCGATGGGCATGGAGGTGTGGTTTCCTTCGGTCGGTGCGAGGCTGTGCTTCACGCGAGTCCGTGCCCGGTTCGCGGTTGTGCTCAGTGCGGGAACGTGCCGGTGGCGTAGCGGCTGCGGAAGAAGAGCAGCGGCAGCCCGTTCTCCTGGGCGCCCAGGTCGACCACCTCGCCCGTGACGATGTAGTGGTCGCCGGCCTCGTGGACTGCCGCCAGACGGCAGTCCACGGTGGCCAGGGCGCCGTCGATCACCACGGTGCCGTGGCGCGAGGTGCGCCAGGGCACGTCCGCGAACTTGTCGGCGCCGCTGCGGCCGAGTGCGACGCACGTGGCCTGCTGGTCCTCGGCGAGGATGTTGACGCAGAAGCGGCCGGCCCGCTCGATCCTCGGCCAGCTGGTGGAGGTCCGGCCGACGGCCAGCATGACCAGCGGGGGCTCCAGGGAGAGCGAGGCGAAGGACTGGCAGGCGAACCCGACGGGCTCGGCGCCGTCGAGTGCCGCCACCACCGTGATGCCGCTGGCGAAGCGGCCGAGGACGTCCCGGAAGACGGCCGGGTCCACCTGACGATGGTTCAGCCGTTCCATCGGTGGCCCCAGAAGCTGTCGGCGGTGATCTCCTTCGCCACCCAGGTGGCGGGGTCGACGATCAGGCCGTCCCAGCCGTACTCGACCTGGAAGCCGCCGGGGGCCTGGGCGTAGAAGGACACCATGCGGTCGTTGGTGTGGCGGCCGAGGCTGGAGGCGATGGGGATGCCGGCGGCGTTCATCCGGTCCAGGCCGCGGCCCACGTCGTCGAGGGTCTCCAGCTCGACCATGAAGTGCACGATGCCGGGGGGCAGCGCGCCGGGGTACAGGCCCAGGCTGTGGTGGCGGCGGTTGGGGCTCAGGAAGTGCATCCAGTGGAAGTCCCGCTGCTCGGCGGCCGTCGGCACGGCCTGCGGCGGCAGCTTCATCGAGTCACGCAGCTGGAAGCCGAGCAGGTTCTCGTAGAAGTCCAGCGCTGCCTCGACGTCCGGCACCGGCAGCACCACGTGGCCCAGGCCGAGATCACCGGTGACGAAACGGTTGCCGTACGGGGTGCCGAGCGCGCTGTGGTCCTGCGCCTGGCCCCAGTAGATCTCCAGCGGGTTGCCGCAGGGGTCCGTCAGGTGGATCAGGCCCTGGACGCGGCGCTCGGCGAGTTCGGCGGCGTCGGCGGGCTTCACGGCGACGCCGGCCGCCTCCAGCTCCTCGGTGGCCTGGGCGAGCGCGGCGGCGTTCGCCACCTCCCAGCCCGCCGCCAGCAGCCGGTCGCTCTCGCCCGTCTGGACGACGATGCGGTGGGAGCGGTCGTCCATGCGCAGGCAGAGGCTGTCCTCGGTGGTGCCGGAGGCCTCCACCATGCCGAGGATGTCGAGCGCGTAGGTGCGCCACTCGTCGAGCTTGGTGGTCTCCAGGCGCAGGTAGCCGAGAGCACGAATGTCCATGATCGATCTCCTTCGGGCGGGTGCGCCCGGTGTGGTGGGAGTCAGTGGGAGAAGAAGTCCAGGGCGAGACGGTTGAACTCGTCGGCCTGTTCGGTCTGGGCCCAGTGGCCGCAGTGCGGGAAGACGTGCAGCCGGGCGTCCGGGATGGTCTTGAGGGCGACCAGCGCGCCGTCGAGCGGGTTGACGCGGTCCTCGCGGCCCCAGGTGAGCAGTACCGGCTGGGTGATGCGGTGCGCCTCGCGCCAGAGCATCCAGTCCTCGGCCCAGGCGGGGTTGGCGAAGGCGGCTCCCATGCGGGCGCTGCCCAGCCTGTTGTCGGGGTCGGTGGCCGCGGCCCAGCGCTCCTCGACCAGTTCCTCGGTGACAATCGACTGGTCGTACGCCATGACGCCGAGGAAGGCGCGCAGCTGGTCCTTGGTCGGCTCGGGCGCGGCGTTGAATTCGAACAGTCGCTTGATGCCCTCGGTGGGGTCCGGGGCGAAGAGGTTGACGGAGACGCCGCCGGGGCCCATCAGCAGCAGCTTGGCGACCTTGTCGGGGTGGTTCAGGGCCATGCGGACGGAGGTTCCGCCGCCGAGCGAGTTGCCGACGAAGTGCGCCTGACCGATGTTCAGTTCGTCCATCAGCGCGGCCACGGCGTCCGCGCTGTAGCTGAAGTAGTCCTTGTCGAGCTCGGGCTTGTCCGAGCGCCCGAAGCAGGGCTGGTCGACCAGCAGGGTGCGGAAGTGCTGGGCGAAGACCGGGAGGTTGCGACCGAAGTTGCTCCAGGCGGAGGCGCCGGGGCCGCCGCCGTGCAGCATGATCACGACGGGTGCGTCCGGCCGGGCGTCCGGTCCGGCCTCGTGGTAGTGGAGGGTGAGGCCCGCCGCCTTGACGGTGCGGGAGGTCGACTCGTAGCTGAGCTGTGCCATCTGCGGCGCCTTTCAGGCCATGGTGTCGTGGATGTCGATGCCGAGCGCGCACTGCCCGTACATGACCAGCGCCCGCTCCGGGTCGTTGGCGGCGTGACCGCGGCCCGTGTGGGCGTCGCGCCAGGCGCGCTGGACCGGATTGGGGCCGGTGCGCATGGCGCTGCCGCCGGCGTTCTCCATCAACAGGTCGATCGCCGCGACCGCGCGCTCGGTGGCGAGCACCTGGTCCCGGCGGGTGCGGGTGCGCAGCTCCATCGGGAGCTCCTCGCCGCGCTGGGCGAGGGCGTACATCTCGCCGATGTTGCGGGTCAGCTGCAGCCAGGCGGCGTCGATGTCGCCGGCCGCGCGGGCGATGCGCACCTGCGCGAAGGGGTCCTCGGCGACCTTCTGCCCGTAGGAGACGCGGAAGCGCTGCTTGGTGGCCTCGGCGTGGGACTCGTAGGCGCCCTCGGCGATGCCGACGATCGGGGTGGAGATGGTGGTGGTGAACACGCCGGCGTACGGCAGCCGGTACAGGGGCTCGGGGTTGAGCTCGTGGCCGGGCACCTTCAGGGCGGTCACCGGACCGAAGCCGAGCGCCCGGTGGTCGGGGACGAAGACGTCCTCGACCACGATGTCGTTGCTGCCGGTGCCGCGCAGGCCGACGGTGTCCCACACGTCGTCGACGCGGTACTCGGAGCAGGGGACGAGGAAGGTGCGCATGTCCACCGGGGCGCCCTCGGCATCCGGGACGAGGCAGCCCAGCAGGGCCCACTGGGTGTGGTCGCAGCCGGACGAGAAGTGCCACCGGCCGGACAGCCGGAAGCCGCCGTCGACCGGTGTCGCCTTGCCGGTGGGGGCGTACGAGGAGGCGATGCGGGTCTTGGGGTCCTCGCCCCACACCTCCTGCTGGGCCCGTGGGTCGTACAGGGCGACGTGCCAGGGGTGGACACCGACGACGGAGGCGACCCAGCCGGTGGAGCCGCAGGCCTTGGCGATCTCCTTGACCGCGGAGTAGAAGAGGACCGGGTCGGCCGCCCGGCCGCCGAAGGCCTTGGGCTGCAGCAGTCGGAAGAAACCGGCGTCCTCCAGTTCCTTGACGGAGGTGTCGGGAACGCGGCGCAGCGTCTCGGCCTCGGCGGCGCGCTCGCGCAGGCTCGGGGCGAGGTCTCGGATCGCTGCCAGCACGTCTTCGGCCATGGAGCATCCCTTCTCGGTCGTCGTGGTGGAGGGTCGCGGGGGTGGAAGTGGCAGGACCGTACGCCGCGCTGTTTCGAAGCGAAATGCGCTGCTCCCACTGAGCGGGAGGGTGCTGCGGCGCCGACGCCGAGGCGGGGATTCGTCGTCGCCGTGCCGGTGCCGAGATACTGGCGCTGGAGCGGGCCGGCGGCTGGGGCGGGCCGCCACCCTGGCCGGCGGCTTCATCCACCCGGGCGGCGGCACCGCCCTGCAGCGCGCCTGCGGGTTCGACGAGATCGCCGAGCCCGCGCCGCGCGGCCGTCTG
The DNA here is from genome assembly GCF_044544295.1 of Streptomyces sp. NPDC053750. Taxonomy (NCBI): domain Bacteria; kingdom Bacillati; phylum Actinomycetota; class Actinomycetes; order Kitasatosporales; family Streptomycetaceae; genus Streptomyces; species Streptomyces sp. NPDC053750. Next base: position 154,205 of record NZ_JBITXB010000014.1, on the reverse strand, counting down.
CCGCAGACGGCGCCACAGTTGGTGGTCGAGCGGGACGGCAGGGTCTGCGGGGCGGTCGCGCGCCGGACACTGCTCGGCTGCCGACCCGGTGGCGGCACGCGCTCGGCATCGACGGCCACGCCCCTGCGTCGTGACCGTCGGCCCCTTCCACGTCAGGAGTAGGTGATCCCGACCCGATCGGTGAGGGGCACGGCCTGGCAGGCCAGGACGTATCCTTCGGCGAGGTCCTGGTCGTCCAGGACGTCGTTGCGGAGCATCTTCACCTCGCCTGTCACGACCCTGCAGGTGCAGGCGCTGCAGGCGCCCTCCCGGCAGGAGTACGGGGCCTCCATCCCCGCGGCGAGGAGGACGTCGAGCAGCGGTGTCCCCGACGGCCAGGGGACCGTGCGGGTCTCGCCGTCGAGCTCCACGTCCGCCGTGCTGCCGCCCTCGGCCGGCGCGCACTCCCCCACGGCCGGTGCTTCGAAGACGTCTCCGCCGAGGGAGAAGAACCGCTCCCGGTAAATCCGCTCGCCCGGCGCGCCGAGCGCGCGCAGGCACTGCTCTGCGGCGTCCATCATCGGCCCCGGGCCGCAGAGGAAGGTCTCGCGGTCGGCGTACGGCGCGAGCACGGCACTCAGCCGGTCCGCGAGGGGCAGGCCCTGGAGCGACTCCAGCCAGTGGATCACCACCAGCCGGTCCGGGTGGCCCTCGGTCAGCTTCCGCAGTTCCGCACGGAAGATGACCGAGGGCTCGTCGCGGTTGGCGTACAGGAGCGCGATCCGGCCCTGCCCCCTCGCCAGGGCCGACTTGGCGATCGACAGCACCGGGGTGATGCCGCTTCCCCCGGCGACGAGCAGCAGATCCGCGTCGAGGGAGTCCGGCGTGAAGGTTCCGGCCGGCGGCAGCACCTGCAGTTCGTCCCCCACCGTCACGTGGTCGCACACCCAGTTGGAGCCGTATCCGCCGGCCACCCGCTTGACGGTGACCTTCATCGGCTCGCCGGTGTCCGGTGAGCTGGCCAGGGAGTAGCAGCGGGCGGCCGCTCGTCCGTCCGCCCCGGGCAGCTTCAGGGTGAGGAACTGCCCGGGGCGGTAGGCGAAGCGGTCCGCGCTCTCCGGCGGCGCCTGGAGCACCAGGGAGTGCGCGTCGGCCGTCTCGGCGATCACCTCGGTGACCCGCAGCCCGTGCGTGCGCGACTCGGTCGCCGGCCCGGTCGTCGGTTCAGACATCGGCGACCTCCAGGGTGCCCTCCTCGACCGCGCGGTCGATGCTGCCGCGCAGCGCCCGGCAGGTCCGGATCCGGGCGCTGGTCTCGCCGGCGGCCACCCGGTCGCGGAACTCCGTGCAGACGACGGCCGCTTCGGCGGTCCACTGCACCGAGGTGTGGGCCATGCTGAACTTCTCGCACAGGACCTGGTTGCCGCAGGTCACGCACTCCACCGGCTGCATATCAGGCTCCGGACTCCGTCTTGTTCTCCGCCTCGCGGCGGGCCAGGTTCTCCTCGACCTCCGCGCGCCATGCCTTGTTGGCCCGCTCGGTGTCGACCTCGAACTCGAATCGCCGCACCATCTCGTCCTTGACGTCGGCGACGTCGAGGTAGAACTGCTCGTACCAGCGCCGCAGCTGGTAGACCGGACCGTCCTCCTCGGTCAGCAGCGGGTTGTCGATCCGCGTCTTGTTCTGCCAGATGTCCACGTCCTGCTCGAAGCCGACGGTCGCGCCCTCCGCGGTGAGCCGGGCGGCCTCGGCGGCCTGCTCGTCCGTCATCCCGGGGAGTCTCCTGACGATCGCCCCGTACTGGAGCAGGAAGCTGTTCTCGTCGATCGGGTAGTGGCAGTTGATCAGGACGATCTCCATTTCGACGCCGCCTCCGACGTCGCTGTAGAGATGGTCGATCATGTAGGAGGGGCCGTAGTAGGAGGCGTCGGACCGCAGGCGGCCGGCGCTCAGCGTGCCCAGCTCCATGTCGCCGCGCGGGCTGCTCTCCATGTACTGGGTGGCGATGTGCCCGTCGAAGACGTTCTTGAAGTACTCCGGGAAGGCGTAGTGGACGTAGTAGAAGTGCGCCATGTCCACGACGTTGTCCACGATCTCGCGGCAGTTGGAGCCCTCCACCAGCAGGGTCTTCCAGGTCCAGTCGCTCCACTGGTCCGCGTCCGGGCCGTGGATGCCGGCGATCTCGGGGATGGTGACCTCGGGCGGCGGGGGGTTGCCCTGCGGGTCGTTCCAGACGAACAGCTGCTTGTTGCGCTCCAGGGTGAGCCAGGAGCGGGTCTTGGCGCGCGGCGGGACCCGGCGCGCGTAGGGGATGCCGGCGCAGCGGCCGTTGCCCGACCAGCGCCAGTCGTGGAACGGACAGGCCACCGCGTCGCCCTTGACGGAGCCGTGGGCGAGGTTGCCGCCCATGTGCGGGCAGTAGGCGTTGAGGACGTGCAGCTTGCCGTCGTCCTGGCCCTGGAAGACGACGAGTTTGGTGCCGAAGGCCTCGATCTCGTGCGGTTTCCCGTCCTTGAAGCTGTCGGCGAGGCCGAGGCAGTGCCAGCCCCGGGCGAAGCGGGCGGGTGGCCTGCCCGCCTCGATGACCCGGACCTCGTCATTGAGAGCAGTCATCTTGTCCCTCCGGTGTGGGCCGCCCTTGGCAGGCGCCTCAGTTCTGTGCGGCGAGTTCCACGGCGATGTCGATGAGCTGGTCCTCCTGGCCGCCGACGAGGCGTCGCTCGCCCGCGCGCAGGAGGATCTCGGCGCCCGAGACGCCGTAGCGCTCGGCCTGCCGGTAGGCGTGCTTGAGGAAGCTGGAGTAGACCCCGGCGTGGCCCATCAGCAGGGCGAGCCGGTCGAGTCGGCACTCGTCGTCCATCACCGGGCGGACGACGTCCTCCGCCGCGTCGATGATCTTCAGTACGTCGACGCCGGTGCGGATGCCCATCTTGGCGCAGACCGCGACCAGCGCCTCGACGGCGGTGTTGCCGGCGCCCGCGCCGAGGCGGCGGGTGGAGCCGTCGATCTGCAGGGCGCCGGCCTTGACGGCCGCGATGGAATTCCCGGTGCCGAGGGCGAGGTTCTCGTGTCCGTGGAAGCCGACCTGGGCGTCACCGCCGAGCTCGGCGACCAGGGCCTCGACCCGGGCGGTGACGTCGTCCATGACCATGGCGCCGGCCGAGTCGACGACGTACACGCACTGGCAGCCCGCGTCGGCCATGATGCGCCCCTGCCGCGCGAGGTTCTCGGGCGTGGTGGAGTGGGCCATCATCAGGAAGCCGACGGTCTCCAGGCCCATCTCGCGGGCGAGCCCGAAGTGCTGGATCGCGATGTCGGCCTCGGTGCAGTGGGTGGCGATGCGGCAGATGCGCGCGCCGTTGCCGTGGGCGGCGCGGATGTCGTCCTTCACCCCCAGTCCGGGGAGCATCAGGAAGGCGATCCTCGCCTGCCGCACGGTGTCCACCGCGATCTTGATCAGTTCCTGCTCGGAGGTCTTGGAGAAGCCGTAGTTGAAGGACGAGCCGCCGAGGCCGTCGCCGTGCGTCACCTCGATCACCGGGACGCCGGCGTCGTCGAGGGCGGCGACGACGGAGCGTACGTCCTCGCCCGTGAACTGGTGCCGCTTGGCGTGCGAACCGTCGCGCAGCGAGGAGTCGGTGATCCGGATGTCGAGGGTGTCCGAGTAGGGCATGCGGGGAGCTCCTTACGCGCCCGGGGCGAGGAGCGCCTTGGCGAACTCCTCGCCGACCTTGGTGGCGGCGGCGGTCATGATGTCGAGGTTTCCGGCGTACGGCGGCAGGTAGTCGCCCGCGCCCTCGACCTCCAGGAAGATCGCGACCCGGGCCATCCCGCCGTTCTCGGGGCGCGGGTCGTCGAACTGCGGCTCGGTGCGCAGCCGGTAGCCGGGTACGTAGGCGGCGACCTGTTCGGCGATCTCCTTGACGGACTGGGTGATCGCTGCCCGGTCGGCCTCCTCGGGGATGGCGCAGAAGACGGTGTCGCGCATGATGACGGAGGGCTCGGCCGGGTTGAGGATGATGATCGCCTTGCCGCGCTCGGCACCGCCGATGGTCTCGATGCCGCGGGACGTGGTGCGGGTGAACTCGTCGATGTTGGCGCGGGTTCCGGGTCCGGCGGAGACGGAGGCCACCGAGGCCACGATCTCCGCGTACGGCACGGGGACCACCCGGGAGACCGCGTACACCATGGGGATGGTGGCCTGCCCGCCACAGGTGATCATGTTGACGTTGGGCTTGTCGAGGTGCTCGCGCAGATTGGCGGGCGGGACGACGGCGGGGCCGACGGCCGCCGGCGTCAGGTCGACCGCCTTGATGCCCAGTTCGGCGTAGCGCGGGGCGTTGGACCGGTGGACGTGGGCGGAGGTGGCCTCGAAGACGATGTCCGGCTTCTCGTCCTGGGCGAGCAGCCGGTCGACGCCTTCGTGGCTGGCCTCGAGGCCGGCGGTGCGGGCGCGGGCGAGGCCCTCGCTGCCGGGGTCGACGCCGATCATCCAGCGCGGTTCGACGAGCTCGGAGCGGAGCAGCTTGTAGAGCAGATCCGTGCCGATGTTGCCGGAACCGACGATCGCGGCACTCGCCTTGGTCTTGGTGGTCATCATCACCTCAGGTGAACGAGAGGGACACCGAGCCCAGCCCGGTGAACTCGGCGGTGAAGGTCTGTCCGGCCGTCACGTCGACGGCCCGGGTGCACGAGCCGGGCAGTACCACGTGCCCCTTCCGCAGGGGCACGCCGAAGCGGGCCACGGTGCGGGCGAGCCAGGCGACGGAGACGGCGGGGTCGCCGAGTACGGCGTCGCTGCGGCCCTCGGCGAGCGGCTCACCGTCGCGGGTGAGCCGCGCGTCGATCGCCCTGAGGTCCAGCTCGCGCGGGTCGCGGCCCTCGCCGATGACGTATCCGGCGGAGGAGGCGTTGTCCGCGATGGTGTCGGCGATGGCGATCCGCCAGTCACGGATCCGGCTGTCGATCAGCTCCAGGGCGGGGACGACGCGTTCGGTGGCGGCGAGCACATCCGCCGGCGTGCAGTTCTCGCCCGGCAGGTCGTCGCCGAGGACGAAGCCGACCTCGACCTCGACGCGCGGGCAGCAGTAGCGGGAGACGGGCACGGGCCGGTCCTGGCTCAGCTCCATGTCGTGGAGCAGGTGGCCGTAGTCCGGCTCGTCCACGCCCATCATCTGCTGCATGACGGGGGACGACAGGCCGACCTTGTGACCGCGCACCTCGGCCCCGGCTTCGAGGCGGTGCCGGATGTTGATGAGCTGGATCTCGTACGCGTCCTCGGCGTCGATCGCCGGGAAGACCTCGGTCAGCGGGGCGACCGGCGTGCGGCGCTGCTCGGCGGAGCGAAGGATCTCCGCGGCGCGCTGCCTCTGGGGGTCCGTGAGCATGGGGGTCCTCTGCGGGGCGTTGGGATGTTCCGGGAGGCTAAGCGGGGTGCGCTCCGCGCGGGGAGCGTGAAATCCCGCTGACCGGGAAAGGTGCGTCGCGAAGACGCGGAACGGCCCCCGGGAGCCGCGGTCGGCGGCTCCCGGGGCCGTCGCAGGGGGCTCCCGGGAGCCGTCGCAGAGGGCTCCGCTCCGATGGCGGACCGGGGCGAAGGGGCTCCGCCCCGGCGCGGGTCCGGCAGGCCCAGCAGACCGGCGGGTCCGGCAGACCCAGCAGGCCGGCAGGCCGTGCAAGGCAGGGCCGGCCACCGCTACCGCGCCCCGTACACCGGCTGAGGCGCCTCGGCCGCGGCCAGCAGCTTGAGGGCGGTCTCGCCCGCCTCCGCGGGGGTCCAGCGGGCACCCTTGTCCGCGGAGGGGCCCGGCCGCCAGCCCTCCATGACGGTGATCCGGCCGGCCTCGGCCTCGAAGACCCGGCCCGTCACCCCCGCGGAGGCCGGGGAGCCCAGCCAGACGACGAGCGGGGAGACGTTCTCCGGGGCCATGGCGTCGAACGCGCCGCCCTCGGGAGCGGCCATGTTGTCGGCGAAGGTCTCCTCGGTCATCCGGGTGCGGGCGGCCGGGGCGATCGCGTTGACCTGGACGCCGTAGCGCGCCATCTCCGCCGAGGCGACGAGCGTCAGGCCGACGATCCCGGCCTTCGCGGCGGAGTAGTTGCCCTGGCCGACGCTGCCGAGCAGACCGGCCCCCGAGCTGGTGTTGATCACCCGGGCCTCGGGCGTACGGCCGGCCTTCGCCTCGGCACGCCAGTGCGCCGCGGCGTGCTTGAGCGGCAGGAAGTGGCCCTTGAGGTGGACGCGCATGACGGCGTCCCAGTCGTCCTCGTCGAGATTGACGAGCATGCGGTCGCGCAGGAACCCCGCGTTGTTGACCAGGGTGTCGAGGCGGCCGAATGACTCCAGTGCGGTGGCGACGAGCGAGGCCGCGCCGTCGCCGGCGGCGATGTCGCCGCCGTGGGCGACCGCTTCCCCGCCGAGCGCGCGGATCTCGTCGACGACCTGCTGGGCCGGCCCGGCTGCCCCTCCCGTGCCGTCGAGGCCGACGCCGAGGTCGTTGACGACGACCCTGGCGCCCTCGGCGGCGAGGGCGAGGGCGTGCGCGCGGCCGAGCCCGCGTCCCGCTCCGGTGACGACGGCGACGCGTCCGGTGCACAGTCCGTTCATGGGGGTGAGTCCCTTCGGTGAGCAAGGTGAGCGAGGTGAACGAGGTGAGCGAGGTGGCGAACCGCGCTCAGTTGTTGACGGTGGCGGCGTCGAGAAAGGCGGGGCGTTCCCCTCCGCCGTGGACGTGCAGGGCGGCGCCGCTGATGTACGCGGCCCGGTCGGAGGCGAGGAAGACACAGGCGTAGCCGACGTCGGCGGGCTCGGCGAGCCGGCCGAGCGGCACGGTGCGGCCGACGGCTGCGATGCCGTCCTCGTCCCCGTAGTGCAGAGAGGACAGTTCGGTGCGGACCATGCCGAGGAGGAGCGTGTTGACCCGCACCTTCGGCGCCCACTCCACGGCCATGGAGCGGGCGAGGTTCTCCAGGCCCGCCTTGGCCGCGCCGTACGCGGCGGTGCCCGGTGAGGGGCGGGTGCCGCTGACGCTGCCGATCATCACGATCGACCCGCCCTCGCGCTGACGGTGCATCACCTCGTACGCGGCGAGCGAGGCGGTCAGCGGTGCGACGAGGTTCAGCTCGACGACCCGGGCGTGCCGCTCGGCTCCCCCCTCGCCGAGCATCCTGAAGGGCGTCCCCCCGGCGTTGTTGACCAGGGTGTCCAGGCGCCCGTAGTCGCTCCGCACCCGGTCGAAGAACCCGCCGACCGCCTCCGGGTCGCGCAGGTCGACGGGGAGGAAGCGGGCCGTGCGCCCCGCCGCCTCGACCGGCTCGTCCGGGGCCCGCCGCGCACAGGTCACGACCTGTGCGCCGGCTTCGAGCAGGGCGCGGGTGATCCCCGCGCCGACACCCCGGGTGCCGCCGGTGACGACGGCGACTTTCCCGGACAGATCGATGATCGCTGCCAATTGACACCTCCCGCAGCGCGCGGACCGCTGCTATCTTCCACACCTAACAAATGTTTGGTGGAAAGGTAGCTGATCTGCTCATGGGTGTCTCCACCTCCGCCCCGGAAGAGGGCATCGCCGTCGTCACCGTGGACTTCCCCCCGGTCAACGCCCTCCCCGTACAGGGCTGGTACGACCTGGCCGCCGCGGTGCGCGCCGCCGGGGCCGACCCGAAGGTGCGCTGCGTGGTGCTCAATTCGGCCGGACGGGGCTTCAACGCCGGCGTCGACATCAAGGAAGTGCAGCGCACGGCCGGGCACGACGCCCTCATCGGCGCCAACCGCGGCTGCTACGAGGCGTTCGCCGCGGTCTACGACTGCGAGGTCCCGGTGGTCGCGGCCGTGCACGGCTTCTGTCTGGGCGGCGGCATCGGCCTGGTCGGCAACGCCGACGCCATCGTCGCCGCCAACGACGCGACCTTCGGCCTGCCCGAGCTGGACCGGGGCGCGCTCGGCGCGGCCACCCACCTCGCCCGGCTGGTCCCCCAGCATCTGATGCGGGCGCTGTACTACACCTCGCGCACCGTCACCGCTCAGGAGCTGCGGCAGTACGGCTCGGTGTGGCGGGTCGTCCCGCGCGAGCGGCTGATGGACGCCTCGCTGGAACTGGCCCGGGAGATCGCCGCGAAGGACGGGTATCTGATCCGCCTCGCGAAGGCCGCGATCAACGGCATCGACCCGGTGGACGTCCGCCGCAGCTACCGCTTCGAGCAGGGCTTCACCTTCGAGGCCAACCTCAGCGGTGTCGCCGACCGCGTCCGCGACACCTTCGGCACCTCCGGAACCACCGGGAAGGAGCAACAGTCATGAGCAGGGACAAGACGATGACCGCCGAGGAGGTCGTCGGCCACCTCGAGAGCGGGATGACGATCGGCATCGGCGGCTGGGGCTCCCGGCGCAAGCCCATGGCACTCGTACGGGCCCTGCTGCGCTCGGACCTCACCGACCTGACCGTCGTCTCCTACGGCGGCCCGGACGTCGGTCTGCTCGCCGCCGCCGGGAAGATCCGCAAGCTGGTCGCGGCCTTCGCCACCCTCGACTCCATCCCCCTCGAACCGAACTTCGGGGCGGCCCGGCAGCGCGGCGCGTTCGAGATGGTGGAGCTGGACGAGGCCATGTTCATGTGGGGCCTGACCGCGGCCGCGCACCGGCTGCCCTTCATGCCGATCCGGGCCGGGCTCGCCTCGGACGTGATGAGCGTCAACCCGTCACTGCGGACGGTCACCTCGCCGTACGAGGACGGCGAGGAGCTCGTCGCCGTCCCCGCCCTGCGCCTGGACGCCGCGCTCGTCCACCTCAACCGCGCCGACGCGCACGGCAACGCCCAGTACCTCGGCCCCGACCCGTACTTCGACGACCTGTTCTGCGAGGCCGCCGACCGGGCGTACGTCTCCTGCGAGCGGATCGTGGACACCGCGGATCTGCTCAAGGACTCCGGCCCGCAGACCCTGCTGGTCAAGCGGGCGTTCGTGAACGGCGTCGTCGAGACCCCGAACGGCGCGCACTTCACCTCCTGCGCCCCGGACCACGACCGCGACGAGGCGTTCCAGCGCGCCTACGCCCGGGCCGCCCGCGACCCCGAGGCCTGGCAGGCCTTCACCGAGCGGTTCCTCTCCGGAGACGAAGACGCGTACCAGGCCGCGGTGGCGGCGTTCCACAAGGAGGAAGCATGAGCGGCACCGGCACGACGACGGCGACGCGGGCCGAGTACTGCGTGGTGGCCTGCGCCGAGGCCTGGCGGGGCGCGGGAGAGGTGCTGGCCACCCCGATGGGCACCGTCCCGACGATCGGAGCCCGGCTGGCGAAGCTGACCTTCTCCCCCGACCTGCTGCTGACCGACGGCGAGGCGCTGCTCGTCGGCGACGTACCGGCGGTCGGCGCCCAGGCCCAGGTGGTGGAGGGCTGGCTGCCGTACCGCCGGCACCTGGCCATGGTGGCGAGTGGGCGGCGGCACGTGATGATGGGGGCCTCCCAGATCGACCGGTACGGCAACCAGAACATCTCCTGCATCGGCGACTGGACCCGGCCCGAGCGGCAGCTGCTGGGCGTGCGCGGCGCGCCGGTCAACACCCTCAACAACCCGACGAGTTACTGGGTGCCTCGGCACTCGACGCGGGTGTTCGTCGAGCGGGTCGACATGGTCTGTGGTGTGGGCTACGACCGCGCCGCCGCGGCCGGCCCCTCCGCGACCCGCTACCACCGCATCCCGGACGTCATCAGCGACCTGGGCGTCTTCGACTTCGAGACCCCGGACCGCACCCTGCGACTGCGCTCACTGCACCCCGGCGTCACCGTCGAGCAGGTCACCACAGCCACCGGGTTCGCCCTCACGATCCCCGACGAGGTGCCGTACACCCGTGAGCCCAGCGCCGAGGAGCTGCGGCTGATCCGTGAGGTCATCGACCCGAAGGAGCTGCGCGAGCGCGAGGTGCCGACGGCATGACGGACGTCAGGATCGGGACCCCGCTGACGAAGCTCGTCGGGGTGCGGCACCCCATCGTCCAGACCGGGATGGGGTGGGTGGCGGGCCCCCGCCTGGTCTCTGCCACCGCCGAGGCCGGCGCGCTCGGGATCCTCGCCTCGGCCACCATGACCGTGGACCAGCTCCGCTCCGCCGTCCGCGAGGTCAAGTTTCGTACGGACGCGCCCTTCGGGGTCAACCTGCGGGCCGACGCGGGGGACGCGCCCGAGCGCGTACGGATCATCATCGACGAGGGGGTGAAGGTCGCCTCGTTCGCCCTGGCCCCCTCCCGCGAGCTGATCGCGCGGCTCAAGGACGCGGGCGTCGTCGTCATCCCGTCCATCGGCGCCAGGCGGCACGCGGAGAAGGTCGCCGCGTGGGGCGCCGACGCGGTGGTGGTGCAGGGCGGCGAGGGCGGCGGACACACCGGGAACGTCGCCACCACCGTCCTGCTCCCCCAGGTCGTGGACGCCGTCGACATCCCGGTCGTCGCGGCGGGCGGCTTCCACGACGGCCGCGGCCTGGTCGCCGCTCTGTCCTACGGCGCCGCCGGGATCGCCATGGGCACCCGCTTCCTGCTCACCTCCGACAGCACCGTCCCCGACCAGGTCAAGGCCAAGTACCTGGCCGCGACCGTCCAGGACGTCACGCTCACCACCAAGGTGGACGGCCTCCCGCACCGGATGCTGCGCACCGAGCTGGTCGACGCGCTGGAACGCTCGGGCCGGGCCGCCTCGCTGCTGCGCGCGATCCGCCACGCCGCGGCCTTCCGGCGTGACACCCGCATGAGCTGGGCGCAGATGGTCCGCGACGGTCTGGCGATGAAGCACGGCAAGGAACTGACCTGGAGCCAGGTCCTGCTGGCCGCCAACACCCCGATGCTGCTCAAGGCCTCGATGGTCGAGGGGCGCACCGATCTCGGGGTGATGGCCTCCGGCCAGGTCGCGGGGCTGATCGACGATCTGCCGTCCTGCGCCGAACTCGTCGACCGTGTCATGACGGAAGCACACGCCGCCCTCCGCGCCCTGCCCGTGGCGGGCTGAAGGGCCGCACTCCGCTCCTCCGCTCCACCCCGGGAAAGTCCCCTCCCCTCCCTCACTTGGAGTTGATCTCATTGCGTACTGCCCGTATCCGTCGTACGGCCGCAGCGGTGGTCTCCGCGGTCGTCCTCGGCCTGCTCCCCGCCGGCACCGTTGCCGATGCCGCGGCGCAGCCCGCCGCCACGGCCTCGCGCGACGTCACCGCCGGCGCCGTCCGCCACATCGCGCTCCAGGGCGCGGTCAACGTCCGCGACCTCGGTGGCTACCGCACCGAGAAGGGCCGTCAGGTGCGCTACGGCCAGGTCTTCCGCGCCGACGGGCTCGGCAGGCTCACCGACGCGGACGTCTCGAAGCTGGCCGCGCTGGACCTGCGTACCGTGGTGGACTTCCGCGTCCCCCTGGAGGTCCGGCACGACGGCGCCGACCGTCTCCCGGAAGGCGTCACCGCGGTCTCCCGGCCCGTGAACGACCTCGGGCTGTACGGCAGGACGACGGAGGTCATCGGCTCCAAGGACCCGGTCAGGCAGCAGGAGGAGCTCGGCGACGGCAAGGCGGAGCAGATGATGCGGTCCATCTACCGCACCTTCGTCACCGACGCGGACAGCCGCCGCCGGTTCGCCGCGCTGGTGAGGGACATCGCACGTCACAAGCGCACGCCGCTGCTCTACCACTGCACCTCGGGCAAGGACCGCACCGGCTGGATGAGCTTTCTCCTGCTGCGCGCCGTCGGCGTCCCGGCCGAGACCGCCGAGAAGGACTACCTGCTCTCCAACGAGTTCCGCAGCGAGGCGGACCGCAGGACCCGCGAGGCACTGAAGCAGGCCGGACACCTGCAGAACCCGGACCTGCTCATCCCCCTCCAGGAGGTCCGCGAGGACTACCTGGAGGCGGCGGTCGACCAGGCCGAGGAGGACTACGGCAGCCTCCGCGGCTACCTGACGGACGGCCTCGGCCTGGACGCCCCGACCCTGGCGCAGCTCCGCGCCCGGCTCCTGCGGTAGCCCGGCCCCATCGGGCATGTCCGCCTTCTACCGCGACGTCCTCGGCTTCCGGAGGGCGTCGCGTCTCAGAGGCGCTCGATGAGGGTGACGTTGGCCTGGCCGCCGCCCTCGCACATGGTCTGCAGGCCGTAACGCCCACCCGTGCGCTCCAGTTCGTGCAGCAGGGTGGTCATGAGCTTGGTTCCGGTGGCGCCCAGCGGGTGGCCGAGGGCGATGGCACCACCGTTGACGTTGACCTTCTCCGGGTCGGCCCCGGTCTCTTTGAGCCAGGCGAGCGCGACCGGGGCGAAGGCCTCGTTGATCTCGACCAGGTCGATGTCGTCGAGCGTCATCCCGGCCCTCTTCAGCGCGTACGCCGTGGCCGGGATCGGCGCGGACAGCATCCGGATCGGGTCCTCGCCGCGCGCCGAGATGTGGTGGATGCGGGCCCGCGGTGTCAGCCCGTGCTCCCGTACGGCGCGTTCGCTCGCGAGGAGCATGGCGGAGGCGCCGTCGGACACCTGAGAGGAGACGGCTGCCGTCAGCCGACCGCCCTCCACCAACGGCTGCAGGCCCGCCATCTTCTCCAGGGTGGTGTCCCGCCGCGGGCCCTCGTCGCGGGTCACGTCTCCGTACGCGACGAGCTCCCGGTCGAAGCGGCCCTCGTCGATGGCGCGGATCGCCCGCTGGTGCGAGCGCAGCGCGAACTCCTCCATGTCGCGGCGGGAGATGTCCCACCTCTTGGCGATGAGTTCGGCGCCGTGGAACTGGTTGACGGGCTGGTCGCCGTAGCGGGCCCGCCAGCCCTCGGACCCGGCGTACGGGCCCTCGGTCAGCCCGAGCGGCTCGGCCGCCTGACGGCTGGCGAAGGCGATCGGCACCTGCGACATGTTCTGGGTGCCGCCCGCGACCACCAGGTCGCTGGTGCCGGACAGCACCGCCTGGGCGGCGAAGTGCACGGCCTGCTGCGAGGAACCGCACTGGCGGTCCACGGTCACCCCGGGCACCTCTTCGGGCAGACCCGCGGCCAGCCAGCAGGTGCGCGCTATGTCGCCGGCCTGCGGGCCGACGGTGTCCAGGCAGCCGAAGACGACGTCCTCGACGGCCGCCGGGTCGGCGCCCGAGCGCTCCATCAGCGCCTTGAGCACGTGCGCGCCGAGGTCGGCCGGGTGGACGGCGGACAGCCCGCCGTTGCGCCGGCCGACCGGGGTGCGTACCGCTTCGACGATGTATGCCTCGGCCATGACCACTCCTTCTCGATGTGTTCGGTGTCATTCACGGAGGGCGATGCCCTCCAGCACCATCGACAGGTACTGACGGGCGATCTCCTCCGGGCGGTGCTGTCCGCCCGGCCGGTACCAGGACGCGGCGACCCACACGGTGTCGCGTACGAAGCGGTAGGTGAGCCGGACGTCGAGGTCGGCGCGGAAGACCTCGGCGGCCACTCCGCGTTCCAGCGTGCCCAGCCACGCCTTCTCGAACTTCTGCTGCGAGTCGGCGAGATAGCCGAAGCGGGGCTGGGTCCGCAGGTGTGTGGACTCCTTCTGGTAGATGGCGACCGCGGCGCGGTGCCGGTCGATCTCCCGGAAGGACTCGGTGACGAGGGCCTCGATGGTCTCCCTGGGGCCGAGCCCGGCGGCGAGTACTTCCTCGTACCCGGCCCGGAGCTCGTTCAGGAAGCCGGAGAGGATCTCGTCGAGCATCGACTCCTTGGAGTCGAAGTGGTAGTAGAGACTGCCTGCGAGCATCCCCGCCGAGTCGGCGATCCGGCGGACGGTGGTGGCGTTGTACCCCAGTGCGGCGAACACCTCGGCGGCGGTGGCCAGGAGTTCCTCGCGCCGCTCGGGCGACGGGCTCGTCGTGGCCCTCCTGCTGTCGCTGCTCTTCGGCACCCGGCCCTCCTCGCCTCACGCGTGCCGGCTGCTGACGGACAGGACCTCCCCCGTCATGTACGAGGAGTAGCCGCTGGCCAGGAACACGATGACGTTGGCGACCTCCCACGGCTCGGCGTAGCGGCCGAACGCCTCGCGGGAGGTCAGCTCCTGAAGGAGCTCGGGCGTGGTCACCTTCACCAGGTGCGGGTGCATCGCCAGGCTCGGCGAGACGGCGTTGACGCGCACGCCGTACTCGGCGGCCTCCAGCGCGGCGCAGCGGGTGAGCGCCATGACGCCGGCCTTGGCCGCGGCGTAGTGCGCCTGGCCCTTCTGCGCCCGCCAGCCGATCACCGAGGCGTTGTTGACGATGACGCCCCCGCCGCCCGCGGCCTTCATCCTGCGCAGCGCGGCGCGCGTGCAGCGGAAGGTGCCGTTCAAGGTGACGTCGAGGACCTTGTCCCACTGTTCGTCGGCCATGTCGACGAGGTCGGCGGTGCCGCCGAGACCGGCGTTGTTGACGACGATGTCGAGTCCGCCGTGCCGTTCCTCGGCGAGGTCGAGGAGGGCCGTGACCTGGGCCTCGTCGGTGACGTCGCAGGGCAGGGCGGCGACGCGGTCCGCTCCGAACTCCGCGGTGAGTTCCGCCTCGGACTCCCCCAGCCTGCGGGCGTGGGCGTCGGAGAGGACCACCCGCGCGCCTTCCTCCAGCAGCCGCCGGGCGGTCGCGCCGCCGATGCCCGCGCCGGCGGCGGCGGTGACGACCGCGGTGCGGCCGGCGAGCAGGCGGTGGCCGGGGACGTAGGGGGGTGGGGCCGAGGTCATGGGCGAACCTCCTTGGGGAGACCGAGCACGCGCTCGGCGATGATGTTGCGCTGGATCTCGTTGGATCCGGCGTAGATGGTGTCGGAGCGGGTGAAGAGGAACAGCCGCTGCCAGTCGGTGAGGTCGTAGGGCTCGCCGGCGGCCAGCATGCCGTCGGCGCCGCAGACGTCCATGGCGAGCTCGCCCAGCCGGCGGTGCCAGGTCGCCCAGAAGATCTTGCCGATGGACGCCTCGGGGCCGGGCGCGCCGGCCGCGACACCGTCGAGCATGCGCAGCGCGTTGCCGCGGATGATCTCGAGGCCGATCCAGGCCTGGGCGATCCGGTCGCGGATGAGCGGGTCCCGGGCCGCGCCGTTGCGCTTCGCCAGCTCGATGACGGACTCCAGCTCCCGCCGGAAGCCGACCTGTTGGCCGAGGGTGGACACGCCGCGCTCGAAGCCGAGCGTGGCCATGGCCACCTTCCAGCCCTCGCCGGGCGCCCCGACGATGTGCGACGCCTGCGTGCGGGCGCCGTCGAAGAAGACCTCGTTGAACTCGGAGGTGCCGGTCAGCTGGGTGATCGGCCGGATCTCCACACCGGGCTGGTCCAGCGGGACCAGCAGACAGGACAGGCCCCGGTGGCGGGTGGAACCGGGCTCCGTGCGGGCGACGACGAAGCACCAGTCGGACTCGTGCGCGAGTGAGGTCCAGATCTTCTGCCCGGTGACCACCCACTCTCCCCCACTCTCGGCTTCGCTCGAGCGGGAGGTGCCCCCATCGTCCCGCTCGGCCCGGGTCCGTACGTTCGCCAGGTCCGATCCGGCGTCCGGCTCGCTGTAGCCCTGGCACCACAGCTCGTCGACGGCGACGATCCGGGGCAGGAACCGCTCGCGCTGCTCGGGGGTGCCGAAGGCGATCAGGGTGGGGCCGAGCAGCTGCTCACCGATGTGGTTGACGCGGGCGGGGGCGTTCGCGAGGGCGTACTCCTCGTGGAAGGCGACCTGCTGTTCGAGGGTGGCGCCGCGGCCGCCGTACTCCTTCGGCCAGCCGACGCAGGTCCAGCCCGCGGCGGCCATGTGCCGCTCCCAGGCGAGGCGTTCGGCGAAGGCCTCGTGCTCCCGGCCGGGCCCGCCCCGTCCGCGCAGGGCGGCGAACTCACCCGTGAGGTTGCCGCGCAGCCAGCTGCGGACCTCGGTGCGGAACTCCTCGACGCTGCTCATGGGCGGCTCCGGACGACTCTCGACGAATTGGACGGCTCGACTTGTCGACGGCCGAGGACCCGTACGCTAACCTACCAAACACTTGTTAGGGAAGGAGGGGCGGATGTCAGCTGCCCACACCGCGTCCACGGAGCCCGTCCGGTACGAACGCCGCGGCCCCGTCGCCGTGGTCACCATGGACCGGCCCGACTACCGCAACGCCCAGAACTCGGCGATGACATACGCCCTGGACCGGGCCTTCTACCGCGCGGCCGACGACGGCGAGGTCAAGGTCGTCGTCCTCACCGGAGCGGGGAAGCACTTCTCCGCCGGCCACGACATCGGCACCCCGGAGCGGGACGCCCACCTGCCCTTCGACCGCCGGGCCGGACTCTGGTGGGACCACTCGGACAAGGCGGGCGCGGAGAGCCGCTTCGCCCGGGAGTCCGAGGTCTACCTGGGCATGTGCCGCCGCTGGCGCGAGCTGCCCAAGCCCGTGATCGCCTCCGTGCAGGGTGCGTGCGTCGCGGGCGGCCTGATGCTCGCCTGGGTCTGCGATCTGATCGTCGCCTCCGAGGACGCGTTCTTCGCCGACCCCGTGGTGCGCATGGGCATCCCGGGCGTGGAGTACTTCGCCCATCCGTGGGTGATGCCGCCGCGCATGGCGAAGGAGTTCCTGTACACCGGCGACCGGATGAGCGCACGGCGCGCGTACGAGATCGGCATGGTCAACCGGGTCGTACCGCGCGCGGAACTGTCGGACCGGACGATGGAGCTGGCCGCCCGGATCGCCGAGATGCCGCGCATGGGGCTGGCGCTGACCAAGCGCGCCGTCAACCAGGCCGAGGACCTGCAGGGCCTGCACACCGGGTTGGACTCCGTCTTCGGGCTGCACCACCTGGCGCACGCGCACAACGCGGAGACGGCGAAGGACTCGCTCGGTGGCATGGACATCGGCGCGATGAAGAAGGCGGGCGCCTGATGGACCTCGACTTCACGGCGGCGGAGGACACGTTCCGCGCCGAGGCCCGCGAGTGGCTCGCCGCCCATGTCCCCGCCGCTCCCCTGCCCTCCCTGGAGACCGCCGAGGGCTTCGCGGCCCACCGCGAGTGGGAACGCGCGCTGTTCACGGACCGCTGGTCAGTGGTCTCCTGGCCCGAGGAGTACGGCGGAAGGGGCTCCTCGATCCTTCAGTGGCTGATCTTCGAGGAGGAGTACTACGCGGCCGGCGCGCCCGGCCGGGTCAGCCAGAACGGCATCAATCTCCTCGCCCCCACCCTCTTCGAGCACGGCACGCAGGAGCAACGTGCCCGCGTCCTTCCGTCCATGGCGAGCGGCGGGGTGATCTGGGCCCAGGCCTGGTCCGAGCCGGAGTCGGGCTCCGATCTCGCAAGCTTGCGCTCCAGGGCCGTACGAACCGACGGCGGCTGGCTCCTGAGCGGCCAGAAGACCTGGTCGTCCCGGGCGGCCTTCGCCGACCGCGCGTTCGGCCTCTTCCGCAGCGACCCCGACGCCGACCGGCCGCACCGCGGCCTCACCTACCTCATGTTCCCGCTGACCGCGGAGGGCGTCACCGTACGCCCCATCGGCCGCCTCGACGGCAAGCCCGCCTTCGCCGAACTCTTCCTCGACAACGTGTTCGTGCCCGACGAGGACGTGATCGGCGAGCCGGGACAGGGCTGGCGGGTAGCAATGAGCACGGCGGGAAACGAGCGCGGGCTGACGCTGCGCAGCCCGGGACGCTTCACGGCAGCCGCCGACCGTCTGACCGCGCTGTGGCGCTCCGCCGCCGACCCCGACGACACGGCCCTGCGCGACCGGGTCGCCGACGCCGTGATCGGCGCCCGCGCGTACCAGCTGTTCACCTACGCGGGCGCCTCGCGCATCGTCGTCGGAGGATCGATCGGCGCCGAGTCCAGCCTCAACAAGATCTACTGGTCCGAGCTGGACATCGCCCTCCACGAGACGGCCCTGGACCTGCTCGGCCCGTACGGCGAACTGTCCGACGAGGCCGAGGAGGCTCCCGCGCACGGGAGTTGGGCGGACGGGTACACCTTCTCGCTCGCCGGGCCCATCTACGCGGGCACCAACGAGATCCAGCGCGACATCATCGCCGAGCGGCTGCTCGGTCTGCCGAAGGGACGTCGGTGATGCGGTTCCTCCTCGACGACGAGCAGCGGGAGTTCGCCCGCTCCCTGGACGCCATGCTGGCGGCGGCCGACACCCCCACCGTCGTACGGGCCTGGGCGGCCGGTGACGCCGCGCCCGGCCGCGCGCTGTGGTCCCGGCTCGCGGAGGCCGGAGTCTTCGGCCTCGCCGTACCGGAACAGTACGACGGGCTGGGCCCGCTGCCCGTCGAACTCACCGTCGCCTTCACGGAACTGGGCCGCCACGCCGTGCCGGGTCCGTTGGTGGAGACGGTGGCCGTGGCGGCCTTCCTCGACCACCTGGGCGACGAGGCGGCGGCCGCCTCCTGGCTGCCCGGCATCGCCTCCGGCAAGACCGTCGCCACCTTCTGTCTGCTCTCCCCCGACAGCCCCTACGCCCTGGACGCCGACGCCGCCGACGCCGTCCTCGTCGTGGACCACGACACCGTACGCCTGGCGGAGACGACCGGACCCGTCCAGCCGTCCGTCGACCCGGCGCGCCGGCTGGCCCGCCCGCTCGGCGGAACCGTCCTGGCGCACGGGGCCGGCGTGAGGGCCGCGGCCGCGTACGCCGCCGACGTCGCGGCGCTGGCCACCGCGGCCCAGGCCCTGGGACTGGGCCGTACTCTTCTGACGCGGACGGTCGAATACGCCCGGCAGCGCAAGCAGTTCGGATGGGCCATCGGCTCGTTCCAGGCGGTGAAGCACCGCCTGGCCGACGCGTTGATCGCCCTGGAGTTCGCCCAGCCCCTGGTGCATGCCGCGGCCCTCGCGCCGGCGTCGGGAGATCCGGGCGCCGGCCGCGAGATCGCGGCCGCGAAGGTGTCCGCGTGCGAGGCCGCGTACACCGCGGGCCGCACGGCTCTGCAACTCCACGGCGCCCTCGGCTACACCGACGAACTCGACCTCTCCCTGTGGATCCGCAAGTCCCGTGCGCTGCGCTCCGCCTGGGGCACACCGGCCGCCTGCCGCGCGCGCGTCCTCGCCGCCTGAGCCCACCCTCCCCATCGGTCGCTCTCCCGGGACCACCCCACCCGGCAGAGCGGCCGTCCGGCACCCGCACGGCAGATCACCGCTCATCCATCCTCAACTTCCCAACCGCTCACGGGAGTCAGCCATGTCCGCCGCACCGTCCCCGCAGAGCCCCGAGAGACCGCAGGCATCGGAAAGGCCGGAGAGTCCGGAGAGTCCCTCGACGGCTCCGAGTCCGACCCTGCTGCGCAAGGTGGCACTGTCGAGCCTGCTCGGCACCGTCATCGAGTACTACGACTTCCTGCTCTACGGCACGATGGCCGCACTCGTTTTCGGCCCCTTGTTCTTCCCGGATTCGAATCCCACGGTCGGCACGATCGCCGCATTCGGAACCCTGGCCGCCGGCTATGTCGCGCGGCCCGTCGGCGGTGCCGTCTTCGGCCACTTCGGCGACCGGCTCGGCCGCAAGACGATGCTCATCCTGACGATGGTCCTCATGGGGGCCGCGAGCTTCCTGATCGGGGTGCTGCCCACGTACGAGACGATCGGCATCGCGGCCCCGGTACTGCTCGTCCTGCTCCGCGTCGTCCAGGGCGTCGCCATCGGCGGTGAATGGGGCGGCGCGACACTGATGGTCGTCGAGCACGCCGACCCGCGGCGCCGCGGCCTGTGGAACGGTGTCATGCAGATGGGGTCACCGATCGGCTTCCTCCTGTCCACGGTCGCGGTCACCGTGACTGCGCTCCTCCCCCAGGAGCAGTTCATGGCCTGGGGCTGGCGCATCCCGTTCCTGTTCAGCGCGCTGCTGCTGGGCATCGGCCTGTACGTGCGGATCAGCATCAGCGAGAGCCCGCTGTTCCAGCAGGCGCTCGCGGCGCAGAAGGAGCGGGAGGCCACCGGTCCGTCCCGCATTCCGCTGGCGCAGGTGCTGCGCAGGCCCCGGGCCCTGGTGCTCGCGTGCGCGGTCGGTATCGGTCCCTTCGCGGTGACAGGGATGATCAGCATCTTCATCCTCACCTACGCCACGGGCATCGGCTACACCACGTCCGAGGTGATGAACGGGCTCATCGCAGCCTCGTGCATGGGCCTGGTGACGATACCGCTCTTCTCGGCGCTGTCCGACCGCGTCGGACGCCGGACGGTCGTCATGAGCGGCGCCATGGGCATCGTGCTGCTCGCCTTCCCCATGTTCGCCCTGATCGACACCAGGTCTCCCGCCCTGCTGATCCTCGGCCTGCTCCTCGGCCAGCTGCTGCAGTCCGCGATGTACGCGCCGCTGGGCCCGCTGCTGTCCGAGATGTTCGGCACCGAGGTCCGCTACACCGGGGCATCCATGGGCTATCAGCTGGCCGCGCTGATCGGCAGCGGATTCACCCCGCTGATCGCCAGCAGTCTGCTCTCCGCCTCGGGCGGCATGCGGAGCGCTCCCCTCTCGGGTCTGGTCATCGGCTGCGGAATCGTGACCGCGCTGGCCGTCTGGCGCATCGCCGAAACCCGCGGCCGCGATCTGGCGGAGGAGGACTCCGCCCCGCTCAAGGGCGCGCCGGCACGCGCCGCACAGAAAGGAGCAGACGAATGAGGCTGACGGAGGAACAGGAAGAACTGCGGTCCGCCGTACGGTCGCTGCTCGCACGCCACGAGGGTGCGGCAGCCTGGCGGCCCCTGACCGGGCAGATCGGCGTCGCGGGGCTCGCCGTACCCGAGGAGTACGGCGGTGCGGGCTGCGGAGCCCGGGAAGTCCACGTCGTGATGGAGGAGTTGGGACGGGGGCTCAGCCCGGTGCCCTTTCTCGGCTCCGCGGTGCTCGCGGCGCAGGCGCTGCTCGCCTCCGGTGACGCGGCGGCGTGCGCGGTACTGCTCCCGCAGCTCGCCGAGGGCACTGCGGTGGGCACCCTGGCGTGGGCCGAGCAGGGCTCCTGGGACCCGGCGGCGATCCGGGCCGAGGCCGCCCAGGGCCCCGGCGGGACCTGGCGGATCACCGGGACCAAGGAGCACGTGCTGGACGGGGCGGAGGCCGATGTGCTGCTCGTGGCGGCTCGCACGGGGACCGGGGTCTCGCTCTTCCACGTGGCCGTGCCCGACACGGGAGCGCGCCGCGAAGCGGCGGTCACGATGGATGCCACGCGGGCCCAGGCGCGCGTGGTGCTCGACAATGCCGAGGGCCGGCTCATCGGCGCCGAGGGAGACGGCGGCCGGGTGCTGCGGCACGTGCTGGACCTGGCCTGTACGGCGCTCGCCGCCGAGCAGGTCGGCGCGGCCGAGCACTGCCTGGATCTCACCGTGGCCTACGCCGAGGACCGCGTCCAGTTCGGCCGGCCCATCGGCTCCTTCCAGGCCGTCAAGCACCGGCTCGCGGACGCGTACGTGCTGGTGGAGTCGGCGCGCTCGGCGGCGCTGGGCGCGGCCTTCGCCGCCGACTCGGGATCGCCGGAGCTGAGCCGCTGTGCGGCTGTCGCCAAGTCCGCCTGTTCAGAGGCGTTCTCAGCGGTGGCGGGCGAGATGATTCAGTTGCACGGCGGCATCGGCATCACCTGGGAGCACGACGCCCACCGCTACTTCAAGCGCGCGCACGGCTCGGGCCTGCTCTTCGGCCCGCCGGCGTGGCACCGGGGCCGGCTGGCCGCCGGCCTGGGCCTGCTCGCGGGCTGACCGGATTCAGCCAACTCTCCTGTCGGTCGACGAGGCGACCATGCGGGAGGTCCTCAGCAGTTCTGCACCGGCGTAGCGGTCATCACGCCGTCCCTGCCCGGCGGACGGCCGGCGGGGATGGCAGTTCGCCGTGGCCGGCGGGGACGGCGGAGTACGCCCACGCCTCCCGGCACGGGCTCCCCCCGGCGTCCGCCGCGGCCCGGTGCCGGCCGATCGGTCCGAACACCGCCCAGTTCGTCACGACTGCGGAAGGCGTTCTCCCGGTCTACGGGAAACCACTGTGGTCACGATCCGTCGTGCGGACCAAGACTGCCTCTCCCGACCTGCCGACACGATCCGGAGCAGTGATGCGCCATGAACGACCAGCTCGCCTTGCGCCGACTGGTGGATGCCCGTGCATGCGCCCTCGCCGGCCGGGAGCCCGTACGCTCCACCGAGCTCTTCACCCCTGACGGGCGACTGATCGCCCACCAGCCGGACGCCGCCCCGATGGGGGAGCGCAGCGGTCCCCAGGGGCTGGTGAAGAACCACGTCACCCGCACCCGCACTGCCGACCAACCGCATCGGAGGGACCAGATGGCGCACACCGAGCAGACATGGGACCAGGAGTGCGACGTCCTGGTCGTGGGCTCCGGCGGAGGTGCGCTCACCGGCGCGTACGGCACGGCGGCTCGCGGCCTGGACACCCTGGTCATCGAGAAGACCGGGCACTTCGGCGGCACCACCGCCTACTCCGGTGCCGGCCTGTGGCTGCCCGGCAACCAGGCGCAGGCACGTGACGGCGTGCCGGACTCCGCCGACCTCGGCCGCACTTACTTCCGCGCCGTGGTCGGCGACGCAACTCCGCACGCACTGCAGGACGCCTACATCGACGGAGCCGCGGCGACCGTCGCCTTCCTTGAGGACAACCCGCACGTCCGCTTCGAGTACCGGCCCTTCCCCGACCACTACCCGGCGTCTGGACGCTTCGAGGCCGGCCGTGCGGTCTTCCCCGTGGAGCTGCCCGCGCCCGACGGCCCGCACGACCTGCTCGACGCGGTGCGCCCGCCTGCCTGGGCCCAGCGCCTCGGCCTGCCCGTGCCCGACGGCCCGCTCACCGACGGCCGTGCCCTGATCGGCCGCCTGCTGCTGGCCCTGGAGTCCACCGGCAAGGCCCGCACCCTGCTGCACACCGCCCTCACCCGGCTGGTCACCGAGGACGGCACGGTCATCGGCGCCGAGGCCGCACACGACGGCCGCACCCTGCGGATCCGCGCCCGCCACGGAGTCCTCCTCGCCGCGGGCGGCTTCGAGACCAACGCCGAGCTGCGCCGCGAGTGGCAGGACCTGCCCGGCGCCGACTGGACGATGGGCGCGCCCGGCGGCAACACCGGAGACGCACTGATCGCCGCCGCGGAGGCAGGAGCCGCCACCGACCTGCTCGACCAGGCCTGGTGGTGCCCCTCGCTGCGCTTCCCCGACGGCTCGGCCGCCTTCACCCTCGGCCTGCGCGGCGGCATCTTCGTCGACGGCTCGGGGCGCCGCTTCGCCAACGAGTCGCTGCCGTACGACCAGATGGGCCGCCGGATGCTCGCGGCCAAGGCCGGGACCACCCCCGACAACCCCGTGTGGTGGGTCTTCGACGACCGGTTCGGCGGTGAACTGCCCGGCATCACCGTCGTTCCCGCCAACCGGCAGGCCTTCACCGAGGCGGGGCTGTGGTGCACGGCCGACACGCTGGAAGGCCTCGCCCGGCAGATCGACGTCGACGCCGGAGCGCTGCGGAGCACCGTACGGACCTTCAACGGTTACGCGGCCGAGGGGGTGGACGCGGACTTCCACCGCGGCGAGGATCCCTACGACCGCTTCTTCGTCTCCGGCCCCGCGACCCGAGCGGCCGGCGCCGCCGGCGCCAACGCCTGCCTGGTGCCGATCGACAGCGGCCCCTTCCACGCCGTGCAGATCCTCCTCGGCGACCTGGGGACCAAGGGCGGCGTACGGACCGACACCCGTGCCCGGGTGCTGCGCGAGGACGGCTCCCCGATCCCGGGCCTGTACGCGGCCGGCAACACCACCGCCTCGGTGTCCGGCCCCCACTACCCGGGCCCGGGCGTACCGATCGGCTCCGCCATGGTCTTCGGCCACATCGCCGCCGCCGACATGGCAGGGCAGGACGCGGACCGATGATGTCCGACCCCCGCGCCGCCGAGGGTGATGCACCCGGCCACTCCGACGCCGTACGGGCCGGGCCGGTCGGCAGCCCCCGGTCTGCGGTGTGTCATCAGGTGGACGACATCGCGTTTGTCATCCATTGGATGACATGCTACAACGGTGTCAGTGAGGCGCATTGGCAGCAACTGCCCGAACCTGCTGGAGGTGTTTTCACGATGTTGATGCGCACCGACCCCTTCCGTGAGCTGGACCGGCTGGCGCAGCAGCTGATGGGCCCGGGCACCTGGTCGAAGCCGTCGGCGATGCCGATGGACGCCTACCGCGAGGGCGACGAGTACGTCGTGGCCTTCGACCTCCCCGGCGTCACCGCGGACGCGATCGACATCGACGTCGAGCGGAACATGCTGACGGTCAAGGCCGAGCGCCGGCCGGTGGCGAAGTCCGACGACGTGCAGATGGAGCTGTCCGAGCGGCCGCTGGGCGTCTTCTCCCGCCAGATCGTGCTCGCCGACACCCTCGACACCGAGCACATCCAGGCCGACTACGACGCAGGCGTGCTCACCCTGCGCATCCCGATCGCCGAGCGCGCCAAGCCCCGCAAGATCTCCATCGGCGTCGGATCCGGCCACAAGGAGATCTCCGGCTGACACCGGCCGGCCAGGTGCGGAGGACGGGCACCTGATCTCCCCCTCACCCGCCCTCCGCACCCCTGTGGACAGTCCGAGGAAGAAGGGGGTGGCGGCCGAAATGACTCTGCGACGCGAAGCGTTCCTCGACCGCGTCAAGGAACGCGGCGAGTACGACAGCAGCCAGGAGGCGGACCGCGCGGCCCGTGTGGTGCTGGCCCTGCTCGGCGCGCACCTGGTCGGCGAGGTCCGTGCACAGCTCGCGGCACGTCTGCCGGAGGACTTCGCCCTGATCCTGCTCAACCCGCTGCAGAGCGCCGAACCACTGCCGCCGGAGCGGTTCGTCCGGGCGACCGCAGCCTGGATCGAGGGCGCCACCGAGCAGACCGCGACCTGGGACGTCAGCGCCGTGCTGTCCACGGTCGCCGACACGGCCGGCCATGGCCTGCTGGGCCAGATCCTGCTCCAGCTCCCCGTCGGCTACGACCTGCTCTTCGGCCGCCCCCAGCCCACCTGACCCATACCTCGGTGCCGCCCCACCGGCACCACCCACCCCGCCTCCACGAAAGGCATGCACCGCAGTGATCACCGACCGCGTACCTCTTGAGCACCAGCAGCCGTACGGGACGGCGTATGAGCAGATGCTCGAGAAAGTCCGCTACGAAGGCGCCTA
This sequence comes from Streptomyces sp. NPDC053750, assembly GCF_044544295.1. Classification (NCBI taxonomy): domain Bacteria; kingdom Bacillati; phylum Actinomycetota; class Actinomycetes; order Kitasatosporales; family Streptomycetaceae; genus Streptomyces; species Streptomyces sp. NPDC053750. Next base: position 129,163 of record NZ_JBITXB010000014.1, on the reverse strand, counting down.
CCCCACCCGGGAGAGAGCCGAGGAAGCCGTCCGCCTGGTCCTGGCGGGGCTGGGACGCCGGCTGACCGGCGACGAGCGTGTCGACCTGGCCGCCTGCCTGCCCCGGGAGGCCGCACGTGTCCTGACCGCGCAGATCCCTGACACCCGGCCGCTGACCGGATGGGCCTTCGTCAAGGACCTCGCCGCCCGCTCCGGCGCCTCCCTGGCCACCACCCGATGGGACACCGGCTCCGTCTTCGCGGCCGTCGCCGCCCATGCCGGCCCCGACCTCATCACCCGCATCCTCCGCCGGCTCCCCACCGGCTACGCGCTGCTGTTCGGCCGCGCCGAACTCACCCCGGCCGCGTAGACAGGGCACCCGACGTCCGGGGCCGCAACAGGCGCCCCGCCCCGATCCCCTCCGGCCGGGCCGTGGGCGAGGGGCATCGGCGGTGCCCGAAGGGCGCCTGCGGTGAGCTGCGGGGCGGAGGATAGCGTGCGGGCATGGCGATGACGGGGAAGCGGCGGGTCCTGTACCGGCAGGGCACCGGATTCTGGCGGATGACGGCGAAATGGGTTCTGGTCTTCGGGGCGCTGTCCCTGTTGGACGGCGGGCTGCTCCGGTCGTGGGGCGACGCTCTGGTCTGGCCGTTGATCGGGATCCTGCTGTGGGTGCCGTTCGGGATAGGCCTCGCCTGGTATCCGAAGAAGGACCAACGTGTCGAGCTGACGACACGTGAACTGCGGGTGCGGCGCAAGCGGCTGCCGATGGAAAAGGTGAACCTGCTGCACGTGGCACGGCTGTGGCTGGAGGGGCGGTCAACCGCGGACGACCAGCCGGTGCTCGCATGGATACGGCGCGACCGGGTGGTGTGGGTCCCACTGCAGGACGGCCGCGCGTTCGGCGTGGAGTTCCGCGACCCGGCCGCGTTCGCCAGGGTTTTCGGTGCCTTCGCGGTCGAGGCGTGCGGCGGGCCCGACATCGTCCGCGCGAGGGCCGCAGCGGAGACCTACCCGGAGCCCCGACCGATGCGGCCCCGCCCAGCCGAGGACTCGGGCTCCCGGCTGGACCTCCTGGACATCTTCAACTGACAGCCGGAAACGCCCAGCAGGTGGCTGGGGTCCGTCAGGTGGGCGGTGCGCCGACCAGCCGCGGCGCGGACGCTCACCTCCTCCCGGGAGAGGTCCTGGGCAGAGCGCTCAAGACTGCCGTCGTGCCCGGTCACCGACCGGCGCCGTGCTGGCGCGGACGACCAACGCGGGCTCGACGGACGCGGGTTCCGACGCCGCGCCCGGATCCTCGATGTGGCGCAGCAGGTGGGCGACTGCGAGAGCGCCCATCTCGGCGAACGGCTGGGCGACCGTGGTCAGCGAGGGCGAGCAGTACTCGGCCAGCGCGATGTCGTCCACACCGACGACGGAGATGTCCTCCGGCACCCTCCGGCCGAGCTCGTGCAGGGCGCGGATCACCCCGAACGCCATCTCGTCGCTCGCCACGAACACCGCGGTGACGTCGGGAATCTTGCCCAGAATCAGGCCGTTGCGGTACCCGGAGGCGGGCGTCCAGTCGCCCTCCAGCACCGGCGGCACGGACAGCCCCGCCTCCTCCAGGGTGTCGCGCCAGCCGGCACAGCGGCTGGCGGCGTCGAGCCACTCCTCGGGCCCTGCGACATGCCAGACGGTCTCGTGGCCCAACTCGATCAGGTGGCGGGTCGCCAGCCGCGCCGCCAGGGTCTGGTCGACGGCGACGACCTCGGTGGCAGAGGTCCTCGACCCGTCGACGGTGACGGTCGGCACCGAGCGCGTGAGCTGCTCGATCCTGGGGCTCACATGGACCAGTGGCACCGAGAGGATGACCCCTTCGGCGTCCTGCTCCGCCAGCCGGGACAACGCGTCCTCGATCGCCGCGGTGTCCAGCGACGCGGTGGTCACGGCGCTGACCGCGTACCCGGCTTCGCGTGCCGCGGTCTCGATGCCGAAGACGAGGTTGGCGCGCGAGTAGAAGTTGGTCTGCAACGTGACGACACCGATCGTCCGGCTACGCCCGGACGAGAGCATCCGCGCCGCGTTGTTCTTGCGGTAGCCGAGCTGCTCGACGGCAGCGAGCACCTTGGCGCGGGTCTTGTGCTGGACGTTGGGATGACCGGCCAGGGTCCGGGACACCGTCTGGGCGGAGACTCCGGCGAGGCGGGCGACGTCGGCCATGCCGGGCTGCCGCGTGGCGCCGTCGTCGGCCGTCCGCTTCCTCGCGGGTGTCTCGTCGGCTCCCGGTGTTTCCGATGACATCGCTCGCCTCTCCCAGAGAAACCGCGGCACGTGCTGCCTCGGCCCAGCTGATGTTTCCTGCCGGGCAGTCTAGCCAGGCGGCCCCTATTGGCATCGATAACATCATCTGCCATAGTTCCCGCCAGCACCCGGCATCGAGTGGATCGAATCCAGTAAGGAAGCCGTAGCTGACGTCGAGGAGACGGAGTGGCGGGCGATTTGGCAGCGATAACATCGCGCGGGGCCGTCGATTGAGGAACCCGCCGAGCCCAGGACACCTCCACGCACCGGCCCTGCGGGCCGACCAGCACCCTGCTCCACCGGGACCGCGGTCCCCGGACCTCGGCCCCGGTCCCCGGCGGCCCCCCTGCCCGCCCCTGTCGTTCGGACCCGCGCCGGCCCCCGTGCCGCACTCTCCACCGTCTCCGTCCCTCACCCGCTCCGAGGAGGAAGTACCAAGTGGACACCATGGCACCCCTATCACCTCGCCCACCCGGACGCAGACGAGTGCCACGCCCGGGCGCCGTCGCCGCGGTGCTGGGCCTCACCCTCGGCATGCTGTCGACCGCCGCCGTCCCCGCCGGTGCGGTACTGCCCCGCGCCGCCGCGGCCCCGGCGCCGACGGGGACGCCGGTGGAACTGAGCCGGGGTGGGCTGACCGTCACCGTGGCGAAGGAGTTCCCCCAGGTCATCTCCTACCGGCTGGGTGAGCGTAGCCTCGGCGGGCAGGCATCGGCCCTGGACAGCTTCACCATCAACGGCACACCGCACCGCGCCACCACCACCATGGAGGCGAAGGGCAGCAGCGCGACCTACACCTCCACCTTCGAGGACCTGCCCGACCTCACCATCACCTCGACCATCATGGTGACCGAGGAGACGACGGTCGTCTTCGCCGTCGAGAAGATCTCCGGAAAGGCCGCCCCGACCGTACGCACCCTCGCGATCCCCGGTCAGTCCCTCGTCTCCGTCGACTCCTCCGACCCGGGCGCGAACCTCGCCCGGACGAGGATCTCCACGGACTCGACGACGACCGCCGACCGGTTCATCCCCATCACCGCCGGCACGGTTCCGGACAAGGAGGCCGTGGGCACCCCGTACGCGTTCGTCGGCAACGCGCAGCTGTCGGCGGGCATCGTCACCAACGCGACCGAGGACTCGCCGCAGAACGACAACACCAACTGGAACACCCGCCTGCAGTCGCGCATCGTCGACGCGGGCGACGGCCGGCGCCGGGCCGAGCTGTCGGTCGGCACCTACACCTACCAGCCCGAGGGCGCGACCGACCCCCGCGTCGGCACCTACGAGCTGCCCCGGGCGACCGTGGTCCTCGCCGCCGACTCCAACGACGACGGCACAGTGGACTGGCAGGACGGCGCAATCGCCCACCGGGAGCACATGCGACGCCCGCTCGGCGCCGAGCGGGTGCCCGAGCGTGTGGTCCAGCGGATCCCCTTCAACTTCGCGAGCCAGGCCACCAATCCGTTCCTGAAGACGCTGGACAACACCAAGCGCATCTCCATGGCCACCGACAATCTCGGGCAGTGGGTGCTGGAGAAGGGCTACGCCAGTGAGGGCCACGACTCCGCCCACCCCGACTACGGCGGCAACGAGAACGTCCGCGCGGGCGGGCTGAAGGACCTCAACCGGCTCACCGGAACCGGCGCCCGCTACAACGCGGACTTCGCCGTGCACGTCAACGCCACCGAGGCCTACGCGCAGGCGAAGACGTTCAGCGAGGACATGGTCAAGGGTCAGCAGAACGGGTGGGACTGGCTCAACCAGGCGTACCACATCAACCAGCGCAAGGACCTCGGCACCGGCGCCGTCCTGGACAGGTTCAAGAAGCTCCGCAAGGAGTCGCCGGGCATCAAGACCGTCTACATCGACGCCTACTACTCCAGCGGCTGGCTGGCCGACGGACTGGCCGCCGAACTACGGAAGATGGGATTCGAGGTCTCCACCGAGTGGGCGTACAAGTTCGAGGGCTCGTCCCTGTGGTCCCACTGGGCCGCCGACAAGAACTACGGCGGCGCCACCAACAAGGGGATCAACTCCAACATCGCCCGCTTCATCGCCAACTCCGACCGCGACGTGTGGAACGTCGACCCGCTGCTCGGCGGCGCCAACATCGTCGAGTTCGAGGGCTGGACCGGTCAGGACGACTGGAACGCCTTCTATCGCAACATCTGGACCGACAACCTGCCGACCAAGTTCCTCCAGCACTACGAGGTGATGGACTGGGACCTCGGCAGGTCCGCGGCCCTCACCGGCGGCGTGGGCGTGAAGTCCGTCGAGGGCGAGCGGCAGATCTCCATGGGCGACGCCGTGGTCCTCAAGGGCGACACCTACCTGCTGCCGTGGGGGGACGCCCACAAGGGCGACGGCACCTCCTCTCCCGGTGACGCCGACAAGATGTACTTCCACAGCGCCTCCGGCGGCACGCACACCTTCCAGCTGACCGAACAGTTCGCGGGCACCAAGGACTTCGTTCTCCACGAGCTCACCGACCAGGGCAGGGTGGAGAAGGCCCAGGTGAAGGCCCACGACGGGCAGGTGACGCTCACCGCCGAGAAGGGGCAGCCCTACGTCCTGGCACCGAAGGGCGGCAAGGCTCCGCACGAGGACCCGCACTACGGTCGGTTCACCGGCCTGTCCGACCCCGGCTTCAACAACGGGAACCTGAGGGACTGGAACGCGCGGGGCGGCGCGGAGATCGTCCGGGCGGACAACGGCGACAACGTCGTCCGTCTGGGCAGCGGTGCCTCCGGGATCTCCCAGAAGGTCTCCGGCCTCACTCCGGGCAAGCGGTACACGCTCAGCGCGGACGTCGAGATCGGTCCCGGCGAACGCCGGGACACCACGCTCCGGGTGCGCGGCGGCAAGGACGCCGCGGTGAAGACCTTCGACATCACTCCGGCACAGAACAAGATGGCGGCCGACGAGAAGCGGGACACCTACGCCCAGCGGGCCGCCGTCTCTTTCACGGCACCGCGCGGTGGCACGGTCACCGTGGAGCTCGGGGCCGTCGCGGGCAGTGCCGCGGTCGTCCTGGACGACGTACGCATCATGGCGGACACCACCGCGCCGCTCCCCCGCGGCAAGGACGGCACCGTGATCGCCCATGACGACTTCGAGGGCAACCAGCCGGGCTGGGGCCCGTTCGTCAAGGGCGACGCCGGCGGCGTCACCGACCCCCGCACGAGCGTCAGCGACCTGCACGAGCCCTACAGTCAGAAGGCGTGGAAGAACACCTACTCCCCGTACGACACCGGCACGCTGAAGGGCAAGGCGGTCGACGACGTGATCGCCGGGCGGCACTCGTTGAAGTCCCATGCGGAGAACACCGGGCTGGTCTACCGCACGACCCCGGCCACGGTGCCGTTCAAGGAGGGCCACAAGTACAAGGTCTCCTTCTCGTACCAGACCAACATCGAGAACCAGTGGGCCTGGGTCACCGGCGCGGACCGGATCGCGGACGGGGAGGCCGGCTCCCGGGACATCACCCGTGACGTCCTGGAGCCCGCCCTGAGCACGGCGACCCACTCCCGTGAGATCGTCGCCGGCTGCGGGGACACCTGGGTCGGACTGCGCAAGCTCGGCAGTGCCCGGGGCACGGACCTCGTGATCGACGACTTCACCGTGACCGACCTGGGCAAGGCCGAGGGCGGGGCCGCCTGCGCCGGTGTCACGACCCCGTCCGGCGCCGAGCTGAGCCCGGGCGTGCCCGGTGAGTACGTCACGACCTTCACCAACCACGAGACGGCCGATGCCGTGAACGTCGGCATCCGGTTCCAGGGGCTGCCCGAGGGCTGGAAGGCCGAGGTGAAGGAGAAGGACGGCAATCTCTTCGGGACCGTGAAGCCGGGTGCGAGCGTGCGCACCACATGGCTCCTCACGCCGCCGGCCGACACGAACGACACCTCACCCGTATGGAAGGTGACCGCCACGTACGCCCATGCGGGGGCCACCAGGACCGTGTCGGCGGACGCCCGGGCAGCGGTGACCGACGCACCCGTGCTCTCCCCCGGCTCGATGACCGCGACTGCCGATTCGGAGAACCTTTCTTCGGGCGTCGGCGAAGGGCCGGTGTCCAACGTGCTCGACGGCGACGCCGGCACCATCTGGCACACCGACTACACGGCCTCCCAGGCCCCGTATCCGCACTGGGTGACGCTGGAGCTCGGCGGCGCGGCCGACATCGACGGCTTCGGATATCTGGGCCGTCAGAGCGGCGGCCAGAACGGACGTGTCGGCGATTACGAGGTGGCGGTGTCTCAGGACGGCGAGGCCTGGACGACCGTGGCCAGGGGCACCATGAAGGACGCCCCGCAGACACAACGGGTCTCCTTCGACCGGGTCCGTACCTCGCACGTGCGGTTCACCGCACTCAACGCGCTCAACAAGCAGCCGTACGCGGCCGCCGCGGAGATGCGCGTGTACGGCGTGCCGGTGGAGCTTCCTACGGGGTATCCCCCGGGCGAACGCCCCGACGACGCCCGTTGAGGCGGTCGGCAAGGCAATCATTGGTATAGACCTGGTACGGAGGGCTCATGCACAGACGCATTCGCACGCTCACTACCGCCGGCGCATGTTTCGCAGTGGCAACCACCATGGCGTTCGGGAGTCTGCCGGCCGCCGCCGCGACGGACGCCGTGACCCGCGCGTCGGCCGCGCTGCCGCCGGTCTCACCGAACCCCCAGTCCCTCGCGCACGCGGGTCGCGATGCCGTCGTGACCGGCCGAGTGCTCGTCGTGGCCGACGAGGGAACGGACGCCGGTGCCCGTGCCCGCCTCGTCCGGGAGTTGAGGGCGCACGGCGCCGACCGGGTGGACGTCGTCGCCCCGGGCAGGGTTCCCGGGGCGACGGCCGGCCTGCTCACCGTGCGGATCGGCACCGCCACGCGCCCCGACATCGCGGCGGCGCTCGGGGACACCCAGGTGCCGGACCACGCCGAGGGCTATGCGCTGCGCGTCTCGGGGTCCAAACCGGGGGCGCAGGTCGTCCTCGGAGGCAAGGACGCCGCCGGCCAGTTCTACGCCGTGCAGACCCTGCGCCAGCTGTTCGTCCGTGACGGCGACGACGGCTGGAAGGTGGCGGGCGTACAGGTCAGTGACTTCCCCTCGATGCCGCTGCGCGGCACCATCGAGGGCTTCTACGGGCAGCCGTGGACGCACGCCGAACGTCTCGACCAGATGGACTTCTACGGAGACGTCAAGGCCAACACCTACATCTACGCACCCAAGGACGACCCCTACCACCGGGGCAAGTGGCGCGAACCCTACCCCGCGGACAAGCTCGCGGAGCTGGGCGAGCTGGTGAGGCGGGCCACGGCGAACCACGTGCGTTTCACCTTCGCCGTCTCCCCCGGCGAGTCGATCTGCTACTCCGACCCCGCCGACCGCAAGGCGCTCAAGGCCAAGCTCCAGGCACTGTACGACCTGGGGACCCGCGCCTTCTCCATACCGCTCGACGACATCAGCTACACCCGTTGGAACTGTGAGAGCGACAGGGCGGCGTTCGGCGAGCCCGGCCGTGGAGCGGCCGCCGAGGCACAGGTCGATCTGCTCAACGACGTGCAGCGCACCTTCATCGCCACCCACGACGGTTCGCAGCCGTTGCAGATGGTGCCCACCGAGTACGGCGACCTCACCGACACGGCCTACAAGCAGACCCTGCGGGGCACCCTGGACCCGGCGGTCGAGGTGATGTGGACCGGCACGGCCGTCGTACCGCCACAGATCACCAACGAAGAGGCCGACCAGGTCTCGAAACTCTTCGGCCGCAAGGTCTTCGTCTGGGACAACTACCCGGTCAACGACTTCGGCAACACCAGCGGGCGCCTGCTGCTCGCGCCGTACGACAAGCGTGAGGCCGGTCTGTCCGAGCACCTGTCCGGCATCGTGGCCAACCCCATGAACCAGCCGTACGCCAGCAAGGTCGCCGTCTTCGGCACCGCGGACTTCTCCTGGAACGACCGGGCGTACGACGCGCGGGAGAACTGGCCGCGCGCCATGTCCTACCTCGCGGGCGGCGACCGCGAGGCCACCGACGCCCTGCTCGTCCTCGGCGACCTCGAACACATGGCCCCGACCTTCGGCGCAACGCCCTGGCAGCCCCAGGCCCCCGAACTCGCCCGGCGCGTGGCGCAGTTCTGGACAGCATGGGACGAGGGAGACCGCTCCGGGGCCGTCAAGGCCCTGCGCGCCTACGCCAAGGCCGTCGAACGGGCCCCGGCCACCATCCGCGGCGGAGCCGTGGAGAAGGGATTCACCGTGGACGCGGGCCCCTGGCTGGACGCCACCGAGTTGTGGGGCAAGTCCATGGTCACGATGCTCGATGCGCTCGCGGCGCGACAGGCGGGGCACAAGGAGACGTCGGACCGGCTGCTGGCCGAATCGAACGACCTGCAACAACGGGCCCGGGCCGTGCGGGTCGATCCCCCGCGCAACTCCTGGGGCAAGGTCCAGCCCAAGGTCGGTGACGGAGTGCTCGACGCCTTCCTCGTACAGGCCGACGTCCGACTGCAGCTGTGGGATGCCTCCGGAGGCGGGGAGAACCTTGCCCTGAAGGGGACGGCGTCCGCGTCCAGCGTGGAGCAGAACCTCGACCGCCTGGCCCCCCGTCACGTCAACGACGGGCTGACGGGCACCCGCTGGGCATCCGGGTACGCCGACGACGAGTGGGTGCAGATCCAGCTCGCCGCGCCGGCGAAGGTCGCCGCGGTGACCCTCGCATGGGAGAACGCCTGCGCGACGGAGTACACCGTCCAGACGTCTGAGGACGGTGTGAACTGGAAGACGGTGTCCACACAGCGCCCGGACAGCTGCGGCAACGACGTCGTCCGACTCACCGCCGACGAAGCGGTGCGGTACGTCCGCATGCAGGGCGTCAAGAGGAAGACGACCTGGGGCTACTCGATCCACGAGATGGGCGTGTACGGAGCCCCCGTGTCCTGAGACGGCCGTCCGAGTCGCGCCACCGCACGCTCTACTGGGGCGGTCCCTTCCGGGGCCGCCCCACGCACCGTTGTCCGCAGGGTCGCCGCAGGGGGAGCCGTGCCTCCAGGGTTCGGCAGAGGAGCTCGGGGCGTACGGGTCAGCTCGCCCCGCCCTGGCCGGCGCTGCCCATCGGGCCGACCTTGACGGGGGAGCCGGCGCTGTCGGTGACGGGCAGGCTGGCGGCGCCCGGCCACTCGAGGGACAACGACTTCGTCTCGTTCGGCGGCGTCACCACAAGTCCGGTGATGCTGACGCCGGAGCCGCCCGAGTCGTTGACCGGGTAGGTGATGCCGAAGGACACCGACTCGCCGTCCTTGAGGATCACGGGGCTGGACTCCTGACCACTGCGCTCGGCGGACAGGTCCCCCTCGCTGGTCTTCAGGTCGACGCCCGCGTATCCGGACAGGGCACAGTCCCGGCCCCCGCCGTTCTTGAACGTGACCGCGACCGAGCCCTCGGCGTCTCCGTCGATGGTGGTGTCGGACGCGGTGATGTCCAGCTCGTCGGTGCGGCACTTGCCTACCTCGGCGTTCGCGTCGGAACCGCTCCCGTCGGTCGTGCCCTGCCCACCGGAGCCCTCCGCGGCGGAGTCCTTCCCGCCACCCTGCTCAGAACCACCCTGATCCGAACCGCCCGAGCCCGAACCGCCGCCCGACGCGGACGCAGAGGACGCGGACGACCCGTCCCTCTGCTCCGCGCCGTCATCGCCGTTGCAGGCCGTGAGCGACAGACCCGCGGCAACGGCCAGGGCAGCGAAGGTGAGCTTGCGAACGCGCATCGTTTCTTCCTCAGTCTCGGTGGGAGGTGCCGGCCGCTCGGTACGAGTCGGTACGAGTCGGCACGAGCGAACGTTTCTGATCACCAGGACCCGCCCGACCCGCTAGGCCGTTCCGCCCAACTGCTGCCTAGGACACCTCTGTTACACACACAGCCCGGCACACTGCGGACCACCACGCGGACCGCCACGGGGAAACCGGCCCCTCCCGTACCCCTGCCGTGCCCCTCCTTGACGTCGTCCGGCCCAGGAAACAGGGCCCGAGCACGGGGCTCCCGGCACTTCGCGGCCCATCCGGCGGCCGGCCGGGACGCCGGTTCCGGCCACCGATCGGCACCGTTTCGCGATCACCGCCCGCTGGGACAGACGCGTAACCCAGCGGATCTTGACCACGCTTGGACATATCTGCGCGATCGGCCGGACCTGCCGTCTTGCCATACCGTGTGACGCAGATGGCCCGGCCCACGGCGGTGACGCACGCTCCCCCTCCGCTCCACCAAAACTCCCTGTCTTCTCGCCCGATTGCATGTTCAACTGTGACCGACGTAACCCAAGCAGCCTCGCCGGAGCCACTTTGCCCATACGCATCACTGCCCTCGCCGATCCCGAACGCACCTCGTCGGGCTACCGCCTCGCGTGGCTGGCCAGCCGGGACGACGGTGATCCGCTGGGATCGGCATTTCTCCGCGTGTTCACCCGGGCGGGCCAGGATCACCTGGCCGAGCTGCAGCTGAACGTCCACCCCGCGGAGCGGCGTCGACAAGTCGGCTCCCGGCTCCTCAGGACGGCGGTGGCGGCAGCGCGGGAGGCGGGCAGGCGGTCGGTGGTCGCGCAGGCCGACAGTGGCACGCCCGGCGATCACTTCCTTGCCGCGAACGGCTTCCGCAAGGTGCTGACACTGACGTACGCCCGGCTCGCGCTGGATGAGTGGGACAGCGGCAAGGTCGACGGGATCGACGCGATCGTCGAGCGTCCGCACCCCGGCTACCGTCTCGTGTCATGGCTCGGCACCGTCCCCGAGGAGCTGGCCAAGACCTTTGCCGACTCTCGCCGCGCGATGGACGACATGCCGATGGACGACACCGACTACGGTGTCGTGGCCTGGGACGTCGAGCGGGTCGTGGCCGCCGCCAAGGCGATCGCCGACCGCGGAGAGCTGCTCAGCACGGTGGCCGCCGTCGACGAGGCGGACGGCTCGATCGTCGGCTTCTCGGAGCTCGTCGTGCCGGGCGACGGCAAGGGTGAAGGGCTGCACTACGGCACCGGCGTACTGCCCGAGCACCGCGGCCACGGCATCGGCCGCTGGATGAAAGCCGAGTCGATCCGCCTCGCCCGCACCAACCACCCCGAACTCGCGGGCCTGGTCACCGACACGGCGGACAGCAACACGCACATGCGCCGCATCAATGACGCGCTGGGGTACCTCCCCACCCACCAGGCCCTGGAGTACCAACTCGACCTGTGAAATCGGCCGAGGGCCTAGAGGCCACGGTGCCCGCGATGCCCGGCCGCGTGGGGACCGGCACGTGAGCGGTGGGCCGGTCGGGGGCACGGCGCGGTCGTCCGGCCCGGGTCAAGACGGTGGCGTTCACCGCGCTCCCTCTTCGCGCCAGGTTCCTCACCAGTGACGAGAGCGCACTGCCGGAGGTGCTCCACCGCTTCGAACGTAGAGCAGTGGCGGCCGCCCAGACCGACCACCCGGGTCAGCCGTTGGAGGAGACGCCGCCCTCGCGGGCGTCGAGCAGCTCGTCCCAGTGCTCGGCCGCCCATTGGCACGCGGCGGTCAGCGGCTCCAGCGCGCTGCGGCCCAGCGGTGTCAGCGCGTACTCCACCCGCAGTTTCGGGTCGGCGTGCACCGTGCGTGACACGAACCCGTTCCGCTCCAAGCCGCGGAGCGACTGGGTGAGTGCCTTCGGCGTGACGCGGCTCAGTGGCACGCGGAGTTCGGAGTATCTGCGCGGGCCGGCTTCAAGGCAGCGGAGGACCATGGAGGCCCACTTGTCACCGAAGCGGAAAGGCAGCAGCGAGGACGGGCACAGCTCGTCGAACAAGTCGGGTGGCAGCGGTGGCCGTTGCGTCATCGAGGGTCTCCCGTCTCCGGTCTTGGTATCCAGATGGTGACCGACCTTCTGGATACCTTCCGGAGCATCGACTCAACGGCGGGTATTCCGACGACGGGCAGGATCGTGGCTTTCGGGGCGGGTGGCCGCCCGCCTGCGCGACGACCTCACCGATCCGCACCTCAGCAGAGCAGCGGGCGTCGAATGAACACCATTATTTCGACCTGTAAAGGTTAGGCAGGACATTATGCGTGCAGCCCGGTTCCATGAATACGGCGGAGCGGAGAGGCTGGTGATCGAGCAGGCTCCCGACCCCCACCCCGGACCTGGTGAGATCCGTGTCCGCGTCGCGGCGGCCGGCGTCAATCCCATCGACTGGAAGCTGCGCGCCGGCGCCCTGCACCAGCTGATTCCCGTGGAGCTGCCCGCCATTCCCGGGCGCGACGCCGCCGGCGTGGTCGACGAAGTCGGTGACGGAGTACAGGGGGTGAGCATCGGCGACCGCGTCTTCGGGCTGGGCGGTGTCACCGGCTCGACCGCAGAGCTGGTCGTCCTCTCGGCCTGGGCCCACGCCCCCGACACATGGAACGACGAGCAGGCTGCGGGCGCCGGGCTCGCGTCGGTGACCGCGATGCGTGGCCTGAACGCGCTCGGCTCCCTCGCGGGGCGCACCCTTCTCGTCGAGGGCGCCGCCGGAGGCGTGGGCAGCGCGGCAGTCGAGATCGCTGTGGCACAAGGTGCCACCGTGATCGGGACAGCCAGCGAACGCAACCACGAGTTCCTCACGTCTCTCGGCGCCGTTCCCACCACCTACGGCGCCGGTCTCGCGCAGCGCCTCTCCGCTCTCGCTCCGCACGGCGTCGACATCGCGCTCGACACCGCGGCCTCGGGATCCCTGGACGACCTCGTCACTGTCACGGGCGACCCGACACGCGTCGCGACGGTCGCCGACCACGCAGGCGGGCAGCGCCTGGGCACACACGTGGTCAACGCGGAGAACGACTCCACCCTCCTGTCCGCGGCCGCGGAACTGGGCCGGCAAGGCCGCTACACACCCCGTATCGAGCAGACCTACCCCCTGGAGCGGATCGTCGACGCCCACGCGCACGCCGAGCGCGGCCGCACACGCGGAAAGATCGTGATCTGCATCTGAAGCGGGCGCATGGCACAGATGCGCCGGCCCGCCAAGGGACGATCTTGGCGGGCCGGCGCCGAGTGCTCAGCGCCGGACGTCTGCCACTGACGGATGCGCGGATCCGACTGGAACGCGACACGGGATGCCCCGGATCAGCAGTTCGACTCGAGCCCGAGCTGCGCAAGGAGTTGCCGACCGTCCTCGACGAGGTGCGCCGACCTGTCGGGCGACCGAGGCCGTGCGCGGGTCAGCGCGTGTCCTGAGACGCGGGCCGGGCCCGGGTGACCGGGCAGGCGTGCCTGCCGATGCCCCGGACCCATGATGACCGAACCCCGGCGGGTCAGGTCTGCGGCTGGAGAGCGGGACCGAGTGAGGAGAACTTCTCCTTGCTGACGATTCGCCGAGGCGGCCATGTGATGTTCTCCGGCGGCCAGCTCTGACCGGTCCGCTTCAGGAACCACGCGGGCGGCTCGTACATCGGTGGCTCATAGCCCTCCGGGAGAGCCGTCCGCCACTCCACTCCCTCGCGCCGCTTGTCGAACTCCTCCTTGATGTCCCGCAGCAGCTCCGGCTTCACCAGCAGGTCGACCGCCGTGGCCGCCAGGTACTGGGCCGCCGCACGGATCGCGGCGTGTCCGGGTGACGAACCCGCGCACGAGGCGGTGGACCAGGTGTGCATCTTCGTGCCGATGGGTGCCAGTGCCGCGCCCATGGAGACGGTGGGCACCTGCCAGCTGATGTCGGCGACATCGGTGGACCCGCCGCCGAGGAAGACCGGGTTGGGCGGGGCCAGCTCGCTGATCTTGTCGTGCAGGCCCGACTGCGGCAGCCCCAGCGACTTCTGCAACTCCTTGGCCAGCCGCTGTGCCTCGGCGGAGAACTCCGGCGGGCCGAGCTGCCGCATGTTGTCGTACATCAGCTCGGCGAACGCCTTGGAGGGGAGCTGGTTCCAGCAGGCGGAGGTGATCTTGTGCTGCACGGAGGTGCGGCTGGCCTTGGCGGCGGCCTCGGAGACGGCGATCACCTTCTCCAGCAGGGAGTCGACCCGCTCGACGCTGCCCTCACGGACGTAGTACGAGATCTGCGCGATCTCCGGGGTGACGTTCGGTATGTCGCCGCCGTTGTTGATCACCCAGTGCAGCCGGGCGGCGGGACCCATGCTCTCCTCGCGGAGGAACTCCGACATGGACGCCATCATGACGGCCGCGTCCAGCGCGCTCTTGTTGCCGAGCGGGGTGCCGCCGTGGCCCGCGACCCCGAGGAAGGTGAAGGTGATGGCGGTCATCGCGTTGGACGTGCCCCAGCCGGTCGCGTTGCCGGTCGAGGGGTGCCAGTCGAGGAACGCGTCCAGGCCGTCGTACACGCCCTGGCTGACCGCGTACGTCTTGCCGATGAGCTGTTCCTCGGCGGTGGAGCCGAAGAACTTGACCGTCACGTCGAGGTTGTGGCGACGGGCCGCCGCCGCGACCGCTGCGGCTGCGGCGGCGGCAGCGGTGCCGAGCGCGCAGTGGCCGCAGCCGTGACCGGGACCGTACCCCGGGGCGAAGGGGTCGTGGACGTACTCCCTCGGGTCGTGCTCCCCGGCGCCGGCCTTCTGCGACAGGCCGGGCAGCGCGTCGTACTCGCCGCTGAACCCGATCACCGGGCCGCCCTCGCCCCGCCGGTAGGTCGCGGTGAAGGCGGTCGGGAAACCCGCCGTGCCGAACTCGATGTCGAAACCGGCCTTGCGCAGGAAGTCGGCCTGGGCGAGGGAGGAGTTCCACTCCCGGAGACTCAGTTCGGCGTGCTCCCAGATCTCGTCGTTGAGGTCCGTGATCCGGGAGGCGTTCTGCTCGATCCAGCCGAGTGCGGTGCGCTTGGCCTCCGAGTCCTCGGCGAGGCCCTTGGGCGGGGTGTACGCGGCAGTCTCCGCCTCGGTCACGCCCAGGGGGCCGTCGGCCGTGGCCGCAACCGCCGGATCGGCCGTCGCTGTCACCGCAGTGGTGGCGATCCCCGCGGCGCTCAGCAGCTGGACGATCTGACGTCGGCTGAGGCCGGACGCTGCGGTGGCTTCATGGCTGTGCTCATTGGGATCGTGCAGGTCGCACACGGAGGCGCCTCCGGTTCGCTTGGTATGTACATGCATACGGGCGTTCCGCGTACGATCCACTGCCCGCATTACGGAGTCAAGAGCTGGGGATCACCGAGGTGTTACGCGTGTCACCTCAGGGCGAAGAAGTACGGAAATGTACGGGCGCATCACTGAGGTAGGCATCGGCCCACTCGGGTACTCGCCGCTGCGAGAGAGGAGGACCGCTATGAGCACCGTCAAGGAAGCAGTGGAAGTCGAGGTCCCGGTCCGCACCGCCTACAACCAGTGGACCCAGTTCGAGGAGTTCCCGCAGTTCATGGAGGGCGTCGACGAGATCACACAGATCGACGACCGCCACAACCACTGGACCACCAAGATCGGCGGAGTACGGCGGGAGTTCGACACCGAGATCGTCGACCAGCTCCCTGACGAGCGGATCACGTGGCGCACCATCAGCGGCGACGTCCAGCAGAAGGGCACGGTCCGCTTCCAGCGCGTGGACGACACCCACACCCGGGTGGAACTCGTGATGGACGTGGAGCCCGGCGGAGTCGCGGAGAAGGCCGCGGACATGATGGGGACGATAGACCGGCGCGTGAAGGGCGACATGCGGCGATTCAAGGACTTCATCGAGCACCAGGGGGGTGAGTCCGGGGGCTGGCGCGGCCGCATCACGCCTGGCTGAGCGCGAGGGGCCCGACCAGAGGGGCACGACCAGCGGGCGGTCGCCGTGGGTAGTCAGCGGCGCCTGTGCCGCCTGAATGTCCTGTGACGTCTGTGACCTCTGTGATGTCCGTCGGGCGTGCGCCGTCTGCTCCGCCGCCACGGGACGAACCCGGGCGGCGGAACGGGCGGCGCTGATGTGTGCCGACGGGGGGCCGGTTCAGGTGAGGGCGGGAGTGTGCCGGCGGTCGTCGGGCTCGGACGGACGCCCCAGGGTGATGGTGCGGGTGCCCGGAGCGAAATGAGCGAAGGAGTGCGCCCAGTCCTGCCCCGGCCAGTAGTAGGTCACACGGCCCTCGCCGGGGAGGTACTGGGCCGTGTACACCGTGCCCAGCCACGCGTCGTACGCGTACTGGTACAGCGGCGGTCGCAGCATCGCCGCGACGTCGGCGCCCGCCGCCTGTACGGCGGCCAGCCGAGTCCGTGTGCGGGTGACTCGTTCCTGCTCGTCCGGGACGGGGAGGTGCTGGTGGTTGGCGGCGCAGGAGTCCGGCGTCTCGGTGAGCGGGATGTCCGGGCCGACGTGGACCGTCACGGTCCGGTGCGGGTCGACGAGGGTGACGTTCTGCGGTATCGCGATGGGCAGGGTGCGTAGCCTGGCCACGGCTTCGTCGACGGTCCGGCAGGTCTCCAGCAGACAGCGCAGCACGATGGGGAGGGCGAAGCCGCGCCCGTGGACATACCGTCCGCCGAAGGTGAGCGACACCGCGAGGCCGGCGTCGTTCATGCCGTCGAGCAGGCCCCATCCGGCTTCCTGCATACCGATCACGGGACGGAGGAAGTGGGAGGAGACGATGGTGCCTTCGCAGTGTTCGGGAGCGAAGTCGTAGTTCCTGAGCAGCGTGCCGTTGGTGCCGATCTGGGTACAGCCGGAGAAGAACGGCCGCACCGCTGCCAGAGTGAGAAGCGTTCCGGCACGGGGTGAGGCCAGTTGGGCGGAGAGCCGGTCCAGGGTCGGGATCAGTTCGGGCATGTGCTCCTCGAAAAGCCGGCGGGCACGGGCCGCGCCCTCGGGTGTCCGGCCCTCCTCGGTCAGCCAGTGCTCCGCATCCTCCATCGCAGGCCGCACCCGCTCGGCCCATCGCCCGTCGCCGCCGTCACCGATCTCGACGGCGTGGAACGTCTTCACGTAGTGGCTCATGACGTAGGACTCAACATGCCGGCCCGCCTGGATTTCAATGCCCCGGGCGTCGCAGTGGGTGTTGCCTGTTTCACCGGCCTGTGTGATGGGTGGGGGTGCCCGGGACGACGGCCCGGGCACCCCCTGTTGTCCGCGCGGCAGCGCCGTCCGTCAGCCGGTGAACCGCTTGACGAAGGCGAGTGCGGTGTCGGGCCTCACCTCACCTTCGCCAGAACAGGTGGTGCGTCACGCCGCTCGGGCTGGGCACGACCTCGAGGTGGAACCGGTCCAGCAGCTCCTGCGGGGACTCCCAGAGCCGCAGCCCGGAGCCGAGCGTCACCGGCGAGACGGCCACATGAAGGGTGTCCACCAGATCGGCGTCCAGGAACTGCCTGATGGTGGTGACTCCGCCCCCGAGCCGGACGTCCTTGCCTCGCGCCGCCTCCCGTGCCCGCTGGAGGATCGTGGCCGGCTCCCCCTCGACGAAGTGGAACGTGGTGCCGCCGAGCGTGAACGACGGACGCCTGTGATGCGTCAGGACGAAGACCGGCGTGCGGAACGGCGGTTCCTCACCCCACCAGCCGCGCCACTCCTCGTCCGGCCAGGGCCCGCGTTGCGGCCCGAACTTGTTGCGGCCCATGATCTCCGCGCCGATGTTGCGGGAGAAGTCCCGGGTGAAGTAGTCGTCCAGGCCCCGGCTGCCGCCGGGATCCGTACGCATGGGCCAGCTCGCCGTGGCTCCGGCCCAGGCGAACAACCTCTCGGCGTGGTCGAGCCCGAACGGTCTGTCCAGACTCTGGTGCTCACCGGCGCCGACTCCGTCGCGCGTGACATTGAAGTTCATGACCCTCAGCAGTTGATCCACGCGATCACCTCGTCCTGTTCGTTCCTGCCGTCGTGGTGCGGCGAGGCGCCGCACACCAGGACGTCGAACGGGACACGCCAGAATCGACACCCCCTTGCGAAGCCGACTCGGATCGTCGGCACCCGGCTCGGCGATCAGGTATCCCCTCGCACACGTCATCCACCAGGCCTCGGTCGTCCGGTTCCTGGTAGCGCCGCCACAACGGCTCCTGTTGCTGTGCCGGCTGTGTCATCGTCGCCATCGGTCGGGGCTGTCTGGGGCGGCGGGCAGGGGGCGGCGGCTGGTGACGCGGGTCCCGGACGGCGGGAGTCGGGTTGGTGGGTCTGGGGCCCTGTTGATGTTGGCGGCCGAAGCCGCTTGACTCATTCTCGGCTTGCGCATTCGCACGCCGTAACGGACGACGAAGGAGTGGACCGTGGATCGACGAAGGCTGCTGGGCACGGCGGCGGCCGCGGCCGGTGTGGCACTGTTACCGGGCAAGGCCACGGCGGCCGGAGAGGGCTTGGCCGCACGGGTGCGGCCCTACCTCGACCGCGCGCTGGCTGCCGGCGCTCCGAGCGCGGTATTCGGTGTCATCCGCGGTGGCCGACGGTATGTGGCTGGTGCCGGCCAGGAGGGCCCCGCCCCCGACGGTAGGACCGTGTTCCAGCTCGGCTCGATCGGCAAGACGCTCACCGCCACCGCGCTGGCGCGCGCGGTGGGTGCGGGTACGGCGCGCCTGGACACGCCGCTCAGCCGGCCGTCCGGGTTCACCGTCCCCCGTGGGAAAACCCGGCGGATCACCCTGCGCGACCTGGCGACCCACTCCTCCGGTCTGCCCTCCCTTCCCGCCAACCTCCTGGCCGAGGCGGACCCGTACAACCCGTACGCGCACTACACGTTGGAGGACTTGGCCGCCGGTCTGCGCCAGACCTCTCTGGACAACGAGCCGGGCAGCGCGTACGCATACTCCAACCTGGGATTCGGGCTGCTCGGCCAGGCGCTGGCCTTCGACGGCGTGGACGCCATGCTGCAGCGCCGGGTGGCCGCACCACTGGGCCTGTGGGACACGACCACGGCCCTTCGGCCGGACATGGCTTCCCGCAAGGCCGTCGGCCATATGGCCGGGGAGGCCGTTCCCGACTGGCGCGATCGTGTCCTCAGCGGTGCGGGCACCTCGATGTACAGCACCGTCGACGACATGCTCCGCTACCTGGATGCCCAACTGCGCCCGGAACGCTCGCCACTGCGGAACGCGATCGAGCTGTCGCAGCGACACCACTTCACCGACCCCGCCACGGGCCTCCGGCTGGGGCTCGGCTGGCACTTCGGCGCGCTGTCCGACGGCCGGACGATGACCTGGCACAACGGTGGCACCTACGGCTTCAGCACCTGTGCGGCGTTCGACCGGAAGAACGGAACGGCGGTGATGATGATGGTGAACACTTACAGCGATGTCGCACGCCCATTCGACATGCTGGTCTTTTCCCTGCTCGACGAACTCGCCGGCTCCTGAGCCGCCCGTTCCCCGTCTACAGCGGCAAGTGACGCCGGACGTCCGTGCCGGTGGCGTCGACGCCGAGGTGGCGTTCACGTCGGTCGACGGCGAAATCAACGACCGTATCGACGAGGCCTGTTCGGAGCCGATCTCTGTGTGCGTCGGCTCAGCGGTGGTGGGGCCGGGGCTGGGCCCGGCGCCGGGTGGCGTGGAGGGAGCCGAGGAGATCGAGGGCCTGGGCGCTGGGGCTGCCTGGTTCGGCGTGGTAGATGACGAGCTGCTGGCCGGGTGCGTTGCGTACGTCGAAGGCCTGGTAGGTGAGGGTGAGGGGACCGACGTCCGGGTGCAGGAACTGCTTGGCGTCCTGGGTCTTGCCGCGCACGGTGTGGGAGCTCCAGAGCCGGGAGAACTCCGCGCTGTGCTCGGTGAGGGTGCGCACGAGTTCGCGCAGCCGTGGGTTGTCCGGGTCGAAGCCGACTGCCTGGCGCAGATTGGCGACGGTCGCCTGGGCCGCCCGATCCCAGTCCGAGTAGAAATGACGGCCTGCGGGGTCGATGAAGGTCATACGGGCCAGGTTGTCCGCCGGCGCGAACGGGGCATACAGGGCATCGGTCAGCGCGTTGGTGGCCAGGAGGTCCAGGGTCCGGCTCATGACGAACGCCGGAGTGTTCGGGTAGCCGTCCATCAACTGGCGCAGCGCGGGACTGACCCGCTCGGCGGCGTGGGCGGCAGGCCGGTCGTTCGGTGTGGCCCCGGCCAGGCGGTACAGGTGCGCGCGGGCATCCGCGTCGAGGCGCAGCGCGTGGGTGAGTGCTTCGAGCACCTGGGGGGAAGGGTGGCGCTCGCGCCCTTGTTCCAGGCGGGTGTAGTAGTCGGCGTTCACTCCGGCCAGGACGGCGACCTCCTCGCGGCGCAGTCCGGCGACTCTGCGGGCCCCGTGGCTCGCCATGCCGACGTCCTCCGGTTGCAGGCCGGCGCGGCGTGTGCGCAGGAAGTCTCCCAGGTGGTTGTCGTCCATGTGCTCAGGCTAGGCGGCGCCCCGGTGTACTGCCTGGGTGTGCCGCACCCAGGCAGCACGCGTCCTGGTTGATGACCGCTGACCTGCCCAGACTCGGTGGAGCAGGAACGAACCGCACCAACCGAGGAGAGAGTCCGCCATGGCCACGACCACCGGTGACGACGACGCCGACGTTGTCGGGATGTGGGTGACCGCAGACGGTCATATCCGTCAGGAGCTGCTGCCGGACGGCCGCTACGACGAAGCCCGCGGCGAGCGGCGCAGCGCGTACACGGGCCGGTACACGGTGACCGGCAGCCACCTGGACTACGTCGACGACACCGGGTTCACCGCGACCGGCGACATCCGGGACGGAGTGCTCTACCACGAGCACCTCGTGCTCTACCGGGAGCAGAAGTCGCCTTGACAGAGGCCGCCCGGGTCGCGGACGGCGGTTTCACCACGGCGTGATGGACGCCGACGGAACCAGGTGCTCTGGTGCGACCCGCGGCCTCGGCACCGCACCGCAGTGCGTGGTCCCTTGGAGCGGGGGTGGGCTCAGTCGCCGGACGTCTGTCCCCGGTGCGGCGCCTTGGGCGACATCGCGGCCGCTGCCTCCGCCTTGGCGTCGCTCACTGCCGCGGCGGCCTGCTTCTCGGCCTCGTCAGCGGCAGCCGCGGCGTCCAACGAAACCGGCGAGCCCGCATCGAGCTCTGGAACCCGGCTTTCGGGCGATGCGTCGTCGACGCCGGCAGTGGCCGCTTCCTCGGGTTGCGCGGGGGTGTGCGCACCCGCCACCGGCTGGTCACCGAACGCACGGGTGACGGTCCGGACCGCCTCGGTCAGCTCCCCCGGGATCACCCAGAACGTGTTGTTGTCGCTGCTCGCCAGGTGTGGGAGCGTCTCCAGGTACTTGTAGGCCAGGACCTTCGGGTCGGCATTGTTGCGATGGACGGCCTGGAAGACGAGTTCCACCGCCTTGGCCTCGCCGTCCGCCCGCAAGATCATGGCCTGTTGCGTGCCCTGTGCCTCCAGGATGTCCTTCTGCTTCGTGCCTTCCGCGGTGAGGATCTTGGCTTGCCGCTCCCCTTCCGCGTGCAGGATGGCCGCTCGCTTGTCGCGCTCGGCCCGCATCTGCTTCTCCATCGCTTCCTTGATGGTGTGCGGTGGATCGATGGCCTTGATCTCGACGCGGTTGACCCGGATGCCCCACTTGCCGGTGGCGTCGTCGAGGACGGCGCGGAGCCGGGAGTTGATCTCCTCGCGCGAGGTCAGCGTCTCCTCCAGGTCCATGCTGCCGATGACGTTGCGCAGCGTGGTCACGGTGAGCTGATCGATCGCCTGCAGGTAGTCGGCGACCTCGTAGGCCGCCGCCCTCGGGTCCGTGATCTGGTAGTAGAGCACGGTGTCGATGTTCACCACGAGGTTGTCCTCGGTGATCACCGGCCTGGGATCGGAGGAATAGACCTGCTCACGCACGTCGAGTTTGGTGTTGACGCGGTCCGCCACCGGTACGACGAAGTTCAGGCCGGGTTGCAGCGTCCGGCGGTATCGGCCGAACCGCTCGATGTTGTAGCGGCGCGCCTGCGGGACGATCCGCACCGTGGAGGCCACGAGGAAGACGACGACGATGGCCGCCACAAGAATGGGGATGACAACTGGATCCACAGTGTGCCTCCGTTGCTGTGTGCTCAGCCGTTCACGGAAGGAGCTCGCGGGGGTAGACGATGGCTGTGGCGCCTTCGATCTCCATGACGTCCACCAGCGCGCCCACCGGGATGACCAGGCTCTCGTCGAGGGCCCGGGCGGACCACTCCTCGCCACAGAGTTTGATCAGGCCGTGGGTCGCGGTGACCTCCTGCATGACCTCGGCCCGCTTGCCGATCAACGCATCACTGCCCTCGCGTGTGAGGGGTTGCTGTGCCATGTGCCGCAGCGCGACGGGGCGGACGAGGACGAGACCCGCTGCCGTTGCTGCCCCGAAGGCGACGAGCTGGCCGACAAAGCCGATTCCCACACCAGCGACCACGGCGGCCACGAGCGCTGCGCCCGCCAGCAGCCCGAAGACCAGTGTCAGGGTGAAGAACTCCGCGACACCCAGCACTCCGGCGGCGAGCAGCCATGCGAGCCACGGCATCAAATCGCCCTCCTTGCAGAGGCCTTCTCCACCAAGCTACCTGCCATGGCGCCGGGCCGAACAGACACGGGAACCGTGGTTCTTGATGGTTGAAGCATGTGCCCTGGGAGCGGCGGGGGTCACGATCTTGCTCAGGTCGGTCACGAGCCGCAGCAGCCGCCCGCCGGAGCCTGTTCGGCAGCCGTCCCGACCGCAGTGGGGGCGTCGAACAGGCCGGCGCCGCCGCAGACTCCGGTCTCGGGGAGGGTGAGTTCGACCCGGTCGGCGGTCTCGGGGTCGCCGGCGATCACCGCGGCGACGGAGCGGACCTGCTCGTAGCCGGTCATCGCGAGGAAGGTCGGGGCGCGGCCGTAGGACTTCATACCGACCAGGTACACGCCCGGCTCGGGGTGGGAGAGCTCGCGGTGGCCGTGGGGAGGGACGGTGCCGCACGAGTGCTGGTTGGGGTCGATCAGCGGAGCCAGTTCGACGGGCGCCTGGAGGCGCTCGTCGAGGCCCAGGCGCAGCTCGTCGAGGAAGGACAGGTCGGGGCGGAAACCGGTCAGCACGATCACCTGGTCGACCGCGTCCAGGCGGCGCCCGTCCTCGCCGACCAGAACCAGGCGGCCGTCGTCCGCCCGCTCGATCGCCTCGGTGCGGAAGCCGGTGACCGCGTCCGCGTGACCGTCGTCGACGGCGGCCTTCGCCGCCAGGCCCAGCGCGCCACGCGCCGGGAGCTGGTCGGCTTCACCGCCGCCGAAGGTGGAGCCCGAAATGCCTCGGCGCAGGATCCACACTCCCTTCGTTCCCGCGCCGTCGTCGGACTTGGCGAGGTCGGCGAGGTGGGCGAGGGCGGTGAAGGCGGAGGCGCCGGAGCCGATGACCGCGGTGCGCCTGCCCGCGTATCGGATGCGGACGGCCGGGTTCTTCATGTCCGGGACGCGGTAGGTGATCCGGTCCGCGGCGGCCTTCTCGCCGAGGGCGGCAAGGCCGCTGCCGCCGGCCGGGCGGGGCGTGGCCCAGGTGCCGGAGGCGTCGACGACCGCGCGGGCGAAGACGCGCTCCTCACGGCCGTCGGCGTGGGCGACGTGGACGACGAAGGGCTGCTGCTCGCGGTCGGCGTCCACGATCCGGTCCCGGCCGGCCCGGGAGACACCGGTGACCGTCACACCGAGGCGGACGCGGTCGCCGAGGACGTCGGCGAGCGGCTGCAGGTACAGGTCGGCCCAGTCGCCGCCGGAGGGGTAGGTGGCCGGGTCGGGCCGTGTCCAGCCGGTGGGGGCCAGGAGCTTCTCGGCGGCCGGGTCGACGACCTCGCCCCAGGGGGAGAACAGACGCACGTGCGACCACTCGCGCACCGCCGCGCCGGCGGCGGGCCCGGCCTCCAGGACCAGGGGTTCGATGCCCTGGTCGACCAGGTGGGCAGCGGCGGCCAGACCGGCGGGACCGGCTCCGATCACGACGACGGGCAACTCGGTGGTGGTGGGCGCGTTCACGGCGACTCCTTGCTCTTCTGCTTGTTTCGACATCTGTCGATGTCTTGCGCCCAGCATGGCACCTGCATTGACAAGCGTCAACATAGACATTCATCGAAGCAACCGGTTCCGCAGGGACCCGATCGCGGCCGCGTCACTACGGCAGCCTCACGCCGTCCTCTCCCAGCTGCTTCGACATGTGTCAACATAGACGCATGTCGAATGCGAAGGTGCTGCCGCTGCTCGAGCCGGCCGACGGCCAGGGTGGGGCGCCGTGCTGTCCGCCGCTGACCGAGCGCCCGATGACCGCCCAGGAGGCCGAGACGGCCGCGCGGATGTTCAAGGCGCTCGGCGATCCGGTGCGGCTGCGCCTCTTCTCAGCCGTGGCCTCGCACGAGGGCGGTGAGGCGTGCGTGTGCGACATCTCCGACGTCGGCGTCTCCCAGCCGACCGTCTCCCACCACCTGAAGAAGCTCAAGGAGGCCGGACTGCTGACCTCCGAACGGCGCGGCACCTGGGTCTACTACCGGGTCGAGCCGTCGGTTCTCGCCGCGATGGGCAAGCTGCTGACGCTGCCCACCCCGGCCTGACGCGAACGACGGAGGAGCAGGTCAGTGACGAGCTGTTCTTCGCCTCCTCCAACGACGCGCGCCGACGGCGGCGCCGGCGGCGACCAGCAGCCGGGTCACGTCGCGCGCTCCTCGGTCCGGCCGACGTAGCGGATGACCTCGCAGTCGTCGAGGATCACCAGGCCCTCGGTGACCAGCTCGTCGAGTTGCGGCAGGAAGGCGCGGATGCGCTGCTCGTCGTCGACGACGACGACGGCGACGGGCAGGTCCTCGCTCAGCGACAGCAGCCGGGTGGTGTGGATCAGCGACGAGGCACCGAACCCCTCGATCCCGCGGAATACCGACGCCCCGGCGAGTCCGGCCCGGTGGGCCCGGTGCACGATCTCGGTGTACAGCGGCTTGTGGCGCCAGACGTCGTTCTCGCCGATGAAGATCGTCACGCGCAGCGCGCGCCCGGTCAGCCTTGTCATGCTTGCCTCCACGCCACGATCCGGCGCGTCACCCACGCCGCACTCCCACACTGACACCAGCGGCATGCTGCAGACCGCGCGGTGGCGTCTCGCGGGCGGCGGAGTCGTCCCCGCCACGCATCTCTGTGGGCGAGAACGCCACCGCCGACAGCGAGGCGCGCGGTGAGTCGCTGTCGGCCGGGAGCACGTCAGCGGGTCGGCGCCCCGTCGGGGGCGTTGAATTTCCGGCGCCAGGCGAGGGAGACGTAGACCAGCGCCACCAGGACGGGTACCTCGATGAGTGGGCCGACAACGCCGGACAGGGCCTGGCCGGAGGTGACGCCGAAGGTGGCAATGGCGACCGCGATGGCCAGTTCGAAGTTGTTGCCGGCGGCAGTGAAGGCAAGGGTGGCGGTGCGGTCGTAGGAGAGTCCGATGGCCTTGCCGAGGGCGAAGGTGCCGAACCACATCACCGCGAAGTACACCAACAGCGGCAGCGCGATGCGGGCGACGTCCAGGGGCTGGGAGGTGATGGTCCTGCCCTGCAGGGCGAAGAGGATGACGATCGTGAACAGCAGCCCGTACAGCGCCCACGGCCCGGTCCTCGGCAGGAAGCGCTGCTCGTAGCCGTCGCGGCCCATCCTCTGCTCGCCGATCCGGCGGGTGAGGAAGCCGGCCAGCAGCGGGACGCCCAGGAAGACGACGACGTTCAGGGCGATCTTCCCCATGGAGATGTCCAGGTGCTCGCCGTCGCCGAGGCCCAGCCGGCCGGGCAGCAGGTCGAGGTAGAACCAGCCCAGCAGGCCAAAGGCCAGGACCTGGAATACCGAGTTCAGTGCGACCAGGACGGCCGCCGCCTCGCGGTCACCGCAGGCGAGGTCGTTCCAGATGATGACCATGGCAATGCACCGGGCCAGGCCGACGATGATCAACCCGGTGCGGTACTCGGGCAGGTCCGGCAGGAAGGTCCACGCCAGCGCGAACATCACCGCAGGTCCGACGATCCAGTTGATGACCAGTGAGGAGATCAGCAGCTTCTTGTCGCCGGTGACGGCGTCGAGCCTGTCGTAGCGGACCTTGGCCAGGACCGGGTACATCATGACCAGCAGGCCGAGCGCGATCGGCAGGGAAATCCCGCCGATCTCGACCTTGGCGAGCGCGTCGTTCATGCCCGGCACGATCCGGCCCAGGCCCAGACCGACTGCCATGGCGAGCAGGATCCACACCGCGAGGTAGCGGTCGAGGACGGAGAGCTTCTTGACGATCGAGTCGTCCCCCGCCGGGCCGGCGCCCTGAGCAGGGGCGGTGGTGGGCTCGATGGAGGTCACGGACAGGCCCTCTTGCTCTCGGCAGCAATGCGGGCGGAGGCGGCCAGCGCGGCGAACTGCTCGGACAGTCCGGCCAAGACCTCGGGCCTGAGCTTGTAGTAGGTGAAGCGGCCGCACGGCTCGGTCTCCACGATCCCGGCCTCGCGCAGCACCTTCATATGGTTGGACAGGTTGGTCTGCTTGGCTCCGGTCTCCTCGACCAGGTGCGTCGTACAGAGCGTCTCGCGCGCCAGCAGGGTCACGATCTTCAGGCGGAGCGGATCGCCCAGCACTCGGATCACATCAGGGTCGACTGAAGTCAGCATGCACTGATACTTTCACATCAGCATTCGGTGATACCAGCGGATGCTGATGTCGTGGGTGGCCCTCCGCCACCGTGAGCCGAAAGAGCCCGTCATGCCCGAAAGCCCTGGAAAGAAGCCGTCCGTCCTCTTCGTCTGCGTCCACAACGCCGGCCGCTCCCAGATGGCCGCCGCCTGGCTCACCCACCTGGCCGGAGATCGCATCGAGGTCCGCTCCGCCGGCTCCCACCCCGGCGACCAGGTCAACCCCGCCGCCGTCGAGGCGATGGCCGAAGCCGGCATCGACATCTCCGAAGAGACGCCGAAGATCCTCACCGCCGACGCGGTCCGCGCATCGGACGTCTGCATCACCATGGGCTGCGGCGACACCTGCCCCGTCTTCCCCGGCAAGCGCTACCTCGACTGGAACCTCGACGACCCGGCCGGTCGGGGCGTCGAAGCCGTCCGCCCGATCCGCGACGAGATCAAGACCCTCGTCGAGGGTCTGATCGCCGAGATCGCCCCGTCGAAGCCCACGGCGACGGCCTGAGCGAGACGCACGACGTCTTCACCATCGGCTCCGCCCCCGGATACGGCGCCGACCTGTACGCCGCCGAGGCCCAGCCGGGGCACAACTCCCACAGCGCGTCTGGCACCAGGCACTCCATCACTACGAAGCGATCTCCATCAACGGACCCGGCTACCGGCTGAAGAACATACCCCGCTCGGGGGGTGCGCAGCGCGAGCCTGTGGGTCCGCAGCGACGGAGCCCAGCTGACCGAGCTGGTCGCCAAGATGGATGCCGGCAAGCTCCGGGTCCACGACCGGGCCGCCCGCCGTTCACTCTGACGCCGGTGAGCGGCCCGTGGGGCATGAACCGTGGTGCATCAGCCCTCCTTGCGTGGGCGGGGAGGGCGGTGAGGCGGGGCCGCACGAGTCGCGTGGCCCGTGCGGCCCCTCAGTGGGTGCGCCGGTCAGGCCTTGGGACCTCCGCGCCGTGCTCGGCGAGGTGATCAACTCGGGGTCCGGCCCGCCGCGGTGGCCGGTGTCGAGCGCGTCGATCGCGGTGAGTCCGTCGCCGGTGAGGGCGACGTCGAACACGTCGAGGTTCTCCGCGACGGGCCGGGTCCTCAGGGCCACCCGGGGTCGGCGGACAGCTCGCGGGATCTTGGTCAGTGTGGTCAGGGGTGTTGTGGCGGGTTGGTTCCCCAGTCGACGCGGGTCTGAAGGGTGACCGGCAGAGTTTCGAGCTCATCGTCACCCAGGAGTAGCTCCGCGGTCTCCGCCGAGCATCCAACGTAGGTCGACAACAGGTCGTAGTCGGTGGTGACCACCCAGCTGCGATCCTGCGGCCACCAGAACTCCGGGCCGCTGTCCCCCACCACGTCCCTCACCGCTTCCCTCACGGCCTCCAGGTCGGCCAGAGAAGCGCGACGAATGAGCGGTTCGTCCTCGCCCCAGAGCAGGGCCACGAGATCGTAGGCGAAGTAGGCGGCCTGATCGCCGGATACCCCGGCAAGCACACGAGCCAGCGCCCGTCGGCTGCCGTCGTCGAGAGCCCCCTCTTCGGCCTGCCACAGCGAGCGTCCCGGACTGCGGTCTTCGTCCCGCAGCCACCAGTGGGACAGCTCGGCATGGAAGGGGACGCCCGAGTCCTTGGCCCACGCTTGCCACGTCCGGCTACGGCCCGCCCCGTCCGCGGACTCGAAGCGGTGAAAGACCCGCACGTATGCCTCGTACCCGCTCGGAACGAGCTCGGACACCACGTGCCCAGGCCCGGCCTCCGAGCGGCCAAGCCGGTCCCGAAGCCAAGCCAGCTCCGTACCGTCGTACGTCCATTCACGCGTCTCCGTCATGTCGCCCATTCTCACGCCCCCGGATGAGCCCCCGACACACACGGGACCCGACCCGACCAGGCACTCAACCTGTTGTCGCACCAGAGGATCAGGCTGTGGGCTATGTTGTGGGGATGACTACCGGGACGGCATTGCGCCACACACGGATCGGTGACCCGGTGCTCTTCTGAGCGCCGTACGGGCCGGTGCGGGCCCGCTGCTCGACCGGGCATCTTCCGCTGCTGCGCGGGCTCCGCCTCCGTCGTGTTGATCTCATGCGCAACACATCAACCACGACAGGAGAATTCATGCCCACCAAGACGTTGCAGATTCCCACCGCAGACGGGCAAGCCGATGCGTTCGCTGCCTTCCCCGATCGCGGCGAGCAGCACCCGGGGGTACTGCTGTACGCGGACGGCTTCGGCATCCGGCCCGTGCTGAGGCAGATGGCCCGCGAACTGGCCGGGCACGGGTACTACGTACTCGTCCCCAACCTCTTCTACCGGCACGGCCCGGCACCGGTGGTCGAGCTGCCCGAGCACATCGGAGAGGAGGACCGGCCCGCGATCTTCGCCCAGTTGATGCCCTTGATCGAGGCGCACACCGCAGAACGTGTGCTGAGTGACGCCGACGCCTACCTCGGTTTCCTCACCGCCCAGCCCGAGGTCGGCGCCGGTCCGGTCGCAGTGACCGGCTACTGCATAGGCGGCCTCCTGGCGATGCGCACCGCCGCGGCGCACCCCGGCCAGGTGGCAGCCGTCGCCGCATTCCACGGCCCCGTGGGCGCCGACGGGCCCGACCTCTTCTCCAAGCTCACCGCCCAGGTCCACCTCGGCCACGCCGAAGGCGACATGACACCCGAGGCCCTCGGCGAACTCAACCAGGCCCTGGACGCCGCAGGTGTCGGTCACACCTCCGAGATCTACCCCGGCACCATCCACGGCTTCACCATGTCCGACACCGACGCTTTCAACGCCTCCGGGCTGCAGCGCCACTGGGACCGCCTGCTCCCTCTCTTGGACCGCACCCTGGGCAACAGCTGAGACTCCGGCTCGGCCGAACCTGAAGTACACGGCTCTCAGGACCGCCCGTTCAGGCGCAGTACCGAAGCCGGCTGCGGCTGAAAGGGCGTCCCGTCGTCGGTCGGGCCTGCCGCGATGACCGTATCGAGCAGACCTTGCGACGTCTGCAGGTCCTTGATCACGTCGGTGATGCGTTCGCGCTCGCGGCGAAGTTGTGCCACCAGGTCGGAACACACTGGCACGAGGGTCGTCCCGTCGTCACGGATGCACGGCAGGACCTGGGCGATGGTGGCGGTCGACAGTCCGGCGGCGAGCAGGGCGCGGATGCGTCGGACGGTGTCCGCGTCCGCGTCGGTGTAGACGCGGTAGCCGCTGGGCAACCTCGTCGGCGTCAGCAGGCCTTGCTCCTCGTAGTAGCGCAGCAGCCGCTCACTGACCCCGGTCCGGCGGACCATCTCCCCGATGCGCATGTGATCTGCACCTCACCACATTGACTCTCACACTGATGTGAGACTCTAGCGTCGCGGTCATGACCACCAGCACCGCGCCTCCGGCAACAAAGACTCCCCGCCCACCTGTATGGCGCCGTAGCCCTGCTCTGGCGGTGCTGACCGCGTGCGTGTTCGTCGTGGGGACGGCCGAGTGGGTCATGGTCGGGCTGCTGCCGCAACTGTCGGCCGACTGGCACCGTCCGCTGCCCGTGGCCGGTTCCCTGGTGACCTGGTGACCTGGTACGCCCTGGTGGTCACCGTCCCCGTGCGCTGCTGGTGCCCCTGGTCCTCGGCGCGCCGCTGACCCTGCTCATCGCCCAAGGAGAAGAACGAACATGTCCCCTGCTCTGCCGACCTCCCGCCTCGGCCGCATCGTACGCGGCACCGGCCCCGGCCTGCTCCTGGCCCACGGCGCCGGCGGCGGCATCGACGCCAACTACGGTCCCGTCATGGACGCCTTGACCGCCCAGCACACCGTGATCGGCCCCGACTACCCGGGCACCGGCCGCACCGAACGCGCCGAGGCGCCGCTCACCCTCGACGGCCTCGCCGACGAACTGGTCGCCACCGCCGTCGAAGAGGGCCAGGACACCTTCGCCATCGCCGGGTATTCACTCGGCAGTCCGGTCGCCGTCCGAGCCGCCACCCGCCACCCCGACCGCGTCACCGCCCTCGTCCTGACCGCCGGCTTCGCCCACCCCAACCCCCGACTTCTCCTCGCCGCCGAACTGTGGCGCGACCTGCTGTCCGCCGGGCATCCGGAGCAGCTGGCCGCCTTCGTCTCGCTGGTCGGACTGAGCGCACCGGCCCTGGACACCATGGGCCAGGACGACCTGGACACCGCCCTGAAAACCACTGCGGCCACCATCCCGCCCGGCACGCCGGAGCACCTCGACCTGCTCATCGACCACGTCGACGTCCGCGCCGACCTCGCCGCGCTGACCGTGCCGACCCTCGTCATCTCCACCACGCTCGATCAGCTCGTGACCCCACACCATCACCGGCAGCTCGCCGAAGCCATCCCCGGGGCGCGCTACGCCGAGATCGCCACCGGGCACCTCCCGTTCGTCGAGCAGCCCGAACAATGGGCCACCCTCATCCGCGACTTCCTCCAAGACGTTCACTGACCCGGCACCGCGCCCCACCGCCTCGCCCAGACCAAGGCCAAGCAGCAGGCGAAGAAGGAGCCCGCCTGAGTCCTCGATGTTTGAGCGGTGCGTTGACTTGGCATGGTGCTCAGGGTGCCGGATCTACTCCGGTGCGATGGTCCACACTCCCCGAACGCATGTCCTCATCGACGCACTGGGGTCGCTGCCCGAGCACGAGGCTGTTCGACTGCGTTGCAGCGAGGTGAAGTTCGGATGGACACGGAACTTGGCAGGAGCAGACTGCTGTCCCCCAGGCAGCACAGATTCGGCGGTCACCGTCCCTGACCGTGTCCCAGGTCGCGACCTTGACCCAGTGCCGCCGCCCGGCCGGTGCTCTTCAAGTCGTCATACGCGGCCGACCGTCGGCGTGGCCGTCGGGTGCCACTCGCGGCGGAGGAGGCCGAAGACCCAGGAGTCGGAGACGTCGCCGTTGACGACGCAGTCCTCGCGGAGGGTGCCTTCGCGGACAAAGCCGAGCTTCTCCAGGACCCGGGCGGACGCCACGTTGCGGGTGTCGGTCTCGGCCTGGACGCGGTTCAGGTCCAGGGTGTCGAACGCCCACCGCAGGACGGCGTGCGCGGTCTCCGTGGCGTAACCGTGGCCCCACGCGGCGGCGTCCAGGACGTAGCCCAGGGAAGCGCTGCGGAAGTCCGGGTTCCAGCTGGTCAGGCCGCACCAGCCGATGAACGCGCCGTCGGAGACGCGGTCGACGGCCACCCGCGCTCCCGTGCCTTCCTCCTCGATCGTCCGGCAGATCGTGATGAAGCGCTGGGCGCGGGCCGGGTCGGTCCACGGCGGGGAGTCCCAGTAGCGCAGCACGTGCGCGCTGCTGTGCAGCGCGTAGAGCGGCGCCGCGTCGGCGTCGGTGAACGGCCGCAGTCGCAGGCGGGCGGTGTACAGCTCGGGGGTGGGCAATGTCATGCGGAGCATCCTGCCGCGTCATGCTCGCTCCCGACCATCCGTTTATCCGGACGGTCGAGGGTGTGTACGGCCCCGGTGACGCCGGACGCGCCCACATGGGCGGTGAGGCCGCAGCCCGTGCCGACAAGGCGAGCAAACGATGCCCGTGACGACCTGGAGTGGGCCATGCGGCACCTTCCCCGCTTTCCAGTTGGGTGTGCAGGCGTGCCTCGGGCAATGGGGCAAGACCTCTCACAGAGAGACTCTAGGCCGGTGCGGTGAGGTGCCTGGTGGCGTCCAGGGTTTCACGGATCAGCCAGGGGAGGTTGTGCTGGTCGGGGTCGTCGATCCAGCGTTCGAAGGCGACCTTGAAAGCGGCGATCCCGATTTCGGCCGCCAGTGCCGCGGTGGTGGAATCCAGACCGCGTTCGCGAAGCGCGTGGGCGAGGGTGGAGACGAGTGAGGCCAGTTTGGCCAGTTCACGTTCCTGCAGTTCGGGATTGGCGGCGATGACGGCCTGGCGCTGCCGTACCAGTTCCGCGCGTTCTTCGAAGACGGGAGCGGCTTCCGTCAGGGTGTGGGTGATCACCTCCAGTGGCGTCAGACGGTCGGCGGCGGTGGCCGTGGCGTGCGCGAGGACGTCAGCCAGGGCGTTGGGCTGGAAGAGGACCTCCCGTTTGTCGACGAAGTGCCGGTAGAAGGTGCGTTCGGTGACCTCGGCCCTGGCGGCGATCTCCGCCACGGTGATGGCGTCGAAGCCCTTGTCGTTGTAGAGCTCCATCGCTGCCTTCTCCAGGCGGCCTCGTGTGTCGGCAGGTGGGGTTGGATCCGGTCCATGCGCATCGCGCGCCATCGGTCCGCGTCCGGGTCGAAGGCGACCAGGTACCGGCGTGCGGCCCAGACCACGAGGCCGTGCGGCTCCAACGTGAGGGTGACGGGTTCGCCGTCCCCGGTGTAGTCCACGCGGACGAGGTGCTGCCGGTTGATCGCGCCGCCCACGGCGCGGACGGTCTCGGCGTCGATCGGTGGCGCGGGAAACTCCCAGTAGTTGCGGGCCGAGGAGACGGTGAACGCTTCACCTCCGTCACCGGTTCGGCCGTCGGCGGAGCACCGGCGCTGCCCGACTACGGTCACGCGCTCGGCATCGTCCTGATCGTCTCGGCCGCGCTCTACCTGGTCACGGCCCTCGTGATGCTCGCACTCCCGAAAGCCACAGGTGAGCACGGTGAGTGAAGAAGTCGTTCCACGGCAGATCCGAGAGCCGGGCCACCTTCCAGGAGGGCCGTCACTCCGCTGTTCAACACCAGGTACAGGGACGCCGCGGTCAACCAGCTGTGCACGGACGGCTTCGAGGTCCGTGACGAGGACGCGGCCCGCCTCTCACCTCTTGTAGGCGTCATCGCGGAGTCCTGCTAACGTCTACGGCATGAAGCGCGCTGCCATGACGACGACGCCGGAGAGTGTCCCGGCGCGCTGACAGACGATCTGATCCGAAGCCCCGGGGCAAGTGCCCCGGGGCTTCGTCGTAGGCCCGGTCACTTGCTCCGCGACCAGCAAGGAGACCGCGATGACCACCGTGAACGACCACCGCAGGCTCGGCCGTGAACTGGGCCTGTTCGGCACCGATCCGCTGATCGGCGCCGGCCTGCCGTACTGGCTGCCCGACGGCGCGGCCGTGAGGCACACCCTGGAGGAGTACATCCGTGCCGCCGAGCGGCGGGCGGGCTACCAGCACGTGTACTCACCGGTCCTCGGCAAGCGGGAGTTGTACGAGATCTCCGGGCACTGGGCGCACTACAGCGACGACATGTTCCCCCCGATGGACCTCGGCGGTGAGCAGGTCGTCCTGCGGCCGAGCCTGTGCCCCCATCACGCGGTGATCTACCGCTCCCGCTCCCACAGCTACCGCGAACTGCCCCTGCGGATGGCCGAACTGGGCGGCATGTACCGCTCCGAACTCTCCGGCGTGCTCGGCGGACTGACCCGGGTGCGGGCCATCCAGCTCAACGACGCACACATCTTCTGCACCCTGGACCAGGTCGCCGAGGAGGCACGGGCGGCGCTGGAGATGATCCGCCGGGCTTACGAGGCGCTCGGCATCACCCCGACCCGGTACCGGCTCTCTCTCCCGGGCCCTGGCGGCAAGTACGTCGCCGCACCGGAGAAGTGGCAGCGGTCCACCGCCCTGCTGACCGACGTCCTCGACCGCTCGGGCCTGCCCTACGAGGCGGCCGAGGGAGAGGCCGCGTTCTACGGCCCCAAGATCGACGTCCAGGTGACCGACGGCGCCGGCCGGGAGTCCACCCTGTCCACCGTCCAGGTCGACTTCCACCAGCCGGAGCAGTTCGACCTGCACTACATCGGCGCGGACGGCGCCAAGCACCGCCCGGTCATGGTCCACCGCAGCATCATCGGCAGCGTGGAACGAGCCGTCGCCCATCTCATCGAACAGCACGGCGGTGCCTTCCCCGCCTGGCTCGCCCCCACTCAGCTGGCCATTCTCCCCATCTCCGACACCGAACTGCCGAACGCCGCAGCCCTCGCCCAACGCTGCACCCGTCTCGGACTGCGTGCCCAGCTCGCGGGACCGGACCGCGGCAGCCTGGGCGCCCGAATCCGAGAGGCCCGCCTGGTTCCCTACCAAGCCGTCATCGGCGCCAAAGAGGCCGCTGACGATCACGTCGCACTGCGCCTGCGCGACGGACGCCGACTCGACCCACAGCCGATCAGCGACGCACTCACCCACATCAGCGCCCTCATCGAGGCCCACAGCACCGACCTGTGGGCCGACACCACCTCATAGCAGACGGCCTCGCCCGGGAGGGTGAGGCCGGAGTGACGGTATGCGTACAGGTCCCCACCAGCGCGGACTCAACGACGTGGCACTGAAGTAGACGGTCGGTCGGCCGCGGTGGTGGCCACCTAGACCCCCCGCATGACCGGCCCTCCTGGGGCGGGCGGTGCGGTCCAGTGCGGTGAGACGGGGTATCGGGCTCAGACGAGGGCGGTGACCAGGAAGGTGAAGGCGGCGACGATGACAGCGACGCGGACGTAGTGGTAGCGGTCCCAGCGGTTCATCTGCTCCTTCCAGTCCGCGGGCCGGTTCTCGGGGGTCCACGTCTTGCCCCGGTTGTTGATCGGGACGAGCAGCAGGAGCGACATGATCACGCTCACGATCAGGAGCGCGGCGGCGATGACAACGAGGCCGGTGCCGGGGCGGTCCCATCGGGCGATCGCCCAGACCGCGCTGAGGACGAGCGAGCCGACGTACCAGAACGGCATCAGGGCGCCGAGCATCCGGCCCCCGTGGGCGCGGGCGAGCTGGTCACTGTCCTCGGGAAGGGCGTTGAAGATCCGGTTCATGACGAAGGCGACGGAGAACTCCACCCCCACCATCAGGCCGACGATCACGGTGGTGAACACCTCGAGTGCGTTGAGCATGATGACCCCTCCAGGGAGATCGATCTAGCGCTGCTAGCTGATGAGTCAACGCTAGCGCTACTGCCGCTCGATTGTCTAGCGGTGCTAGGATTCGCGTCATGTCGGTACAAGAACGCAAGCAGCGGGAACGGGCGGAGCGCGAGCGTCTCATCGTGGCGACAGCCCGCGAACTCGCCGAGCAGCAGGGCTGGGACGCGGTCACCACCCGCCGGCTCGCCGAGCGCATCGAGTACAGCCAGCCGGTCCTCTACAGCCACTTCCGCGGCAAGCGGGAGATCATCGGCGCCGTCGCCCTGGAGGGCGCCGCCGAGCTGGCCGCGGCGGTGCGTGCCGCGACCTCCGCCGCGGACGGCCCGCGCGAGCGGGTCGCCGCGCTCGCCCGCGCCTACCTCGACTTCGCCTCCCGCAACCCGGCGGTCTACGACGCCTTGTTCCAGCTCGACGGCGGCCTGGCGTACGCACAGGAGGACACCCCGGAGCCGCTGAAGGACGCCTTCGCCGCCCTGCTGGAGAGCCTCGGCGAGGTCGCCGGGGACGGCGTCCACCCGGGACTGTTCACGGAGACGTTCTGGGGGGCCCTGCACGGCCTCGCCACCTTGACCCGCGCGGGACGGCTGCCGCCGGAGGACGCCGAGCGGAGGACGGCGCTGCTGGTGGACCGGCTCGCCGTGGTCTGACACACCGTCCCGGCGGGCATGCGGGCGGGGCCTTCGGGCCCCGCCGCTGCTTGCCTGCGGCGATGGTGGTCGAGCGGGACCCCTGAGGCGGCTGTGAGAGACTCTCTCACCGTAAGGAATCGATGGCATACGCCGAGTGGAGAAGTCATGACCAACGTCCGCCTTTCGACGACGATGGGCGACATCGTCCTCGCTCTTGACGATGTCAATGCACCGAAGTCCGTTGCGAACTTCATGGAATACCTCAACAGCGGACACTATGCGGGAACGGTGTTCCACCGTGTCATCAGCGGTTTCATGATTCAGGGTGGCGGCGTCGACACGAAAATGCGCATCAAGCCCGCTCCCCGCACCGTGGAGAACGAGGCGCGCAACGGGCTCAAGAATGTCAAGTACAGCCTGGCCATGGCGCGGACGTCCGATCCGCATTCGGCCAATGCGCAGTTCTACATCAACGTGAACGACAACGACTTCCTCAACCACCCGGGGCAGGACGGCTGGGGCTACGCGGTCTTCGGTCAGGTCGTGGAGGGGCACGACGTCGTCGACCGGATCGCGCAGGTCCAGACGGGGGCCCAGGACGTGCCCCGGCAGCAGATCGTGATCAACTCCGCCGAGGTGGTTCCCGCCTCGGCGTGACCGGGCACCGGCACCACGGCACCACACCACCGGCCCCTGACAGGCGCGCTGAGCGTCCGTCAGGGGCCGGTGGCGTGAGTGACCGCCGCGCCTGGGTTCCGGGGCCGGCTAGTTCTGTTTCATCGCCCGCTGCAGGCTCAGCGGACGCATGTCCGTCCAGTGCTCATCGACGTAGGTCATGCACTCGGCCTTGTTCCCCGTGGGTCCCACGGCGTTCCAGCCCGCGGGCACCTCCAGGGCGGCCGGCCAGATCGAATGCTGTCCTTCGGCGTTGACGAGCACGCGGAAGAGCTCCGTGCCGGATGCTTCGTGCGTGGACATCGGGCTGCCTTTCAAGAGGTATCAGGCGGGTTCGACAAGGAGATGGAGACTCTTCGGACCGCTCATCGTCGGGTCCGGGTGCCACTGCATCGGACGGTCCGGGTCGATTCGGAAGCTGTTGAACCGGCGCAGCAGGACGCGGAGCGCGACACGCGCCTCCAGACGGGCCAGCGGAGCGCCGAAGCAGAAGTGAATTCCCTTGCTGAACGCGATATGAGGATTCGGATTCCGGTTGATCAGGAATGCGTCGGGCCGGTCGAACTGCCGCTCGTCGTGATTGGCCGAAAGGACCGAGCACACCACGATCTGCCCGGCCTCGATGGTGGTGCCGCGGAGTTCGACCTCCTTCTTCGTGACGCGCGGCACGATGCCCACGGGGCTGCGGTATCGGAGCACCTCTTCCAGCGCGCCGGGAATGGCGTCGGGGTCGGCACGGAGCGCCCGCTCGGCCTCCGGGTGTTCCTGGAGGCACAGGAAGGTGTTCCCGAGCCAGAGGGTCACCGTCACATGCCCGGCGAGCAGGAGCACGGTCGCGAATCCGGCGATCTCCCGGTCGGTCAGCCGCTCGCCGTCCACCTCGGCCGCCAGCAGGTCGGCGAGCAGTCCCGGGTGCGGGTGCTTCCTGCGCTGCACGACCAGGTCGAGCAGGTAGTCGTGGAACGACTTCGCCGCGCCGGCGGACGACTCGTTGTTCGGGTCGAACGCGCCGTTCGCGTACAGCTGGTCGGCCCATTCCTTGAACAGCCGCCGGTCCTCGGCGGGGACACCGAGCATCTCCGTGATGACGGTCAGCGGCAGTGAGTAGGCGATGTCCTCGACGAGTTCGAGCTCGGTCTTCTTCGGCACACGATCCAGCAGCTCGTCGGCGAGCTGCTCCACCCTGTCCTCCAGCTGGGCGACGGCACGCGGGGTGAACGCCTGGCTGACGAGCCTGCGCAGCTGCTGGTGCCGCGGCGGGTCGAGGGTCCCGATGTGCCCCTCCATGAGCTGGGTGGCATCGGGAAAGACGGCACTGAAGTCCGAGGAGAACGTGTCGTGGTCCGAAAGCACGGAGACCGCGTCGTCGTACCGGAAGACCTGGTAGGCGCCGCTCGCGGGATCGCGTACCACCGGGCTGGTGTCGCGCATGGTGCGACAGAGGTCGAGCATCTCGAGACCGGGACGCGGGTCGGACTGGCCGTCCGGCGTGGTCGGCATGGTGGGTCTCCTTGTGTGGTCGGTGGTGGTCCGGGCCCGGTCAGGACGACTGGTCGGCGACGATCTCGTAATAGGCGAACCGGAAGGCGGTGTTGGGCGCGGAGAAGACGCGCTTGCAGGTGAGACCGGCCGCCTCGATCACCTTCAGCCAGCCCTCCCGCGGCTGCGGGAAGCCCTGCTCGGTCAGTACGTGGATCAGATAGAAGTTGGCGTCCTCGGTGTCCACGAACAGTTCCGGCTCGCACAGCAGCAGCGTCCGGTTCCGGTCGGCGCGCAGCAGCTCGGCGTACCGCCCGAGCATGTCGACCACCGCCGCCTCACCGTCCCGGAAGTGCTCGTGCAGGGCCCCTACCGCCACGTAGAAGTCGGCTCCGTCGACCACCTCGGCCGGCCATTCCTGCGGGCGGAAGGCGTCACCGACGAGGAACGAGAGCCGGTCGGCGACGCCCTGTTCGGCCGCTCGCCGCCCGGCGTAGGTGATCGCGTCCTCGGCGATGTCCAGTCCGAAGCCGCGCAGTTCGGGGTTGTCGCGCACCAGGTCGAGCAGGAGGCCACCGGTGCCGCAGCCGAGGTCGAGGACGCCGCGGGCGCCGCGCTCGCGGACCAGGTCGCGCACCAGGTTGCCGCCGAAACTGCGGAACAGGACCTCGCAGCGCAGCCCGAGGGCCTCCGTGTCACGGCTGACGTCCGTGCCGTACGTCTTGCTGCCGTTCAGCAGTCCCCCGATGTCGTGCAGGACCGGTCCGTAGGCATCGACGTAGTAGCCGAGGAGCGACTCCGCGACCTCGTCGAGGAGCCGGGCCCCGCGCTGGGTGGTGCGCCACGCGTCGCCCTGGGACTCCACGACGCCGCGCAGCTCCAGGAAGCGCAGGACCTTGCCGATCCGGTCGGCCAGTTCGGGCTTGGGGGCCAGGTCCGCGAGCGGTGTCCAGTCGCCCGAGAGGCGGTCGGCGACACCGGAGTTGGCGAGTCCGACGATCGCGGTGCTCAGGACGTACGACGACGCCAGCTCGCCGGCGCCGGCCTCGGCCACGGACTTCCAGGTGTGCTGGACCTCGTCGTCGAGGACTTCCACGGACTTGCTGTCAGCTGTCACTTCTCGCTCTCCTCCTGTGAGTCCGGTCGGTTCAACCGGTTCTACTGTTCGAACAGGTGGTTCGGATCGATCGGATCGATCGGAACGACCGGTCGATTCAGGTCGCTCGGGTGAAGAATCGGCGCATCCGCTCCAAGGCTTCGACCGTGCGGTCCCGGTCGCGGACGAACGTGGCGCGTGCCCAGGTCAGGCCGTCCTCGCGGTCGGTGAAGAAGCTCGTGGCGGGGGCGAGCAGTACCCCGGCCGACTCCACCAGCTCGGCGGCCAGCTTGTCGCTGCGGGCCGCCAGGCGGGACGTACCGGCCAGGACGAACCAGCCGCCCTCCGGCGTGAACACGTCGAAGCCCAGGGCGTCCAGGTGTGCCACGAGGTGGTCGCGACGCTCCTGGAACAGCTCCCGGTCGTCGGTGAAGTCGGCGGGGCCGAGCGCCGACACGCCCTCTTGCAGGGGACGGGCGGCGCCCACGGTGGTGCGCTCGTGCACCCGCCGGAGTCCGGCGGTGAGTTCCGGGGAGGCGATGCAGTAGCCCACGCGCCAGCCGGACATGTGCAGCGACTTCGACAGGCTGCCCACGGTGATCACGCGGTCCGCCGCGAGGGGCATGCCCAGCGGCGAGACGTGCGCCCGGCCGTCGTAGACGTAGCGCTCGTAGACCTCGTCGGTGATGAGGACCAGATCGTGCTCGGCGCACAGTTCGAGCAGCCCCGACACCTCGGTCTCGTCGAAGGCGCGGCCCGTCGGGTTGTGCGGGGTGTTGAGCAGCACCGCGCGGGTACGGCCCGTGATCGCGGCCCGCACCGCGGCCAGGTCGAGGCGCCAGTCGGGGCCGGCGAGCGGGACGGGGCGGGGCACCGCTCCGGCCAGTGTGATCACGCCCGGATAGTTCTCGTAGAACGGCTCGGGCAGGATCACCTCGTCGCCGGGGTCGGTGACGGTGAGGACGGCGTCCAGGACGCCCTCGGTCGCGCCGCAGGTGACCGTGATCCCGTCGACGGGGTCGACCACGACGCCCCGGGTTCGCAGCTGTTCTGCGGCGATCAGCTGCCGCAGCGACAGGAGACCCTCCGGCGGTGCGTACTGGTTGTGTGCGGTGCCGAGTGCGGCCGTCGCCGCCTCGATCGCCGCGGCGGGCGGGTCGCCCGGCGGGATGCCGAGGGCGATGTCGATCGCGCCGGCGTCGTGCGCCAGCCGCATCAGACCGGCCAGCTCCATCGCGCCGATTCCCGACACGCGGCGGGAGAGCCTCGACGACCGCCTTTCGCCGCGTGGTTCACAGGAGTGCCGCACGGATCGCCTCCCCCGCCGCCTTGGTACCGAGTCGGCCGCCGATGTCGCCGGTGCAGCGCTGCTCGGCGACGGCCGCCTCCACGGCCGTACGGACGGCGGCGGCCTCCGTCGGGTGCCCGATCCGCTCCAGGAGCAGCGCGGCGGACAGGATCGCCCCGACGGGGTTGGCGGTGTCCGTGCCGGCGATGTCCGGTGCGCTGCCGTGGACCGGTTCGTACAGCCCGAATCCCGTGTCCGGGTTGAGATTGACCGAGGCGGCGGTGCCGAGGCCGCCGGCCAGCTCCGCGGCGAGGTCGGACAGGATGTCGCCGTAGGAGTTGTTGGTGACGATGACGTCGAACGCGGTCGGGTCGGAGACCAGGCGCATGGCGGCGACGTCCACGTAGAGGTGCGAGGTGGCCAGGTCGGGGCGGGCCGCGGTGGCGTCCCGCCAGCACTGCTGCCACAGCCGTCCGCCGTTGGGCACGGCGTTGGACTTGTCGACCATGCAGACCGCGCGCGTCGCCGACGCCAGCGCGAAGTCGATCACGCGGGTGACGCCGAGATGGGTGCTCACCTCGGTGTCGACGGCCACCTCCGCCGTGGAGCCCTGCCGCAGCGCGCCGCCGATGTCGGTGTAGAGGCCCTCGGTGTTCTCCCGGACGATCACGCAGTCGATGGACCGTCGTCCCGGGTCCCGCAGCGGGCTGAGCCGGTCGTGCAGGAGCCTCGCCGGACGGTAGTTGGCGTACAGGTCGAGTTCGAACCGCAGCCGCAGCAGTACGTCCCGGGCGTACCGGGTGCCCGCGGCACGCGGGTCGCCGATCGCGCCGAGGAGGGTGCCGGAGCTGCGGCGGATCCTGGCGAGGTCGTCGTCGGTCAGGGCGGTCCCCGTGGCGAGGAACGTGTCGGCGTTGACGTGGTCGAGCACGTCGAAGGCGAGGTCCAGGCCGAGTCCGTCGAGGAGGGCGAGGGCCTGCTCCGTGACCTCGGGGCCGATTCCGTCGCCGGGGATGACGGTGATGAGGGGCATCGTCGTCAGTTCACCCCGCCCGTCGGCGAGAAGGTGGGCAGCCAGTCGGGCCGCCCCTGTTCGTAGGCGATGATGTCGTCCTGTCTCTCCAGGGTCACGGCGATGTCGTCCAGGCCGTCGAGGAGCAGGCGGCGGGCCCTGCTGTCGACGTCGAAGGGGCGGCTGCCCCCGGGCCAGCTCACGACGCACCGGACGAGATCGACGGTGATCTCGTACGACGCGTCCTGCTCGGCCTGGGCCATCAGGTGCGCCACGTCCTCATCGGGCAGCTGGGCCACCAGCAGACCGTTCTTCAGGGCGTTGCGGCGGAAGATGTCGCCGAAGCTCGGGGCGATCACTGCGGCGACGCCCCAGTCCCTGAGCGCCCACACGGCGTGCTCGCGGGAGCTTCCCGTGCCGAAGTTCGCTCCGGCCACGAGCACCGTGCTCCGGGCGCGCAGGGGATCGTTGAGGACGAAGTCGGGCTGTTCCCGCCAGCGGGCGAACAGGGCGTCCTCGTACCCTGTCCTGGTCAGCCGGCGGCAGTACTCGCTGGGGATGATCTGGTCGGTGTCCACGTCGCTGCGGCGCAGTGGCAGCACCGTGCCGGTGTGGCTGGTCAGCGGTTCCATGCCCGCACCTCCTCGGTCTGTTCGGTCACCCGCGGTCCAGGTCGGTCGGCGCGGCGAGACGCCCGGCGACCGCGGTCGCCGCCGCGACGGCCGGGGAGACGAGGTGCGTGCGTGCGGTGCGCCCCTGCCGTCCCTCGTAGTTGCGGTTGGACGTCGAGGCGCAGCGCTGGCGGCCGGGGAGCCGGTCGGAGTTCATGCCGAGGCACATCGAGCAGCCGGAGAACCGCCACTCGGCGCCGGCGGCCAGGAACACCTCGTGCAGCCCTTCTTTCTCGGCCTGCTCGCGGACCTGCATGGAGCCGGGTACGACGAGCATGCGGACGTCCGGTGCGACCTTGCGGCCGCGGAGGACCTCGGCCGCCGAACGGAGGTCCTCTACACGGCCGTTGGTGCAGGAGCCGAGGAACACGGTGTCGACCTCGATGTCACGCATCGGGGTGCCCGGGGTCAGGCCCATGTAGTCCAGGGCCCGGCGGGCCGCGGCCTGTTCCACGGGGTCGGTGTACGTGTCCGGGTCGGGCACGCTGTCATGGAGGGGCACCGCCTGCCCCGGGTTGGTTCCCCAGGTCACCACAGGCGTGAGGTCGCCCACGTCGATGGTGACGGTGCGGTCGAACACCGCCCCGGGGTCGGAGCGCAGCGTCTCCCAGTGGGCGAGCGCGTTCTGCCATGCCCGGCCGGTCGGCCGCCTCGGGCGGTCGGCGAGGTAGGCGACGGTGGTCTCGTCCGGTGCGACGAGTCCGGCTCGGGCGCCGGCTTCGATGCTGAGGTTGCACATGGTCATCCGGCCCTCCATGGAGAGCCGGCGGACCGCTTCGCCGCGGTACTCCAGGACGTGGCCGTTGGCGCCGTTGGCGCCGATGCGGGCGAGCAGGGTGAGCATGAGGTCCTTGGCGGTCACGCCGGGTGCGGGCTCGCCGGTGAACTCGACCGCCATCGTCCGGGGCCGTTGCAGGGCCAGGGTCTGGGTGGCGAGCACGTGCTCCACGTCGCTGGTGCCGATGCCGAAGGCGAGGGCGCCGAACGCGCCGTGCGTCGAGGTGTGGCTGTCGCCGCACACCACGGTCATCCCCGGTTGCACGGCGCCGAGTTCGGGGCCGACGACATGGACGATGCCCTGCTGCCCGTCGCCGTGGCGGAACAGTTCGATGCCGTGCTCGGCGCAGTTGCCCCGCAGGGTGGTGACCTGTTCCACGCTGACCGGGTCGGTGATGACGAGGCTGTCGGTGGGGACGTTGTGGTCCTCGACGGCCAGGGTCAGATCGGGTCTGCGCACGGGGCGCCGGGCCAGACGCAGGCCGTCGAACGCCTGAGCGGAGGTCGCCTCGTGGACCAGGTGCAGGTCGATGTAGAGCAGGTCGGGCCCGTCCGTGGTGCCGCCGACGCGGTGGCGGTCCCAGACCTTCTCGACCAGGGTCCTCGGTGCTGTCGTCGGGTCCGTCATCGCAATCGGCCCTCCGCCGTCGATATGTGCTCGCCGCCGGCCGGTCCGAATTCGGCGGCCAGCCGTTCCCGCACCACGTCGAGTTCGTCGCACCGGCCGTCGGGGCGTTCCGTGACGTACTCCTGGTACAGCCGCTCCACCAGGTCGTCGGCGGGCTCCATGCCGAGCTGCTCCAGTACGTGACGGAAGACGGCGCGGCCGGAGTGGCGGCCGACCAGCAGCGAGCGTTCCCGGGCGAACCGGTACGGGTTGATGAACTCGTACGT
Organism: Streptomyces sp. NPDC053750; assembly: GCF_044544295.1. Taxonomy (NCBI): domain Bacteria; kingdom Bacillati; phylum Actinomycetota; class Actinomycetes; order Kitasatosporales; family Streptomycetaceae; genus Streptomyces; species Streptomyces sp. NPDC053750. The sequence goes on along the minus strand of NZ_JBITXB010000014.1, from coordinate 85,089 downwards.
CGCCGGGTTCTTGAGGATGCCGTCCTGGTGGATGCCCGCCTCGGTGGCGAAGGCGTTGTCGCCGAAGATCGCCTTGTTGCGGGGCGGTGCCATGGAGATCGCCGTCGACAGCCGCTGGAAGGCGCCGTAGAGGCGGTCCAGTCGGATGCCGGTCGTGGCGCCGAACTGCTCGCCCTTGTACGCCAGCGTCGCCGCCATCTCCTCCAGCGGGGTGTTGCCCGCACGCTCTCCGATGCCGGCGAGTGTGGCCTGGACCTCGTTCGCACCTGCCTGGACACCCGCCAGGGCGTTGGCCAGCGACAGTCCGAGGTCGTCGTGGCAGTGCGTGGCGAGCGTGACGTCGTCCGGGAGCCAGGAGCGGACCATCGCGCACAGGTCGCCGTACTCCTGCGGGGTGGCGCAGCCGGTCGTGTCGGCGAGGATCACGGTGCTGACACCGGCCTCCAGCGCCTCGGTGACGAGCGCCTCGATCAGGTCCTTCTCGCCACGGCTGGCGTCCTCGACGCCGAAGGAGATGTCCTGCGCCCCGAGGGAGTGGGCGTACCGGATCGCGTCTCCGGCCTCCCTCACCGCCTCCTGGCGCGTGATGCCGCGCTTGTACTTCAGGTGGAGGTCACTGCCGGTGCCGCAGATCTGCACCTGGTGGTTCGGGCGTGTTCCCCCCGCCTGCATGGACAGCCGTACGTCGTCCCGGGAGGCCCGGTTGAAGGTGGCGAACCGTGTGGTGGGGGCCAATGCCTCGGCGATGAGGCGGGTGGCCTCGAAGTCCTCCGGGGAAGAGCCGGGGAAACCCGCTTCGATGGTGTCGGCTCCGTATGCCTCGGCCTCCAGCGCGAGCATTCTCTTCTGCTCGGTGGTCATGGCGTTTCCCGGCGCCTGTTCACCGTCTCGTAAGGTGGCGTCGAAGATGGATATTCTGCGCAGGCGATGGCTTTCCTGTTGTGTCATTGATCCCGCTCCGTTTCCCGTTCGGCCCAAACTGGAATTCAGGACTTCCGGTGGGCCACGATCAGCACGCAGCCGAGTTCTCCGGTCATCTGGCCGACCATGCTCTCCGCCTCCGCGGACTGCTCCGGCGTGAAATTGAAGAGCTTGGCCAGTTCGTCCTTGTTCGCCAGGGTGATGTCATTCATCATCGCGAACGAGGGGCTCACGTTCTCCGAGATGTCGGTGATCTCGTCGGCCACCAGTCCGGCCTCTTCGAGCAGCGCCCGGTAGTCCGCGAGGCGCGGCAGCGCGCCAGGCTGTGCGGCCCTTTCGGCGGCCTCCTGGTCCGTGATGTCCTCCCGGTCGAACAGGTCGGTCAGCACCACTCGGCCACCCGGCACGACGACCCGGCCCATTTCGGCGAGTGCGCGGCGGCGGTCCATGTGGACGATCGACTCGAAGGCGAGCACGGCGTCGAACGAGCCCTCGTCGAAGGGCATGTCCGTGCCGTCCGCCTGCTGGAACCGCACCTGCTCGGCGAGCCCTTCGGCAGCCGCCCGCTCCGTGGCGAGCCCGATCTGGTAGGTGCTGATCGTGATGCCGAGCACGGCGGCGCCGGTCGCCCTGGCCACGCGTACGGCGGGCTTTCCGAGACCGCAGCCCACGTCGAGCACCCGCTTTCCGGCGCCGACGTCGAGCTTCGGTATCAGCAGGTCGGTGAACCGGTCGGTCGCCGCCTCGACGGTGGCGTCGTCGTCCGGCCCGAGCCAGTAGGCGAAGTGGAAGTTGTCGTCCCACTCCCGGCGCAGCATCGGGCCGACCAGTTCGTAGTAGTCCAGTTGGGGCAGGCTGGTGCCGGGAACCATCTCGTCCGACTGCATGTCGGTCTCCTCTTCCGTGTTCTTCCGTGTTCTGGGTTTCAGGGTCGTGTGGTGCGCCGGCGCTCCGCGCACAGGGATTCGGCGATTTCTCCGGAGCGCACGGCGGTCATGGAGAGCAGGCTCGACGAGATGCCGTGGGTGTGCTCGGTCGCGCCCTGCAGATAGATACCGCAAGTGAGTTTTTCGGACGTGCTGACTCGATAGTCGCGGTCGATTCGCAGCATACCGTCATCGTCCAGTTCGATGAAGTCGTTCACATCTCCGAGCAACGGCAGTGGATCTGCCGGACGGTAGCCCGTGGCGAAGATGACGACATCGGAATGCACGTACTCCGTCCTGCCGTTGGGAAGGAATTCGATCTGTACCTCCACGGCGTCGGCGGACGGGGTGACCGCGCGGACCCGGGACACGTTCGCGATCCGCAGCCGGTCGACGCCGGCCACCTTCTCCTGGTACTGGCGGCGGTAGATCTCCTGGATGAGGTCGAGATCGACGACCGAGTAGTTCGCGTTGCCGTGATACCGCATCAGGGACTGCCGCACCTCGGGCGATGCCAGGTAGTAGTCGTCCACCGCGGCGGGGTCGAAGATGCGGTTGGCGAACGGGCTGTCGTCGGCGACGCTGTAGCCGTAGCGCGAGAAGACCGCGTGCACGCGGGCGTCGGGGAACCTGCCCAGGAGGTGGTTGGTGATCTCCGCCGCGCTCTGCCCGGCTCCCACCACCGTGAAGGTGCGCCCCGGCGCCGAGGGCAGTTCGGCGAGCCGGTGCAGGAAGTCGGAGCTGTGCCAGACACGTTCGGAGAGTTCGACGCCCTCCGGCACGGCGGGCCGCAGGCCGGTGGCCACCACGAGGTTGCGGGCCAGGCAGGTCCGCGTACGGCTCGGCTCGGCGACATCACGGATCAGCAGTTCGAGGCAGTCGATGACACCGTCGCCCTGCACGGCGCGGACGGCGATCACCTCGCTGCCGTAGCTCACGTCCTCGGGGACCTTGGCCGCCGCCCAGGCGAGGTAGTCGTGGAACTCGATCCGGGACGGCACGAGGATCTGATGGTTGATGAAGTCCGTGAGCCGCCCGCGTTCCTGGAGGTAGCACAGGAAGCTGAACGGGCTCGTCGGATCGCGCATCGTGACGAGGTCCTTGAGGAACGAGATCTGCATCGTCGCGTCGTCGATCAGCATCCCGCGATGCCAGCCGAAGGACGTGCTGCGTTCGAAGAAGGCCGCGCTCGGCGCCTCCTCGCCCCGTTCCCGCAGCGCGATGGCCAGGGCCAGGTTGGACGGGCCGAAGCCGATCCCGGCCACGTCGAGAATCCGGGACGTCTCCTGCGCGGACACGTGTTCTCCCTCCATGTCAGTCGGTCCCCCACTTGGACGTGAGGGTGCGTAGCAGTGTGTTGATCCGGACGCGCGGCGCACTGTCGGCCGGCAGCGTCGCGATGGTGCCCCGCAACTTGTTCAGCTCCTCCAGCACCAGGAGTGCGGTGGCCACGTCCTCGGGTACGTCGTCGCCGGTCGCCGGCATGATCAGCGAACGCAGGTGGACCGCCAGGTCCATCGGCGTCGGATGGTCGAAGATCAGGCCCGCGGGCAGTCGTACGCCGGAGACCGCCGCCAGGTGGTTGCGCAGCCGTACCGAGCCGAGCGAGTCCATGCCCAGCTCGACGAACGTGCGGTCCCCCTCGACCTTCTCCGGGTCTGTGTGGCCGAGCAGCGCCGACGTCGCCGACCGTACGACCTCGAACACGACCTGGTCACGCTGCTCCTCCGGCACCTCGGCCAGGCGCTCGGCGAGGGATGCGCCGCTCCGGGACCGCTCCGGGCCGGTCACGCGCCGGGCGGGCCGGCGGACGAGGCCGCCGAACAGCGGGTGGAGCGGCTCGTGGAGTGCCCGGGCCCGCAGCGCGGGCAGGTCCAGCAGCATCGGCACCACGGCAGGAGCATCGACCGCACAGGCCAGGTCGAACAGGCGCAGACCCTGCTCGGCGGAGAGCGGGAGGACCCCGGAACGCGCGATCCGCTGCACTTCGGCGGCGTCGAGGTGCCCGGTCATGCCGGTGGCCTCCGCCCACAGCCCCCAGGCCAGGGACTGCGCGGGCAGTCCGTGCGCCCTGCGGTGCCGGGCCAGCGCGTCCAGATGGGCGTTGGCCGCGGCGTAGTTGGCCTGGCCCGGGTTGCCCAGGGTGCCGGCCGCGGCGGAGAACAGGACGAACGCGGTGAGGTCCATGTCGCGGGTCAGCTCGTGCAGGTGCCAGGCCGCGTCGACCTTCGGCCGCAGGACCCGGGTGAGCTGATCCGGGGTGAGGGAGCCGATCAGGGCGTCGTCGAGCACACCGGCCGCATGGACCACCGCCCGCACCGGATGCTCCGCCGGCACGGACGCCAACGCGTCCACCAACTCCTCCCGCACCGCAACGTCACACGCCCGCACCGTCACCTCGGCCGACAGCTCCGGAACACTCCCCCCACCACGGCTCAACAACAACAGACGCCGCACCCCGTGCACCTCGACCAGATGCCGCGCCACCAACCGCCCCAGCACACCCGTACCACCAGTGATCACCACCGTCCCCTCAGGACCGAACCGCGACCCCTCCCCCACAGCACCCGCCCCCAGCCGCGCCAACCGCGGCACCCGCAGACCACCGTCACGTACGGCGATCTGGGGCTCTCCGGAGGCGAGTGCCGCGGCGAGGACGTCCCGGGTCGGTGGTTCCGTGGCGTCGACGAGCACGATCCGTTCGGGATCCTCGGACTGTGCGGAGCGCACCAGGCCCCAGACCGCGGCGCCCGCCAGGTCCGTCACCTCCTCGTCCGGCGCGGCCGCGACCGCTCCGCGGGTGATCAGGACGAGCTTCGCGCCCGCCGCGCGGTCGTCGGCCAGCCAGGACCGTACGAGTTCCAGCGCCCGCTCGGTGGCCGCGTGGACGTCGGTGTGCGGCTCCCAGGGCGCCAGCACGACGTCGGGTACGGCGGGAGCCGTGCCGAGCGCCGCCACGTCCTGGTGGGTGACGAGGTCCGCACAGTCCGGCAGGAGGGCACGGGCGTCGTCGCCCAGCACGGCCCAGTCGCGGGGCGGGGCCGCGGCGGGCGCGACCACGGGGACCCATTCGACGTGGAACAGGCCGTCGCGCCGCAGTGCGCGTCCGGTGTCCGGACGGGCGTCCGGCAGCGGCCGCAGGGTGATCTCCTCGACGGTCAGGACGGTGTCGCCCGACTCGTCGGCGGCCACCAGGGCGTACGCGTCCGATCCGGTGGGCGTCCATCGCACGCGCAGCGCGGAGGCGCCGACCGCGTGGCGTGTCACTCCGCGCCACGACACGGGCGTCAGGGCGCCGGAGCCGGTGTCCGTGAGCCGTACGGCCTGAAGCGCGGCGTCCAGCAGGACGGGGTGCGTCCCGGACGCGTCGGCGTCGACGTCGTCGGGCAGGGCGACCTCCGCGAACACCTCGGCGCCGTCCCGCCGCACCGACCGCAGGGCCTGGAACGCGGGCCCGTATGCCACACCGAGGGACGCGAACCGGTCGTAGAGGTCGGCCGGTTCGACGGTCACGGCGTCGGCGGGCGGCTGGGTCCGCACCCGGGGGACGCCACCGTGCGACGCAGTGGCCAGCAGACCCCGGGCGTGCAATGTCCACTCCGCGGAGTCCGTGTCCGGCCGCGTGTGCACGGTGACGGTGCGGGCGCCGGTGTCGTCCGGGCCTCCGACGGTGACCTGGAGGCGTACGGCTCCGTCGTCCGGCAGGACCGGCGGTGCCTCGACGGTGAACTCCCGCAGGTGGTCGGCTCCCACATCGGCGCCCGCGCAGAGGGCGATCTCGACGAGGGCGCTGTCCGGCAGCACCGTGTCCCCGCGCAGTTCGTGGTCGGCGAGCCACGCCGCGCTGTGGCGTGCGATCCGGCCGACGCACACGTACCCGTCCGTGCCGGGGAGCTCCACGGCCGCGCTGAGGAACGGGTGGGCGGGGACGGCCGTGCCGAGCCCCGCCGGGGCGGTCGCGGGCTGCGCGGCGGGGCGCAGCCAGTACCGCTCGTGCTGGAACGCGTAGGTCGGCAGGTCGGTCCGGCGGGCACCGGTCCCCTCGAACAGCTTCTGCCAGCGCACCGGAACGCCGTGCGTGAACGCCTCGGCCACGGAGGTGAGCAGGCGGCGCGTGTCTCCCTCGTCGCGGCGCAGGGTGCCGAGGGCGACCGCGGTGCGTCCGGTGTCGTCGATGGTCTCCTGCACGCCGGCCGAGAGCACGGGGTGCGGGCTGACCTCGACGAAACAGGTGGCACCCGCGGCCAGTGCGGTCCGCACCGCCGTGTCGAACCGGACCGTGCCGCGCAGGTTGCGATACCAGTAGTCGGGCCCCCAGGCCGTGGTGTCCATGGCTTCACCGGTCACGGTGGAGTACACCGGCACGCTCGCGGCGCGGGGGCGGATTCCCCTGAGTGCGTCGACCAGTTCGTCCCGGACGCTTTCGACCTCGGCCGAGTGGGAGGCGTAGTCCACCTCGATCCTGCGTGCCCGGACGCCCTGGCGCTCGGCGTCGGTGAGCAGCTCGTCCAGTTCCCGCCGGCCGCCCGAGACGACCACCGAGGACGGACCGTTGACCGCCGCGAGGGACAGTCGGCCGCCGTGGCCGGCCAGCAGCGCTTCGGCGCGCTCGGCGGGCAGGGCCAGCGACACCATGCCGCCGCTGCCGGCGAGCCGGACGAGGGCGCGGCTGCGCAGGGCCACCACCCGGGCGGCGTCCTGCAGGGACAGCGCCCCCGCGACGCACGCGGCGGCTATCTCGCCCTGCGAATGGCCCACCACCGCGGTGGGTTCGGCGCCGAGCGAGCGCCACACCTCCGCCAGCGACACCATCACCGCGAAGAGCGCGGGCTGCACCACGTCGACCCGGGCCAGCGCGTCGGCGTCACCGAGCACCTCGAGCAGCGACCACTCCACGTACGGGCTCAGCGCGGCCGCGCACTCGCGCATCCGGGCGGCGAAGAGCGGCGACTCGGCCATCAACGCGTCGGCCATGCCCACCCATTGGGCTCCCTGCCCCGGGAAGACGAACACGGCTCTCGGGTCGGTCGTGGCGCGACCGGTCACGGCGCCGCCCTCGGCCAGGCCGCGCAGCAGCTCCGTCCGATCGGTGCCGAGCAGCACCGCACGGTGCTCCAGGGCCGCCCGGGCCGTCGCCAGCGTGTGGCCGATGTCCACGGCGCCGGGGGTGCCGGCGGGGCCGTCCGCGGAACCGTCCGTCAGGGCGGTCAGCAGCCGCCCGGCCTGGTCGCGCAGTGCGTCCTCGGTGCGTGCCGAGAGCACCCAGGGGATGACGGGCAGGGCGCGGGGCTCGCCGTCGTCGCCGTCGTCTCCGCCGGACACGGCTTCGGCTGCGACTTCGAGTTCGGGTGTCTGCTCCAGGATGACGTGCGCGTTCGTCCCGGTCACGCCGAACGCGGACACAGCCGCGCGGCGTGCCCGGCCCGTCTCGGGCCACTCGACCGCGTCGGCCAGGACCCGGACCGCGCCCGTCGACCAGTCGACGTGGGTGGTGGGCGCGTCGACGTGCAGGGTGGCGGGCAGCAGGCCGTGGCGCATCGACTCCACCATCTTGATCACCCCGGCCACGCCGGCGGCCGCCTGCGTGTGCCCGATGTTGGACTTGACCGAGCCGAGCAGCAGCGGCCGCTCGGTGTCACGGTCGCGCCCGTACGTGGCCAGCAGCGCCTGCGCCTCGATCGGGTCGCCGAGCGACGTGCCGGTGCCGTGGGCCTCCACGGCGTCCACGTCGTGCCCCGAGAGCCCGGCTTCGGCCAGCGCCGACCGGATGACCCTCTGCTGAGCGGGGCCGTTGGGGGCCGAGAAGCCGCTGCTCGCGCCGTCCTGGTTGACGGCGGTGCCGCGCACCACGGCGAGGACCCGGTGGCCGTTGCGGCGGGCGTCGGACAGCCGTTCCAGGAGGAGCACGCCGACGCCCTCGCCCCAGCCGGTGCCGTCCGCGCCGTCGGCGAACGGCTTGCAGCGGCCGTCCGGCGCCAGGGCGCGCTGGCGGCTGAACTCGACGAAGGCCGCCGGTGTCGCCATCACGGCGGCGCCACCGGCCAGCGCGAGGGAGCACTCCGACCGCAGCAGCGCCCTGCAGGCCAGGTGCAGGGACACCAGCGACGAGGAACAGGCGGTGTCGACAGTGATCGCGGGGCCTTCGAGGCCGAAGCTGTAGGCGATACGGCCGGACACGGCGGCGGCGCTGTTGCCGGTGCCGACGTACCCGCCGAGGTCCTCGGCCGCGGCGTGCAGGAGCAGCGAGTAGTCCTGGCCGTTCGTGCCGACGAACACGCCGGTACGGCTGCCGCGCAGCGCGTCGGGTGCGATGCCCGCGCGTTCGACGGCCTCCCAGGAGGTTTCCAGCAGCAGCCGCTGCTGCGGGTCCATCGCCAGCGCCTCACGGGGGCTGATCCGGAAGAACGCCGCGTCGAAGTCCCCGGCGCCGGTGAGGAATCCGCCCTCCTTCGTGTACGACGTACCCGGCTGCTCGGGGTCGGGGGCGTGCAGCGCGGCAAGGTCCCAGCCGCGGTCGTCCGGGAACTCGGTGATCGCGTCGCCGCCGTCGCGCACCAGCCGCCACAGGTCGTCCGGGGTGCGCACGCCGCCGGGGAAGCGGCAGGCCATGCCCACGATCGCGATGGGCTCGTCCGCGGCCGCAGCGGCCTGCGGCACACCGTGGTCGACCGAGCCGCTGTCCGGCTCGGCATCACCGGCCAGGAGCGCCGCCATGTGGTCCGCGAGCGCGGCGGGCGACGGGTAGTCGAAGACCAGCGTCGCCGGCAGCCGCAGTCCGGTGGCCGTCGCGAGCCGGTCCCGCAGTTCCATGGCGGTCAGCGAGTCGAACCCGAGGTCCTGGAACGCCCGGTCCGCCGCGACGGAGTCGGATGCGGTGTACCCGAGCACCTCGCCGGCCGCGTCCCGGACCAGATCGAGCACGATCCGGCGCCGCTGCGGTCCGGCGAGAGCGCCGAGACCGGCGAGTTCGGCCACCGGCCCGCCCGGAGACGGCGTCTCGTCCTCGTTCGCGGCCAACGCCTCGCGGACGTCCGGCAGTTCCGCGAGCAGCGGGGCCGGCCGGACCGCGGCGAACAGCGGGGCGAGCCGGGACCAGTCGACGTCGGCGACGGTGACCGTGGTCCGCGCGGACTCCACGGCCTCCGTCATGGCTTCGAGGGCGAGGGCCGGGTCCATCGGCAGGACGCCGCGCCGGGTCAGGCCGTCGGGGTCGGCCATTCCGTCGCTGTCCCACGCTCCCCAGGCGATCGAGGACGCGGCGAGCCCGCGCGCCGCCCGGCTCCGTGCCAGTGCGTCGAGGAAGGCGTTGCCCGCCGCGTACGCGCCCTGGCCGCCCGCGCCCCAGGTGGCGGCTATCGAGGAGAACAGGACGAAGGCGTCGAGCGGCCGGTCGGCGAGCAGCGCGTCCAGGTGGGCGGCGCCCGCGACCTTCGCCGAGGTGACGGCGGCGTAGTCGGCCGGTTCCGTGTCGGCCGCCGCGCGCACCTCGCTGACGCCCGCTGTGTGCACGACCGCCGTGAGCGGGTGTTCCGCCGGTACGGCCGTCAGCACTTCGGCGAGCGCGTCCCGGTCGCGTACGTCGCAGGCGACGGTGGTCACCGTGGCGCCGAGGGCGGTGAGTTCGGCCGTGAGCGCCTCCGCCCCGGGTGCGTCCGGGCCGCGGCGGCTGACCAGCAGGAGGTGGTCGGCGCCCTGTCGTGCGAGGTGCCGTGCGACGTGCCCGGCGAGGGCTCCGCTGCCTCCTGTGATCAGCACGGTGCCGTTCGGGGTCCACGGGCGGCGTTCACCGACGTGGGGCAGCGCCCGGATCACCCTGCGGGCGAAGACGCCGGCGGGCCGCAGCGCGATCTGGTCCTCGGCACGGCTCGCTAGGGCGCCGACGAGGCGGGTGCGGCAGCGCTCGTCCACCTCGTCCGGCAGGTCGACGAGTCCACCCCACCGATCGGGGTGTTCCAGGGCGAGTACCCGGCCCAGACCCCAGAGCTGCGCCTGTCCGGGGCTGACCGGACCGTCCGCGGCGTGCGTGGACACGGCTCCCCTGGTCAGACACCACAGGGGCGCCCGCACGTCCGTCTCGACGAGAGCGGCGAGCAGCGTCAAGGTCGCCTCGACCCCCACCGGGACGTCCGGATGCCCGGCCGACGGCCGGTCGTCGAGCGCGGCCAGCGACACCACTCCGGCGACCGTGCCTCCGTCCGCCGCCGCGTCGCGCAGCAGCGCCGCGACGTCGTCGCGTGCCCGTCCGCCGTCGAGCGTCAGGGTGCGGACCCGTGCGCCATGAGCCGCCAGCGCCGTGGCGATTCCGGCTTCCTCGGGTCCGGCGAGGCCGTTGGCGGGGGCGACGACGAGCCAGGTCCCGGTCAGTACGGCCGGTGCCGGTTCGGCCAGGGGGCGCCAGGACTCCCGGTACCGCAGGGCGTCGACGGCGGAGCGGTCGCTCCGGTGCCGGCGCCACGCGCCGAGCGCGGGGACGACTCCGGAGAGCGTGTCCGCGTCGACCAGCAGCTTCTCCGCGAGGGAGTCGACGTCCGAGCGGTCCACCGCCGCCCAGAACTCGGCGTCGGCCGCCTCCGCCTCCGGTACGGACGTCTCGGCCGGGTCCAGCCAGTACCTCCGGCGCTGGAACGGATAGGTGGGCAGCTCCACGCGGCGCGCGCCCGTACCGGCGAACAGCGACGCGTGGTCCGTTTCCGTGCCCCGCACGTACAGGGCGGCGACGGCCGAGAGCACGGCGGTGACGTCGTCCCGGTCGGCGCGCAGGGTGGGTACGACGGCGGCGGCGTCGGCCCGGTCCGCGAGGCAGTCCCGCGTCATCGGCGTCAGGATGCCGCCGGGCCCCAGTTCGACGTACGTCGTCACACCGAGCCGGTGCAGGGTCTGCGCACCGTCGAGGAAGCGCACGGTCGACCGGACGTGGTCGACCCAGTGCTCCGCAGAACACGCCTGCTCGTCGGTGAGGATCTCACCGGTCACCGTGGACACGATCGGAATCCGCGGTGGCGCGGGGCGCAGCCCGCGGACGACCTGGGCGAAGTCCTGGAGCACCGGCTCCATCAGGGGCGAGTGGAAGGCGTGGCTGACGGCCAGTCGCCTGGTCTTCCTGCCCTGATCGGCCCAGAACGCCGCGATACGGGTGACGGTGTCGCCGTCGCCGGAGACGACGGTCGCCGACGGGCCGTTCACGGCGGCGATGCCGACGAGGTGCTCCGACCCGGACAGCGACGTCAGCACCTCGTCCGGTGTGGCCTGCACCGACACCATCGCCCCGCCTGCCGGGAGTTCCTGCATGAGGCGGCCGCGCGCGGCGACCAGCGTGCACGCGTCCTCCAGTGTGAACACGCCCGCGATGTGGGCCGCGGCGATCTCGCCGACGGAGTGGCCGATCAGCCGGTCGGGCCTGATGCCCCAGTGCTCGAAGAGGCGGGCGAGCGCGACCTCCACGGCGAACAGGGCCGGCTGGGTCCAGAGGGTCTCGTCGAGTGACGCGGCGCCGTCGAAGACGACCGCACGCAGCGAGACGTCCAGGTGTTCGTCGAACCGCGCGCATACGGCGTCGAAGGCCCGGGCGAACGCGGGGTACGCGGCGTACAGAGCGCGTCCCATGCCGACGTACTGGGCACCCTGCCCGGAGAACAGATACGCGAGCCGGTTGTCGGGGACCACCGTCCCGGTGATGACTCCCGGTGCGCGGTCACCGGTGGCGAGCGCGGACAGGGCGGCGGCCCGCCCCTCGGGGTCCGGGGCGACGACGACCGCCCGGTGTTCCAGGGCCGTGCGGGTGGTGGCCAGGGAGTAGGCCACGTCCACCGGGTCCTGCTCGGTGCGGGCCACCAACTGGGCGGCGCGGGCCTGGAGCGCGGCGGGGCCACGGGCGGAGAGGAGCCAGGGGACGACCGGGTGGGTGCCGTCGCCTGGTTCGGTGCCCTCCCCTGCGGCGGTTCCGGGTTCGGTCTCCGTGCCGTTCGCGGCTTCGAGGATGACGTGTGCGTTGGTCCCGCTAACACCGAAGGACGACACACCCGCCCGCCACGGGCGGTCCACCTCGGGCCACGCCGTCTGCTCCGTCAGCAGACGCACCTCACCCGCAGACCAGTCGACGTGCGGCGACGGCTCGTCCACGTGGAGCGTCGCGGGCAGCACACCGTGCCGCAGCGCCATCACCATCTTGATGACACCCGCCACACCCGCAGCCGCCTGCGTGTGCCCCAGGTTCGACTTCACCGAGCCGAGCAGCAACGGCCGCCCCGTGTCCCGGTCCTGGCCGTACGTGGCCAGCAACGCCTGCGCCTCGATCGGGTCACCCAGCCTGGTGCCGGTGCCATGGGCCTCCACCGCGTCCACCTCGGCCGCAGTCAGCCGCGCACTGGCCAACGCCTGGCGGATCACCCGCTGCTGGGAGGGGCCGTTCGGCGCGGTCAGCCCGTTCGACGCACCGTCCTGGTTCACCGCCGAGCCCCGCACCACCGCCAGCACCCGATGACCGTTGCGCCGGGCATCCGACAGACGCTCCACCAGCAGCACACCGACGCCCTCGGACCACCCCGTACCGTCGGCACCGGCCGCGAACGCCTTGCACCGCCCGTCGTGCGAGAGCCCGCCCTGACGGCTGAACTCGATGAAGGCCGCGGGGGACGACATCACCGTCACTCCCCCGACCAGGGCCAGCGAACACTCACCCTGCCGCAGCGACTGCGCCGCGAGGTGCAGCGCCACCAGCGACGACGAACACGCCGTGTCCACCGTCACCGCGGGCCCCTCGAGGCCGAACGTGTACGACAGACGACCGGAGGCGACGCTGCCCGCGCTGCCGTTGCCCAGGTAACCCACCAGGTCACCGGGGACGACATCGTGGAGCCGTGCCGCGTAGTCGTGGTACATCACGCCGGCGAAGACGCCGGTGTCGCTGCCGCGCAGGGTGGCCGGATCGATCCCGGCCCGTTCGACGGCCTCCCAGGACGTCTCCAGCAGCAGCCGCTGCTGCGGGTCCATCGCCAGCGCCTCACGCGGCGAGATCCCGAAGAACTCCGCGTCGAAGTCAGCGACGTCGTACAGGAATCCGCCTTCGCGCGCGGAGGACCTGACGGTCTGGCGCGTGTCGAAGAGGCGATTCAGGTCCCAGCCACGGTCGGTCGGGAAGGCGGAGATGACGTCCTGCCCGCCGGACACCACCCGCCACAGGTCCTCGGGGGACCGGACACCGCCCGGGTAGCGGCAGCTCATGCCCACGATCGCGAGGGGTTCGTCGGCCGCGGCCGTGGCGCGGGGGGCGGCGACGGCCGCCGAAGCAGCCGCGGACCGTTCGCCGAGGAGTCTCGTCAGCAGGAACTCGGTGAGTGCCGTCACGTTCGGATAGTCGAAGACCAGCGTGGCGGGCAGTCTGAGGCCGGTGGCCGAAGCGAGCCGGTTGCGCAGTTCGACGGCGGACAGGGAGCTGAAACCCATGTCCGTGAAGGCCCGTTCGGCGGAGACCGCGTCGGCGGCGCCGTGGCCGAGCACGACGCCCGTATGGGCGCGTACCAGGTTCAGGACGATCTCGTGGCGGTCCCTCTCCCCGAGACCGGCGAGTCGGTCGCGCAGCGTCTCTCCGCCCGCGGTCGCGGTGTCGACCGTCCGGCGCTCCGGAGTGCGGATCAGTCCGCGCAGAAGCGGCGGTACGGCCTGGTCGCGGCCGCGGAGACCGGTGGCCGTGAAGGCGACCGGGAGGACGAGCGGCTCGTCGCGCCCGAGGGCGTCGTCGAACATCGCCAGGCCCTCGGCCGCGGACAGCGGGCGGATGCCGCTGCGGGACACGCGGTCCAGGTCGTGGCCGTCCAGCCGCCCGGTGAGGGTGGAGCGGTCCTCCCACAGGCCCCAGGCCAGCGAGTGCGCCGGCAGTCCCCGGGCCCTGCGGTACGCGGCGAGTGTGTCAAGGAAGACGTTGGCCGCCGCGTAGTTGCCCTGGCCGGCGCTGCCCAGAGTGCCGGCCGCCGAGGAGAACAGGACGAACGCGGTGAGGTCCATGTCGCGGGTCAGCTCGTGCAGGTGCCAGGCCGCGTCGACCTTGGGACGGAGGACCTCGTCCACACGGTCCGGGGTGAGGGAGCCGATCAGGGCGTCGTCGAGCACACCGGCCGCATGGACCACCGCCCGCACCGGATGCTCCGCCGGCACGGACGCCAACGCGTCCACCAACTCCTCCCGCACCGCAACGTCACACGCCCGCACCGTCACCTCGGCCGACAGCTCCGGAACACTCCCCCCACCACGGCTCAACAACAACAGACGCCGCACCCCGTGCACCTCGACCAGATGCCGCGCCACCAACCGCCCCAGCACACCCGTACCACCAGTGATCACCACCGTCCCCTCAGGACCGAACCGCGACCCCTCCCCCACAGCACCCGCCCCCAGCCGCGCCAACCGCGGCACCCGCAGACCACCGCCGTGCCAGGCGAGTTGGGGTTCGTCGCCGACGGCAGCGAGGTCGAGGACCTCCTTCGGTACGGCGTGTCCGTCCGTGTCTCCGTCCGTGTCTCCGTCCGTGTCGAGGAGTCCGAACACTCCGGGGTGCTCCGACTGGGCGGAGCGCACCAGCCCCCAGGCCGTGGCATTGGCCGGGCCGGTGGGTGCCGCGCCGACGGCGCCGTGTGTCACCAGCACCAGTCGGCTGTCGGCGAGCCGGTCCTCGGCGAGCCAGGCGCGCAGCAGGTCCAGCGTGGTCCCCGCGCTCGTGTGCGCGGCCGTGACGACGTCGTCGTCGGGCGACGGGGCCGGGAGGGCGGCGAACACGGCGTCAGGAAGGTCCGCGCCCGTGTCGAGGGCGGCGAGCAGGGCGGCGAGGTCCGGGTAGTGCTCACTGACCGGTTCCGGTCCGGGGTCGCCGATCCACGCCGTTCGGACGGCGAGCGTCGTGGCCGGGACGGGCGCGTCGACCCAGTCGAGGCCGTGGAGCGGGCTTCGGGTGACGGGCTGGGACACGGCGAGCGGCCGGACCGCCAGGGTCCCCACCGAGGCGACAGCGGTTCCGGTCTCGTCCGTGACCAGGAGAGCCACGGTGTCCGTCCCGGTCGGGGAGAGCCGGACCCGCAGGGCAGTCGCGCCCGTGGCGTACAGGGTGACGTCCGACCAGGAGAACGGCAGCCGCGGCGCCGCTTCCTCGGGCTGCGCGGTCGCGACGGCGAGCGCGTGCAGGGCCGCGTCGAGGAGGGCGGGGTGGAGGCCGAACCGGCCTGCCGTGTGGTGCTGTTCTTCGGGCAAGCGAACTTCGGCGAGTACGTCTGTGCCGTCCAGCCAGGCGGCCCGCAGGCCCTGGAAGGCGGGCCCGTAGTCCAGTCCGGACTCCGCGAAGCGCGGGTAGAAGCCGTCCAGCGGCACGGGGACCGCGCCCGGCGGCGGCCACTCGGCCAGGCCGTCCTGGAGCTGTCCCTGCGGGCGCTGTTCCTGCGGGTGCTGTCCCTGGGGAAACCGCTCCTGCGCCGGGCTGAGGACGCCGGTGGCGTGCCTGATCCAGTCCGCGTCGCCGTCCCGCCGCGCATGGACGGTGATCTCGCGTCGGCCGTCCGCGTCCGCGGCGGCGACGGTCACCTGCACGTGGACGTCTCCGTGCGTGGGCACCACGAGCGGGGCCTGCAGCGTGAGTTCCTCGATCCGCGGGCACCCCACCTCGTCGCCGGCGCGTATCGCCATGTCGACGTAGGCGGTGCCGGGCAGGACGACCGTGTCCTGGACACGGTGGTCGGTCAGCCACGGATGGGTCCGGGTGGACAGCCGTCCGGTCAGCAGGCAGGTGTCGGCCCCGGCCGGCGTGACGACGGCGCCGAGCAGCGGGTGCCCGGCGTCGGCCAGGCCGAGGCCCGAGGCGTCTCCTGCGCGGGCGAGGTAGTCGTCGGGCCAGAACCGGCGCCGCTGGAAGGCGTAGGTCGGCAGGTCGACCGGGCGGGCGGCAGGGAAGACCGGCCCCCAGTCCACCGCGACCCCGCGGACGTATGCCTCGGCCAGTGCCGTCACGAAGCGTGGCATGCCGCCCTCGTCCCGGTGCAGCGTGCCCAGCACGGAGACGGTCCGCTCCCGTGCCTCGACGGTCTCCTGCACGGCGGGGGTGAGCACGGGGTGCGGGCTGACCTCGATGAACACGGTGTGCCCGTGCTCGACGGCCTGCCGGGTCGCTTGCTCGAAGTCGACGGTGCGGCGGAGGTTGTCGTACCAGTAGGCCGCGTCCAGCCGGGCCGTGTCCAGCGGTTCGCCGGTCACGGCGGAGTAGAACGGGGTGTGGCCGGACCGGGGGCGGATCGGCGCGAGGACGTCGGCGAGCCGTTCCCGGATCTCCTCGACCTGCGGGGAGTGCGACGCGTAGTCGACGTCGATCCGCTTCGCCCGTACATCGGCGGCGAGGCAGGTGGTCAGGAACTCGTCCAGGGCCGTGCTCTCCCCGGAGACCACCACGGCCGTGGGGCCGTTGACGGCGGCGATCGCGAGTCGTCCGTCCCAGCTCCGGAGCCGCTCGGTGACCTGGTCGGGGGCTTCGGGCACCCAGACCATACCGCCTCGGCCGGACAGGGCGGTCAGGGCCTGACTGCGGAGGGTCACCACGCGGGCGGCGTCGGGCAGCGAGAGTCCACCCGCGACATGGGCGGCGGCGATCTCACCCTGGCTGTGTCCGAGGACGGCGTCCGGTTCGACGCCGTACGCGCGCCACAGTTCGGCGAGCGAGACCATGACGGCGAACAGCACCGGCTGGACCACGTCGACGCGGTCGAGGGCGGGAGCGCTCGGCTCGCCCCGGACGACGTCCAGGAGCGACCAGTCGACGAAGGGTTCGATCGCAGCCGCGCAGGCGGTCATGCGCTCGGCGAACACGGGCGCGGAGTCGAGCAGTTCCCTCGCCATGCCGATCCACTGCGATCCCTGACCGGGAAAGACGAACGCGATCTGCGGCGGGGTGAGTGCCGTGCCGCGGACCGTTCCCGTGGCGGGGCGGTCGTCGGCCAGTGCCCGCAGGAGTTCCGGCAGTTCCGCGGGGTCGTGCGGGACAAGCACGGCACGATGGCGCAGCGCCGACCGGGTGGTGGCGAGGGAGTACGCCATGTCGCCGGGCGTGGTGGCCGGTTCACCGTCGAGCCGCTCCAGCAGCCGGCCCGCCTGCTCGCGCAGGGCCCGGCCGTCGGCGGCGGAGAGAACCCAGGGCACAACCGGGTCGGTGTCGTCCCCCGCCTCCGTTCCGGGTTCGGTCTCCGTGCCGTTCGCGGCTTCGAGGATGACGTGTGCGTTGGTCCCGCTGACACCGAAGGACGACACACCCGCCCGCCACGGGCGGTCCACCTCGGGCCACGCCGTCTGCTCCGTCAGCAGACGCACCTCACCCGCAGACCAGTCCACGTGCGGCGACGGCTCGTCCACATGAAGCGTCGCGGGCAGCACACCGTGCCGCAGCGCCATCACCATCTTGATGACACCCGCCACACCCGCAGCCGCCTGTGTATGTCCCAGGTTCGACTTCACCGAACCGAGCAGCAACGGCCGCCCCGTGTCCCGGTCCTGGCCGTACGTGGCCAGCAACGCCTGCGCCTCGATCGGGTCACCCAGCCTCGTGCCGGTGCCATGCGCCTCCACCGCGTCCACCTCGGCCGCAGTCAGCCGCGCACTGGCCAACGCCTGGCGGATCACCCGCTGCTGGGAGGGGCCGTTCGGCGCGGTCAGCCCGTTCGAGGCACCGTCCTGGTTCACCGCCGAGCCCCGCACCACCGCCAGCACCCGATGCCCCTTGCGCCGGGCATCCGACAGACGCTCCACCAGCAGCACACCGACGCCCTCGGACCACCCCGTACCGTCGGCACCGGCCGCGAACGCCTTGCACCGCCCATCCGGCGAGAGCCCGCCCTGACGGCTGAACTCCACGAACTGCATCGGAGTCGACATCACCGTCGCACCGCCGACCAGGGCCAGCGAACACTCACCCTGCCGCAGCGACTGCGCCGCGAGGTGCAGCGCCACCAGCGAGGCCGAACACGCCGTGTCCACCGTCACCGCGGGGCCCTCGAGGCCGAACGTGTACGACAGCCGGCCCGAGAAGACGGCGCCGCCGTTGCCGATGCCGACGAAACCTTCCAGCTCCTCCGGGAGGTCCTGGAGGAGCAGGGCGTAGTCCTGGCCGTTGGTGCCGGCGAAGACGCCGGTGTCGCTGCCGCGCAGGGTGGCCGGGTCGATCCCGGCCCGCTCGAAGACCTCCCAGCTCGTCTCCAGCAGCAGCCGCTGCTGCGGGTCCATCGCCAGCGCCTCACGCGGCGAGATCCCGAAGAACTCCGCGTCGAAGTCGGCCGCGTCGGACAGGAATCCGCCGTTGCGGACGCTCGATCGTCCGTCGCCGAGCAGCTGCTCCAGGTCCCAGCCGCGGTCGGCGGGGAAGGCGCCGATCCCCTCCTGTCCCTCCGCGACGAGCCGCCAGAGGTCTTCCGGCGATCGCACACCGCCGGGGAAGCGGCACGCCATGCCGACGATCGCGATGGGCTCGTCCGACGTGCCGCTCGTCGCGGTGGCGGACGATGCCTCCTTCCGCGTCGCCGGCCGCGCCGTGTCGGCCAGCCCCTCGTCGAGGAAGCGGGCCAGCTCGACCGGGGTCGGATAGTCGAACACGAGTGTGGTGGGCAGGCGCATCCCGGTGGCGTGGGTGAGACGGTTGCGCAGTTCGACGGCGGTGAGGGAGTCGATGCCCAGCTCGCTGAAGAGGCGGTCGGCTCCGGCCGATTCGGCGGAGTCGTGCCCGAGCACGGCGGCGGTGTGGGTGCGGACCAGGTTCAGCAGCGTCCTGGACCGTTCCGTGTCCGACATGCCGGCCAGGTCGAGCCGTGCACCGGAAGCCTGACGGCCGGTCGCCGCCGGGCCTGACGATGCCGGCGGGACGAGTCCGTGCAGAAGCGGCGGCACGGTGCCGGACGCCGCTCGCGCCCGCCAGGCGGCCAGGTCGACCGGCGCGGCGACCACGACGGGACGGTCGGCGTCGAGCGCCGCGTCGAAGAGGGCGAGGCCCTGCTCGGTGGGCATCGGGATGATGCCGGCGCGCCTGGCCCGTGTGTGGTGGGCGTCGCCGAGCTCTTGCGTCATGCCGCTGCGCTCCGCCCACAGGCCCCACTGCACGGAGGTCATCGGCAGGCCCAGCGCCCTGCGGTGGGCTGCGAACGCGTCGAGGAAGGTGTTCGCCGCCGCGTAGTTGCCCTGGCCTCCGGCGCCGATGGTGGCGGCGGCCGAGGAGAAGACGACGAAGGCGGCGAGGTCGAGGTCGCGGGTGAGGTCGTGGAGGTGGAGCACCGCGTCGACCTTGGGCCGCAGCACGCGGTCCACCTGTTCCTCGGTCAGTGAGCCGATCAGTCCGTCGTGCACGACACCGGCGCTGTGCACGATGGCCGTGAGCGGGTGTGCGGCCGGTACCGCCGCCAGGCATGCCGCCAGCTCGTCGCGGTCTCCCACGTCGCAGGCGGCGATGGTCGCGTCGGCGCCCAGTTCGGCCAGTTCGGCGCTTAACGAGGCCGCGCCGTCGGCGGCCGCTCCGCGTCGGCTGACCAGCAGCAGGTGCCGTACGCCGTGCCGCTCCGCCAGGTGCCGGGCGACGAGCCGGCCGACGCCGCTCGTGGCGCCGGTGACCAGGACGGTCCCGTCGGGGTCGAGGCGCACCGCGGCGGGCCCGTCGGGCTGCCGCAGCCGGGCCAGCCGCGGTGCGTGGGCGGTGCCGGCACGCAGCGCCAGCTGCGGCTCGTCGCCGGACAGGGCCGGGGCGACCGATCGGTACGACGCGGCTGTGCCGTCCACGTCGAGGAGCAGGAACCGGTCGGGGTGCTCGGACTGCGCGGACCGGACGAGCCCCCAGACCGGGGCCGTGGCCAGGTCGTCCGGCTGGGCGTCCGGCACGGTGGTCACGGCGCCTTGGGTCACCACCACGAGGCGGGACGCGGCGAAGGTGTCGTCCGCGAGCCACTGCCGGGCCAGTCCGAGAACACCCCGGAGCGCGGCGCGCACGTCCTCGCCGAGCGCATCGGGGTCACCGTGGCCGCCGGGCGGCACGGGCGCGAGGACGACGGCGGGCGCCGGGGCACCGGCCCGCACGGCTCGGGACAGTTCGGTGAGGTCGGCGTACGGCACCGCGTCGCCGAACCGGGCGTCGGTGTCGGCGTCCCCGAGCACCGCCCACCCGTCGGCGGGGGCGTTCCCGCCCGTGAGCGGCACTTCGTCCCAGGCGATCCGGAACAGGGCGTCGCCGTGCCGGCCGCGTACGGCCGTCTCCTGGAAGGTCACGGAGTCCGCCCGGGCGATGGTTCGCCCCGCGTCGTCGGTGAGGGCCATGGCCACGGTGTGCTCGCCGGTCAGGGTGAGCTCGGCGCGGGCCGCGGTCGCACCGGGTGCGTGGAGTTCGACCCCGTCCCACCGGACGGGCAGCAGGCTGAGCCGGTTGTCGGTCACCGGCGGCAGCAGGGTCCCGGCGGCTTGGACGACGGCGGCCAGGAGGGCGGGGTGCAGGCCGAAGGGGGCGGTGTCGGCCGGCGCGTCGGCGGGCGGCCCCACTTCGGCGTACAGGGTGTCGCCGTCGCGCCACGCGGCGAGCAGCTCCGGGCCTCCCGTGCCGCTTCCCCGCTCGGCGCGGAGTGCGGTGACGTCGATCCTCTCGGCGGCCTCGTCCGGCAGGCCGCGGTCCGTCGCGGGCGGAGGCGTCGGCGCTCGGTCCAGGACGCCGACGCCGTGCCGGGTCCACGGGGCGTCGTCGTGGTCCTCGCGTGCGTGGACGGTGACGGTCCGGCCGCCGGACTCGTCCGGCGCGCCCACCCGTACCTGTACGACGATGCCGCCCCGTTCCGGCAGGGTCAGCGGCTCGTCCACGGCGAACTCGGCGATGCGGCCGCAGCCGACCTGGTCCCCCGCGTGCAACGCCAGTTCCAGCAGGGTGGCGGCCAGGCGGGGCACGCCGTCGGCCGGGTCGGCGAGCCAGGGGTGGCTGTGCCGGGACAGCAAGCCGGTCAGCAGCAGTCCGTCGCCGTCCGCGAGTGCCACGGCCGCGCCGAGCAGCGGGTGGTTCGCCGTGCCGACGCCGACGCGGGTCACGTCACCGGTCGCGGAGAACGGATTCTTCAGCCAGTGGCGCTCGCGCTGGAACGCGTAGGTCGGCAGATCGGTCGGGGCGGCGCCGCTGCCGGCGAACACCGCCGGCCAGTCGACGGGGGTGCCGTTGGCGTGGGCGCCGGCCAGCGCGGTCACGGCGGTGGCGGTCTCGTCCTTGCCATGGCGCAGTGCGGGCGTCAGGAGTACGTCGGTGCGGTCGGCGGGCACGCTGTCGCGGCCCAGCCCGGTGAGGACGCCGCCCGGTCCCAGTTCGAGGAACGTGGTCACCCCGCGGGTGAGCAGGTCCTCCATTCCGGCGTGGAAACGGACGGGTTCCCGGACGTGGCGCACCCAGTACGCGGCGGTCGCGATGTCGTCCGCGGCGGCGACCCTGCCGCTCACGTTGGAGACGACCGGGATCCGCGGCGGGTGGAACGTCAGCCCTTCGACGACGGAGCGGAATTCCTCCAGCATCGGTTCCATGGACGGCGAGTGGAACGCGTGGCTCGTGGACAGCCGCTTCGACCTGCGCTCTCCCAGCGCCGACAGCACGGCCGACACCGCGTCCTCGTCGCCCGAGAGGACCACGGAAGCGGGGCCGTTGACCGCCGCGATCGAGACGCGGTCGGTGAGCAGCGGTGTCACCTCCGTCTCGGACGCGGCCACGGACACCATGACGCCCGGTGCCATCGCCTGCATGAGCCGGCCGCGGGCCGTGACGAGGGCGCAGGCGTCCTCCAGGGACAGCACGCCGGCCACGTGGGCGGCGGCGACCTCGCCGACGGAGTGCCCGAGGAGGTAGTCCGGCCGCACTCCCCAGCTCTCCCACAGCCGGCACAGCGCCACTTCGAGCGCGAACAGCGCGGGCTGCGCGTACTGCGTGCGTTCGAGCAGTCCGTCGTCGCCGAACATCACGTCGCGGACCGGCCGGCCCAGGAGCGGGTCGAGGGTCGCTGCGACGGTGTCCAGGGCCGCGGCGAACCCGGGTACACGGTCGTGGAGTTCGCGCCCCATGCCGGGCCGTTGCGCGCCCTGGCCGCCGAGCAGGAAGGCGGTGCGTCCGCCCTTGATCCGGGTCTCGCCGCCGAACAGGTACGGGGAGGCCGTGCCCTGGGACAGGGCGTCGAGGCCGCGCAGCGCGGACGCGCGGTCGTCGCAGACGACGGCGGCCCGGAAGGGCAGCGCCGCGCGGCCGGTGGCCAGCGAGTACGCGAGGTCCGGGAGGTCGGCGTCCGGGCGCTCGTCCAGCCACGCCAGGAGCCGGGTGGCCTGGGCGCGCAGGGCCTGGGAAGTGTGGCCGGACAGCAGCAGCGGCAGGGTGCCGTGGGTGAGCGGACCGGCCGGCGTGGCGGCGGGGGCCGGCTCGGCGGCCGACGGCTGCTCGATGATCACGTGGGCGTTGGTGCCGCTGACTCCGAACGAGGAGACGCCGACGCGGCGCGGCCGGTCCGTGACGGGCCAGTCCGTCGGCTCGGTCGGCAGCAGAACGGCACCGGACGACCAGTCCACGTGGGGCGTCGGCCGGTCGACGTGGAGGGTGGGCGGCACCACTCCGTGCCGGACCGCGAGGATCGCCTTGATGACTCCGGCGACGCCCGCGGCGGCCTGCGTGTGGCCGAGGTTGGACTTCACCGAGCCCAGGAGCAGCGGCCGCCCCGCCGTGTGGTGGCGGCCGTAGGTGGCGAGGACCGCGTTGGCCTCGATCGGGTCGCCCAGGGTGGTGCCGGTGCCGTGCGCCTCGACGGCGTCGATCTCGTCGGGGGTGAGTCCGGCGTTGGACAAGGCGTCCCGGATGACACGTTCCTGCGACGGCCCGTTCGGCGCGGTCAGGCCATTGCTGGCCCCGTCCTGGTTCACGGCGCTGCCGCGCACCACGGCCAGTACCTGGTGGTCGTTGGCGAGCGCGTCCGACAGCCGCTCCAGCAGGAGCAGGCCGACACCCTCGCCCCAGCCGGTGCCGTCCGCCGCGTTCGCGAACGGTTTGCACAGCCCGTCGGGTGCCATGCCGCGCTGCCTGCTGAACTCGATGAAGGCGCCCGGTGTCGACATGACCGTCGCGCCGCCCGCGAGCGCGAGGGAGCACTCTCCCTGTCGCAGCGACTGCACGGCCAGATGCAGGGCCACCAGCGACGACGAGCAGGCGGTGTCGACGGTGACGGCGGGTCCCTCCAGGCCGAGCGTGTACGACACGCGGCCGGAGAGCACGCTGGCGGTGTTGCCGGTGAGGCGGTGGCCTTCCAGCGCCTCGGACTCCAGCGAGGTCATCAGCAGGCGGACGTAGTCCTGCCCGTTCGTGCCGGCGAAGACGCCGGTCCTGCTGCCGCGCAGCGTCGCGGGGTCGATGCCGGCCCGCTCCAGGGTCTCCCAGGCGACCTCCAGCAGATGCCGCTGCTGGGGATCCATCGCCAGCGCCTCGCGCGGGGAGATCCCGAAGAACTCGGCGTCGAAGTCGGCGGCGTCCGCGAGGAACGCGCCGCGACGGGTGTAGCTGGTGCCCGGCCGGTCCGGGTCGGGGTCGAACAGCGAGTCCAGGTCCCAGCCCCGGTCGGCGGGGAAGTCGGCCACGGCGTCCTCGCCGGACACGAGCAGCCGCCACAGGTCCTCCGGCGACGACACGCCGCCGGGGAACCGGCATCCGATGCCGACGACCGCTATCGGCTCTCGCCGTTCCTCCTGGATCTCCCGCAGCTGCCTGCGGGTGTCCTGCAGATCGGTGGTGACGCGCTTGAGGTAGTAGCTGAGACGCTCTTTGTCCGCCATGTGGTGGGTGCCCCTTGAAGAACGAAAACGTGTCGGCCGGACGGTCAGGAGATGCCGAGCTCCTTGCCGATGTACTCGATCAGCTCGTCGTCCGTGGCCTCCGTCAGTTCGACGGACGCGTGCTCCGGCTGTTCGTCGGTGAGCTGCGCGAGCAGCGATCTCAACCGGGTGGTGACGACCTCGCGGGTCGGGCCGTCGGACGCGATTGCGGGCAACCGCGTTTCGAGTTCTTCCAGCAACCCCGTGGCGGGGGTGCCCGCGTCCTGGCGGATCCGCTCCAGCAGGTGAGTGGTGACGGCGCGTGCCGTCGGGTGGTCGAAGACGAGCGTGACGGGAAGTCGCAGTCCGCTGATCCGGCTGAGCCGGTTGCGGAGTTCGACCGCCAGCACCGAGTCCAGGCCGAGCCCGGTCAGCGGGCCGTCCACGTCGACGGCGTCGGGGTCGGCGTGCCGGAGCACCGCGGCGAGTTCGCCACGGACCAGGCCCAGAACGTGGTCGTCGCCTTCCGGTTCGGAGAGCGCGGCCAGCCGGTCGCGCAGGGCGGACAGCGTGTCCCGGCTGTCGGTGTTGTCGCCGGCTCCGGCCTCCTCCATGGCGGCCAGCGCTTCGGGCACCGTGGTCAGCAGCGGGCTGGGCCGCAGGGACGCGAGGCCCCTGGCGAAGCGGTCCCACTCGATGTCGCCCACCAGCAGGAACCTCTCGTCCTGCTGTACGGCACGCCGGAGCGCGTCCATCGCGAGCCGGGGGTCCATCGCGCGGACGCCGCGGCTGCGGAGCCTGGCCTCGGCCTGGTCGCGCGAGTCGAGGCTGCCGCCGCCCCATGCGCCCCACGCCACCGACGTGGCGGTCAGCCCCCGCGCCCTGCGGTGGTGGGCGAACGCGTCCAGATAGGCGTTGGCCGCGGCGTAGTTGGCCTGTCCGATGCTGCCGAAGGTGCCGCCGAACGCGGAGAACATCACGAAGGCCGTGAGGTCCAGGTGTTCGGTCAGCTCATGGAGGTTGTTGACGGCGGTGACCTTGGAGGCGAAGACCCGCTCGAGACGTTCCGGGGTCAGCGCGTCGACCGGGTCGTCGTCGACCACTCCGGCGACGTGCATCACGGCGGTCAGCGGGGCGTCGTCGGGCACGGTTGCCAGCAGTTCCGCCAGTGCCGTGCGGTCCGCCGCGTCGCAGTCCGCGATGGTCACCCGGGCGCCCAGGCCGCTCAGCTCGGCGACGAGCTCGTCCACGCCCGGAGCGCTCGTGGCCCGCCTGCTGGCGAGGACGAGGTGTCCCGCACCGTCGCCCGCGAGCCACCGGGCCACGTCCCTGCCGAGCGCCCCGGTGCCGCCGGTGACGAGCACGGTGCCCGAGGGCCGCCACGCGGTGTCGGCGGGCGGGGTGGCGCCGGGCGAAGCGGCGGCGCGGACGAGGCGGCAGGCGTGGACGCCGGTGGGGCGGACGGCCAGTTGGTCCTCTCGGCCTGCCGTGCCGGCGAGTGCCTCGACGAAGCGGTCCTGGGCCCGCCGGTCCACGTCCTCCGGCAGGTCGATCAGCCCGCCCCAGCGTTCCGGCTGTTCCAGCGCGGCGGCCCGGCCCAGGCCCCACACCTGAGCGGCGGTCGGGTCACGGAGCGGGTCCGTGTCGTCCACCGACACCGCTCCGCTGGTGACGCACCACAGCGGTCCGGCCGTTCCCGCGTCGCCGAGCGCCTGGACCAGGGCCAGGGTGCCCACGGTGGCCGCGGCGACGCCGGGGTGGGCGGGGCTCGGGGTGCCGTCGAGTGCCAGCAGGGACAGCACGCCCGCGACCGGATTCCCGTCGGCGGCGGCCCGCAGGCGTTCCGACAGGACACCCCGGTCGAGGTCGGCGGCATCGACGTCGATCCGTACGACCTTGGCGCCGGATCGTTCGACGGCGTGCACGAGTGCGGTGACGGTGGGGTGCTCCGCCCGTGCCCCGGGCACCACGGCGAGCCAGGTGCCGCCCGGCGCCGCCGTGGGGGCGGCGGCGAGGGGCTGCCATGTCACCCGGTAGGTCCAGGAGTCCACGGTGGAGCGCCGGCTGATGCTCCGACGCCAGGCCGCCAGGACGGGCAGCGCCTCACGGACGGCCGGCGCGGAGTCGGCCCCGACCTCGAGGGCCGAGGTCAGCGCGGTGAGGTCCTGCCGTTCGACGGCGGCCCAGAACGCCTCGTCGGCCGAGGTGGCCGCGCCGGCCACGGCCGTACCGGCGACGGGGGTGTCGAGCCAGAAGGTCTCGTGCTGGAACGGATACGTCGGCAGATCGACCCGGCGGGCGCCCGTACCGCGGAACGCGGCCTTCCAGTCGACCGTCACGCCGTTCACATGCGCCTCGGCGGCCGACGTCAGGAACCGCCGCTGTCCGCCTTCCTCCCGGCGCAGCGTGGGGACGACGACCGGTTCGGCTCCGTGCTGTTCGACGGTCTCCTGGATCGAGAGCGCCAGCAGCGGGTGGGGGGCGACTTCGATGAACGTGCGGTACCCGTCACGGGTCGTCGCGCGGACCGCGCTCTCGAACTCCACGGTCTCCCGGATGTTGCGGTACCAGTAGGCGGCGTCGAGCGTCGCGGTGTCGACCGTGTCCCCGGTCACCGTGGAGTACAGCGGGATCCTGCCCTGCTGCGGGGTGATCGGCGCGAGGTCGCGCAGCAGCCGCTCACGCAGCGCGTCGACCTGGGCGGAGTGCCCGGCCACGGTCACGCCGGGCACGCGTCGGGCCCGGACACCGTCGGCGGTGCACGCGGCCGCGAACTCGTCGCAGGCCACGGGGTCGCCGGAGACCGTGCAGGAGCCCGGCCCGTTGACGGCGGCCACCGACAGGTCGTCGCCCCAGGGTTCGATACGGCGCGCCGCCTCGTCGGCCGGCAGCAGGACAGCCGTCATTCCGCCGTGCCCGGACAGGGCGAGCCAGGCGTCGCTGCGGGTGACGATGATGCGCGCGGCGTCCTTCAGGGACAGGGCTCCCGCGACGTACGCGGCGGCGACCTCACCCTGCGAGTGCCCCACCACGGCCGCGGGTTCCACGCCGTAGGAGCGCCACAGCGCGGCCAGGGACACCATCATGGTGAACAGGACCGGCTGCTGTACGTCGACGCTGTCGCCGGGCACGTCGGTGCCGCCGCTCAGCACGTCGAGCACCGACCAGCCGGTCAGGGCGCGGATCTCCGCGTCGCACGCCTCGGCCTGTTCCCGGAAGGCGGGTGCGGTCGCCAGGAGTTCGCGTCCCATGGCGGGCCACTCGCCGCCCTGCCCGGGGAAGACGAACACCGGCCGTGCCTCGCCGGCGGCGACGCCCCGTACGGTGTCGGGTCCGGTGGTGCCGTCGGGGTCGAGAAGGACGGCGCGGTGGGCGAACACCGACCTGCCGTGGGCCAGTGAATAGCCGACGTCGGAGGGATCGAGGTCGGGCTGTTCGGCGAGCCGGGTCCGCAGCCGCTGGAGCTGCTCGTCGAGGGCCTGGCCGGTCCTGGCGGACAGCACCCACGGTACGACGGCGGACGGCGTGGTCCGCTCGGGCGTGTCGGGCGGGTCGGCCGCCGGGGGTTCCTCCAGCAGGAGGTGGGCGTTGGTGCCGCTGATCCCGAACGAGGAGATCGCGGCGCGGCGCGGTCCGTCGCCGGGTTCCCAGGGCCGGGCGTCCGTCAGCAGCCGGATGTCGCCCGACTCCCAATCGATGTGCGGTGAGGGGGCGTCGACGTGCAGGGTCCTGGGCAGGACGCCGTGCCGCATGGACAGCACGAGTTTCATCACGCCGGCCACGGCGGCCGCGGCTGCGGTGTGGCCGATGTTGGACTTGACCGAACCGAGCCACAGCGGCCGGTCCCGGTCCTGGCCGTAGGTCGCGAGCAGGGCGTTCGCCTCGATCGGGTCGCCCAGTCTGGTGCCGGTACCGTGGGCCTCCACCACGTCGACGTCGCGCCCGGCGAGGCCGGCGGCGTGCAGGGCTCGCCGGATCACCCGCTCCTGCGACGGTCCGTTCGGTGCCGTCAGTCCGTTGGACGCGCCGTCGTGGTTGATCGCACTGCCCCGGATGACGGCCAGGACGGGGTGGCCGTTGCGTCGGGCGTCGGACAGCCGCTCGACGAGCAGGACCCCGGCGCCCTCGGACATGCTCATGCCGTCGGCCGCGGCCGCGAACGGCTTGCACCGGCCGTCGGGCGCGAGCACCTGCTGCCGGCTCATCCCGGCGAAGCCTCCTGTGGAGGGCATCACGGCCACTCCGCCGGCCAGGGCCATCGTGCACTCTCCCCGCCGCAGGGCCTGGCAGGCCAGGTGCAGGGCCACCAGGGAGGACGAGCAGGCGGTGTCGACGGTGAGGGACGGTCCCTCCAGCCCGAGTGCGTAGGACACCCGCCCGGACAGGACGCTGGTGAACACGCCAGTCATCAGGTGGGCTTCGAGGCCCTCCTCGGGCGGCGTGGCTGCTCCGTAGAAGGAGTGCATGCCGCCCGCGTAGACGCCCGTGCTGGTGCCGTGGAGGGTGGTCGGGTCGATGCCCGCCCGTTCGACGGCCTCCCAGGAGGTTTCCAGGAGCAGCCGCTGCTGCGGGTCCATGGCCAGCGCCTCGCGCGGGGAGATACCGAAGAACGCCGCGTCGAAGTCGCCCGCGTCGTGCAGGAACCCGCCCTCCCGGACGTACGCCTTCCCGGGCCGGTGGGGGTCGAGGTCGTACAGCTCGGCCAGGTCCCAGCCGCGGTTGGTGGGGAACGGCGAGATCGCGTCGCCGCCCGCGGCCAGCAGGTCCCAGAACTCCTCCGGTGTGGTGACGCCGCCGGGGAACCGGCACGCCATGCCCACGATCGCGATGGGGTCGTCGTCGGCGCCGCCCGCGGTCTCGGCGAGTGGCAGGGCCGCGGGCGCGTCTCCGGTCGCCCTGGCGAGGAGGAAGTCGGCGAGCGCCCGGGCCGAGGGGTGGTCGAAGACCACGCCGGCGGGCAGGGTGACGCCGGTGGCCGCGGACAGGCGGTTGCGCAGTTCCACGGCCGACAGCGAGTCGAAGCCCAGCTCACGGAAGGCGCGGGCCGCTTCCACGGCGTCGGGCGTGGCGTGTCCGAGCACGACCGCCGCCTCGGTGCGCACGAGGTCGAGCAGGAGGTGCCGCCGGGCGTCGACCGGTACGGTCGCGAGCTTCGCCGCCAGCGCCGACGCGTCGGGGCGGGGGCCGTCCGCCGCGGTCCGTGCGCCGTCCAGTGCCCGCCCGGCCTCCGGTATTTCGCGGATCAGCGGGCTGGGGCGGGCCATGGTGAAGACGGGTGCGGCCCGTTCCCACTCGACGTGGGTGACCACGAGGTGCGTCTCGTCGTGGTTGATCGCCTGGAGGAGGGCCGCCACCGCGAGGTCCGGGTCCAGCGCCGGGAACCCGCGCCGCTTCAGCCGGTCGGCGACGTCCTCGGCCATGCCGGCGCCCCAGGACCCCCAGGCGACGGAGGTGGCGGGCAGTCCGGCGCGGCGGCGCTGCCGTGCAAGGGCGTCCAGGTGGGCGTTGGCGGCCGCGTAGTTGCCCTGGCCCGCGGCGCCGAAGCTGCCGGCGACGGAGGAGAACAGGACGAACGCGTCGAGGTCCAGATGGCTCGTCAGTTCGTGGAGGTGCAGAGCGCCGTCCACCTTCGGTGCCATGACCGCGGCGAACTGTTCCGGTGTGAGGGTGTCGACCAGGCCGTCGGACAGCACACCGGCCGCGTGCATCACCGCCGTCAGGGGCGCGTCGGTGGGCAGCGAGTCGAGGAGCGCCGCGACCTCGGACCGTACGGACATGTCGCAGGCGACGACGGTCACCCGGGCGCCGAGCCCGGTCAGCTCCCGTGCCAACTCGGCCGCTCCCGGGGCGTCCGGTCCGCGCAGTCCGGCCAGGACGAGGTGTTCGGCTCCGTCCGCGGCGAGTCTGCGGGCCACGTGCGCACCGATCATTCCGGTTCCGCCGCTGATCAGCACGGTGCCGCGGGGGCGCCACGGCTCGGTGGCGGCCGTGTCGGGCAGCGGTGCCCGGACGATGCGCCGGACGAGGACAGCCGCGTCGCGTATCGCGACCTCGCACTCGTCGTCGATGCCGCCGAGTACGGCGACGAGCCGGTCGAAGGCCGTTTCGTCGAGGCGGGGCGGCAGGTCCACGAGACCGCCCCAGCGGTGTGGGTGCTCCAGCGCCACGACCCGGCCGAGGCCCCACAGCTGGGCCTGTACGGCGCTGGTCAGCTCGTCGTCCTCGTCGGTGGAGACCGCTCCGCCGGTCACGCACCACAGCGGTGCCTCGATACCCGTCGTGCCCAGCGCGCGCACCAGGTCCGCCGTGCCGTGCAGCGCGGTGTCCTCGTCCAGGGCCAGCAGCGACAGCACCCCCGTCACCGTGGCGGGGTCGACGTCGGCGAGGTCCGCCGGCTCGGTGACCAGCACGTCGAGGCGCCTGGTGCGTAAGCCCGCGACGAGGTCGACGGCGCGCCGGTCGGTGGCGTGGTCCGGGGGCACCACGACCAGCCAGGTCCCGGACGCGCCGGGCGCCGAGCCAAGCCCGAGCGGGCGCCACACGATCCTGTACCGCAGCTCGTTCAGGGCGGCCCGCTGCGTGCGGCCGCGGCGCCGGCTCGCCAGGGTCGACGCGGCCGCCTCCAGCGAGGCGTCCGGGGGCAGCGCGAGCAGCTCGGTCAGGGCCCGGCCGTCGGCGGCGTCGACGGCCTGCCAGAACGTCCGCTCCCAGTCGTCCTGGTGGGTGTCGGCCGAGGCGGGCAGGGGTGCGTCGAGCCAGTACCGCTGGTGCTGGAACGCGTACGTGGGCAGGTCGACGGCTGAGGGGCCGGCCTCTTCGAGGACCGTTTCCCACGCAACGGGCACACCGCGGACGTACGCCTCGGCGGCCGAGGTGAGCATCCGCTCCAGCCCGCCGGCTTCGCGCCTCAGCGTGCCGACGACGGCGGCGTCACGACCCGCGGCGTCGATGGTCTCCTGCAGTCCGAGCGACAGCACGGGATGCGTGCTCACCTCGATGAAGCAGGTCACTCCGTCGTCGAGGAGCTGCCTGATCACCGGTTCGAAGCCGACCGGTTCGCGCAGGTTCCGGTACCAGTAGTCGGTGTCCAGCGCGGTCGTGTCCAGCAGTCCGCCGGTGACCGTGGAGTGGAACGGGATCTCCGACGTGCGCGGCTCGACGACCCCGAGCGCCTCGGCGATCGTGGTGCGGACGGAGTCGACGTGGTGCGAGTGGGACGCGTAGTCCACCTCGATACGGCGGGCCCGTACGCCTTCGTCGGTGAGGGCGGTCAGGAGTGCGTCGAGCGCCGCGTCGTCGCCGGAGACCACCACGGACGACGGGCCGTTCACCGCGGCCACCGACAGCGCCCCGCCCCATTCCCCGAGCCGGGTCCGCACCTGGTCGACCGGGAGGGCCACCGACATCATGCCGCCGCGCCCGGCGAGTTCCAGCAGCGCCCGGCTGCGCAGCGCCACGATCCGCGCACCGTCGTCGAGGGACAGCGCGCCGGCCACGCAGGCCGCGGCGATCTCGCCCTGGGAGTGTCCGACGACGGCGGCGGCCCGCACGCCCAGCGAACGCCATACCTCGGCCAGGGACACCATCACCGCCCACAGCACGGGCTGTACGACGTCCACCCGCTCCAGGGGGTCGCCCTCGCGCAGGACGGTGCGCGGGTCCCGGTCCACGTACGGGGCGAGGGCCTGCGCGCACTGCGCCATCCGCTCGGCGAACACCGGCGAGGAGTCGAGCAGCGACAGCGCCATGCCGGTCCACTGGGCGCCCTGGCCGGGGAAGACCAACGCCACGCGGGAAGCGCCCCCGGCCCGCCCCCGTACGACGCCCGGCAGGCTCCGTCCGCCGGCGAGGCCGTCGAGGCCGGCGCGCAGGCCGGCGCGGTCACCGGCGAGCACCACCGCGCGGTGGTCGAACCGGGTGCGCGACGTCGCCAGCGTGTGCGCGACATCGACCGGGTCGAGGTCGGGGCGCTCCTCCGCCAGCGCGTGCAGCCGGCGCGCCTGGTCGCGCAGCGCGGCCTCCGTCCGGCCGGACAGCACCCACGGCACGACCGGCACGGTGCCGGTCGGCGCCGGTCGGTCCACGGCGGGGGCCTGCTCCAGGATCACATGCGCGTTGGTGCCGCTCACGCCGAACGCGGACACCGCGGCACGCCTGGGCCGGTCCAGTTCGGGCCACGGCCGGGCGGCGGTCAGCAGCTCGACGGCGCCCGCCGACCAGTCGACCTGCGGGGACGGCCGGTCCACGTGCAGGGTGCGCGGCAGTGTGCCGTGGCGCATCGCCATCACCATCTTGATGACGCCGGTGACACCCGCGGCGGCCTGGGTGTGGCCGATGTTCGATTTCACGGAGCCCAGTGCCAGCGGCGCTCGGCGGTTCTGGCCGTAGGTGGCCAACAGGGCCTGCGCCTCGATCGGGTCGCCGAGCGGTGTTCCGGTACCGTGCGCCTCCACGGCGTCCACGTCGGTCGCGAGCAGCCGGGCGTCGGCGAGCGCGGCACGGATGACGCGCTGCTGGGCGGGGCCGCTGGGGGCGGTCAGACCGCTGGAGGCGCCGTCCTGGTTCACGGCGGAGCCGCGGACGACGGCGAGCACTCGGTGCCCGTCGCGCACAGCGTCCGACAGCCGTGCGAGCAGCAGCATGCCGACGCCCTCGCCCCAGCCGGTGCCGTCCGCCCGGTCGGAGAACGACTTGCACCGGCCGTCGGGGGCGAGGCCGCGCTGGCGGCTGAACTCGATGAACGCCGCCGGCGACGACATCACCGTGACACCGCCCGCCAGGGCGAGCGTGCACTCGCCCTGCCGCAGTGCTCTGGCCGCCAGGTGCAGGCCGACCAGCGAGGAGGAGCAGGCGGTGTCGATCGTGATCGTCGGCCCCTCGAGCCCGAGGGTGTACGCGATGCGGCCGGAGGCCACGCTGCCCGAACTGCCGTTTCCGACATAGCCTTCGAAGCCCTCGGGGGCGCGGTGCATGCGGGTGGCGTAGTCGTTGTACATCACGCCGACGTACGTGCCGACCTGTCGGCCGCGCAGGGTGGTCGGGTCGATACCGGCCCGCTCGACGGCCTCCCAGGAGGTCTCCAGGAGCAGCCGCTGCTGCGGGTCGATCGCCAGCGCGTCCTTGGGGCTGATGCCGAAGAACTCGGCGTCGAACTCGGCGGCCGGGTAGAGGA
This sequence comes from Streptomyces sp. NPDC053750, assembly GCF_044544295.1. NCBI lineage: Bacteria > Bacillati > Actinomycetota > Actinomycetes > Kitasatosporales > Streptomycetaceae > Streptomyces > Streptomyces sp. NPDC053750. The sequence goes on along the minus strand of NZ_JBITXB010000014.1, from coordinate 52,272 downwards.
AGCCGCCCTCCCTCGCGTAGCTGGTACCGGTCCGGTCGGGGTCCGGGTCGTACAGAGCCTCCAGGTCCCAGCCCCGGTCGGCCGGGAACCCGGCGATCGCGTCCCGGCCCTCGTCCACCAGGCGCCACAGGTCCTCGGGGCTGCGCACGTCGCCCGGGTAGCGGCAGGCCATGCCGATGATGGCGATGGGCTCGTGCGCCTCGTCGACGAGCTGCCGGTTGCGCCGACGCAGACGCTCGGTCTCCTTCAGCGAGCCCCGTAGCGCCTCAATGATCTGCTCTTTGCTCTGACTCATCGATGCCCCCGTCAGTCCCGCTCTCGCTGATCATCCTGCGCCATGTGGATCAATTCGTCGAGCCCCATTTCGTCGATACCGTCCGGGTCGATTGCCTGACGCTCCGTCAACTGTGGTGTCTGACCTGCGGGTTGTACCGTCCGCTGCTCCTCGTCGGCGTTCGCGAGACGCAGCAGCAGATCCAGCACCCCGGCGTCCCGCAGCCGGTCGACGGGAATGGCGGCGATCACCCGCCGCAGCTCGGCATCACCGTCGGCCGCCGCGTCCTCGGGCGCGAGAGCCGCCGTCAAGTGCCGTGTCAGGGCACGTACGTTGGGGTGGTCGAAGAGCACCGCCGTCGGGAGCCGCAGCCCCGTGGCCGCGTCCAGCCGATTCCGCAGGTCGATCGCCGTCAGCGAATCCAGACCCATCTCGAAGAAGCCGCGATCGGCGTCGATCTGCGCGGCCTCTTGGTGCCCGAGCACCCCGGCCAGTTCACGGACCACCACGCGGTGTACCAGCTCGGTCCGCTCTCCGTCCGCCGCCGCTTGCGCGAGCCTGCTCCGCAGGTCCGCCGCCCGGTCCGCGCCCGCCGTCCTTTCCTCCCGCTGCGGCGCCGGTACGAGGCCGTGCAGCAGCGGCAGCAGTGTGCCCGCCCGAGCCTGGGCGCGCAGCGCGGCACGGTCCAGGAGGACGGCCGCGAACTCGGCCTCGTCGGCTGCGACTCCGGCGTCGAACAGCTCCAGCCCCTCGGCCGAGGAGAGCGCGCCGATGCCCGCCCGGGCCATCCTGCGCACATCCGCCTCGGCGAGGCCGCCGACGATCCCGCTGTCACGCTCCCATCGCCCCCACGCCAGCGCGGAGGCCGTGAGGCCATGGGCCCGCCGGTGGTGGGCCAGTCCGTTGAGGAGCGCGTTGGCCGCAGCGTAGTTCGCCTGCCCCGGCCCGCCGAAGAGGCTGGTGGTGGACGAGAACAGGACGAACGCGTCCAGGGGAAGGTGCCGTGTCAGCCGGTGCAGGTTCAGCGCGGCGTCCGCCTTCGGCGCCAGCACCGTGTCGAGCCGCTCGGCGGTCAGAGTGGGCAGAACGCCGTCGTCGACGACGCCCGCCGCGTGGATCACCGCGGTGAGCGGGTGGTTCTCGGGGATCGACGCCAGCACACGGGCCAGGCCGTCCTCGTCGGAGACGTCGCAGGCGACGACCCGGACCTCGGCTCCGTGCCCGGCGAGTTCCGCCGTCATGGCCCCCGTGTCCGCCGCGCCGCCGCTGCGGCTCAGCAGCAGCAGGTGGCGTACGCCGTGCGCGGTCACCAGGTGGCGGGCGATCTCGGTGCCGAGCGCTCCGGTGCCGCCGGTGATCAGGACGGTGCCGTCCGGGTTCCAGGCGACCGGCTCCGCCCGCCCTGTGGTGGACACCAGCCTGGGCACGCGCACGGTGCCTGAGCGCAGGGCGAGTTGAGGTTCCTGCTCCCAGTCCCGTACCGCCAGTGCCGAGGGCAGCGCGTCCGGCTCGTCGACGTCGACGAGGACGAACCGGTCGGGGTACTCCGCCTGGGCGGCCCGTACGAGGCCCCATACCGCGGCACCGGCGAGATCCGGCACGCCCTCACCGTGGCCCACGGCTACGGCGCCACGCGTCACGACCACGAGCCTGGAACGCTCCAGCCTCGGGTCCGCCACCCACTCCTGGAGCAGCGCCAGTACACGCTCGAGGGCGGGACGGATCTCGGTGATCTCGGTGGCGTCGGTGTCCTCGGTGGCCTCGGCGTGGTTCTCGAAGCACGGCAGTATCACCAGCTCGGGCACCTCGGCGGGCAGCGACGTCAGGTCGGCGGCGAGACGGCCGGCGCCCGCGGCGAGACGGCCGGCGCCCGGCCCCGGAGCGCCCGGGCCCAGAGGGTCCGCGCTCAGCACGGCGTACGCGGGCGCGGGCCGGTCGGCGGGGGCGGCGTGGGCGGCGGGCTCCCAGTCGACCCGGAACAACGCCTGCTGTCCCACGCGGGCGGCGCGCAACTGCCGCTCCGGTACTTGTCGGAAGGTCAGCGACTCGGCGGAGAGGACGAGCGCACCCGACGTGTCCTGGGCCGTCAGGGCCAGCGCGCCGTCGGAGCCCGGCGTGAGCCGCACCCGCAGCGCCGTCGCACCCGCCCTGGCCAACCGCACCCCGCTCCAGGAGAACGGCAGCCCGGCCTCCGGCCGCGTCAGCGCGGTGGCGTGGAGGGCGGCGTCGAGCAGCGCCGGGTGTACGGCGAAGTCCCCGGCCTGCACGGCGATCTCCTCGGGCAGGCTCACCTCCGCGTAGAGATCGTCATCGTGCCGCCACACCGACCGCAGTCCTTGGAACGCGAGTCCGTACCCGAAGCCGGCATCCGCCAGGCGCGGGTAGAAGTCCGCGAGGTCGACGGGCACGGCGCCGACGGGGGGCCACGCGGCCGTCTGGGCGGAGCTGCTCTCGGAGGGCTCGGCCTGAGCCGCGGAGCCGGTCAGTACGCCGGTGGCGTGCCGCACCCATGCCTCGTCGCCCTGACGTGCGTACACGTCGAACCGACGGCCGCCGTCCTCGTCCTCGGCGGCCACCGTCACCTGGACCGCCACGTCTCCCCGCTGCGGCAGGACCAGCGGTATCTCCAGGGTCAGTTCGGCGACCTGGGTACAGCCCACCTCACGGCCCGCGCGCAGAGCACACTCGAGGAACGCAGTGCCCGGCAGCACGGCCGTGCCCGCGATCACATGGTCGGCGAGCCATTCCTGCGCGTCCAGCGCCAGCGTGCCGATGAGCAGGCGCCCACCGGAGTCCGGCAGTTCCACCACGGCCCCGAGCAGCGGATGACCGGAGCTACCGAACCCGGCCGCCCCGGCCACCTGGCCGGTCGTCCGCGCAGCATCCTTCAGCCAGTAGTGGCGCCTCTGGAACGCGTAGGTCGGGAGGTCAACGGCGGGGATCCGGGACCGCGCCTCGAAGACCTGGTCCCAGTCGACGTGGGCTCCGCGGACATGGGAGTGGGCCAGGGCGGTCATGACGGACACGCTCTCGTCCCGGTCACGGCGCACGGCGGGCACGAACAGCGTGCGACCGTCGTCCACGACCTCCTGCCCCATGGCACTCAACACACCATCGGGCCCGATCTCGACGAACGTCTCCACACCGCCCTCGGCCAGAGACCGCACCGCGTCGGCGAACCGCACCTCCCGACGCACCTGCCCGACCCAGTACTCCCCCGACGCGATCTCCTCCACCACCGGACCACCGGTCACCGTCGACACAAACCGCAGCCGCTCCGGAGCCCGGAACGACAACCCCGCCACTGCTTCACGGAAGTCGTCCAGCATCGGCTCCATCAACGGCGAATGGAACGCATGGCTGACCTTCAGCCGCCGTGAACGCCGCCCAGGGAGGGCCGCCACGACCTGCTCCACCGCCCCCTGCGCGCCGGAGACGACCACGGACGCCGGCCCGTTCACCGCCGCCAACGACACACCCTCGACGCCGTCCAGCAGCGGGGTGACCTCGTCCTCGGACGCCTCCACCGCCACCATGACGCCGCCCGCCGCAAGCCCCTGCATCAGCCGGCCACGCGCCCTCACCAGAGCACACGCGTCCTCCAGCGAGAACACACCCGCCACATGAGCGGCCGCTATCTCCCCGACCGAATGCCCCGCAACAGCGTCGGGCACGACGCCCCAGGACTCCCACAACCGGAACAGCGCCACCTCGAACGCGAACAGCACCGGCTGCGCGACACCCGTCGCCTCCAACACCTCCGCGTCCGCGCCGAAGAACTCGTCCCGCACACCGAGACGCTCCAGCACGTCATCCAGAACGCGCGCGAACACCGGGAACCGCTCATACAACACACGACCCATACCCACCCGCTGCGCACCCTGCCCCGCGAACAGGAACGCCCAGCCATCCGCCGTCGCACGCCCGGTGACGACTTCGGCGCTGGACTCGCCCGCCGCCAGGGTCACCAGGCCCTGCCGCAGTTCGGCTTCGTCACCGGCGACCACCACGGCACGGTGCTCCAAGGCCGCACGCGTCGTCGCCAGTGCATGGCCCAGCACCGCCACCGGAACGTCTCCGGCCAGCCGCACCAGCCGGTCGGCCTGAGCCCGCAACGCCACCTCGCTACCGGCGGACAGCACCATCGGCACCGGTCCCGGCGGCTCCGGCGCATCCTCCGGCACCACCGCAGCCTCGGGGCCCTCTTCGAGGATGACGTGTGCGTTGGTCCCGCTGATTCCGAACGACGACACACCCGCCCGACGAGGACGATCCGCCCGCGGCCACGGCGTCTGCTCCGTCAGCAGACGCACCCCACCGGCAGACCAGTCCACATGAGACGAGGGCTCGTCGACATGAAGCGTGGCGGGCAGCACACCATGCCGCAGCGCCATCACCATCTTGATGACACCCGCCACACCCGCAGCCGCCTGCGTATGCCCCAGATTCGACTTCACCGACCCCAGCAAGAGCGGCTCTTCCCTCTCCTGACCGTACGTGGCCAGCAACGCCTGGACCTCGATCGGATCACCCAGCCTCGTGCCGGTCCCGTGCCCCTCGACCACATCCACCTCGGCCGCGGTCAGCCGGGCGCCGGCCAACGCCTGGCGGATCACCCGCTGCTGCGAAGGACCGTTCGGCGCCGTCAGCCCGTTCGACGCACCGTCCTGATTCACCGCCGAACCCCGCACCACCGCCAGCACCCGATGCCCCTTGCGCCGGGCATCCGACAAACGCTCCACCAACAGCACACCGACGCCCTCGGACCACCCCGTACCGTCGGCGGCCTCCGCGTACGACTTGCAGCGGCCATCCACCGCCAGCCCCCGCTGACGGCTGAACTCCACAAACGCCCCCGGCGTCGACATCACCGTCACACCACCGACCAGCGCCAGCGAACACTCACCCTGCCGCAACGACTGCGCCGCCAGATGCAACGCCACCAACGACGACGAACACGCCGTATCCACCGTCACCGCAGGACCCTCGAGCCCGAACGTGTATGCCACGCGGCCGGACGCGATACTGCCCGCGCTGCCATTGCCGAGATACCCCTCCAGTTCCTCGGGCACAGTCGACAACCGCGACGCGTAGTCGTGGTACATCACGCCGGCGAAGACGCCCGTGTCGCTGCCCCGCAGGGAGGTCGGAGGGATCCCGGCCCGTTCGAAGACCTCCCAGCTCGTCTCCAGCAGCAGCCGCTGCTGCGGGTCCATCGCCAGCGCCTCACGCGGCGAGATCCCGAAGAACTCCGCGTCGAAGTCACCCGCGTCGTGCAGGAAACCGCCTTCCTTGGTGTAGAAGGTGCCGAGTCGGTCGGCGTCCGGGTTGTAGAGCGCGTCGAGATCCCAGTCGCGGTTCTCCGGGAACATCGAGATGCCGTCGCCGCCGGTCGCGACCATGTCCCAGAGGTCCTCGGGTGAGGAGACGCCGCCCGGGTAGCGGCATGCCATCCCGACGATGGCGATCGGCTCGTCCGCCGCCGGATTCGCGGTGAGGGACGTCGAATCGATCGCCGGCTGCGTCTGTTCCGCCTCGGCGTCCGGCTGCGCGTCCACGAGTTGCGGGAGCAGGAAACCGGAAAGCTCGGCCGGATTGGGGTAGTCGAAGACCAGGGTCGTGGGCAATGTCAGGCCGGTGGCCTTGTTGAGCCTGTTACGCAGGTCCACGGCGGTCAACGAGTCGAAGCCCAGTTCCGTGAAGGCCCGCCCGGCCGGGATCTCGCCTGCTGTCTCATGACCCAGCACCGCCGCGACCTCCGTACGCACCAGCGACAGCAGCGCCGCCGAGCGCTCGGCCCCGGGCAGTGCCGCCAGCCGCTGGCGAAGACCGGATTCCTGTCGGCTGCCGGTGACCTCCCGTCGTGCCCGAGCCGGTACGAGTTCCCTCATCAAGGGCGCGAGGGTGTCGTTGTCCGCTTCGGTACGCAGGGCGGCGTTGTCCAGGCGGATCGCCACCAGGTTCGGCTCGGTGGTGGTGAGTGCGGTGTCGAGGAGTCGTAGCGCGTCCTGTGTGGCCAGTGGCAGCACACCCCGACGTTCCATCCGGGCCCGGTCGGCAGCGGTCAGCCCGGCCGTGATCCGCGACCGCTCCTCCCACAACCCCCACGCCACCGACACCGCCGGCAGCCCAAGCCCCCGCCGATAACACGCCAACGCATCCAGATACGCATTCCCCGCACCATAAGCAGCCTGACCCACCGAACCCGCCACACCCGCCAACGACGAGAACAACACGAACGCATCCAACCGCCAGCCCAACTCCCCGGCCAGCTCATGCAGATTCCACGCCCCGTCCACCTTCGCCGCCAGCACACCCCCCACACGCTCCGCCGTCAACGACCCCAACAACCCGTCATCCACCACACCCGCCGCATGCACCACCACACGCACATCACCCACATCCCCCAACGCCCCCGCCAACCCCACACGATCCGCAACATCGCACAGCACCACCCGCACCCGCGCCCCCAACCCCTCCAACTCCGCCACCCCCCCATCAGCCGCGTCCCCCCGACCACGACCCAGCAGCACCACGTCCCGAGCACCCCACCCAGTGACCGCGTGCCGGGCCACAGCACCACCCAAAACCCCCAGACCACCCGTGATCAGCACCACACCCTCGCCATCCCAACCCACAGGACCGGCCGTGTCCGGTGCCTCGACACCGGTCAGCCGCGGCACCCACGCAGCACCGTTCTCCAGCACCACCTCCGGCTCACCCACCGCCACCGCTCCGGCCAGCTCCTCACGACGCCCGCCATCCACCAACACAACCCGCCCCGGAAACTCACGCTGCACCGACCGCACCAACCCCCACACCGCCACACCGCCACCACCGGCGCCCACGCCACGCCCAAGCACCGCACGTTCAGTCCACACCACCACCGGTTCACCGTCCCCCGTGAGCCAGCCGCGCAGCACCTCGACCGCCTTGACCACGGCGGCGCGCACCTCACCCGCATCCATCCCACGTACCGCGCCCCGAAGATCCAGAACGCGCAGCTCCTGCTGCGTCCCCTCGGGCAGGTTCACCTCACGCCAGCCCACCCGATACAACTCCCCGCCCCCGGTGGCCGCGAGCGCCGCAACGGGCCGAAGCGACAACGACTGAACCGACCACACCACATCGCCCTCGCCCGACACCACGGTCACCGACACCGCGTCCCGACCGACCGGCGCCAGTCGCGCCCGCACCGCCCGAGAGCCGGGAGAACCCGCCCGCACCCCCGACCACGTGAACGGCACCAGACCACGCCCCTCACCCGCGACCGCCCAGGCATGCAGACACGCATCCGCAAGCGCCGGATGCAACCCGAACCCTCCCCCATCCACCGGCAGCGCCGCCTCCGCGAAGACCTCATCCCCACGCCGCCACACCCGCCCCAACCCCCGAAACACCGGCCCGTACTCAAACCCCGCCCCCGCCAACGCCCCATACACGTCCTCGCTGTCCACCAACACCGCACTCTCCGGAGGCCACACCGCCTCCGCCCACGCACCCCAGGCCGCACCATCGACGGTCACGGACCCGGCGGCGTGACACACCCACTGCCCCGAACCCTCCACACGCCCATACACCCCCACCGCACGAACCCCGTCCTCCCACTCACCCACACTCACCCGAACCGCCACACCACCACCCTCAGACACCACCAACGGCTCATGAAGCACCAACTCCCGCACCACACCGCAGCCGACCTGCGCACCCGCATGCCCCACCATCTCCAGCAACGCAGTCCCCGCCACCACCACACGCCCACCGATCACGTGATCAGCAAGCCACCCCTGCTCCGACACCGACAACCGCCCCGACAACACCACACCACCCGAACCCGGCAACTCCACCACCACCCCCAACAACGGATGGTTCGACGCCCCCAGTCCGAGTGCCGCCGGCTCGCCTGACGTCGCTCCCGACGCCTCGATCCAGAACCGCCGCCGCTGGAACGGGTAGGCGGGCAAGTCGACGTGTTGTGCCGCCGAACCGGCGAAGAATTCCGCCCAGTTGACTGGGGAGCTGCGGCGGAGATGTGTGTGGGCGAGCGCAGTTATGACGGACACGCACTCATCGCGGTCACGCCGCACCGACGCGATGAACACCCCCGACGGCACAACACCCTGCCCCATGGCACTCAGCACGCCATCGGGCCCGATCTCGACGAACGTCTCCACACCATCGGCGTGCAGGGACCGCACCGCGTCGGCGAACCGCACCTCCCGACGCACCTGCCCGACCCAGTACTCCGCCGACGCGATCTCCTCCGCCACCGGGCCACCGGTCACCGTCGACACAAACCGCAGCCGCTCCGGAGCCCGGAACGACAACCCGGCCACCGCCTCACGGAAGTCGTCCAGCATCGGCTCCATCAACGGCGAATGGAACGCGTGGCTGACCTTCAGCCGCCGCGAACGCCGACCCGACAGGGCCGTCACGACCTGCTCCACCGCCCCCTGCGCGCCGGAGACGACCACGGACGTCGGCCCGTTCACCGCCGCCAGCGACACACCCTCGACACCATCCAGCAGCGGAGTGACCTCGTCCTCGGACGCCTCCACCGCCACCATGACGCCGCCCGCCGCAAGCCCCTGCATCAGCCGGCCACGCGCCCTCACCAGAGCACACGCGTCCTCCAGCGACAACACACCCGCCACATGAGCGGCAGCTATCTCCCCCACCGAATGCCCAGCCACCGCATCCGGCACCACACCCCACGACTCCCACAACCGGAACAGCGCCACCTCGAACGCGAACAGCACCGGCTGCGCAACACCCGTCGCCTCCAACACCTCCGCGTCCGCACCGAAGAACTCGTCCCTCACGCCGAGACGGTCCAGGACGTCGTCCAGCACCCCCGCGAAGACCGGGAACCGCTCATACAACACACGGCCCATGCCCACCCGCTGCGCACCCTGCCCCGCGAACAGGAAGCCGATCCGGTTCCCCGCAACAAGGCTTGCCTCGACCTGACGGCCATCCGCCTCGCCGGCGGCCACCGCGTCCAGCTCCCGCAGCAGCTCGGCCCGGTCCTCGACCACCAGCGCCATGCCGTGCTCGAACACACTCCGCCCCGCAGCCGCCGCCGCGACATCCACCACCGACACATCGGGCCGCTCAGCAACAAACGACCGCAACCGCGCCGCCTGCTCCACCAACGCCGAACCCGTCCGACCCGACAACACCACCGGCACCGGACCCGACGACTCAGCCGCACCCTCCGCCACAACCGCAGCCTCAGGACCCTCCTCCAGGATGACGTGTGCGTTGGTCCCGCTGATTCCGAACGACGACACACCCGCCCGACGAGGACGATCCGCCCGCGGCCACGGCGTCTGCTCCGTCAGCAGACGCACCCCACCGGCAGACCAGTCCACATGAGACGAGGGCTCGTCGACATGAAGCGTGGCGGGCAGCACACCATGCCGCAGCGCCATCACCATCTTGATGACACCCGCCACACCCGCAGCCGCCTGCGTATGCCCCAGATTCGACTTCACCGACCCCAGCAAGAGCGGCTCTTCCCTCTCCTGACCGTACGTGGCCAGCAACGCCTGGACCTCGATCGGATCACCCAGCCTCGTGCCGGTCCCGTGCCCCTCGACCACATCCACCTCGGCCGCGCTCAGCCGGGCGCCGGCCAACGCCTGCCGGATCACCCGCTGCTGCGAAGGACCATTCGGCGCCGTCAGCCCGTTCGACGCACCGTCCTGATTCACCGCCGAACCCCGCACCACCGCCAGCACCCGATGCCCCTTGCGCCGGGCATCCGACAAACGCTCCACCAACAGCACACCGACGCCCTCGGACCACCCCGTACCGTCGGCGGCCTCCGCGTACGACTTGCAGCGGCCGTCCACCGCCAGCCCCCGCTGACGGCTGAACTCCACAAACGCCCCCGGCGTCGACATCACCGTCACACCACCGACCAGCGCCAGCGAACACTCACCCTGCCGCAACGACTGCGCCGCCAGATGCAACGCCACCAACGACGACGAACACGCCGTATCCACCGTCACCGCAGGACCCTCAAGACCGAACGTGTACGACAGACGGCCCGAGAAGACGGCGGCCGCGGAGCCGGTGCCCGCGTATCCCTCCAGTTCCTCCGGAGGCTGACGCAGCAGGGTGGCGTAGTCCTGGCCGTTGGTCCCCATGAACACGCCGGTCTGGCTCTCGCGCAGCGCGTGGGGGTCGATGCCCGCGCGTTCGATCGCCTCCCAGGACGTCTCCAGCAGCAGCCGCTGCTGTGGATCCATGGCCAGCGCCTCACGCGGGGATATCCCGAAGAACTCCGCGTCGAAGTCGGCGACGTCGTACAGGAATCCTCCCTGCTGGGAGTACGTCGTACCCGGGCGGCTCCGCTCGGGGTCGTAGAGCGCGTCGATGTCCCAGCCTCGGTCCGTCGGGAAGTCGGAGACGACGTCCGCGCCGGTCCGTACCAGCTCCCACAGGTCTTCCGGCGAACGCACCCCGCCCGGAAAACGGCACGCCATCCCCACGATGACGATCGGTTCGTCGGAGGACGCGCCGGTCGCGACCGGCTGACCGGCAGCCGAGTCCGCAGTGGCTCGGGCGGCGTCCGCGTCGGCGGCCGTCATGCTCGCGCTGAACTGGACGCGCAGCTGACGTGCCAGTGCCGTGGGTGTCGGGTGGTCGAACACCAGGGACGTCGGCAGGGCGAGCCCCGTGGCCGTGACGAGCCGGTTGCGGAACTCCACCGCGGTCAGCGAGTCGAAGCCGAGCTCACCGAACGCGCGGTCGTGCCGCACGGTGTCCGGGTCCTGGTGTCCTAGTACGGCCGCAGCCTGCTCCTGGACCAGGGTCAGCAGGATGCGTGTCTGGTCGGCTTCCGAGGCGCCGGCCAACTGCGCCGCCACACCGGAGAGCGTTTCGCTGTCGTTCCCGGCCCACGCCGACCGTACGGCGGAGAGTTCGTTGAACAGGGGCGCGGGCCGCGCCGTCGGCGACGCCGCAGCCGCGAACCGCTCCCAGTCGACGTCGATCACGGTAAGGGTCGGCTCGTCGCCCTCCCATGCCTGACGCAGGGCGGCCAGCGCGCCTTCCGCCGGCAGCGGGGTGATGCCGTTGCGACGCAGCTGGCGTGCCACGACCGCGCTGTCGGCCATGCCACCGTCCGCCCAGGGGCCCCAGGAGACCAGGGTCACCGTGCGGCCCTCGGCCCGGCGCTGTGCGGCGACGGCCTCCAGGGCGGCGTTGGCCGCCGCGTAGTTGGCCTGGCCCGCTGCTCCGATGGCGGCGGCCGCGGAGGAGAACAGTACGAACGCGTCCAGGTCCAGTTCGGCGGTGAGCTCGTGCAGGTTGCGGGCGCCGAGCGCCTTCGCACGCATGACCGTGGCAAAACGCTCCGTCGTCATGGCGTCGATGACCCCGTCGTCGAGCGTGCCTGCGGCGTGCATCACGGCCGTCAGCCGACGGGTCTCCCGAATTCCTGCCAGGAGCCGCTCCAGTGCGTCGCGGTCCGCGACGTCGCAGGCGACGAGGCTGACCTCGGCCCCCATGGCCGTCAGTTCCGCCTCGACGCGCGCCGCGTCGGGAGCGGCCGGCCCACGCCTGCTGACGAGCACGACGTGCTCCGCTCCCGCTCCGATCGCCCATCGCGCGACATGGGCACCGAGCGTCCCCGTACCGCCGGTGATCAACGCCGTACCGCTGAGCCGTCGCCGGTCACGGCGGCGCCGCGCCGACGGGGCGGGCACGAGCCGACGACCGAACACGCCGGACGGACGGATGGCCAGCTGGTTCTCGTACGTGACGCCGTTCGTCACGTCGGCGAGCGCATCGGCCAGGCGTACCGCCTCGGCGTCGTCGACGCTCGTGTCCGCGCCCGCGGGAAGATCGATCAGACCGCCCCACCGGTCCGGGTGCTCCACCGCAGCCACCTGGCCAAGACCCCATACGGCCGCCTGCGCCGCCCGCACCGGCTCGTCGTCCGGGTGCGCCCCGACCGCACCGCGCGTCACGCACCACAGCGGTGCCGTGACACCGGCGTCACCGAGTGCCTGTACGAGGCTCAGCGTGCCGGTCAGACCGATCGTGAGCTCCTCGGGCGAAGCAGGGTCGGGACGCTGGTCCCAGGACAGGACGGACACGACACCACTGACGGCCGTCTCGTCGTGCACCGTACGAAGTCGCTCGGCGAGTCCGGTGCGGTCCGCCGCATCGACGCGGCGCACCTTCGCGCCCCGGTCTTGCAAGGCACGGACGACGGCGTCGTGGGCGGCGTCCGCTTCCCCGGCCACCACCACCCAGAGGCCGGTCAGCCGGGCGGGCAACTCCGTCCGGGTGACACGGTGCCAGACATCCTTGTAGCGCCATGACGCGGTCGCGTTCTGCTCCCGGTGAGCGCGCTGCCACTCTGACAGAGCCGGCATGACCTCGGCCAGGGCGGCCTGCTGCGCCGGCGCCATGTTCAAAGCGTCGGCCAGCGCATCCACGTCGGCGCGTTCGATCGTCGCCCAGAACTCGCTGTCGATCGCGTCCGCCGACGGGGCCGCGGCCGGGCTCTCCAACCAGTAGCGCTGGTGCTGGAAGGCATACGTCGGCAGATCCAGCCCCGCCGGCCCCGAACGACCGAACACTGCCGACCAGTCGACCCGGGCCCCGCGGACATGGGCGTGAGCGAGCGCGGTCATCACGGACACGCTCTCGTCCCGGTCACGGCGCACGGCGGGCACGAACAGCGTGCGACCGTCGTCCACGACCTCCTGCCCCATGGCACTCAGCACACCATCGGGCCCGATCTCGACGAACGTCTCCACACCATCGGCGTGCAGGGACCGCACCGCGTCGGCGAACCGCACCTCCCGACGCACCTGCCCGACCCAGTACTCCCCCGACGCGATCTCCTCCACCACCGGACCACCGGTCACCGTCGAGACAAACCGCAACTGATCCGGAGCCCGGAACGACAGCCCCGCCACTGCTGCACGGAAGTCGTCGAGCATCGGCTCCATCAAGGGCGAATGGAACGCGTGGCTGACCTTCAGCCGCCGCGAACGCCGCTCGGACAAAGCAGCAACCACCCGCTCCACCGCGTCCGCCGCACCCGAGACGACCACGGACGCCGGCCCGTTCACCGCCGCCAACGACACGCCCTCGACACCATCCAGCAGCGGGGTGACCTCGTCCTCGGACGCCTCCACCGCCACCATCACCCCACCGGCCGCAAGCCCCTGCATCAGCCGGCCACGCGCCCTCACCAGAGCACACGCGTCCTCCAGCGAGAACACACCCGCCACATGAGCGGCAGCTATCTCCCCCACCGAATGCCCAGCCACCGCATCCGGCACGACACCCCACGACTCCCACAACCGGAACAGCGCCACCTCGAACGCGAACAGCACCGGCTGCGCAACACCCGTCGCCTCCAACACCTCCGCATCCGCACCGAAGAACTCGTCCCGCACACCGAGACGCTCCAGCACCTCGTCCAACACTCCCGCGAACACCGGGAACCGCTCATACAACACACGGCCCATGCCCACCCGCTGCGCACCCTGCCCCGCGAACAAGAACGCAACCCGACCCACCGTCCCGGACACGCCCGCGACGAGATGTTCGGCGGCATCACCGTTCGCCAGCTCAGTCAGACCGACGCGGAGCGACGACGTACCGTCTGCCAGGACAACCGCGCGGTGGTTCAGCACTGCTCTGCTCGTAGCCAGTGCATACGCGAGGTCGGTCAGAGCCACCTCACGCCCGTCGACGAACGCCAGCAGCCGAGCGGCCTGGGCCCTTACTGCCCCTGCGCTCTTACCGGACAACACGACAGGGACAGGGACCGCCCCGTCGAGGACCGGCGACTGCTCGCCGCCCTTGGACACCTTTGCGTCCTGATCAGGCCCCTGCTCAAGGATCACGTGTGCGTTGGTCCCGCTGATCCCGAAGGACGACACACCCGCCCGCCACGGGCGGTCCACCTCGGGCCACGCCGTCTGCTCCGTCAGCAGACGCACCTCACCCGCAGACCAGTCGATGTGAGGCGAGGGCTCGTCCACATGGAGCGTCGCGGGCAGCACGCCGTGACGCAGCGCCATCACCATCTTGATGACACCCGCCACACCCGCAGCCGCCTGCGTATGACCCAGGTTCGACTTCACCGACCCCAGCAAGAGCGGCTCTTCCCTCTCCTGCCCGTACGTGGCCAGCAACGCCTGCGCCTCGATCGGATCACCCAACCTCGTGCCGGTGCCATGCGCCTCCACCGCATCCACCTCGGACGGCTCCAGCCGCGCACTCGCCAACGCCTGCCGGATCACCCGCTGCTGCGAAGGACCGTTCGGCGCGGTCAGCCCGTTCGACGCACCGTCCTGATTCACCGCCGAACCCCGCACCACCGCCAGCACCCGATGCCCGTTACGCCGGGCATCCGACAAACGCTCCACCAACAGCACACCGACGCCCTCGGACCACCCCGTACCGTCGGCACCGGCCGCGAACGCCTTGCACCGACCGTCGTGCGAGAGCCCACCCTGACGACTGAACTCCACGAACGCCGCCGGCGTCGACATCACCGTCACACCACCGACCAGAGCCAGCGAACACTCACCCTGCCGCAACGACTGCGCCGCCAGATGCAACGCCACCAACGACGACGAACACGCCGTATCCACCGTCACCGCAGGACCCTCAAGACCGAACGCGTAGGACAGACGGCCGGAGACCACCGATGCGGCGGCGCCGGTGGCCGCATGGCCTTCCAGCTCCCGCGTCGTCTCGCGCAGCAAGGCCGTGTAGTCCTGTCCGTTCGTACCGGCGAAGACGCCCGTGTCGCTGCCCCGCAGCGTCGCCGGATCGATCCCGGCCCGTTCGAAGACCTCCCAGCTCGTCTCCAACAGCAGCCGCTGCTGCGGATCCATCGCCAGCGCCTCACGCGGCGAGACCCCGAAGAACTCCGCGTCGAAACCGGCGACATCGTCGATGAAGCCGCCTTCGTGCACGGAAGACGCACCGGCCTGAGCGGCGGCCATCAACGTGTCGAGGTCCCAGCCCCGGTCCGTCGGGAAGGGGGTGATGGCGTCGGAGCCCGAACTCAGCAGCCTCCACAGATCCTCCGGCGACCGCACCCCACCCGGGAATCGACACGCCATCCCCACGATCGCGATCGGCTCGTCGGCGTGAACGGAAACCGACCCCGCGCCCACCGCCGGAACGCCGGTCTCAGGGGTGTCCGCGAGCTGGGACAGCAGATGATCGACGAGAGCGCTGAGGTTCGGGTAGTCGAAGACCACGGTCGCGGCCAGGCGGATCCCGGTGACCTTGCCCAGGGCGTTGCGCAGTTGCAGCGCGCTGAGGGAGTCGAAGCCGAGTTCACGGAACGACCGCTCCGAGTCGAGCCTGTCCGGTGTGGCGTGCCCGAGCACGACGGCCGCTTCAGCTCGTACCGTCTCCAGGAGGACTCGCCGCGCTTCGGTGTCGGAGAGGCCGGCAAGCCTGCGCGACAAGTCCTGCGTTGCCGGGCCGCGTTCACTCCTTGTCACCGCGGCGTCCGTCAGCTCGGTGAGCAGTCGGGCTGGTCGGGACGCCGCCAGGGCCTCGGCGAACCGGTCCCAGTCCGTCCTGGTGACCGTGGCGGTGGTCAGACCGAGGTCCAGCACCCGCCGAAGAGCGTCACCGGACTGCCGCGCGGACAAGGGTGAGACACCGCTCCTGGAGAGGCGGTCCCGTACGGCCCGGTCCACCATGCCTCCGTCCGCCCAGGGCCCCCAGGCCAGACTGGTCGCGGGCAATCCTCGTCCGCGGCGGTACTCGGCGAAACCGTCGAGCAGGGCGTTCGCCGCCGCATAGTTGCTCTGGCCCGCCGAGCCGACCGTGGCAGCCAGCGACGAGAAGACGATGAACGCGTCCAGCTGACGGTCATGCGTCAACTCATGAAGATTCCACACGGCGTTGACCTTGGGCCGGAACACCGCGTCGAAGCGCTCGGCCGTCATCGCGTCGATCACGCCGTCGTCCAGGATCCCGGCCGCATGGACGACGGCCGTCAGCGGGAGCTCCACCGGGACGTCGCTCAGCAGCAGACCGAGCTCCTCGGGGTCCGCGACATCGCAGGCGGCCACGGTCACCCGGGCGCCCAGCGCGACCAGTTCGGCCTCAAGCTCGGCCACGCCCCGTGCCGCCTTGCCGCTACGGCTCGTCAGCAGCAGATGCTCCGCCCCCTGCTCGGCGAGCTGACGTGCCACGGCCGCACCGAGCACGCCGGTGCCGCCGGTGATCAGCACCGTTCCGTGCGGGCGCAGGCCCACGAGGGCCGTGCCGCCCTGGGCACGTACGGGCATGAGGCGACGCCCGTAGAGCCCTGCGGGGCGGATGGCCACCTCGTCCTCGTCGACCGTCCCGGCCAGTACCGCGATCAGTCGTTCGGCGGTGTAGGCGTCGGGAGTCGACGGCAGATCGATCACACCGCCCCATCGCGAGGGGTGCTCCACTGCCGCAACGCGCCCGAATCCCCATACCGCTGTCTGGTCCGGCCGTGTCAACGACTCGTCGGAGCGCGTGGACACCGCCCCCGAGGTGACGCTCCACAAGGGAGCCTCGACGCCCCGTTCGCCGAGCGCACGGAACAGCGTCAGGGTACGGACCAGACCGGCCGGCAGCCCGGGCTCAAGCGCGGCGGTGAGCGGAAGAAGCGACAGTACGCCCTGGACGTGGCCGATGTCGGCGAGAGCGGCCTCCAGTGTTGCGGCGGTGCTCAAGGGAATCCGAACAACTTCGGCTCCGTAATCGGTCAGCGCACGGTCGACCCAGTGCCACTGCTCTTCGTCTTCCGGCGCCGTCACCAGGAGCCAGGTACCCGTCAGCACGCCGGTGCCCTGGTCGGACACCGGGCGCCAGGCGACCTGGTGGAGGAGATCGTCCGTCTCGGCGGCCTCGTGCCGGCGTCGACGCCAGGCGGAGAGGGCAGGGAGCACCGAGTCCAGCGAGGCATCCTGCTCAAGCTGGAGCGTGGCGGCGAAGTCGTCCACGTCGGCGCGTTCGATCGTCGCCCAGAACTCGCTGTCGATCGCGTCCGCCGACGGGGCCGTGGCCGGGCTCTCCAACCAGTAGCGCTGGTGCTGGAAGGCATACGTCGGCAGATCCAGCCCTGCCGGCCCCGAACGACCGAACACTGCCTGCCAGTCGACCTGAGCCCCACGGATATGGACGTGAGCGAGCGCGGTCATCACGGACACACTCTCGTCCCGGTCATGGCGCACGGCGGGCACGAACAGCGTGCGACCGTCGTCCACGACCTCCTGCCCCATGGCACTCAGCACACCATCGGGCCCGATCTCCACGAACGTCTCCACACCATCGGCGTGCAGGGACCGCACCGCGTCGGCGAACCGCACCTCCCGACGCACCTGCCCGACCCAGTACTCGCCCGACGCTATCTCCTCCATCACCGGGCCACCGGTCACCGTCGACACAAACCGCAGCCGCTCCGGAGCCCGGAACGACAACCCGGCCACCGCCTCACGGAAGTCGTCCAGCATCGGCTCCATCAACGGCGAATGGAACGCATGACTGACCTTCAGCCGCCGCGAGCGCCGCCCGGGGAGGGCCGCCACGACCTGCTCCACCGCATCCTGCGCGCCGGAGACGACCACGGACGCCGGCCCGTTCACCGCCGCCAACGACACACCCTCGACACCGTCCAGCAGCGGCGCGACCTCCTCCTCGGACGCCTCCACCGCCACCATGACGCCGCCCGCCGGGAGCTCCTGCATCAGCCGGCCACGCGCCCTCACCAGAGCACACGCGTCCTCCAGCGACAACACACCCGCCACATGGGCAGCAGCTATCTCCCCCACCGAATGCCCCGCAACAGCGTCGGGCACGACGCCCCAGGACTCCCACAACCGGAACAGCGCCACCTCGAACGCGAACAGCACCGGCTGCGCAACACCCGTCGCCTCCAACACCTCCGCGTCCGCACCGAAGAACTCGTCCCGCACACCGAGACGCTCCAGGACGTCGTCCAGCACTCCCGCGAACACCGGGAACCGCTCATACAACACACGGCCCATACCCACCCGCTGCGCACCCTGCCCCGCGAACAGGAAGCCGATCCGGTCCGCCGTCCCCGCACGCCCCGTCACCACCCCGCCAGCGGGCTCACCCGCCGCCAACGCCACCAGACCCTGCCGCAGTTCAGCCTCATCACCGGCCACCACCACGGCACGGTGCTCCAACACCGCACGCGTCGTCGCCAGCGCATGACCCAGCACCGCCACCGGAACATCCCCCGCCAACGGCACCAACCGGCCCGCCTGAGCCCGCAACGCCACCTCGCTACCAGCAGACACCACCACCGGCACCGGACCCGACAACTCCGCCGCATCCCCCGCCACAACCGCAGCCTCAGGACCCTCCTCCAGGATCACGTGCGCATTGGTCCCACTGATCCCGAACGACGACACACCCGCCCGCCACGGGCGGTCCACCTCGGGCCACGCCACCTGCTCCGTCAGCAGACGCACCTCACCCGCAGACCAGTCCACATGCGGCGACGGCTCCTCCACATGAAGCGTGGCCGGCAGCACACCATGACGCAGCGCCATCACCATCTTGATGACACCCGCCACACCCGCAGCCGCCTGCGTATGCCCCAGATTCGACTTCACCGACCCCAGCCACAGCGGCCGCCCCGCGTCCCGGTCCTGGCCGTACGTGGCCAGCAACGCCTGCGCCTCGATCGGATCGCCCAACCTCGTGCCGGTGCCATGCGCCTCCACCGCATCCACCTCGGACGGCTCCAGCCGCGCACTCGCCAACGCCTGCCGGATCACCCGCTGCTGCGAAGGACCATTCGGCGCGGTCAACCCGTTCGACGCACCGTCCTGATTCACCGCCGAACCCCGCACCACCGCCAGCACCCGATGCCCGTTACGCCGGGCATCCGACAGACGCTCCACCAGCAGCACACCGACGCCCTCGGACCACCCCGTACCGTCGGCACCGGCCGCGAAAGCCTTGCACCGCCCGTCCGGCGAGAGCCCGCCCTGACGGCTGAACTCGATGAAGGCCGCAGGGGACGACATCACCGTCACTCCCCCGACCAGGGCCAGCGAACACTCGCCCTGCCGCAGCGACTGCGCCGCGAGGTGCAGCGCCACCAGCGACGACGAACACGCCGTGTCCACCGTCACCGCGGGCCCCTCAAGACCGAACGTGTACGACAGACGGCCCGAGACGACACTGCCGGCACTACCGCTGGCCAGGTAGCCTTCCAGTTCCTCGGGCACAGTGGACAGCCCCGACGCGTAGTCGTGGTACATCACGCCGGCGAAGACGCCCGTGTCGCTGCCCCGCAGGGAGGTCGGAGGGATCCCGGCCCGTTCGAAGACCTCCCAGCTCGTCTCCAGCAGCAGCCGCTGCTGCGGGTCCATCGCCAGCGCCTCCCGCGGCGAGATCCCGAAGAACTCCGCGTCGAAGTCACCCGCGTCGTGCAGGAATCCACCCTCGCGGGTATTCGAGGTACCCGACCGCTCGAGATCCGGATTGCCGAGCGCGTCGACGTCCCAGCCCCGGTCCGTCGGGAACGGGGTGATGGCGTCGGAGCCCGAACTCATCAGCCGCCACAGATCCTCCGGCGAACGCACCCCACCCGGGAATCGACACGCCATCCCCACAATCGCGATCGGCTCATCCGACCCCACCACCGCCGACGCCACTCCACCACGCCCAGCCACCCCAACCGCAGCCGACGACGCCGACGAAACCAACGACGACACCAGGAACTCCGCCAACGCCACCGGCGTCGGATAATCGAACACCAACGTCGCAGGCAACCGCAGCCCCGTCGCCACCGACAACCCGTTCCGCAACTCCACCGCCGTCAGCGAGTCGAAACCCACCTCCCGGAACGGCCGCTCCCCACCCACCGCAGCCGCCGACCCATGCCCCAACACCGCCGCAGCACGGCGACGTACGAGATCGAGGACCAGATCCTGCCGCTCTGCCGCCGACAGCGCGACCAGCCGGTGCTTGAGATCGGACCCTTGGGCTGCGGCAGCTCCACGATCGCGCGGTCCGGCCGGTCGTACCAGAGCGCGCAGCAGCGCCGGTACCGATCCGCCGAGGTCCGTCCCGGTGTGACGGCCCAGGGCGGCGGTGTCCAGTTTCGCGGCGACGGGCGTCGGATCGGCCGATGCGAGAGCGGCGTCGAACAGCGCCAGGCCCTCGTCGATGCCGAGGGCGCTGACGCCGGCCCGGCGCATCCGTGTCAGATCGGCCTCGTCCAGGCGCCCCGCCATGCCACCGGTGGGATTCCACATTCCCCATCCGATGGACGTGGCCGGGAGCCCCATTCCACGGCGATGGTGGGCCAGGCCGTCCAGGAAGGCGTTGGCGGCGGAGTAGTTGGCCTGCCCCGCAGCACCCAGGGTGCCCGCGACGGACGAGAACAGCACGAACGTGTCGAGATCCAGGTCCTGGGTGAGTTCGTGCAGCAGCCATGCGGCGTCGGCCTTCGGGCGCAGGACGGTGTCGAGGCGCTCGTCGGTCAGCGCGTCCAGTACGCCGTCATCGACCACGCCGGCCGTGTGCACCACGGCGGTCAGTCGGTGATCGGCCGGAATCCCGGCCAGCAGGCGTACGACGGACTCGCGGTCGGCGACGTCGCAGGCCGCGATCGTCACTTCCGCCCCGTGCGCGGCCAATTCCTCGACGAGGTCCCCGGCGTCACCGCTGCGGCTGGCCAACAGCAGGTGTCGTACGCCGTGGTTGACGACCAGGTGCCGGGCTGTCGCAGCTCCCAGCATGCCGGTGCCTCCGGTGATGAGCACGGTGCCCGAGGGGTCCCAGTCGGCCGCGTCGGCGACGGTCGCGGCACGGGCCAGACGGGGTACGTAGAGAGACCCGCCGCGTACCGCGACCTGCGGCTCGCCGGTCGCCACCGCCAGCGCGACCACGTCGTCGCCTTCGGCATCGCTGTCGGTGTCGGTGTCGACCAGCACGATCCGGCCGGGATGCTCCGACTGCGCGGAACGGATCAGCCCCCACACCGCGGCACCGGCGAGATCCACGTCGCCGCCGTCGGTGTCGCCGCCCGGCACCGCGCCCCGGGTCACGACGACGAGGCGCTCGGACGCGGCGCGGTCGTCCTGGGCCAGCCACTCCCTTACGGACGCCAACGCCTCGTTCAGGACGGAGCGCACCGAATCCGCGGAACGCGCGGACGACTCGTCGCTCACGCATCGGATCACCTGGTGGTCGTCGTTCCGTCGTACGGGGGTGGCGACCGGCTGCCAGTCGATACGGAAAAGCGAGTCCATGCCGCCCTGACGGGCGTCGCGCAGCTGATCGTCCGACACGGGGCGGAAGGACAGCGACTCCACCGCGACAACCGGTACGCCCTCGGTATCGGTAGCGGCGAGCGCGACCGCGTCCTCACCCACCGGCGACAGCCGCACCCGCAGTTCCCGGGCGCCCTCCTTGAAGAGCCCGATAGCACGCCAGTTGAAGGGCAGCCTGCCGGGCTCTTCCGCTCCGTCGGCGCGCCATGCGTGGAATGCGGCATCGAGCAGCGCGGGGTGCAGTCCGAACCGTCCGGCACCCAGCTCCTCGGACAGCTCTACGTGGGCGAAGATCTCCGAACCGCGGCGCCATACCGCTCGCAGGCCCTGGAAGGCGGGACCGTAGCCGAACCCGTCGTCGGCCAGCTGGCGGTAGTGACCGTCCAGATCCACCGGCTGGGCGTCACGCGGCGGCCACTCCGTTCCGAAGTCGGCGGGCGCTTCGGGGAGCTGAGCGCCGAGCAGGCCAGTGGCATGCCGGATCCATTCCTCACCGTCGTGCTTGGCATGGACGGTGAACGCGCGGTCGCCCGTCCCCGCCTCCTCGTCGGCGACGGTCACCTGCACCGCCACGCGGCCCTGCTCGGGCAGTGCGAGCGGCGCTTCCACCGTCAGTTCCGCGATATGCCCGCAGCCCACCGCGTCTGCGGCCCGCTGCGCGAGCTCGACGAACACCGTGGCTGGTACGAGGCGGATGCCCCGTATCTCGTGATCCGCCAGCCATCCCTCGACGCTCGTGGTCAGCTGTCCGGTCAAGAGGTGTCCGCCGGACTGTGGCAGCTCGACAGCGGCGCCCAATAGCGGGTGGTCGGCAGCGTCGAGCCCAGCGGCACTGACGTCACCGGCACGGGAGCCGTCGCTCGTGAGCCAGTAGCGCTGGTGCTGGAAGGCATACGTCGGCAGATCCAGCCCCGCCGGCCCCGAACGACCGAACACTGCCGGCCAGTCGACCCGGGCCCCGCGGACATGAACGTGGGCGAGCGCGGTCATGACGGACACGCTCTCGTCCCGGTCACGGCGCACGGCGGGCACGAACAGCGTACGGCCGTCGTCCACGACCTCCTGCCCCATGGCACTCAGCACACCATCGGGCCCGATCTCGACGAACGTCTCCACGCCGCCCTCGGCCAGAGACCGCACCGCGTCGGCGAACCGCACCTCCCGACGCACCTGCCCGACCCAGTACTCCCCCGACGCGATCTCCTCCACCACCGGGCCACCGGTCACCGTCGACACAAACCGCAGCCGCTCCGGAGCCCGGAACGACAACCCCGCCACCGCCTCACGGAAGTCGTCCAGCATCGGCTCCATCAACGGCGAATGGAACGCATGGCTGACCTTCAGCCGCCGCGAACGCCGCTCGGACAGGGCTGCCACGACCTGCTCCACCGCATCCTGCGCGCCGGAGACGACCACGGACGCCGGCCCGTTCACCGCCGCCAACGACACACCCTCGACACCATCCAGCAGCGGCGTGACCTCCTCCTCGGACGCCTCCACCGCCACCATCACCCCACCGGCCGCAAGCCCCTGCATCAGCCGGCCACGCGCCCTCACCAGAGCACACGCGTCCTCCAGCGAGAACACACCCGCCACATGAGCGGCCGCTATCTCCCCCACCGAATGCCCAGCCACCGCATCCGGCACGACACCCCACGACTCCCACAACCGGAACAGCGCCACCTCGAACGCGAACAGCACCGGCTGCGCAACACCCGTCGCCTCCAACACCTCCGCATCCGCACCGAAGAACTCGTCCCGCACACCGAGACGCTCCAGCACCTCGTCCAACACTCCCGCGAACACCGGGAACCGCTCATACAACACACGGCCCATACCCACCCGCTGCGCACCCTGCCCCGCGAACAAGAACGCAACCCGACCCACCGTCCCCGCACGCCCCGTCACCCCGCCCGCACCGGCGGTCACCGCGTCCAGCTCCCGCAGCAGCTCGGCCCGGTCCTCGACCACCAGCGCCATGCCGTGCTCGAACACACTGCGCCCCGCAGCCGCCGCCGCGACATCCACCACCGACACATCGGGCCGCTCAGCAACAAACGACCTCAACCGCGACGCCTGCTCCACCAACGCCGAACCCGTCCGACCTGACAGCACCACCGGCACCGGACCCGACCACTCCGCCGCATCCCCCGCCACAACCGCAGCCTCAGGACCCTCCTCCAGGATCACGTGCGCATTGGTCCCACTGATCCCGAACGACGACACACCCGCCCGACGCGCACGATCCACCTCGGGCCACGCCACCTGCTCCGTCAGCAGACGCACCTCACCCGCAGACCAGTCCACATGCGGCGACGGCTCCTCCACATGAAGCGTCGCGGGCAGCACACCATGCCGCAGCGCCATCACCATCTTGATGACACCCGCCACACCCGCAGCCGCCTGCGTATGACCCAGATTCGACTTCACCGAACCCAGCCACAGCGGCCGCCCCGTGTCCCGGTCCTGGCCGTACGTGGCCAGCAACGCCTGCGCCTCGATCGGGTCACCCAGCCTCGTGCCGGTGCCATGCGCCTCCACCGCATCCACCTCGGACGGCTCCAGCCGCGCACTCGCCAACGCCTGCCGGATCACCCGCTGCTGCGAAGGACCATTCGGCGCGGTCAGCCCGTTCGACGCACCGTCCTGATTCACCGCCGAACCCCGCACCACCGCCAGCACCCGATGCCCGTTACGCCGGGCATCCGACAGACGCTCCACCAACAGCACACCCACACCTTCAGCAAGCCCCGTACCCTCGGCGCCGGCGGCGAAGGACATGCAGCGACCGTTCGGTGCGAGCCCCTGTTGGCGACTGAACTCCACGAACATGTTCGGTGTCGACATCACCGTCACACCGCCCGCGAGGGCCAGCGAACACTCGCCCTGCCGCAGCGACTGCACCGCCAGGTGCAGCGCCACCAACGACGACGAACACGCCGTGTCCACCGTCACCGCGGGGCCCTCGAGTCCGAAGGTGTACGACAGCCGGCCCGAGGCGACACTGCCGGCCGTGCCGTTGGCCAGGTAGCCCTCGATGTCGTCGGAGACGTACGCCAGTCGGGATCCGTAGTCGTGGTACATCACGCCGGCGAAGACGCCGGTGTCGCTGCCGCGCAGCGTCGCCGGGTCGATCCCGGCCCGCTCGAAGACCTCCCAGGACGTCTCCAGCAGCAGCCGCTGCTGCGGGTCCATCGCCAGCGCCTCGCGCGGCGAGATCCCGAAGAACTCCGCGTCGAAGTCACCGGCTCCTTCGAGGAACCCGCCCTCGTGGGCGTAGGTGGTTCCCGGGCGGCTCCGCTCAGGGTCGTAGAGCGCGTCGAGGTCCCAGCCCCGGTCCGTCGGGAACGGGGTGATGGCGTCGGAGCCCGAACTCATCAGCCGCCACAGATCCTCCGGCGAACGCACCCCACCCGGGAATCGACACGCCATCCCCACAATCGCGATCGGCTCGTCCGACCCCACCACCGCCGACGCCACTCCACCACGCCCAGCCACCCCAACCGCAGCCGACGACGCCGACGAAACCAACGACGACACCAGGAACTCCGCCAACGCCACCGGCGTCGGATAATCGAACACCAACGTCGCAGGCAACCGCAGCCCCGTCGCCACCGACAACCCGTTCCGCAACTCCACCGCCGTCAGCGAGTCGAAACCCACCTCCCGGAACGGCCGCTCCCCACCCACCGCAGCCGCCGACCCATGCCCCAACACCGCCGCAGCACGTGTCCTGACCAGCTCCAGCAGTACCTCAGTGCGCTGGGCGGCAGGCAGCCGGGCCAGACGTGCGCTGAGGGCCTCGTCGCCGCCGCCGCGTCGTACGGGCACCCGCACCAGGTCGCGCAGCACAGGTGCGATGGCGGTGTCGGCCGCGCGGAGGGCCGGGATGTCCAGGCGCGCGGGCAGGAGCGCCGGTTCGCCGGAGGTCAGCGCACGGTCGAACAGGGCCAGCCCCTCGGCGGCCGTCAGCGCGGCGATGCCGGACCGGTTGATCCGGTGCAGGTCGCTTTCGTCGACATGGCCGGTCATGCCGCTGCGTGGTTCCCAGAATCCCCAGGCCAGCGCGGTGGCGGCCTGGCCGCGGGCGCGTCGGTGGGCGGCAAGTGCGTCGAGGAAGGCGTTGGCGGCGGCGTAGTTGGCCTGCCCCGCGGCACCCAGCGTGCCGGCTGCCGACGAGAAGAGGACGAAGGCGTCGAGGTCGAGGTCGCGGGTGAGCTCGTCGAGGACCAGTGCGGCGTCGATCTTCGGCCGGAGTACGGTGTCGACGCGCTCCGGGCTGAGAGCGGTGACCAGTCCGTCGTCCAGCACGCCGGCGGCGTGCACGACCGCGCGGAGGGGGTGTGCCGCCGAAATCGAGTCGAGGACGGAGGCGACGGCCTGGCGGTCGGCGGCGTCGCAGGCGACGACGCGTACGGTGGCGCCCAGCGCGGAGAGGTCGTTCAGGGTTTCCTCGGCCAGGTCGCCGCTGCGGCTCAGCAGCAGCAGGTGCCGCACGCCGTGTTCGGTCACCAGGTGCCGTGCCACCAGGCCGCCCAGGACTCCTGTGCCGCCGGTGATGAGCACGGTTCCCCGGGGGTCGAACGGCGTCGCGTCGGGTCCGGTGGGCAGCGGGAGGCGGGCGAGGCGCGGGACGTGGAGAGCGCCGTCGCGGACGGCTGTCTGCGGTTCGCCGGAGGCCAGTGCCATCGCCAGGCCGTGGCCTTCGGGGTCGGTCTCGTCCAGGTCGACGAGGGCGAAGCATCCGGGGTTCTCGGCTTCGGCCGCCCGGACCAGGCCCCACACGGCGGCTCCCGCCGGGCGGCTCGGTGCCTCGCCCGACCGGACGGCGACGGCGCCTCGTGTCACGATCACGAGCCGGCCCGATGCGGACCTGTCGTCGGCAAGCCAGGACTGGAGGCGCTCCAGGACGGTGTGCACGGCCTCCCGCGGGTTCTCCTGGTCGACGTCGAAGACGACGTCCTCCGTCACCGGGTGGGGCGCTGTCTGCTCGTCGGCCGAGGCGGGGCGCCAGGTGACGTGGAACAGCGTGGCGTCCCGGGCGGTGAGCTGCGCCGCCGACACGGGGCGTACGACCAGGGATTCGGCCGACAGCACCGGTTCACCGGTCGTCGCGTCCGTGACCACCAGGGACAGGGCGTCGGGCCCTGAGCCCGCGAGACGTATGCGCAGGGCGGTTCCGCCTGCCGCGTGCAGGGTCACGCCGGTCCAGGCGAACGGCAGCCGGGGTGCCGTCGTGTCGGTCGGCGCGGCGAGCCCGGCGAGGTGCAGGCCGGCGTCGAGCAGGGCCGGGTGGACGGCGAACCGGCCGTCTCCGCTCTCCTCGGGCAGGACGACCTCGGCGTACACCGCGTCGCGCGTGCGCCACGCGGCGCGCAGGCCCTGGAACGCCGGGCCGTAGACGAGTCCCTCGTCGTACAGGTGGGTGTAGTGGTCGACGAGGTCGATGGGCTCCGCCTCGGCCGGCGGCCAGGAGGTCGGGCCGGGCACCACCGCCCCCGGAGCCATCGCCGGGTCCGCTCCCTGCACCACCCCGGGGACTGCCCCCGGGTCCGCCGCCAGGGCGCCGCCGGCGCACCTCACCCATTCCTGGTCGGCGATGTCGGCGAGTCGTGTGTACATGTCGACGGAACGGCGGCCCGTGCCGTCGGCTGCCGCGACGATCACCTGGATCTGCAGCGCGCCGTCGTCGGGGAGGACCACGGGTGCCTCGAACGTAAGCTCGTCGACGCGTCCGCATCCGGCCTGGTCTGCGGCTCTGATCGCCAGATCGAGCAGCGCGGTGCCCGGTAGCAGGGTCTGGTCCAGAACGATGTGATCGGCGAGCCAGGGGTGGGTCTCCAGCGAGACTCGTCCCGTGAGGACGAATCCGTCGCCGTCGGCGAGGCCGAGCGCCATGTGCAGGAAGGCGTGGTCGGACACCGCGAAGTCGCCCGTGGCGCTCACCCGGTCCCGCAGACCGACCGGCCAGTACCGGGCGCGCCGGAAGGCGTACGTCGGCAGGTCGACGTGTCGGTGGGTGCCGCCGACGATCGCGCCCCAGTCGACGGTGACGCCGTGCGTGAACAGCTCCGCCAGCGAGGTGAGGAACCTGTTCCGGCCGCCGTCCCCGCGGCGGAGGGTTCCGGCGGCCAGGCCGGTCCGGTCCGCGTCGTCCAGGATCTCGCGGACTCCGAAGGTGAGCACGGGGTGGGGGCTCACCTCGACGAAGTCGGTGCAGTCCTGCTCGACGAGGGCGCGGACCGCCTGCTCGAAGCGGACCGTGGCTCGCAGGTTCAGATACCAGTACTCGGCGTCCATGCGCGTGGTGTTCAGCAGGCCGCCGGTCACCGTCGAGTACAGCGGGATCTGTGACGCCCGGGGGCGGATGTCGCGCAGCGCCGTGATCAACTCGTCCGCGAGGACTTCCACACTCGGCGAGTGCGACGCGTAGTCGACCGGGATACGGCGTGCCTGCTCGTCCGAACTCAGCAGCGCTTCCAGGGCTTCCGTGCCGCCCGACACCACGGTGGAGCGGGGGCCGTTCACGGCGGCGATCGACAGTCCCCCGGCAAGGTCGATGTCGTCGGCCGGTCGCGGCACGGACACCATCCCGCCCTGTCCGGCCAGTCGCACCAGGGCCCGGCTGCGCAGTGCCACCACGCGTGCGGCGTCGTTCAGGGAGAGGGCGCCGGCGACGCACGCCGCCGCGATCTCACCCTGGGAGTGGCCCACCACGGCGGCGGGTTCGACGCCTGCCGAGCGCCACATCGCGGCCAGCGAGACCATCACGGCGAACAGGGCGGGCTGGACGACGTCGACGCGCTCCAGCGCATCGGCGTCGTCCAGAACGTCCAGCAGGGACCAGTCCACATGGGGGCGCAGCGCCTCGGCGCATTCGGTCATGCGGGCCGCGAAGACCGGTGACGAGTCGAGCAGTTCCAGGGCCATGCCGACCCATTGCGCGCCCTGGCCGGGGAAGACGAACACGGCCTGGTCGCGGCGCTGTTCGGCGACGCCTTCGACCAGTGCCGGTGAGCCGGTGCCCGCGGCGAGGGCGCGGAGGTGGTCGCGCATCTCGTCGAGGTCGGAGCCGAGCAGCACCGCCCGGTGCCGGAAGGCCGTACGGCCGTGGGTGAGGGACCGGGCCACGTCGTCGAGTCGCAGATCCGGGTGGTCGTCGAGGTGGGACCGCAGCGACCGGGCCTGCGCGCGCAGCGCGTCCTCGGTCTTCGCGGAGAGGAGCCAGGGCAGGGGGCCACGGAGGTCGCCGGGCTCTGCGGAGTCGGCGGCGGGTGCCTGTTCGAGGATGACGTGGCTGTTGGTGCCGCTGACACCGAACGCGGAGACCGCCGCGCGCCGGACGCGCCCCGTTCCCGGCCAGGGAGCGGCCGCGGTGAGCAGTCGTACCCCTCCTGCCTCCCAGTCGACGTGGGAGGAGGGCTCGTCCACGTGGAGGGTGGCCGGGAGCGTGCCGTGGCGCATCGCCATGACCATCTTGATCACACCGGCCACACCGGCGGCGGCCTGGGTGTGCCCGATGTTGGACTTGACGGAGCCCAGCAGCAGCGGGTGCCCGTCCGGGCCGCGTTCGGCGCCGTAGGTGGCCAGCAGCGCACGCGCCTCGATCGGGTCGCCGAGCGGCGTGCCCGTGCCGTGCGCCTCGACGGCGTCGACGTCCGCGACGGTGAGGCCGGCGTCGGCGAGGGCCTGGCGGATGACCCGCTGCTGCGCGGCACCGTTCGGCGCGGAGAAGCCGCTGCTCGCTCCGTCCTGGTTGACCGCGGAGCCGCGTACGACGGCGAGGACGGGGTGGCCGTTGCGAAGGGCGTCGGACAGTCGCTCGACCACGAGCACTCCGGCGCCCTCGGACCAGCCGGTGCCGTCCGCACTGTCCGCGAACGACTTGCACCGCCCGTCGGGGGCCAGCCCGCGCTGCCGGCTGAAGTCGATGAAGGGCCGTGGCGTGGCCATCACCGTCACACCACCGGCGAGCGCCATGGAGCACTCGCCCTTCCGCAGCGCCTGGCATGCCAGGTGCAGCGCGACGAGGGACGACGAACAGGCGGTGTCGATGGTGACCGCAGGGCCTTCCAGACCCAGTTCATAGGCGATCCGGCCGGACACCACGCTGCCGGAGGTGCTGTTCCCGAAGAATCCCTCGTACTCCTCGGACGCGCGCTCCAGCAGGCCGCTGTAGTCGTGGTACATCATTCCGGCGAACACGCCGGTACGGCTGCCCCGTACGGATTCGGGATCGATCCCCGCCCGCTCCAACGCCTCCCAGGCGACCTCCAGCATCAGCCGCTGCTGCGGGTCCATCGTCACCGCTTCGCGCGGGGAGATGCCGAAGAACTCCGCGTCGAACTCCGCCGCGTCGTGCAGGAAGCCGCCGCGCCGCACATAGGAGGTGCCCATGTGCTCCGGATCGGCGTCGTAGAGGCCGTCCACGTCCCAGCCGCGGTCGGAGGGGAAGTCCGTGATCGCGTCCTCACCGCGTTCGGCCAGCCGCCACAGCTCTTCGGGAGCCTGTACGCCGCCGGGGTAGCGGCAGCCCATGCCGATGATGGCGATGGGCTCACCGGCCGCAGCCTCGACGTCGCGCAGCTTCTGACGCGTCTGGTGCAGTTCGGCGGTAACCCACTTGAGGTTGTCGAGCAACGTGTTGTCGGTCATGGTCAGCGCCCGAACTCCCGTCGAATGAAATCAAGAACTTCGTCGGCCGATGCCGACTCAAGCGTGTCCACGACACTCGTCTCGGTGTCCGAGGCCGCTTCCTGCGATGGCGTCGTCTCGTCCTCGGCGCGAGGCACTTCGGCGTCCAGGTGCTGGGTCAGAGCACGCGGGGTCGGGTGCTCGAACAGCAGCGTGGCGGGCAGGTCGAGGCCGGTGGCCTTGCCCAGCCGGTTCCGCAGCTCCACGGCGGCCAGCGAGTCAAGGCCCATGGCCATGAAGCCGGTGTCCATGTCGATGTGGTCCGCGCCCGCATGCCCGAGGACCGCGGCGACATGCGAGCGGACCAGCTTGCCGATGATCCGTTCCCTCGCCTGCGGCGTCGCCCCGTCGATCTGGTGCCGCAGCTCGGATACCGTGTCACGCTCGCCGCTCGTGGGCGCGACGGACACGCGGACGACCTCGCGGAGAACCATGGGTACCTCGTCGGTGCCACGGGCGCTCAAGTGCGCGGCGACGACGGCGGGTTCCTTGGTGGTGAGTGCGGTGTCGAGGAGTCGTAGCGCGTCCTGTGTGGCCAGTGGCAGCACACCCCGACGTTCCATCCGGGCCCGGTCGGCAGCGGTCAGCCCGGCCGTGATCCGCGACCGCTCCTCCCACAACCCCCACGCCACCGACACCGCCGGCAGCCCAAGCCCCCGCCGATAACACGCCAGCGCATCCAGATACGCATTCCCCGCACCGTAAGCGGCCTGACCCACCGAACCCGCCACACCCGCCAACGACGAGAACAACACGAACGCGTCCAACCGCCAGCCCAACTCCCCGGCCAGCTCATGCAGATTCCACGCCCCGTCCACCTTCGCCGCCAGCACACCCCCCACACGCTCCGCCGTCAACGACCCCAACAACCCGTCATCCACCACACCCGCCGCATGCACCACCACACGCACATCACCCACATCCCCCAACGCCCCCGCCAACCCCACACGATCCGCAACATCGCACAGCACCACCCGCACCCGCGCCCCCAACCCCTCCAACTCCGCCACCACCCCATCAGCCGCGTCCCCCCGACCACGACCCAGCAGCACCACGTCCCGAGCACCCCACGCAGTGACCGCGTGCCGGGCCACAGCACCACCCAAAACCCCCAGACCACCCGTGATCAGCACCACACCCTCGCCATCCCAACCCACAGGACCCGCCACATCCAGCCCATCAACAACCGCCGGCATCAGCCGCGACACCCATCCAGCACCGTCCTCCAGCACCACCTCCGGCTCACCCACCGCCACCGCTCCGGCCAGCTCCTCACGACGCCCCCCATCCACCAACACAACCCGCCCCGGAAACTCACGCTGCACCGACCGCACCAACCCCCACACCGCCACACCGGCACCACCACCGCTACTGCCACCATCACCGTCACCACGCCCGGTCACAGCACCCTCAGTCCACACCACCACCGGCAGCTCACCCCCACCCGTAAGCCAGCCACGCAACACCTCAACCGCCTCAACAACCGCACCCCGCACCTCACCCGGAGCCATCCCCCGGGCCACATCCCTCAGATCCAGAACACGCAACTCCTCCCCCGTCCCCCCGGGCAGAACCACCTCACGCCAGCCCACCCGATACAAACCCCCGCCCCCGGCAGCCGCGAGCGCCGCAACAGGCCGAAGCGACAACGACCCAACCGACCACACCACCTCACCCTCGCCCGACACCACCGTCACCGACACCGCGTCCCGCCCCACAGGCGCCAACCGCACCCGCACCACCCCACCACCCGCAGAACCCACCCGCACCCCCGACCACGTGAACGGCACCAGACCACGCCCCTCACCCGCGACCGCCCAGGCATGCAGACACGCATCCGCAAGCGCCGGATGCAACCCGAACCCTCCCCCATCCACCGGCAGCGCCGCCTCCGCGAAGACCTCATCCCCACGCCGCCACACCCGCCCCAACCCCCGAAACACCGGCCCGTACTCAAACCCCGCCCCCGCCAACGCCCCATACACATCCTCGCTGTCCACCAACACCGCGCCCTCCGGAGGCCACACCGCCTCCCCCCACACACCCCAGGCACCCTCAGCCACCACAGACCCCACCGCATGACACACCCACCGCTCCGAACCCTCCACACGCCCATACACCCCCACCGCACGAACCCCGTCCTCCCACTCACCCACACTCACCCGAACCGCCACACCACCACCCTCAGACACCACCAACGGCTCATGAAGCACCAACTCCCGCACCACACCGCAGCCGACCTGCGCACCCGCATGCCCCACCATCTCCAGCAACGCAGTCCCCGCCACCACCACACGCCCACCGACCACATGATCAGCAAGCCACCCCTGCTCCGACACCGACAACCGCCCCGACAACACCACACCACCCGAACCCGGCAACTCCACCACCACCCCCAACAACGGATGGCCGGTGGGCTCCAAACCCACAGCGCTCACGTCACCGACACGCGAGGCGCCTTCGGTCATCCAGTAGCGCTGGTGCTGGAAGGCATACGTCGGCAGATCCAGCCCCGACGGCCCCGAACGACCGAACACTGCCGGCCAGTCAACCTGAGCCCCACGGACATGGACGTGGGCGAGCGCGGTCATCACGGACACACACTCATCGCGGTCACGCCGCACCGACGCGATGAACGCCCCCGACGGCACAACACCCTGCCCCATGGCACTCAGCACACCATCGGGCCCGATTTCGACGAACGTCTCCACGCCATCGGCGTGCAGACACGACACCGCATCATGGAAACGCACCGTCCGGCGCGCATGCTCCACCCAGTACTCCGCCGTGGCGATCTCCTCCGCCACCGGGCCACCGGTCACCGTCGACACAAACCGCAGCCGCTCCGGAGCCCGGAACGACAACCCGGCCACCGCCTCACGGAAGTCGTCCAGCATCGGCTCCATCAAGGGGGAATGGAACGCGTGGCTGACCTTCAGCCGCCGCGAGCGCCGCCCGGGGAGGGTCGCCACGACCTGCTCCACCGCATCCTGCGCGCCGGAGACGACCACGGACGCCGGCCCGTTCACCGCCGCCAGCGACACACCCTCGACACCGTCCAGCAGCGGGGTGACCTCGTCCTCGGACGCCTCCACCGCCACCATGACGCCGCCCGCCGGGAGCTCCTGCATCAGCCGGCCACGCGCCCTCACCAGAGCACACGCGTCCTCCAGCGAGAACACACCCGCCACATGGGCAGCAGCTATCTCCCCGACCGAATGCCCCGCAACAGCGTCGGGCACGACGCCCCAGGACTCCCACAACCGGAACAGCGCCACCTCGAACGCGAACAGCACCGGCTGCGCAACACCCGTCGCCTCCAACACCTCCGCGTCCGCACCGAAGAACTCGTCCCGCACACCGAGACGCTCCAGGACGTCGTCCAGCACTCCCGCGAACACCGGGAACCGCTCATACAACACACGGCCCATACCCACCCGCTGCGCACCCTGCCCCGCGAACAGGAAGCCGATCCGGTCCGCCGTCCCCGCACGCCCGGTCACCACCCCGCCAGCGGGCTCACCCGCCGCCAACGCCACCAGACCCTGCCGCAGTTCAGCCTCATCACCGGCCACCACCACGGCACGGTGCTCCAACACCGCACGCGTCGTCGCCAGCGCATGACCCAGCACCGCCACCGGAACATCCCCCGCCAACGGCACCAACCGGCCCGCCTGAGCCCGCAACGCCACCTCGCTACCAGCAGACACCACCACCGGCACCGGACCCGACAACTCCGCCGCATCCCCCGCCACAACCGCAGCCTCAGGACCCTCCTCCAGGATCACGTGCGCATTGGTCCCACTGATCCCGAACGACGACACACCCGCCCGCCGCGCACGACCCACCTCGGGCCACGCCACCTGCTCCGTCAGCAGACGCACCTCACCCGCAGACCAGTCCACATGCGGCGACGGCTCCTCCACATGAAGCGTCGCGGGCAGCACACCATGCCGCAGCGCCATCACCATCTTGATGACACCCGCCACACCCGCAGCCGCCTGCGTATGCCCCAGATTCGACTTCACCGACCCCAGCCACAGCGGCCGCCCCGCGTCACGGTCCTGGCCGTACGTGGCCAGCAACGCCTGCGCCTCGATCGGATCACCCAACCTCGTGCCGGTGCCATGTGCCTCCACCGCATCCACCTCGGACGGCTCCAGCCGCGCACTCGCCAACGCCTGCCGGATCACCCGCTGCTGCGAAGGACCATTCGGCGCGGTCAGCCCGTTCGACGCACCGTCCTGATTCACCGCCGAACCCCGCACCACCGCCAACACCCGATGCCCCTTCCGCCGGGCATCCGACAGACGCTCCACCAACAGCACACCCACACCCTCGGAGGAGCCGAAGCCGTCCGCCGCGGCCGAGAAGGCCTTGCAGCGGCCGTCCGGCGCCAGGCCCCGCTGGCGGCTGAACTCCACGAACATGTCCGGCGTCGACATCACCACCACGCCGCCGGCGAGAGCGAGCGAGCACTCGCCCTGCCGAAGCGACTGCACCGCCAGGTGCAGGGCCACCAACGACGACGAACACGCCGTGTCCAGCGTCACCGCGGGGCCTTCGAGACCGAACGTGTACGCCACCCGGCCGGACACCACACTCGCGGTGTTGCCCGTGACGATGTAGCCCTCCAGCTCGGCGGGCGGACGGGCGAGGCGCGACGCGTAGTCCTGGTAGGTCGCGCCGAAGAAGACTCCGGTGTCGCTGCCGCGCAGCGAGGTCGGGGGGATCCCGGCCCGCTCGAACACCTCCCAGGTGGTCTCCAGCAGCAGCCGCTGCTGCGGGTCCATCGCCAGCGCCTCGCGCGGGGAAATGTCGAAGAGCGTGGGGTCGAAGTCGGCGGCGTCGTGGAGGAATCCGCCACCCCGGGGATAGAAGGTGCCCGGCTTGGCGGGGTCCGGGTCGTGGCGGCCCGCGATGTCCCAGCCGCGGTCCGTGGGGAAGTCGGAGATCGCGTCGCGCCCCTCTTCGACCAGTCGCCACAGGTCCTCGGGGGATTGGACGCCGCCCGGGTAGCGGCAGCTCATCCCCACGATCGCGATGGGCTCGGCCTCGGGGTTCTCCAGCTCGGTGACGCGGAGGCGCGTCTCCTGCAACTCGCGTGTGACCCGCCGCAGGTAGTCGCGGAGCTGTTCCTCGGTTGCCATGGTCAGGACACCCCCAGGTCGTTGTCGATCAGGTCGAACAGCTCCTCGTCGCTGGAGTCGCCGAGTTCGCTTCGGGCGACGCGGTCGGAGTCCGTCCACTTGTCCAGGAGCAGGCGCAGCCGCTTCCGGACGTGGTCGCGTTCCCCTGCGTCGACCGGCAGCTCCGCCAGCCGTTCGAGGTGCATCACCATGGACCCCGTGGCCGTGGGCCCCGAGGGTGCCGCGACCTCGGCGGTCGGCAGCCGTTCGCCCAGGTGGGCGGCGAGCGCGGCCGGGGTCGGGTGATCGAATACGGCGGTCGCGGGCAGGGTCAGGCCGGTGGCCGAGCCGAGCCGGTTGCGCAGTTCCACAGCGAGCACCGAGTCGAATCCGGCCAGCTGGAACGTCCGGTCGGGTGCGACGGCTCCCGGGTCGTCGTACCCGAGGACCGCTGCGACGTGTGTACGGACCAGGTCGACGAGGAGACGGTCGCGCGGGGCACCGCTCGTCGTGGCGAGCCGGGTGAGCAGCGGGTCCTCCTCCGTGCGGGCGTCGCCGTCGACGGGTGCGAGGAACCGTTGGACGTCGGGGATCTCCCGCAGCAGCGGACTCGGCCTGAGGGCCGTGAACGCCGTGTGGAAACGGTCCCAGTCGATGTCGGCGAGCACGGGTGTCGGCTCCTGGGTGCTCAGGGCCCGGTGCAGTGCGGCGAGGGCGCGGTCCGGGTCCATCTCGGGCAGGCCGTGCCGTCGCAGCACGCTGGAGACGGTGCCCTGCGCCATGCCGCCCCCTGCCCAGGCGCCCCAGGCGACGGAGGTGGCCGGCAGGCCCGCGGCGCGGCGCTCCTGTGCGAGGGCGTCGAGGTAGGCGTTGCCGGGTGCGTAGTTGCTCTGGCCCGGGAGTCCGAGGGTGCCGCCGAGGGAGGAGAACAGCACGAAGGCATCCAGGTCGGGGCCGGTGAGTTCGTGGAGATGGCGGGCGCCGTCGGCCTTGACCCGCAGTACGCGGTCGACCTGGTCGACGGTCAGCGAGTCGAGTGTCGCGTCGTCGAGCAGCGCCGCGGTGTGGAAGACGGCGCGCAGGGGCCGGTCGGCCGGGATCGTGCCGATCAGGTCCGCCAGCGCGTCGCGGTCCGTGATGTCGCACGCGGCCACCGTGACCTCGGCGCCCAGAGCGTGGAGACGGGCTTGCAGGGCGGCGGCTTCGGGTGCCGCCGGGCCGCTGCGGCTGACGAGCAGCAGGTGCTCGGCGCCTTGTCCGGCCAGCCAGGTGGCGAGCTGTGCGCCGAGGGCGCCGGTACCGCCGGTGACGAGCGCGGTGCCGCTGGGCCGCCAGGTGGTGTCGTACCGGGTCGCAGGCGCGGGTTCCGACCTGACCAGTCGGCGGACGTAGAGCCCGGAGCTGCGGACGGCCAGTTGGTCCTCACCCGTTCCACCGGTCCCACCGGTCCTACCGGTTCCACCGGTCCCACCGGTTCCGACGGTTGCGGCGTTGACGCCGGTGAGGGCGGCGACGAGTCGTTCCCGTGCCCGGTCGTCCACGGTCGTGGGCAGGTCGATCAGGCCGCCCCACCGATCGGGCTGCTCGAGTCCGGCGATCCGTCCCAGACCCCACACGAGGGCCTGCGAAGTACTGGTGAGCGGGTCGGACACGCCGGTGCTCACGGCGCCCCGGGTGAGGCACCACAGCGGTACCGCGGTCTCACTCCCGCCGAGGGTCTGGATGAGGGCGATCGTCTGGGCGTACCCGTTGGGTACGGCCGGGTGGCCGGCATGCGGCTGTTCGTCCAGGGGGAGCAGGGACAGCACGCCGGTCGCGTGCTCCGCCCGGGCGGCCAGGGTCTGCCGGTCCAGGTCACCGGGTGGTACGGCCACCGTGTCGACGTGCGCTCCGGCGCGGTTCAGGGCATCGCCGACGCCGGCGACCCACGGGTCCTCGGTCTGCCGGTCGGAGTGGACGACCAGCCAGTCGCCGGTCAGCCTGCCGGGCCGGGCACCGGCGGGCCGCCAGACGATGCGGTACCGCCAGCCGTCGGTCTCCGCCTGGGCCCTGCGCGTGCCGCGCCAGGCGGACAGCAGGGCCATCGCAGCGTCCAGCGTGGTGCGGTCGTAGCGGGTGCCCTCGGTGAGGAGGCCGGCCAGGGCGTCCGGGTCGTTGTCCTCGACGGCCGCCCAGAGCGCCGCGTCTTCGCCGGTGGGCGCCACCGGGTGCGGCGGCGCGTCGAGCCAGTAGCGCTGTCGCTGGAAGGGGTACGTGGGCAGCGGTACGGTGCGGCAGTCCAGCCCGGTGAAGGCAGCTGGCCAGTCGACGGGAACACCGCGGACGTGCACCTCGGCGAGGGACGTGAGGAATCGCTGGAGACCGCCGTCGTCCCGGCGCAGCGATCCGATCGCCACGCCGCGGCCGTCGAGGATGTCCTGCACGGGGACGGTCGTCACGGGGTGCGGACTGATCTCGACGAACGTGGTGGAGCCGGCGGCGGCCAGGTCGGCGACGGTGTCCGCGAACCGGACCGTCTGGCGCAGGTTGCGGACCCAGTAGTCGGCGTCCAGCGTGGCGGTGTCGACCGGGCGCCCGTCGACGGTGGAGTGGAACGGGATCTGCGCCGTCCTGGGGGCGATGGGGCCCAGCGCCTCCAGCAACTCCTCCCTGATCGCGTCCACTTGAGGCGAGTGCGACGCGTAGTCGACGGGGATGCGGCGGGCCCGTACGCCCTCGGCGACACATTGGGCCACGAACGCGTCGAGTTCCGTGGGCGTGCCGGAGATCACCACGGAGGCGGGTCCGTTGACCGCCGCGATGCTGATCTCGCCGCCGAGCTCGGCGGCGCGGGCCCGTACGTCGTCCACGGGCAGCGGAACGGAGGCCATGCCCCCCGAGCCGGACAGCGCGACCAGCGCCCGACTGCGCAGGGCGACCACGCGGGCCGCGTCGTCGAGCGACAGCGCGCCCGCCGCGTAGGCGGCGGCTATCTCGCCCTGCGAGTGGCCCACCACCGCCGCGGGCCGGACTCCATGCGCACGCCACAGGCGTACCAGGCCGGCCATCATGGCGAAGAGCGCCGGCTGTACGACGTCGACCCGGTCCAGGGACGGCGCCGAGGGGAGGCCCCGCAGGACGTCGGTCAGCGACCAGTCGACGTACGGGGCCAGGGCGTCCGCGCACGCCTCGATCTCGGCCCGGAACACGTCGGAGGTGTCGAGCAGCGCCGCGCCCATGCCGGTCCACTGGGCGCCCTGGCCGGGGAAGACGAACACGGTTCTGCCGTCGGTGCCGGCGACGCCCCGGACCAGTCCGGGTGCGGTGTCGCCGTGCGCGAGCGCGGTCAGGGCACGGTCACGGGCGTCGCCGGTGGACGCCACGACGACGGCTCGGTGCTCGAACAGGGACCGGGTGGTGGCGAGCGAGTAGCCGGTGTCGGCGGGGCGCGCGCCGTGTGTTCCGCTCAACGCGGCCGCCTGTTCGCGCAGGGCACGGTCGGTGCGGGCGGACAGGGTCCAGGGCAGCGGGGGGTGAACGGCCGGTTCCTGGCCGGGCTGGTGGTCCGGTCCCTGGCCGTGCTGGTGGTCCGGTCCCTGGCCGGGCTCGTCGTCGGATGCGCGGCCCGGCTCGTGGGCGGGTTCGTGGGCGACCGTGGTGGCGTCCGGGTCTGCCGGGGCCTGTTCGATCACGACGTGCGCGTTCGTGCCGCTGATGCCGAAGGAGGAGATACCGGCCCGCCGGGGACCGTCGTCCGGCTGCCACGGGGTCGTCTCGGTCAGCAGCCGCACCGTCCCGGCCGACCAGTCCACGTGCGGGGTCGGCTCCTCCGCGTGCAGGGTCTTCGGGAGCGTTCCTGCGCGCAGGGCGAGCACCATCTTGATGACGCCGGCGACGCCCGCTGCGGCCTGGGTGTGGCCGATGTTGGATTTGACCGAGCCCAGCCACAGCGGCCGTTCACGCTCCCGGCCGTAGGTGGCGAGCAACGCCTCCGCCTCGATCGGGTCGCCCAGGGCCGTGCCCGTGCCGTGTGCCTCGATCGCGTCGACGTCGACCGGGTTGAGCCCGGCGGCGGTCAGTGCGGCGCGGATCACCCGTTGTTGCGCCGGGCCGTTGGGCGCGGTGAGTCCGTTGGAGGCGCCGTCCTGGTTGGTGGCGGAACCCCGTACCACGGCGAGCACCGGGTGACCGTTGCGCCGTGCGTCGGACAGCCGCTCGACCAGGAGCACTCCGGCGCCCTCGGCGGCACCCATCCCGTCCGCCGTGGCGGCGAACGCCTTGCTGCGGCCGTCGGGAGCCAGGCCGCGCTGGCGGCTGAACTCGATGAAGAGCTTCGGGGTCGACATGACGGTCACGCCGCCCGCCAGCGCCAGCGAGCACTCGCCCTGCCGCAGCGCCTGGCAGGCCAGGTGCAGCGCCACCAGCGACGACGAACACGCCGTGTCGACGCTGACCGCGGGGCCTTCCAGACCGAGGGTGTAGGAGATCCGGCCGGAGGCGACACTCGCCGCGCTGCCGTTGCCGAGGTGTGCCTCGAACTCCTCCGGTGACTGCTGGAAGCGGGACGCGTAGTCGTTGTACATCAGGCCGGTGAAGACGCCCGTGCGGCTGTGTCGCAGCGCCAGCGGGTCGATTCCGGCCCGTTCGACCGCCTCCCAGGCGGTCTCCAGAAGCAGCCGTTGCTGCGGATCGATGGAGAGCGCCTCGCGGGGACTGATGCCGAAGAACTCCGCATCGAAGTCGGCGGCGTCGTAGAGGAATCCGCCCGCTCTGGTGTAGCTGTGACCGGCGCGGTCCGGGTCGGGGTCGTACAGCGCGTCGAGGTTCCAGCCGCGGTCGGCGGGGAGTTCGGAGATCGCGTCGCCGCCGTGGAGCAGCAGTTGCCAGAGGTCTTCGGGGGACCGTACTCCGCCCGGGAACCGGCAGGCCATGCCGATGATGGCGATGGGTTCGTCTGCCGGTGCGGTGGCGGTCGGTGGTTGGTCGGTGGCGTGCGTCGTGCCGTACAGCGCGGTGTGCAGGTGGGTGACGAGGGCCGCCGGGGTGGGGTGGTCGAAGAGCAGCGCGGCGGGCAGGCGCAGTCCGGTCGCCCGGGCGAGACGGTTGCGCAGGCCCAGTGAGGTGAGCGAGTCGAAACCGATCTCGGCGAACGTCCGGTCGAGGTCGATCGCGTCGGGCGAGTCGTGCCCGACCACGGCCGCGGCGTGGCGCCGTACGAGTGTCGTCAGCGCGTCGGTCCGTTCCGCCTCGGACAGCGCGGCGAGGCGATCGGCGGTCGGCTCGGCAGCGCGGGCCGGGTCGTGCCGGCGCGGCGCGCGGACGAGGTTGCGCAGCATCGCGGGTACGGCTCCGGGATCGGCTTCCGGGGCGGCGGACGTCCGCCAGGCGGAGGTGTCGAGCCGGGCGGGTACCAGCGTCGGCTCGTGGGCCCGCCAGGCCACGTCGAACAGCGCCAGCGCCTCGTCGGTGTCCAGCGCGACGACGCCCGGCGCGGTCCGCCGGAGGTCGTCGAGGTGGCCGGTCAGTCCGCTGGGCGCGGCCCACAGCCCCCAGGCGAGCGACACGGCGGGCAGGCCCCGGTGGGTGCGGTGCGCGGCGAGCGCGTCGAGGAACGTGTTGGCGCCCGCGTAGTTGCCCTGGCCCCCGTTGCCGAGCACGCCCATCACCGACGAGAACAGAACGAACGCGTCGAGGTCTTCGGTGAGTTCGTGCAGGTGCCAGGCGGCGTCGACCTTCGGCCGGAGGACGGTGTCGAGCCGGTCAGTGGTCAGGGAGGGGATGGTCCCGTCGTCGAGCACACCCGCCGCGTGCACGACGGCGGTGAGCGGGCGGTCCTCCGGGACGGTGGCCAGCAGGGCCGCCAGCGCGTCACGGTCGGCGACGTCGCACGCGGCGATGGTCACGTCGGCGCCCAGACCGGTCAGTTCGGCGGCGAGGGCGGCGGCTCCTTCGGCGCGTTCGCCGCTGCGGCAGGCCAGGAGCAGACGGCGTACGCCGTGCCGGGCGACGAGATGCCGCGCGATCGTGCTGCCGAGCGCTCCGGGCGCGCCCGTGACCAGGACGGTGCCCCGGGTCCTGAGGGCCGGGGTCCGGGTGGCGGCGTCGGCCGCATCGGCCTGGGCGGCCGGGTCGGCGTGGCTGCGGACCCGGGCGAGCCGCGGTACGAGCACGGTGTCCGCGCGGATCGCGAGCTGCGGCTCGCCGGAGGCGACCGCGGCCGCGACGGCGGAGGTGCCCAGCGCGGACGAGGCGGGGGCGTCGGTGTCCAGGAGGACGACCCGGTCGGGGTTCTCGGTCTGTGCCGCTCGTACGAGTCCCCAGACGGGGGCCGCCGCGACATGGGAGACGGCGTCGCCCGGGCCGGTGGAGACGGCGTCGTGGGTCAGCACGACCAGCCGCACCGCGGCCAGGCGGTCGTCGGCCAGCCAGTCACGGAGCAGGGTGAGCACCCGGCCGGTGACGGCATGGGCCTGGTCCGCGATGTCGGCGGTGCCCGCCCCGGCGGCGTCCGTCGCCGCGGCGAGGCACGGTGCGAACACCACGTCGGGCAGTACGGGCTCCGCGGTCAGGGCGGCCAGGTCGGGGTAGGCCGGGAGGTCAGCGTGCTCGGCGCCCAGGACTGCCCACCGGCCGCGCGGGGCGCCCGCCCCGGCCAGCGGCGCCCACTCCACCCGGAGCAGGGCATCCCCCCGCGCCGCGGTGGCGGGCCGCATCACCAGCGAGTCAACGGTCAGCACCAGGGCGCCGGTGTCGTCGTAGGCGGTCAGTGCCGTCGTGGACGGTCCCGCCGGGGACAGCCGCACGTGCAGGGAGGTGGCACCGGTACGGTGCAACCGCACGCCGCTCCACGAGAACGGCAGCAGGCCGGGCCCGCCGTCGGCGAGGGCGCGCAGTTCGAGGGCGTGCAGCGCGGCGTCCAGCAGCGCCGGGTGCAGGTCGAACCCCGCCGTGTCGCTCACGCTCACCTCGGCGAACAGCTCCTCGCCGCGCCTGCGCAGCCGGCGCAGCCCCTGGAAGGCGGGACCGTACGCGAACCCGCCGTCGGCCAGTCGCTCGTAGGCCCCGGTCAGGTCGATGTCCTCGAGGCCGGCGAGGACCTGCGGGTCCGCGGGACCCGGGAGTTCGGCCCCGGTCTCCTCGGCGGGCGTCAGGGTCGCGGAGGCATGGCGGGTCCAGGACCGTTCGCCGTCCTGCCGCGCCGACATGAGGAAGGAGCTGCCGGTGGCGTCCTCCGACGGGCGTACGACGATCCGCACGGTCACCCCGCCGTCGGTGGGCAGCGGCAGCGGCGCCTCGATGGCGAGGTCGGCGACCTGGCCGTTGCCGGTGCGGGCCGCGGCCCACAGGGCGAGGCCGAGGTAAGCGGTGCCCGCGAGCAGCGGCCCGCCTCCCACCTCGTGGTCGGCCAGCCAGGGCTGGGAGTGCAGGGACAGCCGCCCGGTGAACACCGCAGCGTCGTCGTCCGCCAGGTCCACGGCGGCGTCCAGCAGCGGGTGGTCCACGGTGTCGAGGCCGAAGCGGGCCGCGTCCTCGGCACCACCGGTCGACGCCACCCAGTAACGGTCACGCTCGAACGGATAGGTCGGCAGGTCGACCCGGCGCGCGCCGGATGCGGCGAACACGGCGTCCCAGCGCACGGGCAGGCCGTGGACGAACGCCTCGGCCATCGAGGTCAGCAGCTGGTGGGGGCCGGAGAGGTCGCGGCGCAGTGTGCCGACCGCGACCGCCTCGGCCTCCGCCGTGTCGACGGTCTCCTGGATGGCCGGTGAGAGCACCGGATGCGGGCTGACCTCGACGAAGCAGCTCGTCCCGGCGTCGAGCAGCCCGCGCACCACCGGTTCGAAGAGCACCTGATCCCGCAGGTTGCGGTACCAGTAGTCGGCGTCGAGCAGTGTGGTGTCCAGGGGGCCGCCGGTGGTGGTGGAGTGGAACGGCACCTGGGCGGCCCTCGGGGCGACCGGCGCGAGGTCGGCCAGCAGCCGGTCGCGGATCTCCTCGACCTGCGGCGAGTGCGAGGCGTAGTCCACCGGGATACGGCGGGCTCGCTCGTCGCGTTCCAGCAGGGCGTCGAGTGCCTCGGGGGTGCCCGAGACGACCGTCGAGCGCGGGCCGTTGAGCGCCGCCACCGACAGCCCGTCGAGGTCGATCTCGTGCACGGGCCGCGGCACGGCCACCATGCCGCCTAGTCCCGACAGCGCCAGCAGCGCCCGGCTTCGCAGGGCGACGACGCGGGCGCCGTCGTCGAGGGACAACGCCCCCGCGACACAGGCGGCGGCGATCTCGCCCTGGCTGTGTCCCGCGACGGCAGCGGGCTCGACACCGTACGAACGCCAGACCTCGGCCAGCGACACCATGACGGCCCACAGCACCGGTTGGACGACGTCGACCCGCTTCAGCAGGGCGGCGTCCGACAGTGCCTCCGGCAGCGACCAGTCCACGTAGGGCCGCAGCGCCTCGGCGCACTCGGCCATCCGGGCGGCGAACACCGGGGAGGTCGCGAGCAGGTCGGTCGCCATGCCCACCCATTGCGCGCCCTGGCCGGGGAAGACGAAGGCAGCCGCCGCGTCGGGCACGGCACGGCTCACGACGACGCCGTCGGAGAGTCCCGCGAGCAGTTCTGCGCGGTCGGCGCCGATCACCACCGCGCGGTGTTCGAGCGCTTGGCGTCCGGTGGCAAGGGAGTAGCCGACGTCGGCGGGGTCGGCGTCTGCGGCGGTCACGGCCGAGGCCAGCCGTTCGGCCTGCGCGCGCACGGCGGTGGCCGTCCTGGCCGACAGCACCCACGGCACCACGGGGAGGGGGGCCGCCGGCTCGGCAACCGGTTCCGGTGCGGCGGTGGCGTCCTCCAGGATCACGTGGGCGTTCGTTCCGCTGATCCCGAACGAGGACACCGCGGCCCGCCGCGGACGGTCGTGTCCCGGCCAGACCAGCGGCTCGGTGAGCAGCCGTACCGCACCGGCGGACCAGTCCACGTGCGGCGACGGCTCGTCCACGTGCAGCGTGCGGGGCAGGGCGCCGTGCCGCATCGCCAGCACCATCTTGATGACGCCCGCCACACCGGCGGCCGCCTGGGTGTGTCCGATGTTGGACTTCAACGATCCGAGCCAGAGCGGGCGGTCCTCGTCCCGGCCTCGGCCGTACGTGGCAAGGAGGGCCTCGGCCTCGATCGGATCGCC
Organism: Streptomyces sp. NPDC053750; assembly: GCF_044544295.1. Classification (NCBI taxonomy): domain Bacteria; kingdom Bacillati; phylum Actinomycetota; class Actinomycetes; order Kitasatosporales; family Streptomycetaceae; genus Streptomyces; species Streptomyces sp. NPDC053750. The sequence goes on along the minus strand of NZ_JBITXB010000014.1, from coordinate 7,721 downwards.
CAGCCGGGTGCCGGTCCCGTGGGCCTCCACCACGTCCACCTCGGACGGCTCCAGCCTCGCGCTCGCCAGCGCCTGCTCGATCACCCGGCGCTGCGACGCGCCGTTCGGCGCGGTGAGGCCGTTGGAGGCGCCGTCGGAGTTGACGCCGGAACCGCGCACCACGGCCAGCACCGGGTGTCCGTGCCGCCGGGCGTCGGACAGCCGCTCCAGAAGGAGCACCCCGGCACCCTCGGCCCAGGCCGTGCCGTCCGCAGCCGCCGCGAACGGCTTGCAGCGTCCGTCGGGCGCGAGTCCGCGCTGTCGGCTGAACTCGACGAACATGCCGGGTCCGGCCATGACACTGACCCCGCCGGCCAGCGCGGCCGTACACTCGCCCTGCCGCAGCGCCTGGCAGGCCAGGTGCAGCGCGACCAGGGACGACGAGCACGCGGTGTCGACCGTGATCGCCGGGCCCTCGAAACCGAAGGTGTAGGCGATCCGGCCGGACGCGACGCTGCCCGTGGTACCGGTCAGGACGTGACCTTCGAGCCCGTTCCGCGCCTGGTGCAGCCGCGGGCCGTACTCCTGCGGCGTCGCCCCGACGAAGACGCCGACCGGCTTGCCGCGCAGCGTGGACGCGTCGATCCCCGCGCGTTCGAAGACCTCCCAGGACGTCTCCAACAGCAGCCGCTGCTGCGGGTCCATCGCCAGCGCCTCACGCGGGGTGATCCCGAAGGCCGCGGGGTCGAACGCCCCCGCGTCGTACAGAAATCCGCCCGAGCGCACATAGGTCGTGCCCTCGTGGTCGGGGTCAGGGTGATACAGCTCGTCGAGGTTCCAGCCACGGTCGGCGGGGAACGGCCCTGCGGCATCGGTGCCGGCGGCGACCAGGTTCCACAGCTCCTCGGGGGAGGCCACACCGCCGGGCAGTCTGCAGCTCATGGCCACGATGGCGATCGGATCGTCGGCCGGGCCTGCCGGAACCGCCGAAGCGACGGCGCCTGACGCGGTGTTCGCGTCAGCGTCCTGGTCCGCGTCCATCCGACCGAGCACGTGCGCGGCCAGGCGCGCCGGGGTCGGGTGCTCGAAGAGGATGCCCGGGGACAGGGTGAGACCGGTGAGGGAGTTGACTCGATCGAGCAGCTCGACGCCGGCCAGGGAGTTGAGCCCGAGAGCGTGGAAGGTGAGCTCCGGGTCGACGGCCTGGGCGCCCCGGGCGCCCATGACGTGAGCGGCCTGGGCACGTACGAGATCGAGCACCTGGCGCCCGCGCGCCGGCCCGGCCGTACCGGCCGGCCGCCGCAGCAGCTGCACGCGCTCGTCGGCAGGCTCGGTCTTCTCCGAGGCGATGGTCCCCTTGACGCTCGTGATCCAGTACCGGTCCCGCTGAAAGGCGTAGGTCGGCAGCCTCAGTCGACGCGGCTCCCAGGGTTCGTACAGCGCCGCCCAGTCGACCGGCACACCACGCACGTGCAACTCGCCGAGCGTGCTGAGGAGCGACTCCGTTTCGTCCCAGCCTCGACGCAGCGACGGGAACGCCCGCGAGGGAATCCCCTCGCGGCTCAGACCGGCGAGCGTCCCGTCCGGTCCGATTTCGACGAACGTCTCCACACCATCGGCATGCAGACACGACACCGCATCATGGAAACGCACCGTCCGGCGCGCATGCTCCACCCAGTACTCCGCCGTGGCGATCTCCTCCACCACCGGGCCACCGGTCACCGTCGACACAAACCGCAGCCGCTCCGGAGCCCGGAACGACAACCCGGCCACCGCCTCACGGAAGTCGTCCAGCATCGGCTCCATCAAGGGGGAATGGAACGCATGGCTGACCTTCAGCCGCCGCGAGCGCCGCCCCGACAAAGCAGCAACCACCCGCTCCACCGCGTCCGCCGCACCCGAGACCACAACAGACGTCGGCCCGTTCACCGCCGCCAACGACACACCCTCGACGCCGTCCAGCAGCGGGGTGACCTCGTCCTCGGACGCCTCCACCGCCACCATCACCCCACCGGCCGGCAGCTCCTGCATCAGCCGGCCACGAGCCCTCACGAGGGCACACGCGTCCTCCAGCGAGAAGACACCCGCCACATGAGCGGCAGCTATCTCCCCGACCGAATGCCCCGCAACAGCGTCGGGCACGACGCCCCACGACTCCCACAACCGGAACAGCGCCACCTCGAACGCGAACAGCACCGGCTGCGCGACACCCGTCGCCTCCAACACCGCCGCGTCCGCACCGAAGAACTCGTCCCGCACACCGAGACGCTCCAGCACCTCGTCCAACACTCCCGCAAACACCGGGAACCGCTCATACAACGCACGCCCCATACCCACCCGCTGCGCACCCTGCCCCGCGAACAGGAAGGCGAGCGGTCGGCGTTCTCCCGCCGTGCCTGCGATCAGTGCAGGATCGATGCGGTCGTGCGCGACGCCTTCGAGCCTGTCGAGGAGTTCGTCCCGGCCGGCGGCGAGCAGGAAGCAGCGGTGCTCGTGCGAGGTGCGGGTGGTGGCGAGGGAGAAGCCGACGTCGAGGGGACGGAGGTCGGGTCGGTCGGACAGGTACGACAGCAGTCGTTCGGCCTGGGCCCTTCGCGCCGTCGCCGTCCGCCCTGATATCAGGATCGGTACGGCGGTGTGGTCGGCCGACTCCCTCGGAGGCGACATGGGCCGGGCGGGCGGCTCTGACACCACCACATGGCAGTTGGTCCCGCCCATGCCGAAGGAGTTCACTCCCGCGCACAGGGGACGCGTGGGATCCGGCCAAGGGCCGAGGTCCCGCCGTACGTCGAGGCGGAGATCGTCGAACGGGATGGCGGGGTTGGGCGTGTGGAAGTTGAGGCTCGCCGGGATCTCCCGGTGGCGTAACGCCAGGGCCGTCTTCACCAGCCCGGCGATGCCGGCAGCGCCCTCCAGGTGGCCTATGTTCGTCTTCACGGAGCCGACGGCCAGCGGTCGTGCGGAGTCGCGTGCGGAGCCGATCGCCGCACCGAGACCGGACGCCTCGATCGGGTCGCCGACGGCGGTGCCGGTGCCGTGCAGTTCGACGTACTGGACCTCCGCGGCGGTCACCCCGGCCCGGCGATGGGCGGCCCGCACGACGTCGGCCTGGGCCGACGCGCTCGGTACGGTGAGACCGTCGGTGGCTCCGTCGTTGTTCACGGCACTGCCACGAATCACGCAGTAGACCGGGTCGTCGTCGGCGATCGCCGCGGCCAGCGGCTTGAGCAGCACGACGCAGCCGCCCTCGCCACGGACGAACCCGTTGGCGCGCGCGTCGAAGACGTAGCACTCCCCGTCCGGTGACAGCCCGCCGAAGGCGGCCGCCGTGCGGGTGCTGTCCGGCACGAGCATCAGGTTGACGCCGGCCGCCAGTGCGACGGTCGACTCGCCCTTGCGCAGGCTCTCGCAGGCAAGGTGCACCGCCACCAGGGACGAGGACTGCCCGGTGTCGACGGTGAGACTGGGGCCGTGCAGGCCCAGGGCGTAGGAGACGCGGTTGGCGATGATGCCGCGGTGCAGCCCGGCCATGGTGTGCTGGGTGATCGCGTCGTCGCCGGACGTGTGGGTGAGGGTCGTGTAGTCGTCCCAGATCGCGCCCACGAAGACGCCGGTGTCGGTGCCCCGCAGCCGTGCGGGCAGGATGTTCGCGTCCTCCACCGCCTCGACGCTCAGTTCCAGAATCAGCCGCTGTCGGGGGTCCATCGCGGCAGCCTCGCGGGGCGAGATGCCGAAGTACGACGCGTCGAACTCGTCGACGGCGTCGAGGAAACCGCCCCGCCGGGGCGTGCCCCAGCGGTCCGACGAACCGATGCCGCTGCGTCCCTCCCGCAGCAGCGTCCAGAGGGCCTCGGGGTCCCGTGCTCCTGGCAGCCTGCAGGAGATACCGATGACGGCGACGGCATCCTGTGCGGGGTCGTGGCTCGGCATGGTCGGGTGTGTCCCCCCTGTCCTCTGCGTCCTCTGCGTACGCGTCCTCGGCGTCCTCGGCGTCCTCATCGTGTGCCGCTCGCGGATTCCCGCACTGCGGTGGAGACGCGCTGGTCGGGGTCGGCCAGCAGGACTTCCAGCGCGGTGACCAGGCGGCGCAGCAGACGTTCGATCGTGGGCCGGTCGAACAGCGACCGCCGGAACAGCGCATGGGCCGTCACGTCGTCGCCGTCCTCCATGAGCGTCACTTCCAGGTCCATCCGCACCGACACCCGCCCGTGGTCGAAGCTCTCCAGTCGGGTACCGGCCAGCGACGGCGGGCCGTGCGGGGTGTTGACCAGTTGGAACATGACCTGGACCAGGCCGTGCGGGTCGTCGCCGAAGCGCTCGGCGAGCAGGTGGAAGGGCATGTCCTGCCGGGCGAACGCGCCGGTCGCCGTCTCCCGTGTCCGTGCCAGCACCTCGCGGAACGTGGGGTCTCCGGATACGTCGGTGCGCAGGACGAGCATGTTCGCGAAGCCGCCGATCAGGTGCTCCAGTTCGGCACGGGTCCGGCCGGCGACCGGGGAGCCCACCGCGACATCGTGCCGGCCCGTCTCGTCGGCCAGGACGACGGTGAAGGCGGCGAGCAGGGTGATGAACAGCGTGGCGTCGGCCTCGGCGCCCCGTTCCCGGGCCGCGCGGACCAGGTCCGGCCCGAGATCCAGGCTCACCGAGCCGCCGTCGGGGTCGGGGACATCGGTGCGGGGCCGGTCGGTGGGCAGGGCGAGAGGCGTCGGGCAGCCCTCCAGTCGCCGGCTCCAGTAGTCCCACTGGTCGCGCAGGGCCTCCCCGGTCAACCATGTGCGCTGCCATACGGCGAAGTCGGCATACTGCACCGGCAGTTCGGGCAGCTGCGGTTGGCCGCTGCCAGTGACCTCGGCCGCGTAGACGCTGGAGACCTCGTGCCAGAGGGCGTCCTGCGACCAGGCGTCGGTGGCCATGTGGTGCGTGGTCACGGCGATGACATGGTCGAGCGGGTCGAGGCGCAGGACCCTGACGCGCAGAACGGGGCCGTTGACCAGGTCGATGGGCCGGCGCGCCTCGTCGGCGACGAGCTCTCGCGCCGCCGCTTCCCGTTCGGCGGGCGTCGCGCCGGGCACGGGCTCCGCGGTGAGCACCACCGGCTCCGCGGGCCGGACGTGCTGGGCCGGTTCGGCGCCGTCCGGGGAGACCGTGGTCCGCAGTGTTTCGTGCCTGCTGATCAGCGAGGAGACCGACCTGCTCAGGGCGTCGAGGTCGAGCGGTCCGCGGGCCCGCATGACGAACGGCACGTTCCACAGGTGGCTGTCGGGGTGGGCGCGCGCGAGTGCCAGGTACCCCTCCTGTGCGAAGGACAACGGGGGGTCGACGTCCCGCTGGGCGGGCACGAGCGGGGGCCGGGCCGTGGCGGCCTTGTCGCCGGTCGTGTGCAGTACGGCCGCCAGGCTCCGCGGGGTGCGCAGCCGGAACAGGTCCACGAGCGGTACGGGGACGCCGGTCGCGGCTTCGATACGGGCGGCCACCTGGGTGGCGAGCAGGGAGTGCCCGCCGAGTGCGAAGAAGTCGTCGTCGACGCCGATCCGCTCCACGCCGAAGACCTCGGCGAAGGCGTCGCACACGGCCTGCTGCGCGGGCGTTTCCGGGGCGGCGTGGTCCGCGTCGGTGGTGGTCTCGCTTTCGGGCGCCGGGAGTGCGCGGCGGTCGATCTTGCCGGTGGAGGTCAGCGGAAACGCGGCCAGGGTGACGAACGCGGACGGCACGAGGTAGTCGGGCAGGGCGTTCGCCAGGTGGGCGCGCAGGGCGCCGGTGTCGGGTCGTGTGTCGTCGTGGGGGATGACGTAGGCGACGAGTCGCCGGTGGCCCGGCCGGTCCTCCCTGGCCACGACGGCCGCCTGGGCGACGGACGGGTGCTGTCGGAGTACGGTCTCGACCTCGCCCGGCTCGACGCGGAAGCCCCGGATCTTCACCTGGTCGTCGACACGGCCCAGGTACTCCAGGTTCCCGTCCGGCATCCAGCGCCCCACGTCGCCGGTGCGGTACATACGCGAGCCCGGCTCACCGAACGGATCGGCGACGAAACGATCCGCCGTCAGCCCCGGCCGTCCCACATACCCACGCGCCAGGCCGGGGCCTGCGACGCAGATCTCGCCGGCGACGCCGACCGGGACCAGGCGGCGCTGCTGGTCCATCACATAGATGCGGTGGTTCCAGGTGGCCGTGCCCACAGGGGCCTTGCGGGGCCAGACGGTGACGTCCTCCGGCAGGGTGTAGGCGGTGACGACCTGCACTTCGGTGGACCCGTAGTGATTGTGCATCCGCAGGTCCGGACAGCGCTCGAACAGCGCGCGCAGATCCGCGTCGAGGGCGAGGGGCTCTCCGGCCTGGCTGATGTGGCGCAGGGCGCTGAGGTCGGCACCCTGCTGCCGGGCATGGGCGCACATCGCCCGGACCATCACATTGGGCACGAACACCTGGTTGATCGCCTTGTGCGCGAGCCAGCGGACGAACTCCGCCGGGTCGCGGCGGGTGTCCGCTCGCGGTACGACCAGCGTCTCCCCGTAGAGCAGGGCGGAGAGCACCTCCTGCACGGAGACGTCGAAGGTGAGCTCGGTGAACTGGGCTGTGCGGGTGCCCGGGCCGCCGGGGACGGCCACCTTCTGCCAGGCGAGCATGTTGACGACGCAGCGGCCGGACATGGCGATGCCCTTCGGCTCACCGGTCGAACCGGAGGTATAGACCACGTAGGCGAGGTGGTCGGGAGTGACGCCGGTGTCCGGTGTGGTGGTGGGCAGCGCGGACAGGACCTCCGCCGAGTCGGGCAGGAGCACGGTGCCGACCGTGTGCGGGAACAGGTGGCGGGCGGACCGGTCCGTCACGGCCGTCGCCATCCGGGCGTTGTCGACCATGCGGCGGATGCGGTCGGCCGGGTGGTCCGGGTTGACGGGTACGTACGCCGCACCTGCCTGGAGGATGCCGACCAGACCGACGAACATGTCGATGCCGCGTCGCAGGCACAGGCCGACCATGCTGTCCGGCCCGACCCCGAGGGACCGCAGGTGGTGGGCCAACTGGTTCGCCCTGCCGATGAGTTCGGCGTAGGTGATGGTCTCGCCCTCGTACTCGACGGCGACGAGGTCCGGTGTCCGGGCCGCCTGCTCGGTCAGCAGCCGCGGCAGCGGACGGACGTCGACGGGGACCTCGCCGGCGTCCCGTGCGGCGCGCAGGAGTTCGCTCTCGTCGTCGTCGAGGAGGGACACGTGGGAGATGGGCCGGTCGGGGTCTGCCAGCAGCTGGCGCAAGGCGGTGTCGAGGTGGCGGACGAACCGCTCGATGGTGCTCTGGTCGAACAGCGCACGGCTGTAGACGACCGGGCCGGCGACGCTGCCGTCCTCGTTCTCGACGAGGTGGACTTCGAGGTCGACGCGTGTGGTGACGTCGGCCCCCTCGAACAGCTCCACCTGGGCGTCCGGCCACGGCACGCGTTCGAACGGCGTGTTGACGATCTGGAACATGACCTGGACGAGGGGGTGGCGTGAGAGGTCGCGTTCGGGCTGGAGCCGCTCGACCAGGTACTCGAAGGGCAGATCCTGATGCGCGTACGCCCCCAACGCGGTCTCCCGCACCCGCCCCACCAACTCACGGAACGACGGATCCCCCGACACATCCGTCCGCAACACCAACGTATTCACAAAGAACCCAACCAAACCCTCCAACTCACGACGCGGCCGATTCGCCACCGGCGAACCCACCACCACATCCTCAACCCCGCAATACCTCCCCAACACCACCTT
>NZ_JBITXB010000013.1:0-204569 GCF_044544295.1 Streptomyces sp. NPDC053750 | reverse complement strand
GGCGTCCTGGACATCGAGGCGAGTGAAAAGGCCGCGCGCTTCGTGCAGATGTGCGACGCCTTCAACATCCCCATCCTCACCCTTCTGGACGTACCCGGCTTCCTGCCGGGCGTCGACCAGGAGCACGGCGGCATCATCCGCCACGGCGCGAAATTGCTGTACGCCTACTGCAACGCCACCGTGCCCCGCATCTCGCTCATCCTGCGCAAGGCGTACGGAGGTGCTTACATCGTCATGGACAGCCAGTCCATCGGCGCCGATCTCACCTACGCCTGGCCGACCAACGAGATCGCCGTGATGGGCGCCGAGGGCGCGGCCAACGTCATCTTCCGCCGTCAGATCGCCGAGGCCGAGGACCCCGAGGCCATGCGGCAGAAGATGGTCAAGGAATACAAGGCCGAGCTGATGCACCCCTACTACGCGGCCGAGCGCGGCCTGGTCGACGACGTCATCGACCCCGCCGAGACCCGTGAGGTGCTCATCCAGTCCCTGGCGATGCTCCAGACCAAGCACGCCGACCTGCCCTCCCGCAAGCACGGCAACCCGCCGCAGTGACCCGAGGAGCCACGATCATGTCCCCTGCCGACATCCGCGTCGAGAAGGGCCACGCCGAGCCCGAGGAGGTCGCCGCGATCACGGCCCTCCTCCTGGCCCGCGCCGCGGCCCGCCCCGCCGAGATCGCCCCGGCCCACGGCGGCGGCCGCGTCCGCGCGCGCTGGCGCCGCCTGGAGCGCGAGCCGGGTTTCCGCGCCCCGCACAGCTGGCGCTGACCTGAGCACACGTAGAGGCCCCTCCGCTCTGGAGGGGCCTCTACGTATATGGGACTTCTGCTCGACGCCGGGCTGGGCAACCCACCCAGGGGCGCGGGGAACTGCGCGACCAGCCACCGACAACCCGCACCCGGCAACGAAACAGCCCCCCGCAGCCCAGTGGCCGCAGGGGGCGTCGCGCTGCCCGGCGCTGACGGGGTGCCGCCTGCGCCCACCCGGCCGCCCCAGGCGGCACGGGTACCCGCAGGCTGCGCGGCTAGCGCAACCGCGCCATCAGCGCGTGCTCCACGAGAGTGATGAGCGTCGACTTCGCATCGGCCCGATGCCGCGCGTCGGTCGTGATGATCGGCGTGTCCGGGCCGATCTGCAGCGCCTCCCGGACCTCGTCCGGGTTGTACGGCTGGTTGCCGTCGAAGCCGTTCAGCGCGATGACGAACGGCAGGCCGGAGTTCTCGAAGTAGTCGACGGCGGGGAAGCAGTCGGCGAGCCTCCTCGTGTCGACCAGGACGACCGCGCCGATGGCGCCGCGCACCAGGTCGTCCCACATGAACCAGAAACGGTCCTGGCCGGGCGTACCGAAGAGGTACAGGATCAGGTCCTGGTCGAGGGTGATACGGCCGAAGTCCATGGCGACCGTGGTGGTCGTCTTGTCCCCCGTGTGGGTGAGGTCGTCGATGCCCGCGGACGCGGATGTCATCACGGCCTCGGTGCGCAGCGGGTTGATCTCCGAGACGGCGCCGACGAACGTGGTCTTGCCCACGCCGAAACCGCCCGCCACCACGATCTTCGCGGACGTGGTGGAGCGGGAAGGCCCTCCGCTAGAGCTTGCGAAGTCCACTGAGCACCCTTTCGAGCAGTGTCACGTCTGGCTGGCCGCCGGCGTTCTCGTCGCCGCCGGGCTGATGGATGGCGACCAGGCCCGCCTCCGCCAAGTCGGCGACGAGGATCCTGGCCACGCCGAGAGGGATCGTCAGGAGGGCCGACACCTCGGCCACCGACTTGATCTCCCGGCAGAGGTTGCAGATCCGCTGATGCTCGGGCAGCTGGCCCTGCATCTGGTGCGGCTGCGCGGTGGTGTGCACCAGTGCCTCGATGGCGAGCTGGTACCGCGGCCTGGTGCGGCCGCCCGTCATGGCGTACGGACGCACCAGGGGGTTGTTCGACGCCCCGGCGGGCGCCGGCTCAGGGGTGCGGCGCTGCGGCTGCACGGGCTGGATGCGCGGAGCCTGCGGCGCGTACGGCGCAGGGCCGGGGCCCTGCGGTGCGTACGGCTGCCGGTGGCTCGGTGCGGAGGGGTAGCCGTATCCGTTTGCCGAGCTGTCGTTCTGGCCCTGGCCAGGGCCGTACGACCAGTTGCCCGATGACGGACCGCCTGGGGGTGTTGCCACTTTTTCCTCCTCCGACTGTGCCTGGCATCCATCCTGTGGAGCCGCGTCCCGAAACTTTACGGCCACAGGACGCCAAAACGCACCGTCTGTCCTTTAGTTGAGAAGGCTCCCTTGGAGCTCGGCACGCAGATCGGGTGTCAGGACCGTGCCCGCACGGTCCACCAGAAGGGCCATCTCGTACCCAATGAGACCGATGTCCGCCTCCGGGTGTGCGAGAACCGCGAGGGAGGAACCGTCGGAGATGGACATGATGAAGAGGAATCCCCGCTCCATCTCCACAACTGTCTGGTTCACGCTGCCGCCCTCGAAGATGCGCGAGGCACCGGCGGTCAGCGAGGTCAGACCGGAGGCGACGGCCGCGAGCTGGTCGGCGCGGTCGCGCGGAAACCCTTCGGACATCGCCAGAAGGAGTCCGTCGGCGGAGACCACCACCGTGTGGGACACCCCCGGGGTGTTGTCCACGAAGTTGGTGATCAACCAGTTCAGGTTCTGTGCCGCCTGGCTCATCGGGCTCACACTAACGCTCCTGGTTGTAGGTGCTGTCAGGACCACGGTGTTCATTCCCTGCGTCCTGGCCGTTCGATTCACTGCCTGCGCTGCGGCCTCGTTCGACGCCGCGCCGCAGGTTGCTCAGCCTGCCCCGGACGTCCTCCGGGGCGCGGGAGACCTGCGGGCCTCCCTGGGGAGTGGTTTCGGCGGCGCCCTCGACCAGGTTGGCCTTGGGGACCCGCCGCGGCAGGCCCGAGGAGGTGACCCCGCCCGCCTTGGGCCGGCGCAGCTGTGAGGCCTGCTGCCAGCGGTCGTCGTTGGCCGACCGCCAGTCGCCGTCGCCGCCCGCCGTCGGTGCGGCAGCCGGCTTCTCCTGCTCCACGCGCCGCGCGTCGCCCGCGCCGCTCTCGGTGGAGCCGCGGCGCGGAAGGCCGGCGTCGGTCAGCGCGTGGCCGGCGGAGGGGGCCGGACCCGGACGGTCGAAGCCTACGCGGTCCGCCTCGTTCACGTCAGCGGCCTGCGCGGCTTCCGCCTCCGGGGCACCCGCGGGGTACTGGTCCGGATAACCGTTCTGGTAGCCGTCCTGCTGGGGCCAGTCGTCCTGGAAGCGCCGCTGCTCGAACGCCGAGTAGGCCTCCTGGCGGCCGGCACCCGCCGGTTCGTGCCCGTTCTGGCCCGGGCCCGCGTAGGAGGCGTCCGGGAAACCGCCGTTGGACGCGTAGCCGTCGCCCTGCGGGTGGTTGCCGTTCGGTGCGTAGTACTGCTCGTCGTAGGACGGCTGCTGCGGCTCCTGGTACCCGGGCTGCTGCTGACCGGCGTACGCAGACGGCTGGTCGTAGGCGCCGGTCTGCTGCTCCTGGTAGCCGCCCTGGCCCTGGTCGTAGACCGGCTGCTGCCCGGTGAACTGGTCCTGGTACCCGGGCGCCTCGGCGTTCTGGGCGCCGCCGTCGTCCGCCGGACCGGACAGCTCGGGCTGTGCCTGGGCCTCGAGGGCCGCGCGGCGCTCCTCACGCATCAGCGAGCGGCCGACCGGGTCGAGCTCGCGGATGTCGTCGGGGACCTCGGTGTACTGGCTGTCGTCGAAGCCCAGTTCGGCGGCGGTGCGCATCGGCTGGCCGACCTGGCCGAAGTTCTCGCCCCGGAAGTTCTGCTCCGGGATGATCTGCGAGACGGTGAACTCGTCGCGCTGCTGCTGCTCGCCGCCGCCACCGTGGGTGATGGCGTCCGGGAGCATGACCAGCGAGGTGGTGCCCGCCTGCTCGCCGGAGGGGCGCAGCTGGACGCGGATGCCGTGCCGGTCGGACAGCCGGCCGACCACGAACAGGCCCATGCGCTGCGAGATCGCGGCGTCCACGGTCGGCGGGTTGGCCAGCTTGTGGTTGATGTCCGCGAAGTCCTCGGCGGTCAGGCCGATGCCCTTGTCGTGGATCTCGACCATCACGCGGCCGTCGGGCAGCCGGGTCGCGGTGACGCGGACCTTGGTCTGCGGTGAGGAGAACGTGGTGGCGTTCTCCAGGAGCTCGGCGAGCAGGTGCACGAGGTCGGTCACGGCGCGGCCGTGGATCTCGGCCTCCGGCACGCCGGACAGCTCGATGCGCTCGTACTGCTCCACCTCGGAGGAGGCGGCGCGCAGCACGTCGACCAGCGGGACCGGCTGGTCCCAGCGGCGGCCGGGCTCCTCGCCGGCGAGGACCAGGAGGTTCTCGCCGTTGCGGCGCATACGGGTGGCGAGGTGGTCGAGCCGGAAGAGGTTCTCCAGCTGGTCCGGGTCGGCCTCGTTGTTCTCCAGGTCGGTGATCAGGGTCAGCTGGCCCTCGATCAGCGACTGGTTGCGGCGCGACAGGTTGGTGAAGATCGCGTTGATGTTGCCCCGCAGCAGGGCCTGCTCGGAGGCGAGCCGGACCGCCTCGCGGTGGACCTGGTCGAAGGCGCGGGCGACTTCGCCGATCTCGTCGGTCGAGGTGATCGGGATCGGCGCGACCCGGGTGTCGACCCGGCCGGGGTCGGTGCGGGAGAGCTGGTCGACCAGCATCGGCAGACGCTGCTCGGCGATGCCGAAGGCGGCGGTGCGCAGCTGGCGCATGGAGCGGCTCATCTGGCGGGCCACCATGCCGGCCAGGATGAACGCGGCGAGCAGTGCGATGACGACCGCGGCGCCCGTGATGTAGGCGTCCCGCTCGGCGTCGTCCGCGATCGTCGACGCCTCGGTCACCGCCTTGTCGGCCAGGTCCGACTCGATCTTCTGGTACGCGTCGAACTTGAGGGTGTTGACCGCCCACCAGTTCTCCGGCGTGATGCCCTGCTCGGCGAGCTCGGCCCGGGCGCTGGTGTCCGTGGAGTCCAGCTGCGCCAGCTCCGAGATCATCGTGGTCGGGTTGGCCGGCGGCGGCACGTAGTCCGGGTCCGTGGCCTTGGCCTCCTTGGCCATGGCCGCCCCGTCCTCCTTCACCTGCTTCTCGGCGTCCTCGAGCTTCTGCGCGTCCGCCTCGGTGCCGCCGCCGATGTACTCCTCGATGGCGATGCGCTCGAGGTAGGCGTACGACGAGAGCGCGACGCGCTGGCTGGCGAGGTGGCTCGGCTCCGGACCCGGCTTGACCAGCATGTGCATGCCGATGGAGCGCTCCAGGGAGAGCGCCGCCTTGGTCAGGGAGATCGCGTAGACGGTACGGCCGTAGGAGGTGATGTTGCCGGTGCCCAGACCGAGCTCGTTGGCGAACTCCATCAGGGGGTGGGCGACGCCGGTGTAGCCCTCCTCGGTCTCCACGCCCTTGAGCTTGGAGGTGTAGGCGGCGACGCGCAGCGTCTGAAGCTTGGGCTCCTGCTCGCGGAACACCTTCAGCCGGCGCTCCAGGCCCGCCTTGTCCGGCATGTTCTGCGCGGCCGCGTCGAAGGTGTCGGCCGCGTCGTCGGTGGCCTGGCGGGCCTTGACGACGGCGGAGTCCTTCTCGCCCTTGCCCTGGAGCAGCGGGGCGGCGGTGACGTCGCGCTCGTTGTAGAGGGCGTTGGCGTAGCTGAGGGAGGCCTGCACCAGGCGCGCGGTGTTCTCGGCGTCCTCGGCGTCCGACCAGGTGTCGATGGAACCCTTCACCTGGAAGCCGCCCATGACGAGGCCGACCAGCACGGGTATGAGCAGGATCGCGTTCAGTCGCGTGGTCACCCGCCAGTTGCGCGGGGAGAAACGGCCACCGCTCGGGGCGGGCGCGGCCGGGGGTTCCACATCGGGCACGGGGGCGGGCGCCGCTGTGCGCTGCGGCGGGGTGAAGTTGCCCCGGGCCGATGGCTCGGGACTGTTCTTGCTTCGCCTCACTCGACCAACAACCTCTCGGCGGTCGGCACCTACGTCGTGCCGCTGTGTCTCAGAGCCCAGTCCGTCCGTCAACGAGTACGTACTACTGCTGAGTACGTCTTTGACCGTTGGGCAGTTCCGGCATTCCAGCACGGCGACCTGCGCTCTTCCAAACAGTGGAACGCGAGGGTTACGCGTGATGTAGGCCCCAGATAAAACGGTCATAAAGAGCGAGGGACGTCAAAATGCGGGTCGTTCGTGAGCACAGCGAGACCGTATGTGCGCGACGCGTGGCGGTACCACCCGATTCCTCTGCCGAAACGTTATGAACAGCGGAGCCGACCGTGTCAAAGGACACAGCCGACTCCGCTCCGTCTACGACAACTGCCGTACGGCCCCTGCCGACTGGGATGTGACCGATATGGGTGTTACCTCAGCCGTGCCATCAGCGCGTGCTCGACCAGCGTGATCAGCGCACTCTTGGCGTCGGCGCGGTGCCGGGCGTCGGTCGTGATGATCGGGGTGTCGGGCCCGATCTGCAGGGCCTCCCGCACCTCGTCGGGCGAGTAGGGCTGCTGACCGTCGAAGCCGTTGAGTGCCACGACGAACGGCAGACCGCTGTTCTCGAAGTAGTCCACCGCCGGGAAGCAGTCGGCCAGCCGGCGGGTGTCGCACAGCACGACCGCGCCGATGGCGCCGCGCACCAGGTCGTCCCACATGAACCAGAAACGGTCCTGGCCGGGCGTACCGAACAGGTACAGGATCAGGTCCTGGTCGAGCGTGATACGTCCGAAGTCCATGGCGACCGTGGTGGTCGTCTTGTCCCCGGCGTGTGTGAGGTCGTCGATCCCGGCGCTGGCGGAGGTCATCACGGCCTCCGTGCGCAGGGGGTTGATCTCGGAGACGGCGCCCACGAACGTGGTCTTGCCGACGCCGAAGCCACCGGCCACCACGATCTTCGCGGAGGTGGTCGCCCGACCCCCGTCAGAGCTTGCGAAGTCCACTGAGCACCCTTTCGAGCAGTGTCACGTCCGGTGCACCGCCGTTGTTCTCGTCGCCGCCCGGCTGGTGAATGGCGACGAGCCCTGCCTCCGCGAGGTCCGCGACCAGGATCCGGGCCACACCGAGCGGCATCGCCAGCAGGGCCGACACCTCGGCCACCGACTTCACCTCGCGGCACAGATGGCAGATGCGCTGGTGCTCCGGGAGCAGCCCCATGAGCGCTGCCGGGTCGGCCGTCGTACTGATCAGCGCCTCGATGGCGAGCTGATAGCGCGGCCGCGTCCGGCCGCCGGTCATCGCGTACGGACGTACCAGCGGCTGGTCGCCCTCGTCCTCGTACGGCTCCGCGTACGGATCATGAGAGGCGGTGGGCGGGGTCATGAATCCTCCGGGCGGGACAGCAGGTTGGTCAGTCGTGCCGTCTGACGAGGCCGGTGGGGGGATTGTGGCGGCCGGACGGTGATTTGGTAACACGGGTGGTGCCGGGGCCGTTCAGTGGAGCAGACTTCCCTGTAGTTCGGCGCGCAGATCGGGCGTGAGCACCGCGCCCGCGCGGTCGACCAGGAGCGCCATCTCGTAGCCGACGAGGCCGATGTCGCACTCCGGGTGGGCGAGGACGGCCAGGGACGAGCCGTCCGAGACGGACATGAGGAAGAGGAACCCGCGTTCCATCTCCACGACCGTCTGGGCCACGTTGCCACCCTCGAAGATCCGGGATGCCCCGGCGGTCAGCGAGGTGAGCCCCGAGGCGACGGCGGCGAGCTGGTCCGCGCGGTCGCGCGGGAAGCCCTCCGACATCGCCAGGAGGAGTCCGTCGGCGGACACGACGACGGTGTGGGACACCCCCGGGGTGTTGTCCACGAAATTCGTGATCAACCAGTTGAGGTTCTGTGCCGCCTGGCTCATCGGGCTCAACTAACGCTCCTGCTGGTGAGTGGGCCGCGGATAGCTGCCGGTCTGGTTGGTACCGGCCTGACGGCCCTGTGCGATTCCCCGACGGAGATTGGTCAGCCGGCCACGCACGTCGTCGGGCGCACGCGATACCTGCGGACCGTTCTGGTGCGACTGCTGCTGAGCCGTGCCCGGGACGAGGTTGGCCCGGGGCACCCGGCGCGGCAGGCCGGAGGTGGTGACCCCGCCCGCGGCCGGCTGCCGGACGCGCTCCGCCTGCCGGACGAGATCGTCGTTCGGCGAGCTGCGCCAGGCGGAGGTGGCGGGCCGCTGGGGGGCCGCCGGGGTCTGGGGCTGGGCCTGCGGCTCCGGGGTCGCGGCCGGGGCGCTGTCCTGCGCCCTCGCCTCGCGGTCGCCGTGGAACCAGTTGGTCTCCAGCGTGTCGTACAGCGGCGTCCGTCCGTCACCGGGGCCGGAGGCCGGGGGCAGCGCCCATCCGTCGTTCGGCCGCTGCGCGGCGGTCCCGATCTCGGGCTGCGGGGCGGCGGGACGCTGCTGCGGCGCGGCGAAGTCGTTCCCGCCGTGCGTGCCGCCCATCTGCGGACGCTCGAACTGGCCGGTGGTGGCCGGGTTCTGACGCTCCGGCAGCCGGTGCTGCCCCGTCGAGCCGTTGTCGTAGCCCTGGGCGCCCGAGAACTGGCCGGTCGACGCCGGGTCGTTCGGACCCGCCTGACCGGGCTGCCCGCCGAAGACGTCCGAGCGGACGAAGGCACCGTCGCCGTGCTGCGGAGCGGCCGGCTCGGGCCGCGCGAACTGGTCGTTGCGCGAGGCGTTCACGCCGCCCTGGCCGTACTGGTCCTGGGCGTACTGGTCCTGGCCGTACTGGTCCTGGACCGGCGGGGCGTACTGGCCGGTGGTCTGCGGGTCGTCCCGGCGAGGCGCCGGCGCGTCGAAGTCCGGGCGGGCGAACTCGGCGGTGGCGCCGGGGCCCTGGGCCTCGTCGAGGCGGGGAACCGCCGGCATCTCGGCCGTCGAGCCCGGGCCCTGCCGGTCGTCGTGGCGCGGCGTGCGGTCCGTGCGGGAGCTGTCCGGCTCCTCGTGGCCGCGCGGGGTGTCCAGCGAGGCACGCGGCACGGGCGGCTGGGCGTTCTCGTCGCTCCAGCTGGGCACGCGCGGCTGCGGGTTGCCGCCGGGCAGCTCGGCCCGCGGACCGCCGCGCGGCGGCAGCTGCGGACGACGGCCCTGCCCGGACTCGCCGTTCGCGTTGTCCCTGCGCTTGCCGCGCTGCGGGGACGAGGGTCCCGCGGGCCGCGCCGGCCCCCCGGCGGAGGGGCCGCGTCCGCCACCGAACATGTCCTGACCCTGCGGCGCGTTCATGCCCGCGGCCTGCAGGCCCTGCGGGGCACCGGGGGCCTGACCGGCACCGGCACCGGCGCCCGCTCCCGCGCCGGCCGGAGCCGGACGGTTCTGCTGGCCGGGACCCGCCGGGGACTGGGGCCCGCGCGCGCCGCCCGGCGCACCCGGGCGACCGCCCGCGTCACGCCCGGGCAGTGCGGCCCGCGGACCCTGACCGGCAGCGAGCCGGCCGCCGCCCGTCGCGCCGGCGCCGAGGGCACCGCCGCCGCCACCGAAGGCACCACCGCCGAAGGCACCGCCCCCGCCGAGGGCGCCGCCGCCCTGGCCGCCACCGCGCCGGGCCGCCGCGACGCCCGCAGCGGCCTGCGCCGCGGCCGGACCGCCGGGGCCCGCACCCTGCTGACCGGGCTTGGGCTGCGGCTTGCGGCCGCCCTGGGCGACGTCGACGGGCAGCATGACCAGCGCGGTCGTACCACCGGAGTCGGACGGACGCAGCTGGATGCGGATGCCGTGGCGCTGCGAGAGGCGGCCGACCACGAACAGACCCATGCGGCGGGAGACGGAGACGTCCACGGTGGGCGGCGAGGCGAGCCGCTCGTTGATCGCGGCGAGGTCCTCGGGGGAGAGGCCGATGCCGGTGTCGTGGATCTCGATCAGCACCCGGCCGTCGGGCAGCGCGTGACCGGTGACCTTGACCTTGGTCTGCGGTGAGGAGAACGAGGTCGCGTTCTCCAGCAGCTCGGCGAGCAGGTGCACGAGGTCGTTGACCACGCGGCCGGCGACCTCGGTGGCCGGCACGGAGGCCAGCTCGATGCGCTCGTACTGCTCCACCTCGGACGCGGCGGCACGGAGCACGTCGACCAGCGGGACCGGACGGGTCCAGCGGCGGCCGGGCTCCTCACCCGCGAGGACGAGGAGGTTCTCACCGTTACGACGCATGCGGGTCGCGAGGTGGTCGAGCTTGAACAGCGAGGACAGCTGGTCCGGGTCGGCCTCGCGGGACTCCAGCTCGGAGATGAGCGACAGCTGACGCTGGATGAGACCCTGGGAACGGCGCGAGAGGTTGGTGAACATCGCGTTGACGTTGCCCCGGAGCAGGGCCTGCTCGGCGGCGAGGCGGACCGCCTCGCGGTGCACGTCGTCGAAGGCCGCGGCCACTCGGCCGATCTCGTCCCGGGAGTGCACACCGACCGACTCCACCGAGGTGTCGACGTCCTGCGGGTCGGTCTCGGACAGCTGCTTGACCAGCTCGGGCAGACGGTCCTGGGCGACCTTGGTCGCGGTGTCCTCCAGGCGGCGCAGCGAGCGGATCATGGACCGGGCCACGACGAAGGCGCCGACCAGCGAGACACCGAGCACGAGCAGGATGAGCACACCGGAGATGATCGCTTCGCGCTCGGACTCGCTGCGCAGCTCACGGGCCTGCTGCTCCATGTCCTCCAGCAGCTTGAGCTCGATGTTCTTCATCTGCTGGATCTTGGTGGAGCTGTCGTCCAGCCAGTCCTGGTACGACCGGGTCTTCAGGTCCTGCAGGCCGTCGACCCGGCTGAGGGCGCGGCCGGCGTACTGGTCGGAGGACTCGATGACCGGGTTGCCCTCGGAGATCGGCTTGAGGAGGTCCTCGGCGCCGTCGCCGTAGATGCTGGTGAAGCTGCGGATCTCGGACGTCTGGCTCTGCAGCGCGGACTGCGCGTAGAGCCGGTCGTTCTCCGCGAGGTTGCCCTTGCTGGTGTTGTTGGCGGGCAGCGCCGCCGCGAGGACCGCTCGCTGGATGGACGCGTACTCCTTGGCCGAGGAGAAGGCCGACAGGGCACGCGTGCGCTGGATCATGTCCGGGTTGCTGGTCGCCTCCGCCATGTCCTGCGAGAGGTCGAGCAGGTGGGTGATCAGCCGGTGGTACGCCTCGACCGTCTGCGTCGAGTTGTCCTTGGACTCGTACGCCGTGCTGCGGATCTTGTTCAGGTCGTTCAGGTCGCTCGCGAGGCCGACGAGGCTGTCACGGACGCCGACGAGGTTGCCGTCCTTGCTCGCGGCGTCGATCTCCTCGGAGCTGTCGAGGAAGTTCTTCAGGGCCCGGTCGGTCTTCTCCCGGTCGCCCTTGACGGAGATCGCGCTGGCCGTCGAGCCGTGCGCCAGGGGACCGGCGGACTGGTCGCGCTCCTCCTGGAGCGCGGCGGCCAGCTCGGTGGCCTGCTTGGTCATCTCGGTCAGCAGCTTCATGTTGTCGAGCTGCTGGATGTCGTCCATCGACTGGCTGATGCGCATCGCGCCGAGCGAGGTGGCCGCGACCACCGGAAGCGCGAGCAGCGAGACCAGACGGGTGGAGATCCGCCAGTTGCGCAGGGCTATTCGCGGGCCGGGGCCGGTCGGGGCCTTGGCCGGCTTGGCGGCCGGCTTCTCACCGGGAGCGGGCGAGGCCGGGGCCGCCGCCTGGCCGGGACGTCCCGTGTGCTCCGAGCCGTCGCCGGACTGGGCCTGGCCCGGGTTCTGGGCGTGCTGGGGCGAGGAGCTGACGGCCTTGGGGCCAGTCCCGCCGTGCTGCGGCTCCGGCTCCGCCGAAGCGCTGCCATCCCTCTTGAAACGTCCCTGCACTAGCGTCGCAACCTCTGGACCAGGCGCCCCGCCGCGTGAACGGCCGGGCACGGTGTCGGCGTCATAGGGGCGCCCTGAATTCGCCCCTGTGGTGGTCGTGAGTGACCGGCGCTGGTTCCCCCTTCTCGCCGCCGCTCGGCGCTGGTGTGCGCCCCCTGTGCACCGGCTCGATCCCGCAGCGGTCCGTGGAATTCCAGCACAGTGCCGGATCTCCAACAAGGCCCGAGGGTGAGGCCGCGCCGCGCGTGACAGCACGTGAGGGACGAGTCACCGGATGTAGAAAATGATCACCCTCAAAACGGACGAATGTCCGCGAGTCGACGAGGTGCCGAGGGTGTCCCAGTCGACATGATCAGGAGCGGAATGATGGCTTCAGGGGGGCAATGTCGGTTTCGTCGGGCTGTCGCGCGAGCCGGAATTGACCGGTTTGGTCCTTGATAAGTGAGCAAACTCACACGCTGATCATGGGCCCCGCTCGGGTTGGCGGGGAATCGCATGTTTAGCCTGACGCTTTACAGAGAAGGCAAAACCGACAACCCGCGCCCCCGCAGGGGCTCCCGCAGCCTCCCGGCGCCCGGACACGACAGGGTCTCGTACAACCGTGAAGACGACGATGATGTTCCACAAGATCGCCAACCCGCGCCGCACGACGCTGGCCCACCTCGACGGCGCCGACGACCTGCAGACGCCGGAGCAGCCGGAGCACGCCGTCGAGCTCCCCGCCCAGACCGCCAACCCCCGGCGCACCGTCCTCATGGAGATCCCGGTCGGAGCCTCGGCCGCAGAGTAGTACGGCACCCGGCCCCCCGACGTTCAGGGTGGCCGTACGGGCCCCCGGGCGCCCGCGCGACGAATCCGACGCCCCTTCGGGGCCACAGGCCCTCATGCGCGAGGCGCCCGACGCATGCCGCGTTAGCCTGGAGCGTCAGACTCCAGCCAGCTCAGTCAAGGGGCCAAGCAACCCGTGCGCATCGCCAGGTTCTCCATCGACGGGAACGTCGCCTTCGGCGCGGTCGAGGGCGACCAGCCGGACCAGCTCGTCCTCGACATCATCAAGGGCATCCCGTTCGCGGACTTCGAGCTCTCCGGCACCAAGGTGCCCCTGAGCAAGGTGCGGCTGCTGCCGCCCGTCCTCCCCAACAAGGTCGTCGCCTTCGGCCGCAACTACGCCGAGCACGCCCGCGAACTCGGCAACGAGGTGCCCGACGCCCCGTTCGCCTTCTTCAAGCCGTCCACCTCGGTCATCGGCCCGGGCGACGCCATCCAGTACCCCTCGTTCTCCGAGGAACTGCACCACGAGGCCGAGCTCGCCGTCGTCATCGGCCGCATGTGCCGCGAGGTCCCGCGCGAGCGCGTCAAGGACGTCATCTTCGGCTACACCTGCGCCAACGACGTCACCGCCCGCGACGTGCAGCGCCGCGAGAAGCAGTGGGCCAGGGCCAAGGGCTTCGACTCCTCCTGCCCGCTGGGCCCCTGGGTCGAGACCGACCTGGACCCGGCCGACCTCACCATCCAGCTCACGGTCAACGGCGGCCAGCGCCAGCTCGGCCGCACCAGCGAGATGATCCACTCGATCGAGGACCTGATCGTCAACATCTCCGAGGCCATGACGCTGCTCCCCGGCGACGTGATCCTCACGGGCACCCCGGCTGGGGTCGGCCCCCTCAACGTCGGCGACGAGGTCGCCGTCACCATCGAAGGCATCGGCACTCTCACCAACAAGGTTGTCAAGCGTGGCTAGCGCACCCGGCTCCCCCGTACGCGTCCGTTTCTGTCCCTCGCCCACCGGTAACCCCCACGTGGGCCTGGTCCGCACCGCCCTGTTCAACTGGGCGTTCGCCCGGCACCACCAGGGCACGCTGGTCTTCCGCATCGAGGACACCGACGCGGCCCGCGACTCGGAGGAGTCGTACCAGCAGCTCCTGGACTCGATGCGCTGGCTGGGCTTCGACTGGGACGAGGGCCCCGAGGTCGGCGGCCCGCACGCGCCGTACCGCCAGTCGCAGCGCATGGACATCTACAAGGACGTCGCCCAGAAGCTCCTCGACGCCGGCCACGCCTACCGCTGCTACTGCTCCCAGGAGGAGCTGGACGCGCGCCGCGAGGCCGCCCGCGCCGCCGGCAAGCCCTCCGGCTACGACGGTCACTGCCGCGACCTGAGCGACGCCCAGGTCGAGGAGTACAAGGCCCAGGGCCGCGAGCCCATCGTCCGCTTCCGGATGCCCGACGAGACGATCACCTTCACGGACCTGGTCCGCGGCGAGCTGACCTTCACCCCGGAGAACGTCCCGGACTACGGCATCGTCCGCGCCAACGGCGCCCCGCTCTACACGCTCGTCAACCCGGTCGACGACGCCCTGATGGAGATCACCCACGTCCTGCGCGGCGAGGACCTGCTCTCCTCCACCCCGCGCCAGATCGCCCTCTACAAGGCGCTGATCGAGCTGGGCGTCGCCAAGGAGATCCCCGCCTTCGGCCACCTGCCGTACGTCATGGGCGAGGGCAACAAGAAGCTCTCCAAGCGCGACCCGCAGTCGAGCCTGAACCTCTACCGCGAGCGCGGCTTCCTCCCCGAGGGCCTGCTCAACTACCTCTCCCTGCTCGGCTGGTCGCTCTCCGCCGACCAGGACATCTTCACCATCGAGGAGATGGTCGCGGCCTTCGACGTCGCCGACGTCCAGCCCAACCCGGCCCGCTTCGACCTGAAGAAGTGCGAGGCGATCAACGCCGACCACATCCGCCTGCTCGAGGGGAAGGACTTCACCGAGCGCTGCCGCCCGTGGCTGAAGGCCCCCGCCGCCCCCTGGGCGCCCGAGGACTTCGACGAGGCCAAGTGGCAGGCGATCGCGCCGCACGCGCAGACCCGCCTGAAGGTCCTCTCCGAGATCACGGACAACGTCGACTTCCTGTTCCTGCCGGAGCCGGTCTTCGACGAGGCCAGCTGGACCAAGGCCATGAAGGAGGGCTCCGACGCCCTGCTCCGCACCGCCCGCGAGAAGCTGGACGCGGCCGACTGGACCTCCCCCGAGTCCCTGAAGGAGGCCGTCCTGGCCGCCGGCGAGGCCCACGGCCTCAAGCTCGGCAAGGCCCAGGCCCCCGTCCGCGTCGCCGTCACCGGCCGCACGGTCGGCCTGCCCCTCTTCGAGTCCCTGGAGGTCCTGGGCAAGGAGAAGGCGCTGGCCCGCATCGACGCGGCGCTGGCGAGGCTGTCGGCGTAACGCACGCGCGCGTGAGGGGCGGCAGCCGCGCAGGCTGCCGCCCCTTGCCGTACCCGCGTCCCCCGCCCGGGTCACGACAACCGGCGTCGCCACGACCGCCCCGGCAGACTGGGGCGCATGCGCCGCGAGGACATCGACCCACGCTTCCTCGGAGACCGGTTGGCCTACAACCGGGCCGTCGTCGTCGAACAGCCGCAGCGCCGGCTCGTGCTCGCCGGTCACGAGGCCCGCGACGACGAGGGCGGCATCGCCGCCGTGGGAGACGTCCGAGGCCAGATCCGGATGACCTTCCGGCGCCTGGGCGAGACCCTGGACAAGGCCGGGTTCGCCCTGAGCGACCTCGTCCAGATCAGGATCTTCACCGTCGACATCGAGGCGGTGACGGCCAACTACGACGCCGTGCTGGGCGAACTGGCCGACACGAACTGCCGCCCGGCCAGTCTGCCGGCCGAGGTCCGGGCCCTGTCCGACCCGCGGATGCTCATCGAGATCGAGGGCGTGGCCGCCCAGTAGGCCCAGTAGGAGGCGGGGCCCGCGTTCCGCTCCCACCCCTCGTCCCGTCCGCCTAGGCTGGGGGTCATGCCGATCAAAGCCGTGGTCTGGGACGTCGACGACACACTCTTCGACTACACCACCGCCGACCGCGAGGGCATGCGTGCCCACCTGGTCGCCGAAGGCCTCCTCGCCGGGTACGGATCGGCCGAGGAGGCCCTCGTGCGCTGGCGGGAGATCACCGACCAGCAGTGGGCGCGCTTCTCGGCCGGCGAAGTCGACTTCGTCACACAGCGGCGCGACCGCACCCGGGTCTTCCTCGGCCGCCCCGAGCTGACGGACACCGAGGCCGACGACTGGTTCCAGCGCTACGTCACGCACTACGAGGCCGCCTGGTCCCTCTTCCCGGACGTCCTGCCCGTCCTCGACGCCCTCGCGGCCAGCCACCGGCACGCCGTGCTCTCCAACTCCAGCCTGACCGTCCAGGACCGCAAGCTGCGCGTCCTCGGTGTGCACGACCGTTTCGAGGCCATCCTGTGCGCCGCCGAGCTGGGCGTCTCCAAGCCCGAGCCCGGCGCCTTCCTGGCCGCCTGCGACGCCCTCGGCCTCGCCCCGCGGGAGGTCGCCTACGTGGGAGACCACCCGGAGATCGACGGACGCGGGGCCGCCGACGCCGGACTGCTGTCGGTGTGGATCGACCGCGGGGGCGTGTACGCGACCGTCGACCCGCCGGTCGGGCCGCGCCGGATCGCCTCCCTCTCCGAACTGCCTGCCCTCCTCGGCGCCGATACCCGTTTTGGAGCCCCGTCCACCTTCAGGTAATGTTCTTCCTGCGCCGCCGAGGAGCGGGCCGAAAAGGGCCGGGAACCGGAAGCGCAACGCTAGAACAAGGCCCCTCCGGGGCTTGCGTTCCAGTGGCCTATGGTGTAATTGGCAGCACGACTGATTCTGGTTCAGTTAGTCTTGGTTCGAGTCCAGGTAGGCCAGCTCGCAGAGCTTATCTGCGCCGCGGAGTACTTCCGCAAAGCCCCCGTTGTGTAGCGGCCTAGCACGCTGCCCTCTCAAGGCAGTAGCGCCGGTTCGAATCCGGTCGGGGGTACGGTGATCTCTCACGAGATGATCGCTAGGGCCCCCGTTGTGTAGCGGCCTAGCACGCCGCCCTCTCAAGGCGGTAGCGCCGGTTCGAATCCGGTCGGGGGTACTGACTGGTCTAAACCATCATTGGTCTATGGTGTAATTGGCAGCACGACTGATTCTGGTTCAGTTAGTCTTGGTTCGAGTCCAGGTAGACCAGCTCGGACCTGCGGCGGTGTACTATTCAACGCTTGCAGAGTCCACGCCCCCGTTGTGTAGCGGCCTAGCACGCCGCCCTCTCAAGGCGGTAGCGCCGGTTCGAATCCGGTCGGGGGTACATCGAGAAGGCCCTCCGCTTCGGCGGAGGGCCTTCGTCGTGCTCGCCCGGTCCGGCCCGACGCTCACTCGAAGCCGTACCGCCGCGCCGTCTCCTCCTCCTGCGCCAGCCGGTGCAGTGCCTGGAGCACCGGCTCGTTGAGGATCGCCCCCAGGACGGCGAACTCCACCCGCTCCGCCTCCGACGGGTAACGCTCCATGTTGTCCACGTCCAGGGTGGCCGTGCGGTGCATCAACTCCGCGTACGGCGCGAGCTGTTCGGCCCCCCAGTCGTATCCGAGCCGGCGGAACGTGGCCACCCCCACGACCAGTGCCCGGTACGCGGGGGAGAGGCTCGTCAGCTGCTTGGCGTTCTCCCAGCCGAGCCGGTCCAGGAGGGCGGCGACCTCCCGGTGCGCGGCCCGGACGTGCTCGTCCTCCTCGTCCGGCTGCGGGCCCTGCGGCAGCTCCCACACGGCCGCGCCCAGCCGGACGGAACGGCCCAGGGAGTCGTCGTCGATGTACCGGAGCACCTCGCGGGCGGTGGCCACCGGGACCTTGCCGACCTGGACCAGCGCCCGCACCAGCCGCAGTCGGCGCAGGTGCGTCTCGTCGTACTCCGCGGTGGTCGCGTTGATCTGGCGGCCGGGCGGGAGCAGGCCCTCGCGCAGATAGAACTTGATCGTCGCGGTGGGGACACCGCTGCGGTTGCTCAGTTCGGCCAGCCGCATGTCTTGCGCCTTTCATTGGGTAGCGACACTATCCAAGCATGGCTGACACGGAACGGGAGACCGGCCGCACCATGCGGCTCACGACCGCGGATGCTCGGGGGGACGTCGTCGTCCTGCTGATCGGGATGCGGATCAACAGGTTCTGGGCGGTGCACCACTGGCTGCCCGTGATGCTGGCGATGTTCCGGATGCTGGCGGAGCTGAAACGGGACCCGGGGCGGGGGCTGCTGTCGCGGGTGCTGCTCACGGCTTCCCCGCGGACGTACTACGTCGTCCAGTACTGGGAGTCGAAGGAGAAGCTGTACGGGTACGCGAGCGCGGCGGACGCGTTCCACCGTGTCGTGTGGGCGCGGGTGAACCGGATGGACCGGAACGGCAAGGTGCGCGGTCATGTCGGCATCTGGCACGAGGCGTACATCGTTCCGGAGGGGGCGTACGAGGCGATCTACGGGGACATGCCGGCGTTCGGGCTGGCGGACGCGCACGGTCAGGTGCCGTTGGAGGCCCGGGGGCGGTACGCGAAGGAACGGTTCGCTCACAGGTCGGGCGGCGAGAAGGCCGCCTGAGCCCCGCCGGGACGGCAGTCCCGGTCGGGAAGGGTCCGCCGCGGCGTTGAGGCCGGCCCTTCCCGACGGGCAGTGCTCGCGGGTAGGTGTCAGCCCGTGCGGCGCAGGGCCTCGGAGAGGCGGCCGGCGGCGTCGATGACGGCCTGGGCGTGCATACGGCCCGGGTGGCGCGTCAGGCGCTCGATGGGGCCGGAGACGGACACGGCGGCCACCACGCGATTGGAGGGGCCGCGTACGGGCGCGGAGACGGACGCGACGCCCGGCTCGCGCTCGCCGATGGACTGGGCCCAGCCGCGGCGCCGTACGCCGGACAGGGCCGTCGCCGTGAAGCGGGCGCCCTGGAGGCCGCGGTGCAGACGCTCGGGCTCCTCCCAGGCCATCAGGATCTGCGCCGAGGAGCCGGCCTTCATCGTGAGCGTGGAGCCGACCGGGACCGTGTCCCTGAGGCCCGACAGACGCTCGGCCGCGGCCACGCAGATGCGCATGTCGCCCTGGCGGCGGTAGAGCTGGGCGCTCTCGCCCGTGATGTCACGGAGGTGGGTGAGCACCGGGCCCGCCGTGGCGAGCAGGCGGTCCTCGCCGGCCGCCGCGGCCAGTTCGGCCAGGCGCGGGCCGAGAATGAAACGGCCCTGCATGTCGCGCGCCACCATGCGGTGGTGTTCCAGCGCCACGGCCAGGCGGTGGGCCGTGGGTCGTGCCAGTCCGGTCGCACCGACCAACCCCGCGAGGGTGGCCGGGCCGGACTCCAGAGCGCTCAGGACGAGGGCCGCCTTGTCCAGAACGCCGACGCCGCTACTGTTGTCCATGCAACGATACTCCCGTCTCACTCTGTGAAACGCAAGTTCAATTTTCCGTGGAACCCGCCACTCTTGATTGCAGGAAGTCACAGCGGCCCGTGACGAAAGGGCCTGGTGGCGGTTGCCTGGAAACACAGGGGTGCGGGCGCCGCTTCCCCAAGATCTCTAGTTGGGTCGGTGCGTTGTCGCCGGCCGGAGGGAAAGCGATGGGTAGGACACTCGCGGAGAAGGTCTGGGACGACCACGTCGTCCGGCGCGCCGAGGGCGAGCCCGACCTCCTCTTCATCGATCTGCACCTGCTGCACGAGGTGACCAGCCCGCAGGCCTTCGACGGCCTCCGCAAGAGCGGCCGCCCGGTGCGCCGGCTCGACCTGACCATCGCCACCGAGGACCACAACACCCCGACGCTCGACATCGACAAGCCCATCGCGGACCCGGTCTCCCGGGCCCAGCTGGAGACGCTGCGCAAGAACTGCGCGGAGTTCGGCGTCCGGCTGCACCCGCTGGGCGACGTCGAGCAGGGCGTCGTGCACGTCGTCGGGCCGCAGCTGGGCCTGACCCAGCCCGGCACCACCGTGGTCTGCGGCGACTCGCACACCTCCACGCACGGTGCCTTCGGCGCGCTGGCGTTCGGCATCGGCACCTCCCAGGTCGAGCACGTGCTGGCCACCCAGACGCTGCCCATGGCCCGTCCGAAGACCATGGCGATCACCGTCAACGGCGAACTGCCCGACGGTGTCACGGCCAAGGACCTGATCCTGGCGATCATCGCGAAGATCGGCACGGGCGGCGGCCAGGGCTACATCCTGGAGTACCGGGGCGAGGCCATCGAGAAGCTCTCGATGGAGGCCCGCATGACCATCTGCAACATGTCGATCGAGGCCGGCGCCCGCGCGGGCATGATCGCCCCCGACGAGACCACCTTCGCCTACCTCCAGGGCCGCCCGCACGCCCCCGAGGGCGCCGACTGGGACGCGGCCGTCGCGTACTGGAAGACGCTGCGCACGGACGACGACGCCGAGTTCGACGCCGAGGTCGTCATCGAGGCCGCCGAGCTGTCGCCGTTCGTCACCTGGGGCACCAACCCGGGCCAGGGCGCGCCGCTTTCCGCAGCCGTCCCCGACCCGGCTTCGTACGAAGACGCCTCGGAGCGCTTCGCCGCCGAAAAGGCCCTGGAGTACATGGGGTTGGAGGCCGGGCAGCCGCTGCGCTCCATCAAGGTGGACACCGTCTTCGTAGGTTCCTGCACCAACGGCCGCATCGAGGACCTGCGCGCCGCCGCCGAGATCGTCAAGGACCGCAAAGTCGCCGACGGCGTACGGATGCTGGTCGTCCCGGGCTCCGCACGGGTGGGTCTGCAGGCCGTCTCCGAGGGTCTGGACGTGGTCTTCAAGGAGGCCGGCGCCGAATGGCGGCACGCGGGCTGCTCGATGTGTCTGGGCATGAACCCGGACCAGCTGGCCCCCGGTGAGCGCTCCGCGTCCACCTCCAACCGCAACTTCGAGGGCCGGCAGGGCAAGGGCGGCCGCACCCACCTGGTGTCGCCGCAGGTCGCGGCCGCGACGGCGGTCCTGGGCCACCTGGCCTCCCCGGCCGACCTGTCCGCCGCCGACGTCCCCACGCCCGCTGGAGTCTGAGAGTCATGGAAGCATTCACCACCCACACCGGCCGGGCCGTCCCGCTGCGCCGCAGCAACGTCGACACCGACCAGATCATCCCCGCCCACTGGCTCAAGAAGGTGACGCGGGACGGGTTCGAGGACGGGCTGTTCGAGGCCTGGCGCAAGGACCCGGAGTTCGTGCTCAACCGGCCCGAGCGCGAGGGCGCCACGGTGCTGGTGGCCGGCCCCGACTTCGGCACCGGCTCCTCGCGTGAGCACGCCGTCTGGGCGCTGCAGAACTACGGCTTCAAGACGGTGATCTCCTCCCGCTTCGCCGACATCTTCCGCGGCAACTCGCTGAAGAACGGCCTGCTCACGGTGGTCCTCGACCAGAAGGTCGTGGACGCGCTGTGGGAGCTCACGGAGAAGGATCCCGAGGCCGAGGTCACCGTCGACCTCGAGGCCCGCGAGGTGCGCGCCGAGGGCATCACCGCCTCCTTCGAGCTGGACGAGAACTCCCGCTGGCGGCTGCTGAACGGGCTGGACGACATCTCGATCACCCTCCAGAACGAGGGCGACATCGCCGCGTACGAGGCCAAGCGTCCGTCGTTCAAGCCGCAGACGCTCCAGGTCTGACCCCCGGGCCCGCTGCCGGTCCGTACAAGGTCGAGTTTCGGCCACCCCAAACCGCCGCTGTACCCCCGATCGGCCCGATCGGGGGTACAGCCGTGTCTGGGCCCGGTCGCGGGTGCCTGTGATGGCTGGGTCTGTCAACTTCCCACGTTAGAGGCGTGGTTGCTGGGGTACGTGAGTCGTGGGAGCGCGGTATTCGGCTGTGCCCGCAAGGCCGTTTGGGGCGGCAGTTACCCCCTGCGCAGGCGACAACTCGCCCCAGATGGCACAATCTGTGCATGGAACACGACGGCCAACTCGAGCTCTATACGGCGGTCGCGGTCCGGCTCAAAGAAGCGCACACAAGAGTGCGCGCACTGCAAGTCCCGGAGGGCGTACGGATGGCGCTGACCCGGAAGCTGCTGGTCATTACGGCCGCGGCCAAACACGATCTCGCCGGTGCGGCAAGGCGCCTGGAGCGGTTCACCGCCGACCTCGACGAGGGGCGATTCCCCGAAGAGGAAGGCTGAACCGGCCGGGACGGCCCGAGTCCGTTGCGGCACAAGGGTGATTAGCCCGTTTCGTGTTTGATTTGCGGTATATATCTGCCTAACGTGCGAAAAAGCTTGAACACATTCGTTCTGGCGATGTCTCCGAAGGGGAAGACGTGAACAAGGCGCAGCTCGTAGAAGCGATCGCCGACAAGCTGGGTGGCCGGCAGCAGGCCGCCGACGCTGTCGACGCGGTCCTGGACGCCCTCGTCCGTGCGGTGGTCGCGGGCGACCGGGTCTCGGTCACCGGCTTCGGATCCTTCGAGAAGGTCGACCGTCCGGCCCGCTACGCCCGCAACCCCCAGACGGGCGAGCGGGTTCGGGTCAAGAAGACCTCCGTGCCGCGCTTCCGCGCGGGGCAGGGCTTCAAGGACCTGGTGAGCGGCTCGAAGAAGCTCCCGAAGAACGACATCGCGGTCAAGAAGGCCCCCAAGGGCAGCCTGACCGGCCCCACGGCCACCATTTCGAAGGCGGCGGCGAAGAAGGCCGCCGCCAAGAAGGCGGGTGCGAAGAAGACCACCGCCAAGAAGACCACGGCGGCGGCGAAGAAGGCCACCACGAAGAAGACCGCGGCGAAGCGGGCGCCCGCCAAGAAGACCACCGCCAAGACCACGGCGGCGGCGAAGAAGACCACGGCCAAGAAGGCCCCCGCGAAGAAGGCGACCGCAACGAAGGCGCCCGCCAAGAAGTCGACCGCTCGCAAGACCACCGCCAAGAAGGCCACCGCCCGCAAGAAGTAGCACGCAGCACGCAGCACACAGCAGGCGAACAGGCACAGGGCACTCACGCGCCGGGCCGGACTCCCTCTCGGAGTCCGGCCCGCGGCGTGTTCGAGAAGGTCGGAAGGTCCGAGAAGGGCAGAGGGGCAGCCAGAAGGTCAGAAGGTCTGGAGGGTCACCAGCGTGATCCGGCGGTCCGTGCCCGTGCCCTCGGTCTCGATCCGCACCCGCTGCCCGGGCCGCAGCAGTCTCAGGCCCCCCGCGTCGAACGCCGCCGTGTCGAAGGGCACGGGCGTGCCGTCGTCGAGCAGCACCTGTCCGCTGCGGCTCTCGGGGTCGTAGGTGTAAGCGGTCGCCTGCATGCCGGAAGCCTACTGCCCGGCGATCAGCAACCGCGCCGCCACCGCGGCCGTATGGGGACCCACCCCCAGCGCCAGCGCGGTGCGCAGGTCGTCGCCGGTGTCGACGTCCTGCCGTACGGAATGCACCGCGTCGAGGCGGAGTTCCACCGCGCCGGACGCCCGGTGCCGGGCCCGGGAATCCGTGCCGAAAGCGGGTGCCAATTCACGGCCGGCTGTCACGGCCAACAGAGTCGTGCCGATTCCGGCGGCATCGGGAAGGAAAGCGCGCGGGAATTGCGCGGCCGCCGCCAGAACCCGTGCCAATTCCGTCGGCCGCAGTGCGGGAAGATCGGCGTTGAGAGCGGCCACGGGGCTTTCCGAACGGGCCGCCCGGACGGTCGCCGCTCCGTGCGCCAGCGCGGCGTTCAGACCGCCGCCCGGTTCGTCCGGCACGACCCCGGCGCCCAGCTTCGCCAGCTCGCGTCCGGCTCGGGGATCGTCCGTGACCACTGCCACATCCGCCACCGACGGACAGGCCAGCGCGGCGGCCACGGTGTCCTGTGCGAACGCCAGCGCGAGGCCCGGCCGCACCCCGTCGTCCGCGGTGTCCGACAGCCTGCTCTTGGCCCGGGCAAGGGGCTTCACGGGTACGACCAAGGTCCACTGCACGAGCGTTCCGTCCTTCTCTCGTCGCCGCCATTGTCACCTGGGGGATCTGGCGATTCACTCGCCGGGGCGTACGGTGTTCTCGACAGACGGGCGGCCCGGGGCGACACTTGTCCGGCCCCAGGCCCTGGAGGAAAGGTGTCCGCGTGCCCCGCCGCAGAATCGGCTTCTGGTACCGCTTCGCCGCGGTGATCTGCAAACCGCCGCTGGTGGTTCTGATCAAGCGGGACTGGCGGGGAATGGAGAACATTCCGGCCGAGGGTGGATTTATCACCGCCGTGAACCACAATTCGCACGTCGACCCCTTCGCGTACGCGCACTACCAGTACAACACCGGACGCGTGCCGCGATTCCTGGCGAAGAGCGGCCTTTTCAAGAAGGGATTCGTCGGTGCCGCGATGCGGGGCACCGGGCAGATCCCCGTCTACCGCGAGAGCACGGACGCGCTCAGCGCCTTCCGCGCCGCGATCGACGCCGTGGAGCGCGGCGAGTGCGTCGCCTTCTACCCGGAGGGCACCCTCACCCGCGACCCGCACGGCTGGCCCATGACCGCCAAGACCGGTGCCGCGCGCGTCGCCCTGCAGACCAAGTGCCCGGTGATCCCCGTCGCCCAGTGGGGCTGCAACGAACTGCTGCCGCCCTACTCCAAGAAGCCGCACCTCTTCCCGCGCAAGACCCACCAGGTGCTGGCGGGCCCGCCGGTCGACCTGTCGCGGTTCTACGACAAGGAGATGACCGCGGACCTGCTGAGGGAGGCCACCGAGGTCATCATGGCCGCCGTCACCCACCAGCTGGAGGCGATCCGCGGCGAGAAGGCGCCCGAAACCCCCTACGACCCGCGCCGGGAGCGGATCGAGCAGCGCCGCCGCACCCAGGCCCAGAACCTCCAGGCCCAGAACCACCCGGCGCACGACCCGCAGACCCGGCAGGAGCCGCAGGCAGAAGGGCAGAGCACGTGAGCAAGCCCGTCAAAGCGGCCGTCTTCGGCACCGGATCGTGGGGCACCGCCTTCGGCATGGTCCTCGCCGACGCGGGGTGCGACGTCACCCTGTGGGGGCGCCGCGCCGAACTCGCCGACGCCGTCAACTCCACGCGGACCAACCCGGACTACCTGCCCGGCGTGGAACTCCCGGCCACCCTGCGGGCCACCACCGACGCCGCCGAGGCGGCGCGCGACGCGGACTTCACCGTCCTCGCCGTCCCCTCCCAGACGGTGCGCGCGGGCCTCGCCGACTGGACGCCGCTGCTGGCGCCCGGCACGGTCCTGGTGTCGCTGATGAAGGGGGTCGAACTCGGCTCCGCGATGCGGATGAGCGAGGTGATCGAGGACGTCGCCAAGGTCGGCCCCGAGCGCATCGCCGTGGTCACCGGACCCAACCTCGCCCGGGAGATCGCCGCCCGTATGCCGGCCGCCGCCGTGGTCGCCTGCCCCGACGAAGCCGTCGCCCAACGGCTCCAGACCGCCTGCCACACGCCGTACTTCCGCCCCTACACCAACACCGACGTCGTCGGCTGCGAGCTGGGCGGCGCCGTGAAGAACGTGATCGGGCTGGCCGTCGGCATCGCGGACGGCATGGGCCTCGGCGACAACGCCAAGGGCTCCCTCATCACCCGCGGCCTCGCCGAGACCACGCGCCTCGGGGTCGCCCTCGGCGCCGACCCGTTGACCTTCTCCGGGCTGGCCGGGCTCGGCGACCTGGTGGCGACCTGCTCCTCGCCGCTGTCCCGCAACCACACCTTCGGCACCAACCTCGGCAAGGGCATGACCCTCCAGGAGACCATCGCGGTCACCAGGCAGACCGCCGAGGGCGTCAAGTCCTGCGAGTCGGTGCTCGATCTGGCCCGCAGGCACGGCGTCGACATGCCGATCACCGAGACGGTCGTCGCCATCGTGCACGAGGGCAAGCCCCCGGTGGTCGCGGTGAAGGAACTGATGTCGCGCAGCGCGAAGCCCGAACGACGCTGAGCGACACCGGGACGGCACCGGAACGGAACAGCGGCGTCACCCGCGCCACGCGGTCCCGCCGACGCTGTCTCGCGGCACTGCGGACGGGTACTCTCAACGCGATATGAGCACCGAGAACCTCCCCCAGAGCCCCGAGCACAGCCCGGAGCAGCCGCCTCGCAAGCCGCGTGTGGCCGTCGTGTTCGGCGGGCGCAGCTCCGAACACGGGATCTCCGTGGTCACCGCCGGCGCCGTCCTCGCGGCCATCGACCGGACGAAGTACGACGTCCTGCCGATCGGCATCACCCGGGACGGCCGGTGGGCCCTCACCGCCGACGAACCGGAACGCATGGCGATCACCGACCGCCGTACGCCGGACGTCGAGGAGCTGGCCGAGTCGACCGAGGGCGGTGTGGTGCTGCCCGTCGACCCCGCCAACCGCGAAGTCGTCTACAGCGAACCCGGCTCGGTACCCAAGGCCCTGGGCGAGGTCGACGTCGTCTTCCCCGTGCTGCACGGTCCCTACGGCGAGGACGGCACCCTCCAGGGCCTGCTGGAGCTGTCCGGCGTGCCCTACGTCGGCTCGGGCGTGCTCGCCTCGGCCGTCGGTCAGGACAAGGAGTACATGAAGGCGGTGTTCGCCTCCTACGGGCTGAAGGTCGGCCCGTACGTGGTGATCCGGCCGCGCGAGTGGGAGCAGGACCGTTCCGGCGCCCGCAGGAAGATCGTGGACTTCGCCGGCGAGCACGGCTGGCCGCTGTTCGTGAAGCCCGCGCGGGCGGGCTCCTCGATCGGCATCACCAAGGTCGACGACCTCTCCGGCCTCGACGAGGCGATCGAGGAGGCCCGGCGCCACGACCCGAAGATCCTCGTGGAGGCGACCCTGCGCGGCCGGGAGATCGAGTGCGGGGTGCTGGAGTTCGAGGACGGCCCCCGGGCCTCCGTCCCCGCCGAGATCCCGCCGCCCTCGGAGCACGCGTACTACGACTTCGAGGCCAAGTACATCGACTCCACGCCCGGCATCGTGCCCGCTCCGCTCACGCCCGAGGAGACCGCCGAGGTCCAGCGGCTCGCGGTCGAGGCGTTCGACGCGGCGTCCTGCGAGGGGCTGGTGCGCGCGGACTTCTTCCTCACCGAGGACGACGAGTTCGTGATCAACGAGATCAACACCATGCCCGGCTTCACGCCCATCTCCATGTACCCGCAGATGTGGCAGGCCAGCGGCGTGAGCTACCCGGAGCTGGTGGACCGGCTGGTCCAGGCGGCGCTGCGGCGGCCCACGGGACTGCGCTGACGTACGGCGCCGACGTCTCGCACGTCGCGCCCGTGCACGCCCGGAAGGCGATCCCCTAGGGGATCGCCTTCCGCAGTATGATCAGCGGGTTTCCCCAGCCCGCCGTCCGTCGGCGGCAGCGCCTTGTCCGGGTTCCGGCACAGTGGGTGTCCGACGCGCCCGGGCCGGGAACCGCCGCCGACTCGCTGTCGTCTGCTGAGGGAAGCAGCCTGCGGCGGCGATCAGCAGTGCGAGAGCGAGCGGGCGGAAGGGGGTCAGAGATGGACGACCGGGCAGGTCAGAGTACGGGTGATGCCGTCCACTTGCTGGACCTTGGCGACCACCATGCGACCCAGTTCGTCGACGGTCTCGGACTGGGCCCGGACGATGACGTCATAGGGTCCCGTCACGTCCTCGGCCTGGATCACTCCAGGAATCTTGCTGATCGTCTCGGCGACGGTCGACGCCTTGCCGACCTCCGTCTGGATCAGGATGTACGCCTGTACCACGGAACCTCCAGGGCGGCCACGAGGATCATGTGGGGAAAAGGAACGCCACGGTATCGCGTTGCCGCTCTTCGCGGGGAGACCCGCGGAGAGCGCGGCCCGCGTGCCGGGGTGCGGTGCGGACACAAGTTGACGATCACGCCGACCGCGGAGACGGTCATTTCGACCGTAACCAGGACAGAGATGACACGCGACCGGGCACGGACAGGGACAGAAGGGGAGCCAAGGCAATGAAGGGCACTGTTGGTGAGCTCGGGGAGTTCGGGCTCATCAGGGAGCTCACCTCCCGTCTCACCTCCACTCCGGCGGTCCGGGTCGGCCCCGGCGACGACGCCGCGGTCGTGGCCGCGCCCGACCGGCGGGTGGTCGCCAGCACCGACATCCTCGTCGAGGGGCGGCACTTCCGCCGCGACTGGTCCACCGCGTACGACGTGGGCCGCAAGGCGGCGGCGCAGAACCTGGCCGACATCGCCGCCATGGGCGCGGTGCCCACCGCGCTGCTGCTCGGCCTGGTCGTGCCCGCCGAACTGCCGGTCACCTGGCCGACCGAGCTGATGGACGGGCTCCGCGACGAGTGCCAGGTCGCCGGTGCCTCCGTGGTCGGCGGCGACGTGGTGCGCGGCGACACCATCACCGTCTCCATCACCGCCCTGGGCGACCTGCGCAACCAGGAGCCCGTCACCCGCGGCGGCGCCCAGCCCGGCGACCTCGTCGCGGTGACCGGCTGGCTCGGCTGGTCAGCGGCCGGGTTCGCCGTGCTCTCCCGCGGATTCCGCTCGCCGCGCGCCTTCGTCGAGGCCCACCGCCGCCCGGAGCCGCCGTACCACGCGGGACCGGCCGCCGCGGGCCTCGGTGCCACCGCGATGTGCGACGTGAGCGACGGACTGATCGCCGACCTGGGCCACATCGCGGAGGCCAGCAAGGTCAGGATCGACATCCGCTCCGGCCAGATCGACATCCCGTCCCAGATGAACGACATCGGGCAGGCCGTCGGCGTCGACCCCATGCAGTGGGTGCTCACCGGGGGAGAGGACCACGCGATCGTGGCCACCTTCCCGCCGGACGTGAAGCTGCCCGCCCGCTGGAAGGTCATCGGCGAGGTCCTCAACCCCTCGGCGCTGCCCCAGGTGACCGTCGACGGGGCGCCCTGGACCAGCAAGGGCGGCTGGGACCACTTCGGCGGGGAGGTCGAGGCATGAGCCTGCCGAACGTCCTCACGGTGGCCGGCTCCGACTCCGGCGGCGGCGCCGGCATCCAGGCCGACCTGAAGACGATGCTCGCCCTCGGCACGCACGGCATGAGCGTGCTCACCGCGGTCACCGCGCAGAACTCCCTCGGCGTGCAGGGCGCCTGGGAGCTGCCGGTGGAAGCGGTGCGCGCCCAGTACCGCAGCGTCGTGGACGACATCGGCGTCCAGGCGGTCAAGACCGGGATGCTCTCCTCCGCGGAACTGGTCGAGACGGTCGCCGAATTGATCGGCGGCACCAACGCCCCGGCCGTCGTCGACCCGGTCGGCGTCTCCAAGCACGGCGACGCGCTGCTCGCCGCCTCCGCCCTGGACTCCGTACGCACCAAGCTGCTGCCGGTGGCCACCGTCGCCACACCGAACCTCGACGAGGTCGCGCAACTCACCGGCGTACGGGTCGAATCCGACACCGATCTGCGCCGGGCCGCGGCGGCCGTGCTGGAGTACGGGCCGCGCTGGGTGCTGATCAAGGGCGGTCATCTGCCCGGTGACGCCGTGGACCTGCTCACCGACGGCTCCGAGGAGCACTGGCTGCGCGCCCCGCGCCTGGACAACCGGCACACGCACGGCACGGGCTGCACCCTCGCGTCGGCCGTGGCCTGCGGGCTGGCGAAGGGGCAGTCCGTACCGGAGGCGGTGACGGCGGCCAAGGAGTACGTCACCGGGGCGATCGCGGCCGGGTTCGCGCTCGGCGGCGGCATCGGGCCGGTGGACCACGGCTGGGAGCTCAGGCCGGGTACGCCCTCAACCTGATGCCGGTGGCGGCCTTCTCCGCGAGCCGCTCGAGGAAGCCCGCCGGCAGCCGGGAGGAGAGCAGCCGGTACCTGCGGTCCCGGCTGCGGATACGGCGCTCGGTGGGCGGGGCGAAGGACGGGCCCGCGTTGCCGGAGATCTTCTGGCAGGCCTTGGCGAAGTCACGGATCCGCGCCTCGTACTCGGCGAGCGCGGTGCGGTGGTCGCCGCCCGCCGGCGCCGGCTCCCCGGCGAGTACGTGGGCACGGACGATCGCCACGCCCGTGGCGGCGCCGTACCCGGCGTCGCCGAGCAGGGCGACGCGGCCCCGGACGAGGCGGTCGACGTGGATCTGGGCGATCGCGTCGAAGTGCAGGTCGTCGGTCTCCTCCAGCGCCTTCAGCACGGCCGGTGCCTCCCAGCCCATGTCGGCGAACCGCTCCCGCAGGATCTGCTTCTGCGCGCCCACGTCCCCGTACGTCAACTGCTCGGAGCGCAAGACCAGCAGGGCGCCCGCGCGCCGGTGTCGAGGAGCGGAAGAGTCAGCAGGGCGCGGGGGCGGGGCCGCCGGCGTCGACGGGGGTGCCGTCGGCGGTGCGGATGTCCAGCGGGCCGAGGATGCCGAAGCGCGTTCCGGGGATTCCGGCCCGGCGAGGGCCCGGCGAGGGCTTCAGGCGCGGTGAGTGGGTACGGCAAAAAGCCGGCCCACCCGAGGTGGACCGGCTTTGTGCAGCGGACCAGGCAGTGGCCGCGCGCTCAGCTGACGCGTCAGCGCGAGACCTTGCCGGCCTTGATGCACGAGGTGCAGGCGTTCACGCGCTTCGGCGTCCCGCCGACCACGGTACGCACGCGCTGGATGTTCGGGTTCCAGCGACGGGACGTACGGCGGTGCGAGTGCGAGATGTTGTTGCCGAAGCCCGGCCCCTTGCCGCAGACGTCGCAGTTGGCAGCCACGGGTCACTCCAAAGACTTCAGATGCACTTACGGTTGATCCCGGCATGCCGGGATCAAACTCTCGGAGACGCGAACGGTCCGGGATCTGAGTGGCGGTGCCAGGGGGAGAGCCCGATCGGGATCGGGCAACCGGAGCAGCATACAACGGCTGCTCCCGTACAGCGAAACTACCACGGCAGCTCAGCGCCCCGCCCCCGGCCCTCTTCCGGTGGGCACCCGCCCAAGGTCTACGCTGCCTGCCACGTCCAGCAGCTCAGGGAGGCGCAGGTGGCGCAGGTGCCGCAGAGGTTCTTCGACGCTCTGGCGGTGCGTACCTGGTGCGGTCTGTCGCTGCGCGCGCTGGGGCGGGCGCGCGAGGAGATCGACGCGATCAACGTCTACCCGGTCGCGGACGGGGACACCGGCACGAACCTCTATCTGACCGTCGAGTCGGCCGTCGCCGCCGTGGAGGCGGTGTTCGCCGCGCACGACGTGGGCGTGCGCGTGGGCGCCGGGGCTCCGGGGGACGACGGCCCCTCGCTGGCCGATGCCGTGGGCGCGATGGCGCACGGCGCACTGATCGGCGCGCGGGGCAACTCCGGCACGATCCTCGCGCAGCTGCTGCGCGGCATGGCCCAGGTCCTCACCGCACAGGGTGAGCCCGCCCACACCGACGGTCCGGGCCTGCGGCTGGCCCTGCGCCACGCGGCCGAATCGGCCCGGCAGGCCGTGGCCCACCCGGTCGAGGGCACCGTCCTGACCGTCGCCTCGGCCGCCGCCGACGCGGCCGACGGCGCGGAGGGCGACTGCGCGACGGTGGCCCGCGCGGCTTACGAGGGCGCCCGCGCGGCGCTCGCCGCAACCCCGGGCCAGCTGCCCGTCCTGGAGCGCGCCGGAGTGGTCGACGCCGGCGGACACGGCCTGGTGACGGTCCTCGCGGCCCTGGTGGAGACGTTCACGGGCCGGGCGCCGGGGCCGGAAGCGGCCACCGTGCCGCACGCGCGCGTGGAGCAGGCCGGCGAGGACCTCACGGGCGAGTGCGCCGCGGAGGAGGGCGACGAGAACGGCCCCGCCTTCGAGGTGATCTACCTCCTGGAGGCCGAGGACGCGGCCGTGGCACGGCTGCGGCAGCGGCTCGACGCCCTCGGGGACTCGCTCGTCGTGGTCGGCGGCGACGGCCTGTGGAACGTCCACGTGCACGTCGACGACGCCGGCGCCGCCGTGGAGGCGGGCGTCGAGGCCGGCCGGCCGTACCGGATCCGCATCACCCACTTCGGGCACGGCGACGTCCACACCACCGGCGCCGAGCGCCCGCCCCGGGAGCGGACCCAGCGCGCCGTGGTGGCCGTCGTACCCGGCGAGGGCCTGGCCGGGCTGTACGGCGAGGCCGGCGCGACCACCGTGCTCGCCCGCCCGGGAGAACCGCCCGCGAGCGGGGAGCTCGTCCAGGCCGTACGGCGGGCCCACGCGCGCGAGGTCGTGCTGCTGCCCAACGACGCCGAGCTCCGCCACACGGCCGCCGCGGCGGCCGAGCAGGCCCGCACCGAAGGCATCCGGGTCGCCCTGATCCCGACCCGCTCCGCCGTCCAGGGCATCGCCGCGCTCGCCGTGCACGAGCCCGAGCGACGCTTCGACGAGGACGTGGTGGCGATGACCTCGGCGGCCGGCGCCACCCGCTACGCCGAGGTCACCGTCGCCGAACGCCAGTCCTGGACCACGGCCGGCATCTGCCAGGCCGGTGACGTGCTCGGCCTCGTCGACGGTGACGTGGCCGTGATCGGCGCGGACGTCACGGAGGTCGCCGCGACCGTCCTGGACCGCATGCTCGCGGCCGGCGGCGAGCTGGTCACCCTCGTCCTCGGCGACGAGGCCCCCGAGGCCGTCGCCGACCATCTGGAGGCCCGCGTCCGCGAGGCCTACCTCGCCGTCGACACGGTGGTCCACCGGGGCGGACGGCAGGGCGCGCCGCTGCTGATCGGCGTGGAGTGACACGGCCGGTCCCGCGGGTCTTCCGGGAGGTGCGGGGCCATTGTCAGTGGCGTGGTGTGCAATGGATCTCGTGCCCGCACTGCAAGAACCCCTGAAGAAGGTGCTCGGCCCCGCCACCGCGAAGGTGATGGCCGAGCACCTCGGCCTGCACACCGTCGGCGACCTCCTCCACCACTACCCCCGCAGATACGAGGAGCGCGGCCAGCTCACCCACCTCGCCGACCTGCCCATGGACGAGCACGTCACGGTGGTGGCCCAGGTCGCCGACGCCCGCCTGCACACCTTCGCCTCGTCGAAGGCCCCGCGCGGCAAGGGGCAGCGCCTCGAAGTGACCATCACGGACGGCCACGGCCGCCTCCAACTGGTCTTCTTCGGCAACGGCGTCCACAAACCCCACAAGGAACTCCTGCCGGGCACGCGCGCGATGTTCGCGGGCAAGGTCTCCGTCTTCAACCGCCGACTGCAACTGGCCCACCCGGCGTACGAGCTGCTGCGCGGCGGTGGCGACGACGACGGGACCGAGAGCGTCGAGACGTGGGCGGGCGCCCTCATTCCCCTTTACCCGGCCACCGCCAAGCTGGAGTCCTGGAAGATCGGCAAGGCGATCCAGACGGTGCTGCCCAGCGCCCAGGAGGCCGTCGACCCCCTCCCCGACTCCCTGCGCGAGGGCCGGGGCATGCTCTCCCTCCCCGAGGCCCTCCTGAAGATCCACCGCCCGCACACCAAGGCGGACATCGAGGACGCCCGCGCCCGCCTGAAGTGGGACGAGGCCTTCGTCCTCCAGGTCGCCCTGGCCCGCCGCCGGCACGCCGAGACCCAGCTCCCCGCCGTCCCCAGGAAGCCGCTTGCGGACGGCCTGCTCGCGGCCTTCGACGACCGGCTGCCCTTCACCCTCACCGACGGCCAGCAGAAGGTCTCCCGGGAGATCTTCGACGACCTTGCCACCGACCACCCGATGCACCGGCTGCTCCAGGGCGAGGTGGGATCCGGCAAGACGCTGGTCGCCCTGCGCGCCATGCTCGCCGTCGTCGACGCCGGGGGACAGGCCGTGATGCTGGCGCCCACCGAGGTGCTTGCCCAGCAGCACCACCGGTCGGTGGTCGAGATGATGGGGGAGCTGGCCGAGGGAGGCATGCTGGGCGGCGCCGAGCACGCCACCAAGGTCGTGCTGCTCACCGGGTCGATGGGCGCCGCCGCCCGCCGGCAGGCCCTGCTCGACCTGGCCACCGGCGAGGCCGGCATCGTCATCGGCACGCATGCGCTGATCGAGGACAAGGTGCAGTTCCACGACCTCGGCCTGGTCGTCGTCGACGAACAGCACCGCTTCGGCGTCGAGCAGCGTGACGCCCTGCGCGGCAAGGGCAAGCAACCCCCACACCTGCTCGTCATGACCGCCACGCCGATCCCGCGCACCGTCGCCATGACCGTCTTCGGCGACCTGGAGACCTCCGTCCTGGACCAGCTCCCGGCCGGCCGCTCCCCGATCGCCAGCCATGTCGTCCCGGCCGCGGACAAGCCGCACTTCCTGGCCCGCGCCTGGGAACGGGTGCGCGAGGAGGTCTCGAACGGCCACCAGGCGTACGTCGTCTGCCCACGCATCGGCGACGAGGACGACGACCCGAAGAAGAACTCCAAGCAGCCCCCCGAGGGTGACGCCGACAAGCGGCCCCCGCTCGCCGTGCTGGACGTCGCGGAACACCTCGCCAAAGGCCCGCTCCAAGGGCTGAAGGTCGAGATCCTGCACGGCCGTATGCAGCCCGACGACAAGGACGCCGTCATGCGCCGCTTCGCCGCCGGCGAGACCGACGTCCTGGTCGCCACCACCGTCATCGAGGTCGGCGTCAACGTCCCCAACGCCACCGCGATGGTGATCATGGACGCGGACCGCTTCGGCGTCTCCCAGCTCCACCAGCTGCGCGGCCGGGTCGGCCGGGGGTCCGCGCCCGGCCTGTGCCTGCTGGTCACCGAGATGCCCGAGGCGAGCGCGGCCCGGCAGCGGCTGAACGCCGTCGCGGGCACCCTCGACGGCTTCGAGCTCTCCCGCATCGACCTCGAACAGCGCCGCGAGGGCGACGTCCTCGGCCAGGCCCAGTCCGGCGCCCGCACCTCCCTGCGCGTCCTCGCCGTCATCGAGGACGAGGAGATCATCGCGGAGGCGAGGCAGGAGGCGGCGGCCGTCGTCGCCGCCGACCCGGAGCTGACCGGCCTGCCGGGGCTGCGCACGGCCCTGGAGGCACTGCTGGACGAGGAGCGGGAGCAGTACCTGGAGAAGGGCTGAGAGACTGGCATCGGACACCGTCCGTCCACCCGAGCTCACCGACAAGGACCCAGAAATGACCCGCGTGATCGCCGGCAAGGCCGGCGGACGCCGCATCACCGTCCCGCCGGGAACCGGAACCCGCCCCACCTCCGACCGCGCGCGCGAGGGACTCTTCTCCACCTGGCAGTCCCTGCTCGGCGGCCCCCTGGAGGGCGAACGGGTCCTCGACCTGTACGCCGGTTCCGGCGCGGTCGGCCTGGAGGCGCTGTCCCGGGGAGCCGGACACGTCCTGCTCGTCGAGGCAGACGCCCGTGCCGCCCGCACCGTCCGGGAGAACGTCAAGTCCCTCGGCCTGCCCGGCGCAGAGGTCCGGGCGGGCAAAGCGGAACAGATCATCCGCACCACGGCACCGGCCGAGCCGTACGACATCGTCTTCCTGGACCCGCCGTACGCCGTCTCGGACGACGATCTTCGGGAGATTCTGCTCACACTCCGCACGGAGGGGTGGCTCGGGACGGAAGCGCTCGTCACCGTGGAGCGCAGCACCAGGGGCGGCGAATTCCGCTGGCCGGACGGCTTCGACGCGATCCGGGCCCGTCGCTACGGCGAGGGAACGTTTTGGTACGGTCGCGCCGCCTCTACGTGCGAAGACGCACGATGACCGGACCGGAGAGCGAGGGAACTCAAGTGCGCCGCGCCGTCTGTCCCGGGTCGTTCGACCCGATCACCAACGGACATCTCGACATCATCGCCCGGGCCTCCAGCCTTTACGACGAGGTCTACGTCGCCGTGATGATCAACCAGGCCAAGAAGGGCCTGTTCGAGATCGAGGAGCGGATCGACCTCATCCGCCAGGTCACCGCCGAGTACGGGAACGTACGCGTGGAGTCCTTCCACGGCCTCCTCGTCGACTTCTGCAAGCAGCGTGAGATCCCGGCCATCGTCAAGGGCCTGCGCGCGGTCAGCGACTTCGACTACGAGCTGCAGATGGCCCAGATGAACAACGGCCTCTCGGGCGTGGAGACCCTCTTCATCCCCACCAACCCCACCTACAGCTTCCTGTCGTCCTCCCTGGTCAAGGAGGTCGCGACCTGGGGCGGCGACGTCTCCCACCTGGTGCCGCCAC
This sequence comes from Streptomyces sp. NPDC053750, assembly GCF_044544295.1. Lineage (NCBI taxonomy): Bacteria > Bacillati > Actinomycetota > Actinomycetes > Kitasatosporales > Streptomycetaceae > Streptomyces > Streptomyces sp. NPDC053750. Next base: position 169,103 of record NZ_JBITXB010000013.1, on the reverse strand, counting down.
TGGTGCTCGAAACCCTTACGGAACGGCTGAAGAAGCACTGACCGCGCCGTCGGACAGCGCCCGGAGACTGACAAACCGTCACCCGGTGTCCCCAGGACACCCCAGGGTCGTACAGTCGTCCCGTCCGTCTCCAACACAGCTGTAGAGAGTGGCGAGCACACGGTGGACGTGCAGAAGAAGCTCGACGAGATCACCGCGATGGTCTCCGGCGCCCGCGCCATGCCCATGTCGGCCTCGTGCGTGGTCAACCGCGCCGAACTGCTCTCGCTGCTGGAAGAGCTGCGCGCCGAGCTGCCCGGTTCCCTCGCCCAGGCCCAGGAGCTGATCGGCGACCGCGAGCAGATGGTCGCCCAGGCCCGCCAGGAGGCCGACCGGATCATCGAGAGCGCGCACGCCGAGCGGGGCTCGCTGATCGCCGACACGGAGGTCGCCCGCCGCTCGCAGGCCGAGGCCGACCGCATCCTCGCCGAGGCCCGCCAGGAGGCCGAGGAGGTCCGCGCCGAGGCCGACGACTACGTCGACTCCAAGCTCGCCAACTTCGAGGTCGTCCTCACCAAGACCCTCGGCTCCGTCGGCCGCGGCCGCGAGAAGCTGCTCGGCACCGGCCCCGGCCTCGACGAGAACGGCTACGAGGACGAGGACGCCCCCGAGCGCAGCCACGACCCCGAGACCCTGCGCCGCGACGCCGACGCCTACGTCGACACCAAGCTCGGCGCCTTCGAGGCGGTGCTGGCCAAGACCCTGGACGCGGTCGGCCGGGGCCGCCAGAAGCTGCACGGCCGGATCGCCACCGACGACCTCGGCGCCCTCGCCGACGACTCCACCACCGTCCAGCACTCCAGCGACGCCGACTACCTCGCCGGCCTGGCCGCCCTCGCGGACGACGCGCCCGCCGAGCAGTCCCGGCAGCGGGAGTACGGCGAGCAGCAGCCGGCGGCGGCGCAGGTACCGGCCCAGACCGTTCCGGAGATGCCGGCGCGGGAGCCGGCGTACGGCTACGCGCAGCAGCAGCCCGATCCGTACGCCGCGTACCAGCAGACCTATGGCGGCGGTCAGGACCCGTACGGCTACCAGCAGCAGACCGCCGACCCGTACGCCTACCCGTACGACGCCCAGCAGCAGGCGTACGACGGCAGTCAGGGCTACGCCCAGCCCCAGCCCCAGCAGCCGCAGCAACCCCCACAGCCCCCGGAGGCCCAGCCGCAGCCGCAGGCCCTCGACGAGACCAGCCTCTTCGACACCAGCATGATCAGCGCCGAGCAGCTGAGGGCCTACGAGCAGGGTCGCGGACTCTAGCCCCGCACCGGACCCGGGTCCGGATTGGGCCGAGAGCGAATGGTCCAGTATCCTGGCTCTTCGGTCGCGCGTATGTCCGCGATCGCTGCTGCCCGGGAACACCACAGGCGGCATCCCCCCCAAGCCACGAAGACCGAAAGCAGGAATGGTTCTGAACGCGCGCCTCGACCACCGCGACCCTCTCGTGTTCGACACACACGAGCTGGGACGGCGGCCCGGTGCGCTCCAGCGCCTGACCCGCACGGTCGACGCTCCCCGGGACTTCGGTATCCAGGGAGTCATCGGAGTGCCGGAAGGCGCCCCGGTGGACCTCGATCTCCGGCTCGAGTCGGTCATGGAAGGTGTGCTCGTCACAGGCACCGCCCGTGCCAGGGCCGAGGGGGAGTGCGTAAGGTGTCTGGAGCCGCTCGAGCAGGAGCTCGAAGCGGACTTCCAGGAGTTGTTCTCGTACCCTGACGCCGACGACCGGGGCCGCGTGAAGGCGGAACCGGGCGACGACGCCGAGGAAGACGAGGACAGGTTCTTCGTCGAGGACGGTCTGATCGGCCTCGAACCCGTGCTGCGCGACGCGGTGGTGCTCGCACTGCCGATGCAGCCGGTGTGCCAGGAAGACTGCCAGGGTCTGTGCTCCGAGTGCGGAGTACGCCTGTCGGACGACCCGGACCACCACCATGACGCCGTCGACATCCGTTGGGCGGCATTGCAGGGACTCGCCGGTTCACTCGAAGACGGCGAGAAGGACGAGATGAGCGGCGGCGCGCCTCAGTCAGCACGCGCCGACGAGAAGCAGGAGAAGTAGCCGTGGCTGTTCCGAAGCGGAAGATGTCGCGCAGCAACACGCGCCACCGCCGGTCGCAGTGGAAGGCTGCGGTCCCCACCCTGGTTGCGTGCGAGCGCTGCCACGAGCCCAAGCAGCAGCACATCGCGTGCCCGTCTTGCGGCACTTACAACAAGCGCCAGGTCCTCGAGGTCTGAGCGGCTGGTGAGAGGCACTGTGTCAGTCCCCAAGAAGGCGGAAGACGCCAAGAAGAAGGCGGACACCCAGGCCTCGTCCCACACGCTTCTGGAAGGGCGGCTCGGCTACCGGCTCGAGTCCGCCCTTCTGGTGCGTGCACTGACCCACCGTTCCTACGCATACGAGAACGGCGGTCTGCCGACGAACGAGCGGCTGGAGTTCCTCGGTGACTCCGTCCTCGGCCTCGTCGTCACGGACACGCTGTACCGCACCCACCCCGACCTGCCCGAAGGCCAGCTGGCCAAGTTGCGGGCCGCGGTGGTCAACTCGCGTGCGCTGGCGGAGGTGGGCCGTGGGCTCGACCTCGGCTCCTTCATCCGGCTCGGCCGCGGTGAAGAGGGCACGGGGGGCCGGGACAAGGCATCCATCCTCGCCGACACCCTCGAAGCGGTGATCGGCGCGGTCTATCTCGACCAGGGCCTCGACGCGGCCTCCGAACTGGTGCACCGCCTGTTCGACCCGCTGATCGAGAAGTCCTCCAACCTCGGCGCCGGCCTGGACTGGAAGACCAGCCTCCAGGAACTGACCGCGACCGAAGGGCTCGGTGTCCCCGAGTACCTGGTCACGGAGACCGGTCCCGACCACGAGAAGACCTTCACTGCTGCCGCCCGCGTCGGAGGCGTCTCGTACGGCACCGGCACCGGCCGCAGCAAGAAGGAAGCGGAGCAGCAGGCCGCGGAATCCGCGTGGCGGTCCATCCGGGCCGCGGCGGAGGAGCGTGCCAAGGCGTCGGCGGAGGAACCGTCGGCCGCCGAAGCCGTGGCCCGTCCGAGCGCCGACGCCCCGTCGGCCTCCGCCTGACCGGCCCGATCGGTCGGACCACCTCCGTCGGTCCACCGTCGGTCCACCTCCGTAGGACCACCTGATCCACCGCACGTTCCGAACGCCCGCCCCACTCCCGGGGCGGGCGTTCGGCTCGTCCACCGGCCCACCCGAGGGGAAGCCATGCCCGAGTTGCCCGAGGTCGAGGTCGTACGGCGCGGCCTGGAACGCTGGGTCGCCCACCGGACCGTCGCCGACGCCCAGGTGCTCCACCCGCGCGCGGTACGCCGTCACCTCGCCGGCCCCGACGACTTCGCCCACCGTCTGGAGGGCCACCGCATCGGCACGCCCAGCCGCCGCGGCAAGTACCTGTGGCTGCCTCTGGAGGACACCGACCAGGCGGTCCTGGCGCACCTCGGCATGAGCGGCCAGCTGCTGGTGCAGCCGCACGAGGCGCCGGCCGAGAAGCACCTGCGCGTCCGCGTCCGCTTCACCGACGCGCTCGGCACCGAGCTCCGCTTCGTCGACCAGCGCACCTTCGGCGGCCTCTCCCTGCACGAGACCACCCCCGACGGACTGCCCGACGTCATCGCGCACATCGCCCGCGATCCGCTGGACCCCCTCTTCGACGACGAGGCGTTCCACCTCGCCCTGCGCCGCAAGCGCACCACGGTCAAACGGGCCCTGCTCGACCAGTCCCTGATCAGCGGCGTCGGCAACATCTACGCGGACGAGGCCCTGTGGCGCTCCCGCCTGCACTACGAACGCCCCACCGCGACCCTCACCCGCCCCCGCACCACCGAACTCCTCGGCCACGTCCGGGACGTCATGAACGCGGCCCTCGCCGTCGGCGGCACCAGCTTCGACAGCCTCTACGTCAACGTCAACGGCGAGTCCGGCTACTTCGACCGGTCACTCGACGCGTACGGCCGGGAGGGCCTGCCCTGCCGCCGTTGTGCCACACCGATGCGCCGCCGGCCGTGGATGAACCGCTCCAGCTACTTCTGCCCGAAGTGCCAGCGGGCGCCCAGGGTCACGCCGTAGGCATCCGCTGGGCGTCGTACCGCTCGCGCGACGCCAGCACCTCGTCCATCCGCCCCTCCAGGCACTGGATGAGGGTGATCAGCCGTCCGGCCACCTCGCGTCCCAGCGGCGTGAGTTCGTAGTCCACGCGGGGCGGGTTGGTGGGCTGGGCCTCGCGGTGCACCAGGCCATCGCGCTCCAGGGCGTGCAGGGTCTGGGACAGCATCTTCTCGCTGACGCCGTCGACACGGCGACGCAGTTCGTTGAACCGGAAGGAACCCTCGTACAGCGCGCCGAGCGTCAGCGCGCCCCAGCGTCCGGTGATGTGCTCCAGGGTGCCGCGCGAGGGACAGGCCCTGGAGAACACGTCGTACGGAAGGTCCTCTTCCTCCGTGCGATCCCCTGTGCGCTCCTGCGTGGTCGACATACGTCCAGCGTACGTGAGCACAGCGCTGCCCCGCAGATTGCGCTGCGCGCAGGAGAGCGCCCCGGGGAAGGGCTAGTAGCCGAAGTTCTGGGTCCACCAGGGGCCGCCGGAGCCGAAGTGGACTCCGACGCCCAGGGTCTGGAACTCGCAGTTCAGGATGTTGGCCCGGTGACCCGGGCTGTCCATCCAGGCGTCCATCACGGCCTGGGCGTCGGCCTGGCCACGGGCTATGTTCTCGCCGCCGAGGTTGCTTATCCCGGCCGCCTCGGCGCGGTCCCACGGGGTCGCGCCACCGGGGTCGGTGTGGTCGAAGAAGCCCTGCGTGGCCATGGCCTCGCTGAAGTCCTCGGCCAGTCCGCGCAGCGCGCTGTTCGCGGCCACCGGGCTGCAGCCCGCCTTGGCCCGCTCGTCGTTGACGAGTTTCAGCACCTGGGCCTCGGCGGCGGCCTGCTCCGACACGGCGGCGGGTGCGCTGGGCCGGGCGGGCACCTTGGCGGCCGGACGCGACGGTGTGGGCTCCGGCTTCGTACTGGGCGTCGTCTGCGGCTTCTTGGTCTTCGACGGCGTCCCGGCCGGGGCGGCGGGCTTCGACGCCGAGGGAGACGGCGACGACGAGGAACCGGCCGGCGAGGACCCGGAGGACGCCGACCCGGAAGGCGACGCGGCGGACGACCCGGGGGACGACGGCGAGGAGGATCCCTCGGTGCCGCGGCTCCCGGAGGCGTCGTCGCCGCTGCTCGTGTCCACGCTGCCGGAGGTGCCGCCCTGCCCGGCCGGGCTGTTCGTCGGGGTGTCCTGGGCCTGCACCCGGTCGGCCCCGCCACTGCCGCCGCCGAGGCGGTAGTTGTCCAGGCCGGGCACCGCACCCGTGGCCACCGCCACCGTGCCGATGGCGACCGCGGCGGAGACTCCGAGCAGACCCGTGCGGACCGGGGTGACGGCCTTCTTCTTCCTGCGGCGGCGGTGCGTCCCCGCCTCCCGCGGACCGTCGTCGGGCGTGAACCCGTTGCTGGGGAAGGCGACCGTGCGGCCGGCCTGCGGGTAACCCTCGTACCCGTGGCCGTGCGGACCGTCGTCCGGTGCGAACAGGTAGGCGTCGCTCTTGGCGCGGACCTCGGCGTACGCCTCCGGGTTCAGGTAGGGCGCGATGCCCATCGTGGGGCGGTGACCCGTGTCCGGGGCCAGCGGGTCCCAGCTCCGTCCCGCGGTGGTGTCCGGCTGGTGGCCGCCCGTGGCGCGGCCCGTGGCGGCGCGGCCGGCGGCGGAGCGTCGGTGGCGTCCCATGTCCTGGCCTTCCTCACGATCAACACGCAACTCACACGATCGGGTGAGTTTCAGGCGAGATTCATTGGGTCGGGACGGTACCGCATGGCGCCAGGGGGTGAAGTGCCCGTGGGGACATTGACTGATTAGGTTGCACTCATGAGCGAGGATGTACGACTGGTCGCGTGGGTGCGCGGACAGGTCCAGGGTGTGGGTTTCCGCTGGTTCACGAGGGCCCGGGCGCTGGAACTCGGAGACATGAGTGGTTTTGCTCTCAATTTGGCCGACGGGCGTGTCCAGGTCGTCGCGGAGGGCCCGCGCGAGCGCTGCGAGGGGCTGCTCGACTGGCTGCGCGGGGACGACACGCCCGGGCGCGTGGACGGCGTCACCGAGATCTGGGACACACCTCGCGGCGGCTACGACGGCTTCGCGATCCGCTGACGCGGGGGAGTGAGGGGGTCGGCCGACGGCCCGCACGACCGTTCGCGGAAGGGGGCCGGGAGGGAAAACGGGCAGGTGGTTGCCAAGGACGCCGCGCCATGGCAGGCTCCGCACGCAGGATGATCGCCACGCCCCGAGGGGCCCGCGGAAGTCGCAGCGTCGCCGTTTTGAGGCCGCATGCCACCGGGTACCCACCAATACGGGGCGTGATCGTGTTGACCGTCAAACTTTTTGGTGAGACGCTGAAAGCCCCGCGCACCTTAGCTGTTTGGCATGGTTGAACGGCAGAAAAAACTCCAAAGTGCCAAGCACCGCGGGTGCGAATCCCTCACGACCCACACCGCTTCGGTCGGTCACTCATTGTGGAGGACCATCCATCATGGCAAAGGCGCTTCTCGGTTACGTCGGCGGCTCCGACCCGCGACTCCTCGCCGAGATGCGACGGCTCCAGCAGCGCGTCCAGGACCTGGAATCCGAGCTCGGACGGATCCAGGCGGAGAACGACGCGCTGGCGGCTGCCGCTTCTCACGACAGGATCATGGAGAGCGTTGACGCACACCAGGCGGAGCCTGCGCTCACCTGATCACTGCATCGCTCCACGACGGCACTGCAGTGGTCGGGCCCGCCCGTACAACCGCTCAGGTGTCAGAGTCTGCAAGGGACGCTTCGGCGTCCCTTCTTTCTTGCTGCCCCCGTCTTCCGCCCCGTCCGTCCTCGGTCCGCCTCCGCGACCGCCCGCCCTACCCTCCCCGGCGCATCCCGTCACCCTCTTCAACGTCTGATGTGCCCTGCACGTTCACCCGTGAAACCGCGGCGGTTCACCGGTTCATGGAGTGAGACACCCGCGAAAGGTAGAGTCCGGCGGCGTGCATCTGAAGGCCCTGACCCTGCGCGGGTTCAAGTCGTTCGCCTCGGCGACCACACTCCGGTTCGAGCCGGGCATCACCTGCGTCGTCGGCCCGAACGGCTCGGGCAAGTCCAACGTCGTGGACGCGCTCAGCTGGGTCATGGGCGAACAGGGCGCCAAGTCGTTGCGCGGCGGCAAGATGGAGGACGTCATCTTCGCCGGCACCACCGGCCGCCCGCCGCTCGGCCGGGCCGAGGTGTCGCTGACCATCGACAACTCCGACGGGGCCCTGCCCATCGAGTACGCCGAGGTCACCATCACGCGGATCATGTTCCGCAACGGCGGCAGTGAGTACCAGATCAACGGCGACACCTGCCGCCTCCTCGACATCCAGGAACTGCTCTCCGACTCCGGCATCGGCCGCGAGATGCACGTCATCGTCGGCCAGGGCCAGCTCGACTCCGTCCTGCACGCCGACCCGATGGGGCGCCGCGCCTTCATCGAGGAGGCCGCCGGCGTCCTCAAGCACCGCAAGCGCAAGGAGAAGGCGCTGCGGAAACTGGACGCGATGCAGGCCAACCTCGCGCGCGTGCAGGACCTGACGGACGAGCTGCGCCGCCAGCTCAAGCCGCTCGGCCGGCAGGCCGCCGTCGCACGCCGGGCCGCCGTCATCCAGGCGGACCTCCGGGACGCGCGCCTGCGTCTCCTCGCCGACGACCTCGTACGACTGCGCGAGGCACTGGAGGCCGAGATCGCCGACGAGGCCGCCCTCAAGGAACGCAAGGAGGCCGCCGAGCGGGAGCTGAGCAAGGCGCTGCGCCGCGAGGCGGACCTGGAGGACGAGGTCCGTCGGCTCACCCCGCGCCTCCAGCGCGCCCAGCAGACCTGGTACGAACTGTCCCAGCTGGCCGAACGGGTGCGCGGCACGATCTCGCTGGCCGACGCGCGCGTGAAGAGCGCCACCTCCGCGCCCCCCGAGGAGCGGCGCGGCCGTGACCCGGAGGAGCTGGAGCGCGAGGCCGCCCGCGTCCGCGAGCAGGAGGCCGAACTCGAGGCGGCCCTGGAGGCGGCCGAGCGCGCGCTGGAGGACACGGTCGCCCACCGCGCGGACCTCGAACGCGAACTGGCGCTCGAGGAACGCCGCCTCAAGGACGCCGCGCGTGCCATCGCCGACCGCCGCGAAGGGCTGGCCCGGCTCAGCGGTCAGGTCGGTGCCGCCCGTTCCCGTGCCGCCTCCGCCCAGGCGGAGATCGAGCGGCTGGCCGCAGCCCGGGACGAGTCCCGGGAGCGCGCCGCCGCCGCCCAGGAGGAGTACGAGGCGCTCCAGGCCGAGGTCGACGGACTCGACGCCGGAGACGAGGAGCTCGCCGAGCGGCATCAGTCCGCGGTACGAGGGCTGGCCGAGGCGGAGACGGCCCTGAGCGCCGCCCGCGAGGCGGCCACCGCGGCGGAGCGCGAGCGGGCCGCGACCCAGGCCCGCCACGACGCCCTGGCCCTGGGCCTGCGCCGCAAGGACGGCACCGGTGCGCTGCTCGCGGCCAAGGACCGGCTCACCGGTCTGCTCGGCCCGGCCGCCGAACTCCTCACCGTGACGCCCGGCCACGAGGTCCCGCTCGCCGCCGCGTTCGGCGCCGCCGCCGACGCCCTGGCGGTGACCTCCCCGTCGGCCGCCGCCGACGCCATCCGCCTGCTGCGCAAGCAGGACGCCGGCCGCGCCGCCCTGCTGCTCGCCGGCGCCCCCGACGACGTACCGGGGGAAGCGCGGAGCGACGGGCCCCCGTATGCCGCCGACCTCGTCCGCGGGCCGGCCGACCTGATGCCCGCGATACGGCGGCTGCTGCGCGGGATCGTCGTCGTCGCCACCCTGGAGGACGCCGAGGACCTCGTCTACGCCCACCCCGGGCTGACCGCCGTCACCGCCGAGGGCGACCTGCTGGGCGCCCACTTCGCGCAGGGCGGGTCCGCCGGGGCGCCCAGTCTCCTGGAGGTGCAGGCGTCCGTGGACCAGGCCGCGGCCGAGCTGGAGGAGCTGGGCGTGCGGTGCGAGGCGCTGGCCGAGGCGCAGGGGGCGGCGGCCGAGCGGCGCGGGGAGTGCGCCGCGCTGGTCGAGGAGCTGGGGGAGCGGCGCCGCGCCGCCGACCGGGAGAAGTCGGCCGTCGCCCAGCAGCTGGGCCGGCTCGCGGGGCAGGCGCGGGGCGCCGCCGGTGAGGCGGAACGGTCCGCCGCGGCGGCGGACCGGGCGCAGGAGGCGCTGGACAAGGCGCTGATGGAGGTCGAGGAGCTCGCCGAGCGGCTGGCCGTCGCCGAGGAGATGCCGGTCGAGGAGGAGCCCGACCCCTCCGTGCGCGACCGGCTCGCCGCCGACGGTGCCAACGCCCGGCAGACCGAGATGGAGGCCCGTCTCCAGGCCCGTACCCACGAGGAGCGGGTCAAGGCACTCGCCGGACGCGCCGACTCCCTCGACCGGGCCGCCCGCGCGGAACGCGAGGCACGCGCGCGTGCCGAACAGCGGCGGGCCAGGCTCCGGCACGAGGCCGCCGTGGCCGAGGCGGTCGCCGCCGGCGCCCGGCAGCTGCTCGCGCACGTCGAGGTCTCCCTGGTCCGCGCCGACGAGGAGCGCACCCTCGCCGAGGCGGCCAAGGCCCGGCGCGAGCAGGAACTGACCGCCGCGCGCACCGCCGGGCGCGACCTCAAGGCGGAGCTCGACAAGTTGACGGATTCAGTTCACCGGGGCGAGGTACTCGGCGCCGAGAAACGGCTGCGCATCGAGCAGCTGGAGACCAAGGCGCTGGAGGAACTCGGTGTGGAACCGGCGGGACTCGCGGCCGAGTACGGCCCCCATCAGCAGGTGCCGCCCTCGCCCCCCGCCGAGGGCGAGCAGCTCCCGGACGACCCCGAGCACCCGCGCAACCTCCCCCGGCCCTTCGTACGGGCCGAGCAGGAGAAGCGGCTGAAGGCCGCCGAACGCGCCTACCAGCAGCTCGGCAAGGTCAACCCGCTGGCCCTGGAGGAGTTCGCGGCGCTGGAGGAACGCCACCAGTTCCTCAGTGAGCAGCTCGAGGACCTGAGGAAGACCCGCGCCGACCTGCTCCAGGTCGTCAAGGAGGTCGACGAACGCGTCGAGCAGGTCTTCACCGAGGCCTACCGGGACACGGCCCGGGAGTTCGAGGGCGTCTTCAGCCGGCTGTTCCCCGGTGGTGAGGGGCGTCTCGTGCTGACCGACCCCGACAACATGCTCACCACGGGCGTGGACGTCGAGGCCCGGCCGCCGGGCAAGAAGGTCAAGCGGCTCTCGCTGCTCTCGGGCGGGGAGCGCTCGCTGACCGCCGTGGCGATGCTCGTGTCGATCTTCAAGGCGCGGCCCAGTCCGTTCTACGTCATGGACGAGGTCGAGGCGGCGCTCGACGACACCAACCTGCAGCGGCTGATCCGGATCATGCAGGAGCTGCAGGAGGCCTCGCAGCTGATCGTCATCACGCACCAGAAGCGCACGATGGAGGTCGCCGACGCGCTGTACGGCGTGTCGATGCAGGGCGACGGTGTGTCGAAGGTCATCAGTCAGCGGCTGCGCTAGTGGACTCTAGGTTCAACTCTTGAAGGAATAGCCCTCCCCGGCATCTCCAAACTCACAGCTGTCGCCCTATTGACTTCGACACTTGAAGGCATAGTCTCTGCAACGTTGCTTTTACCTTCAGGTCCCTTCTGGTGGCACCTCGAAGGCGAACCACCCCGGCAGCGTTGCCGGTAGCCCGAGGAGTACACGTGGCCAGCACATCGCAGGCACCCAATTCAGGAGCCAGGACGGCTCACCCCGAACATCTCGGGCACGTCATCTTCATCGCGGCGGCGGCCGCGATGGGCGGTTTCCTGTTCGGCTACGACAGTTCCGTGATCAACGGCGCCGTCGAGGCCATCCGGGACCGCTACGACGTCGGCTCCGCGATGCTGGCCCAGGTCATCGCCGTCGCGCTGATCGGCTGTGCCATCGGTGCCGCGACCGCCGGCCGGATCGCCGACCGCATCGGCCGCATCCGCTGCATGCAGATCGCGGCGATCCTCTTCACCGTCAGCGCCATCGGCTCCGCACTGCCCTTCGCGCTGTGGGACCTCGCCATGTGGCGCATCATCGGCGGCTTCGCCATCGGCATGGCCTCGGTGATCGGCCCCGCCTACATCGCCGAGGTCTCCCCGCCCGCCTACCGCGGCCGGCTCGGCTCCTTCCAGCAGGCCGCGATCGTCATCGGCATCGCCGTCTCGCAGCTGGTCAACTGGGGTCTGCTCAACGCCGCCGGCGGCGACCAGCGCGGTGAGCTGATGGGCCTGGAGGCCTGGCAGGTCATGCTCGGCGTCATGGTCATCCCGGCCGTCCTGTACGGGCTGCTGTCCTTCGCCATCCCGGAGTCCCCCCGCTTCCTGATCTCGGTGGGCAAGCACGAGAAGGCCAAGCAGATCCTCGAAGAGGTCGAGGGCAAGGAAGTCGACCTCGACGCGCGCCTCGCCGAGATCGAGCACGCGATGCACCGTGAGGAGAAGGCCAGCTTCAAGGAGCTGCTCGGTGGCAGCTTCTTCTTCAAGCCGATCGTCTGGATCGGTATCGGCCTGTCGGTCTTCCAGCAGTTCGTCGGCATCAACGTCGCGTTCTACTACTCCTCGACGCTGTGGCAGTCGGTCGGCGTCGACCCGACGGACTCCTTCTTCTACTCGTTCACGACGTCGATCATCAACATCGTCGGCACCGTGATCGCGATGATCTTCGTGGACCGCATCGGACGCAAGCCGCTGGCCCTGATCGGCTCGGTCGGTATGGTCATCGGCCTCGCGCTGGAGGCCTGGGCGTTCTCCTTCGACCTGGTCGACGGCAAGCTCCCGGCCACCCAGGGCTGGGTCGCCCTGATCGCCGCCCACCTGTTCGTGCTCTTCTTCGCCCTGTCCTGGGGTGTGGTCGTCTGGGTCTTCCTCGGCGAGATGTTCCCCAACCGGCTCCGCGCCGCCGCGCTGGGCGTGGCCGCCTCCGCCCAGTGGATCGCCAACTGGGCCATCACCGCGAGCTTCCCGTCGCTGGCCGACTGGAACCTCTCCGGCACGTACGTGATCTACACGATCTTCGCCGCGCTCTCCATCCCGTTCGTCCTGAAGTTCGTGAAGGAGACGAAGGGCAAGGCCCTGGAGGAGATGGGCTGACCGCCCGCCCCGTGCTCGGGGAGAAGGGCCAAGTCCCCGCTGCCCCTCTCCTCGTACCGTCCGCCGCCCCCGTCCGGTCACCTCCGGACGGGGGCGGCGGTGTCGTACCCGGCGCCGGGCAGCCGCCGCTGAGGCCGTCCCGGGTGGTGTCCGTGCGCGCGCCGGACGCTGGGCGGTCGTTGCCCGGCCCGGCGTCGGCGACGCGCGAGTCGGGAGGGTGCGGGCAGCCGCCGTCGTGGGGATGCGATGCCGTCGGTCACGGTGGGCGAGGCCGGAAGCCCGTGGCCCGAGACGTCGCCCGGCGCCGCGGGGTCCGCCATGGCGCCGCCGTCCCGCCATCCGGTCCGGCCGGAGTACGGCTGCCGAGGCCACCGGCGCGGCCGGGCAGCGCCACAGCCGGCCCGGGCCGGGTGAGGTGCCGGTCGGAGACACGGCTTGCCGGTGGTCTGCCCACGCGCGGTGGCTCCTCACGGACGGTGGACGCTCACCGGCGGTGGGTCCTCAGGGCGGTGCGGCCTCTCGGCCCGCGCGCGGGCAGAGCACCGCCGTCCGGACACGCCGACGCCCCCTCCACCGGACGGCGGTGAAGGGGGCGTGGGCCGGGTTCGGCAGAGGTACGTCAGACGGTCGCGGTCTCGGGCTGCTCGGCCCGCTCCGCGGACGCCGCCGGAACGACCACCGCCGGCTTCGGCAGCACGACGTACAGCAGGGCGGAGATCACCACCGTGGCGACCCAGCCGAGGCCGTACTCGCCGATGACGTTGTTCGCGGCGAGGGGGCCGGTGAACCAGTCGGACGTGGTGAACATCAGGCCGGCGACCAGTCCCACCGCCCAGGCGGCGACGGCGGCGGGGGAGAATCCGCCGCGGTACCAGTAGGCGCTGGTGCGCCCGGTGTCGGCCAGGGCCTCGCCGTCGTACTCCTTGCGGCGCAGCATGTCCGCGCCGAAGACGCCGACCCAGGCGGAGAAGGCGACCGCGAGCAGCGACAGGAAGGCGATGAAGGAGCCCATGAAGCTCGTCGCCACCAGCATCAGCACGCCGCCGAAGAGCAGCGAGATCACGGCGTTGACGGAGACGGCCCAGTGGCGCGGGACATTGAAGCCCAGGGTCTGCGCGGTGAAGCCGGCCGAGTACATCGACATCGAGTTGATCAGCAGCATGCCGATCAGCGCGATCAGCAGGTACGGCACCGCGATCCAGGTCGGCAGGATCTCGCCGAGGAAGGAGACGGGGTCGGCGGCCGAGGCCAGGTCCGGCGTGGTGACGGCCATGACCATACCCATCAGGACCATGGGCAGCACGACGATGCCGGCGCCGCCGATCGTCACGCCCACGATCCCCTTCGAGGAGGCCGTGCGCGGCAGGTACCGCGTGAAGTCGGGGGCGGACGGGATCCAGCTGACGCCACCGGCCGCGATCAGGCCGACGCCCGTGATCATCGCGGCCACCGAACCGGCGGACCGGTCGAACACCGCGGACCAGTCGGTGTCGACGACCAGGTAGCCGAGGACCAGCACCGAGAAGGCGCCGAAGAGGTAGGCCGCGTACTTGTTGCACTTCTGCACGGCGTTGATGCCCAGCCCCGAGATCGCGAAGGTCGCGACGACGAAGGCGAGCAGCGTCACCACGTCCAGCACGCCGTTGGCCCGTATGCCGAACACGATGTCCAGCACGGTGAGCAGGGCGTAGGCGCCGGTCACCGCGTTGATCGTCTCCCAGCCCCAGCGGGCGATCCAGATCAGCGAACCGGGCAGCAGATTGCCCCGCTGCCCGAAGACGGCCCGGGACAGCGCCATGCCGGGCGCGCCTCCGCGCTTGCCGGCGATGCCGATCAGCCCGACCAGGCCGTACGACACGACCGGCGCGGCGGCCGCGACGACGAGCGCCTGCCAGAAGTTGAGCTGGTACGCCACGACGAGGCTCGCGCCCATCGTGAGCAGCAGCACGCTGATGTTGGCGCCGACCCAGGTCGGGAAGAGCTCACGGGTTCGGGCGGTGCGCTCGGCATCGGGAACCTGCTCGATGCCGCGGGTTTCCAGCGCGCCTTCGGTCTCGGCGGTCTTGCTCATGTGGGGGGTCCGTGCCTCGATCGTGGGAGAAGAGGGATGGTCGGGACTCTACGCGCGTTGACGCGGCCTCTTCCATCGTACTTTGATCCGACTCATTCCTTCCAGTGGCCTTTGTCCTTTGGAGGAAGTGACAAAGGGGGTGTCCCGGGGGCCCATGACTGATACTGGAGCCGTTATGGAAATCGTCATCCTTGCTGTAGTCATCGCCGTGGTCGTGATCGGCGCGCTCGGCGGGCTGATCGTGGGCAGTCGCCGTAAGAAGCAGCTGCCTCCGCCGCCTCCCGCCGCGCCCGACATCACCGCCCCTCCGGCCGAGCCGCACGTCGGCGAAGAGGCCGAGACGCCGCGCGACGAACCGCGCCGGACGATAGAGGAGGTCGACCTCCCGGACGGCGGCTCCGCCCCCGCCGCCGTCGAGGAGCCGCCCGTCGTCGAAGAGCTCGAGATCCCGCAGATCGAGGTTCCCGAGCCCACCGCCGGCCGACTGGTCCGGCTCCGTGCCCGCCTCTCCCGTTCGCAGAACGCCCTCGGCAAGGGCCTGCTCACCCTGCTTTCCCGGGAGCACCTCGACGACGACACCTGGGAGGAGATCGAGGACACACTCCTCACGGCGGACGTCGGCGTGCAGCCCACCCAGGAGCTCGTCGAGCGGCTGCGTGAGCGGGTGAAGGTGCTCGGCACCCGCACCCCCGAAGAGCTGCGCGGCCTGCTGCGCGAGGAGCTGATCACCCTGGTCGGCCCCGACATGGACCGCGAGGTCAAGACCGAGCCGCCGAACAGCAAGCCCGGCATCGTGATGGTCGTCGGGGTCAACGGCACCGGCAAGACCACCACGACCGGCAAGCTCGCCCGCGTCCTGGTCGCCGACGGCCGCAGCGTCGTCCTCGGTGCCGCCGACACCTTCCGCGCCGCCGCCGCCGACCAGCTGCAGACCTGGGGCGAGCGGGTCGGCGCCCACACCGTGCGCGGCCCGGAGGCGGGCGACCCGGCCTCCGTCGCCTTCGACGCGGTCAAGGAGGGCAAGGAGCTCGGCTCGGACGTCGTGCTCATCGACACCGCCGGCCGGCTGCACACCAAGACCGGCCTCATGGACGAGCTCGGCAAGGTCAAGCGCGTCGTGGAGAAGCACGCCCCGCTGGACGAGGTGCTGCTCGTGCTCGACGCGACCACCGGCCAGAACGGCCTGATCCAGGCCCGGGTCTTCGCCGAGGTCGTCGACATCACCGGCATCGTGCTGACCAAGCTGGACGGCACGGCCAAGGGCGGCATCGTGGTCGCCGTGCAGCGCGAGCTGGGTGTGCCGGTCAAGCTGATCGGGCTCGGCGAGGGCGCGGACGACCTGGCGCCGTTCGAGCCGGAGGCGTTCGTGGATGCCCTGATCGGCGAGTGACGTCGGCTGTCGGAGCCCGGTGCGCATGCCGGGACGCACTCCGGCGCACGACGAAGCGCCCGCCCCCCGGTGACCGGGGGAGCGGGCGCTTCGTCCGTGAGGGCACTTTGCTGTCTGTGGTCTGTTGTGGGGGCGGGTGCCCGGCTACGGGGCTCCGGGCCGAAGGTCCGGCCCACGCCCCGTGACCGACGGGCCACGTACGCCGGCGTGCGCTATGCCCGCGACCGATGCGCCACGTAAGCCAGCGTGCCCAGCAGGAGCCGCGCCGTCGGTGGCCTGGTCGCCGAGTCGAGGGCCGGGGGACGCAGCCAGCGCACCGGGCCCAGCCCGCCCCGGTCGGAGGGCGGCGCGGTGACGTACGTACCGGCGCCGAGGCCGCGGAGGTCGAGGGCGGACGGGTCGTCCCAGCCCATGCGGTAGAGCAACCGCGGCAGCTCGCTCGCGGCGCCCGGGGCGACGAAGAACTGGGCGCGCCCCTGCGGGGTCGCCGTGACCGGGCCGAGGGGGAGGCCCATGCGCTCCATCCGGGCCAGCGCCCGCAGCCCGGCGGGCTCGGCCACCTCGAGCACGTCGAAGGTCCGCCCGACGGGCAGCATCACCGCAGCGCCCGGGGACTGGGCCCAGGCCTCGCTCGCCTCGTCCAGGGTCGCCCCGGCGGGCACCCGTGGCGCGAAGTCCAGCGGATGCGCGCCCGGCGCCGGGCAGTCGGACCGGCCGCAGGAGCAGGCGCCCGCGGCGGTCCGGGCGCCCGGCACCACGTCCCAGCCCCACAGCCCGGTGAACTCGGCCACGACGGTGCACTCCGACGCGCGGCCGCGGCGGCGTGTGCCGGACCGGGTGTCGCGCGTGCCCCGACTGCTGCCGATGCCGATCGTGAAGCCCATGCCCCCTCCAACGGTCCGCCGCAACGGCGGTTACGCAGCGGACGTAAAACGTGACTCTCTGTTTCCAACTCCCCAGTGCGGCGCGGTTCAGACAGCGCCCGGAAGCACGTCGGGTGGTGCGCCCGAACGCGCACGCCCTGGTGTGCACCGTTGCACCGACTCCCGGTTGGCCTGTGTCAAGTGAATCGTGTGCAGGTCGACGGGAGTTCATTCGAAGGGGTGGCGAATGGTGGCGATTCTGCAATCGCCATGGCTGGACGGGTGATCGTAGGATTACTTTGTGTGCATGGAGCCTTGTGGCACATGCGCTTGTGGGTATGCCGGAGGCAACTCGGCCTTCCGTTCGAAGGGTGGCATCCGCCGGACGAGCGGCCGGGACCACCGGCATTCTGATAGGGCTTGGCGCACTCGGCGACAGGTGGTCTCAGGGATGGGGGCGTTCCAGTGAGCGGCAACGGCGGAAGCGGTACGAGCGCGGGAAGCGCGTCGCACGCTGACAAGCGCCCCAACGAGCTGCTCACCTCGTGGTTCGCCCGCAGCGGCTGGTCCAAGGGCGAGCTGGCCCGCCAGGTCAACCGCCGGGCACGCCAGCTGGGCGCCAACCACATCTCCACCGACACCTCACGCGTGCGCCGCTGGCTCGACGGAGAGAACCCGCGCGAACCGATCCCGCGCATCCTGTCCGAGCTGTTCTCCGAGCGCTTCGGTGTCGTCGTCTCCGTCGAGGACCTGGGGCTGCGGGCCACCCGCCCGACGCCCTCCGCGACGGGCGTCGACCTCCCCTGGACGGGCCCGCAGACCGTGGCCCTGCTCAGCGAGTTCTCGCGCAGCGACCTGATGCTGGCGCGGCGCGGCTTCCTCGGGAGCTCGCTGGCACTCTCCGCGGGCCCGTCCCTCATCGAGCCCATGCAGCGCTGGCTCGTCCCCTCGCCCCCGGCCGCTCCCTCCGGCCGCGAGTCCGCACCGGCCTCACGCGCGCGTGGCCGCCTGTCCAGGCCGGAGCTGGACCTGCTGGAGTCCACCGCCGTGATGTTCCGCCGCTGGGACGCCCAGTGCGGCGGCGGCCTGCGCCGCAAGGCGGTCGTCGGCCAGCTGCACGAGGTGACCGACCTGCTCCAGGAACCCCAGGCCGAGACCACCCGGTCCAAGCTGTTCAAGGTCGCCGCCGAGCTCGCCGAACTGGCCGGCTGGATGTCGTACGACGTGGGCCTCCAGCCCACCGCGCAGAAGTACTTCGTCCTCGCCCTGCACGCCGCCAAGGAGGCCGGCGACCGGCCGCTCGGCTCGTACATCCTCTCCAGCATGAGCCGGCAGATGATCCACCTCGGCCGGCCCGACGACGCCCTGGAGCTGATCCACCTCGCGCAGTACGGCAGCCGGGACTGCGCAAGCCCCCGCACCCAGTCGATGCTGTATGCGATGGAGGCCCGCGCCTACGCCAACATGGGGCAGCCCGGCCGCTGCAAGCGGGCCGTGCGCATGGCCGAGGACACCTTTGCCGAGACCGACGAGTGGGACGAGCCGGACCCCGACTGGATCCGCTTCTTCTCCGAGGCCGAGCTGTACGGGGAGAACAGCCACTCCTTCCGCGACCTGGCCTATGTCGCCGGCCGCAGCCCCGCCTACGCCTCCCTGGCCGAGCCGCTGATGCGGCGGGCCGTGGAGCTGTTCTCCGAGGACGACGAGCACCAGCGGTCGTACGCGCTGAACCTGATCGGCATGGCCACCGTGCACCTGCTGCGCCGCGAACCCGAACAGAGCACCGTCCTGGCCGTCGAGGCCATGGGCATCGCCAAGAAGGTCCGCTCCGAACGCGTCAACACCCGCATCCGCAAGACCGTCGACACGGCCGTACGCGATTTCGGCGACCTCGCCGAGGTCGTCGACCTCACCGAACGGCTCGCCGTCGAGTTGCCGGAGACCGCCGAGGCGGTCTGAACCCCCACCAGCCCCGGCCGCGGCCGGCCCTCCCGAACTGCCCGACTCGGCTCCCCCATGCCAGGTCATTCGGAGGCCCGCCGCGGCCGGCTCGTGTCCCGGCCGGGACGTTGCGCCACGACGACGATCGTGCGACCCCGCACCCGGCAGTTCACCGACGCGTAACACGCACAGCGCCTTCGTCACGGCGGCGAAACAACGAGGGGCGTCCACCGAAACCGCGCTGCGCCAATCTCTTGGCGCATAACCGGCCCACCCCTCAATCCGCTCAGGCTTCGCCCGCACGGGGCCGTACCAACGACGAGGAGACGCCGATGGCTCCAGCCATCACGCTTGCCGCAGAGACGGAGCTCTCTGCCGCCAACACAGGCTTCATGCTCATCTGCTCCGCCCTGGTGATGCTCATGACTCCCGGCCTGGCCTTCTTCTACGGAGGCATGGTCCGCGTCAAGAGCACCCTGAACATGCTGATGATGAGCTTCATCAGCCTCGGCATCGTCACCGTCCTGTGGGTGCTGTACGGCTTCTCCATGGCGTTCGGCACCGACTCCGGAAGCATCGTCGGCTGGAACTCCGACTGGGTCGGCCTCAGCAACATCGGCCTGACCGAGCTGTGGGACGGCTACACCATCCCCGTCTTCGTGTTCCTGGTCTTCCAGCTGATGTTCGCCGTCCTCACGCCCGCCCTGATCAGCGGCGCCCTCGCGGACCGCGTGAAGTTCACCGCCTGGGCGCTGTTCGTCGCCCTGTGGGCCACGATCGTCTACTTCCCGGTCGCCCACTGGGTCTGGGGCGCCGGCGGCTGGGCCTTCGAGCTCGGCGTGATCGACTTCGCCGGTGGTACGGCCGTGCACATCAACGCCGGTGCCGCGGCGCTCGGCGTGATCCTCGTCATCGGCAAGCGCGTCGGCTTCAAGAAGGACCCGATGCGCCCGCACAGCCTCCCGCTGGTCATGCTCGGCGCCGGTCTGCTCTGGTTCGGCTGGTTCGGCTTCAACGCCGGCTCGTGGCTCGGCAACGACGACGGCGTCGGCGCGCTGATGTTCGTCAACACGCAGGTCGCCACCGGTGCGGCCGTCCTGGGCTGGCTCGCCTACGAGAAGATCCGCCACGGCGCCTTCACCACGCTGGGCGCCGCCTCCGGCGCCGTCTCCGGCCTGGTCGCCATCACCCCGGCCGGCGGCGCGGTCTCCCCGCTCGGCGCCATCGCCGTCGGCCTCATCGCCGGTGTGCTGTGCGCCATGGCCGTCGGCCTGAAGTACAAGTTCGGCTACGACGACTCCCTCGACGTCGTCGGCGTCCACCTCGTCGGCGGCATCCTCGGCTCGCTCCTCGTCGGCTTCTTCGCCACCGGTAAGGGCCAGTCCGACGTCGAGGGACTCTTCTACGGCGGCGGCCTCGACCAGTTCTGGAAGCAGTGCGCGGGCGTCTTCGGAGTCCTCGCCTACTCCCTGGTCGTCTCCGCGGTCCTCGCCTTCCTGCTGGACAAGACGATCGGCATGCGGGTATCGGAGGACGACGAGGTGGCCGGCATCGACCAGGCCGAGCACGCCGAGACCGCATACGACTTCAGCGGCGCCGGCGGCGGTGCCGCCCGGACGACCGCCACGCCGGCCGCCTCCGCGGCCGCGCAGGCCGCGAGTAAGAAGGTGGACGCATGAAGCTCATCACCGCCGTCGTCAAGCCGCACCGGCTCGACGAGATCAAGGAGGCCCTCCAGGCCTTCGGGGTCCACGGACTGACCGTGACCGAGGCCAGCGGCTACGGCCGCCAGCGCGGCCACACCGAGGTCTACCGCGGCGCCGAGTACACCGTCGACCTGGTGCCCAAGATCCGCATCGAGGTCCTGGTCGAGGACGACGACGCCGAGCAGCTGATCGAGGTCGTGGTCAAGGCGGCCCGTACCGGCAAGATCGGCGACGGCAAGGTCTGGGCGGTCCCGGTCGACACGGCCGTACGGGTCCGGACCGGCGAGCGCGGACCCGACGCGCTCTGACACGACGGACGAACAGGAGTCGCCGGGTGACGAGTACGGACGTGACGAAAGAAGCAGAGGACTCGGAACCCGGCGGCTACGCGGCGGCCCGGCTGCGCCTCCTCACCGAGGGGGCACGGTCCGGGCCGCCGCGCCGTACGGCCCTGTCCGCCCTGACGGACGACTGGCTGTCCGGACTGTTCCAGGCGGGCGGCGAGGCACTCCGGGGCGTGTCACTGGTCGCCGTCGGCGGCTACGGACGCGGCGAGCTCTCCCCACGCAGCGACCTGGACCTGCTCCTGCTGCACGACGGCAGCGACGACAAGGCGGTCGCCGCCCTCGCCGACCGCCTCTGGTACCCCGTGTGGGACCTCGGCCTCGCCCTCGACCACTCCGTGCGCACGCCCGCGGAGGCCCGGAAGACGGCGGGCGAGGACCTGAAAGTCCAACTCGGCCTCCTGGACGCCCGCCATCTCGCCGGTGACTTCGGCCTGACCGCGGCCCTGCGCACCACCGTCCTCGCCGACTGGCGCAACCAGGCCCCCAAACGCCTCCCCGAACTGCAGGAACTGTGTGCCGAGCGCGCGGAACGCCAGGGCGAGCTGCAGTACCTGCTGGAACCCGACCTCAAGGAGGCGCGCGGCGGCCTGCGCGACGCCACCGCCCTGCGCGCCGTCGCCGCCTCCTGGCTGGCCGACGCCCCGCGCGAGGGCCTCGCCGACGCCCGGCGCCGACTGCTCGACGTACGCGACGCGCTCCACCTGGCGACGGGCCGCGCGACCGACCGGCTGGCCCTCCAGGAGCAGGACCAGGTGGCGGCCGACCTGGGCCTCCTGGACGCCGACACGCTGCTGCGGCAGGTGTACGAGGCGGCCCGCGTCATCTCGTACGCCGGCGACGTCACCTGGCGCGAGGTGGGGCGCGTGCTGCGGTCGCGCTCCGTGCGGCCGAGGCTGCGCAAGCTGGCGAGGGAGCGAAGCGACTTCCTCAGAAGGGCGGTGGCGGGCGACGGGAGGGCGCTCGGCGGCGGGAAACCGGTTCCCGAGCGTTCCCCGCTGGCCGAGGGTGTCGTCGAGCAGGACGGCGAGGTGGTGCTCGCCCGCACCGCACGCCCCGAACGCGACCCCGTGCTCCCGCTGCGCGCCGCGGCCGCCGCCGCGCAGGCCGGGATCCCGCTCTCCCTGCACGCCGTACGGCGCCTGGCGGCCACCGCGCGCCCGCTGCCCACGCCCTGGCCGGTGGAGGCCCGCGAGCAGCTGGTGACCCTGCTGGGCTCGGGACGGCCCACGGTCGACGTCTGGGAGGCCCTGGAGGCCGAGGGCCTGATCACCCGGCTGCTGCCCGACTGGGAGCGGGTGCGCTGCCGCCCCCAGCGCAACGCCGTCCACCTGTGGACCGTCGACCGGCACCTCATCGAGACCGCCGTCCGCGCCTCGGAGTTCACCCGCCGCGTCCACCGGCCCGACCTGCTCCTGGTCGCCGCGCTGCTGCACGACATCGGCAAGGGCTGGCCCGGCGACCACTCCGTGGTCGGTGAGACCATCGCCCGCGATGTGGCCGCCCGCATCGGGTTCGACCGGTCGGACGTGACCGTCCTCGCCACCCTCGTACGCCATCACCTGCTGCTCGTCGAGACCGCCACGCGGCGCGACCTGGACGACCCGGCCACCGTGCGCGCGGTCGCCGAGGCGGTGGGCACGGAGAGCACCCTGGAGCTGCTGCACGCCCTCACCGAGGCGGACGCCCTGGCCACCGGGCCGGCCGCCTGGTCGTCCTGGCGCGGCTCACTCGTCGCCGACCTGGTGAAACGGGTCTCGGCGGTGCTGGCCGGGAACCCCCCGGCCGAGCCCGAGGCCGCCGCGCCCACCGCCGAGCAGGAACGGCTCGCCGTCGAGGCGTTCCGCACGGGCGGCCCCGTCCTCGCCCTGCGTGCCCAGACCGAGCCGCCGGCCGCCCCGGAGCCGGTCGCCGACCCGGAGCCCCTCGGGGTGCAGCTGCTGATCGCCGTGCCCGACCAGCCGGGTGTGCTGCCCGCGGTCGCCGGGGTGCTGGCCATGCACCGGCTGACCGTCCGCGCCGCCGAGCTGCGGTCCCTCCCGCTGCCGGACGGCGTCGAAGGCTCCGTGCTGCTGCTGGCCTGGCGGGTCGCCGCCGAGTACGGCTCCCTGCCCCAGGCCGCCCGGCTGCGGGCCGACCTGGTCAGGGCGCTGGACGGCAGCCTGGACATCGCCGCGCGGCTCGCCGAGCGGGACGCCGCGTATCCCCGGCGCCGGGGTGTGCTCCCGCCACCGCCCCGCGTGACGGTCGCCCCGGCCGCGTCCCGGCTGGCCACGGTGATCGAGGTACGGGCCCAGGACGCACCGGGGCTGCTGTTCCGCATCGGGCGGGCGCTGGAGGGGGCGGGGGTGCGGGTGCGGAGTGCGCACGCTTCGACCTTGGGTTCGAACGCTGTGGACGCGTTCTACGTCACCGGCCCGGAGGGCGCGCCGCTGCCGGGGGAGGAGGCGGGGGACGTGGCGAAGGCGCTGGAGGAGGTGTTGCGGGGCTGATCCCGCCTCACTGGGAGCCCGACCCGCCCGCCGACCGCGGCGGGCGGGGACGATGAATGCGGCAGGCGGGAACGAATGTCTTGCCAAGGCAGATACCCTGGAAGACGCTCAGACCGCCCCCGACTCCGAGGACCGACGCCACCGTGTTCGATACCCTCTCCGACCGCCTTAGCGCGACTTTCAAAAATCTCCGCGGCAAGGGCAGGTTGTCCGAGGCGGACATCGACGCCACGGCCCGCGAGATCCGCATCGCGCTCCTCGAGGCCGACGTGGCCCTGCCCGTGGTGCGTGCCTTCATCAAGAAGGTCAAGGAACGCTCCCTGGGCGCCGAGGTCTCCAAGGCGCTGAATCCGGCCCAACAGGTCCTCAAGATCGTCAACGAGGAGCTGGTCGGCATCCTCGGCGGCGAGACCCGCCGCCTGCGCTTCGCCAAGCAGCCGCCCACCGTGATCATGCTGGCCGGTCTGCAGGGCGCCGGTAAGACCACCCTCGCGGGCAAGCTGGGCCGCTGGCTCAAGGAGCAGGGCCACTCGCCGCTGCTGGTGGCCTGTGACCTCCAGCGCCCCAACGCCGTGAACCAGCTGAGCGTGGTCGCCGAGCGCGCCGGCGTCGCGGTCTACGCGCCCGAGCCGGGCAACGGCGTCGGCGACCCGGTCCAGGTCGCCAAGGACTCCATCGAGTTCGCCAAGGCCAAGGTCCACGACCTGGTCATCGTCGACACCGCCGGCCGCCTCGGCATCGACCAGGAGCTGATGCAGCAGGCCGCGGACATCCGCGACGCCGTCAGCCCCGACGAGATCCTCTTCGTCGTCGACGCGATGATCGGTCAGGACGCGGTCAACACCGCCGAGGCCTTCCGCGACGGTGTCGGCTTCGACGGCGTGGTGCTCTCCAAGCTCGACGGCGACGCCCGCGGTGGTGCGGCCCTGTCGATCGCCTCGGTGACCGGCAAGCCGATCATGTTCGCCTCGAACGGCGAGAAGCTCGACGACTTCGACCCCTTCCACCCGGACCGGATGGCTTCCCGCATCCTCGACATGGGTGACCTGCTCACCCTGATCGAGCAGGCGGAGAAGACGTTCAGCCAGGAAGAGGCCGAGAAGATGGCCTCCAAGCTGGCGTCCAAGAAGGGCCAGGACTTCACCCTGGACGACTTCCTGGCCCAGATGGAGCAGGTCCGGAAGATGGGCAGCATCAGCAAGCTGCTCGGCATGCTGCCCGGCATGGGCCAGATGAAGGACCAGATCAACAACCTCGACGAGCGTGACGTCGACCGTACGGCCGCCATCATCAAGTCGATGACCCCGGCCGAGCGCCAGGAGCCGACGATCATCAACGGCTCGCGCCGCGCCCGTATCGCCAAGGGTTCCGGCGTCGAGGTCAGCGCCGTGAAGAACCTCGTCGAGCGGTTCTTCGAGGCCCGCAAGATGATGTCCCGCATGGCCCAGGGCGGCGGCATGCCCGGTATGCCGGGGATGCCCGGTATGGGGGGCGGCCCCGGCCGGCAGAAGAAGCAGCAGAAGAAGGCCAAGGGCAAGCAGCGGTCCGGCAACCCGATGAAGCGCAAGCAGCAGGAGCAGGAGGAGGCCGCACGCCGCGCCGCCGCCGCGCAGGCCGGAGGCGCCCTCGGACTCCCGCAGCAGGGCGGCCAGGACTTCGAGCTGCCCGAGGAGTTCAAGAAGTTCATGGGCTGACGCCGTCGCCCGTACGGAACCACAAGGCCCGGGGGTGCGGCTTCGGCCACGCCCCCGGGCCTTGTGGTTCCTGGCGTCAGGGAATCCGTGCGATCAGATACCGGAAGACGTTCGGCATCCACACCGTCCCGTCCGGTCGTTGATGCGGATGCAGGGCCTCCGTCAGCTCCTTGTCGACCTGTTCCTGGTCGGTCGCGGCGATCGCCGCGTCGAACAGGCCGGTGGACAGCAACCCGCGCACCGCGCTGTCGGTGTCCGCGTATCCGAAGGGGCACGCCACCCGTCCCGAGCCGTCCGGCCTGAGTCCGGCCCGCTGGGCGACCTCCTCCAGGTCGTCGCGCAGGGCGGGGCGCCAGCTTCCCGGGCTGCGCATCGGATCCGCGAGTTTGGTCGCCACCCGCAATACCGACGTCGTCGCGCACCGCTCCGGCGGGCCCCAGCCGGCCAGCACCACGGCGGCCCCGCGGGCGGCGAGCGGCTTCGCCTCGGCGAGCAGTTCACCGAGGCCCTCCGAGTCGCCGGCGAGGCACCCGATGGGCTCGAAGGCGGTCACCAGGGTGAACGCCGGCTGCGAGGGGTCCCGCGCGTCCCGGAGTGAGCCCTCGACGATCCGGGCGTCCTCACCCGCGCGCGTGCCCCATGCCGAGGGCCCCTCGGGAAGCAGCCGCCGACGCGCCAGGGCCAGGTGGTCCGGAGAACGGGAGTCGACACCGGTCACCGCGGCGCCGCGCGAGGCGGCCATCAGCAGGGCCAGCCCGGAACCACAGCCCAGCCCCAGCATCCGTGTGCCGCCGCCCACGTCCAGTCGCTCGTAGACGGCCTCGTAGAGCGGTACGAGCATCCGCTCCTGTATCTCGGACCAGTCACGCGCGCGTGCACGCAGGTCCACACGAGGCGTCGCCCCGGCGTGAGATGAGTGCTGCCGCACGAGCGTAGGTGTCATAGGAAAGTGCCCCAATCGCCGAGTGTTGCCGCCGTGCCCGATTCCATGGCCCCCGTGCAGTGCGCTCGCACTCCCCCCGTATGCCAGGTAACTCCGGGCTCGCCGCGGCGTCCAGTGGTAGCGGCGTCCGGTTTGCTCGGCCCCGGCCCAACTGGCGAGATTTCACTTCCCGGCAATGTGGCCCTGGCCGCGCGGTACTCCCGGTAGCCCCTTCCGGCTCCCTTTCTCGGATGGCCTGATCGTGACGCTCGACGGTGACAGGGGGTGGTGGTGGCTGCGGCGCGGCACTTTTGGCCAAGGTCAGCGGGCCCGGTTCCCGTACCGCGTGACGAGAACCGGCAGCGGGCGGGGCGGTGCCGGGCGCCGGTGGCGCACCCGGTAACCTCGCCACATCGATGCTCCCGGTGAGGGGCGCAATCGGGTGGGGCCCTTCCGGTGCGACAGCGACCGAAACGCCCCTTGCGCATCCGCGAGCCCCACGCACCCCGGCGCGTGGACGAGGCCTACGCGTCGGCGCGTACGTCGGACTACGCACCGGCTTGGTACGAGCTGTGAGGCTTCTCCGCAGATCAGCGCACCCGCCCTCGTCGGGGCGCATCAGCGGCAACTGACGGGTACGTGCAAATTATTTGGGATGCCCCGGAATAGGAACACAGCGGCACCCCGGCTCGTTGTCATTACGTGAGCACGACACCACCTGTTCTCGCCGCAGAGCTGGCGCAGGCGTGGGCCGACATTCAGCGGCACCACACCGAGCTGCCCGATCTTGCCGCGCCCGAGTCCCTGATCGGAGAGTCGTCGTCCGCCTGCGGGCACGAGCTCTCCTTCGAACGACTGCTCCATGAGGCAGTCCACGGCATCGCCGCCGCGCGCGGAGTGCGCGACACCTCCCGCGCGGGCCGCTACCACAACCGTCGATTCCTCGCGATCGCCGAGGAGTTGGGCCTCGACCACCCCGAGGAGCCGCATCCCAGCAGCGGCTTCTCGCTGGTCACGCTCACCCCCGAGGCGAAGCGCCGCTACCGCCCCACGATCGATCGCCTCCAGCGCGCGCTGAAGGCGCACACCGCCGCGACCGCGACCGACTCGGCCCGCAGCTTCCGCGGACCGGCCGCCCGCCACGGCTCCTCCGGGGGAGGGGTGCGCGTGAAGGCGGTCTGCGACTGCGGACGCAACGTCCGGGTCGTCCCGTCGGTCCTGGCCCAGGCGCCGATCATGTGCGGCGGCTGCGGCAAGCCGTTCCGGATCCCGGAGGTGGTCGGCGCGGGGATGAGCTGACGATCCGGCTGCTCGTGGCAGCCGGATCCGGGCACGACGTCCCCGGTCGGTCGGGCCTGCCCGCGTGTGGCACAATGGCTAGCTGTACTCGACAGTCGCACAGGACCCCTCTCTCCTCCGGCTGACGCGTCCATCGGGCACTCGGGTACCGCAACCCCACGCGGCTCTCTCGCCGTGCCCACCCACGTCAAATCCAGGAGAACCCACTCCCGTGGCAGTCAAGATCAAGCTGAAGCGTCTGGGCAAGATCCGTTCGCCTCACTACCGCATCGTCGTCGCCGACTCCCGTACCCGCCGTGACGGCCGGGCCATCGAGGAGATCGGCAAGTACCACCCGACGTACAACCCGTCGGTGATGGAGGTCGACGCCGAGCGTGTCGCGTACTGGCTCGGTGTCGGCGCCCAGCCGACCGAGCCCGTGCTCGCCATCCTGAAGAAGACCGGCGACTGGCAGAAGTTCAAGGGCGAGCCCGCCCCGGCGCCGCTGCTGCAGCCGGCCGAGAAGTCGGCCCGTCCGTCGTTCGACGCGATCGGTGGCGACGACGAGGGCAAGGGTGAGGCGATCACCCAGAAGAAGAAGGCCGACAAGAAGGACGAGGCCGCCGCTGAGTCCTCTTCGTCCGAGTCGACCGAGGCCTGAGCATGCTCGAGGAGGCTCTCGAGCACCTCGTGAAGGGCATCGTCGACAACCCTGACGATGTGCAGGTCGCCTCGCGCAACCTGCGCCGCGGGCGCGTACTCGAGGTCCGGGTCCACCCCGACGACCTCGGCAAGGTGATCGGTCGCAACGGCCGCACCGCACGCGCTCTGCGTACCGTCGTGGGCGCCATCGGCGGCCGCGGTGTCCGCGTCGACCTCGTCGACGTGGACCACGTCCGCTGACGCCAAACGCAGCACCGGCTCGGGCCGGGGAGGGCCACTGGGCCGTCCCCGGCCCGCAGTCGTATGGCCGCCACCGGTGTTGTATGGCCGTGACCGGCTTCGTACGAGCCGTGACCGGTTCGTCGCAGTTCCGACAGGAGATCAAGCACAGTGCAGCTGGTAGTCGCGCGTATCGGCCGCGCCCATGGAATCAAGGGCGAGGTCACCGTCGAGGTCCGCACGGACGAGCCGGAACTGCGGCTCGGCCCCGGTGCCGTACTGGCCACCGACCCCGCCTCCGTCGGGCCGCTCACCATCGAGACCGGCCGGGTGCACAGCGGTCGCCTCCTGCTGCGCTTCGAAGGCGTCCGCGACCGCAACGGCGCCGAGGCGCTGCGCAACACCCTCCTGATCGCCGACGTCGACCCCGACGAGCGGCCCGAGGACGAGGACGAGTACTACGACCATCAGCTGATGGATCTCGACGTGGTGACCGGGGACGGCACCGTGGTCGGCCGGATCACCGAGATCTCGCACCTGCCCACGCAGGACCTGTTCGTGGTGGAGCGCCCCGACGGCAGCGAGGTCTACGTGCCGTTCGTCGCCGAGATCGTCACCGAGATCGACCTGGACGAGCAGCGGGCGGTCATCGACCCGCCGCCGGGGCTGATCGACGACCGGGCCGAGATCGCCTCCGCGCGGGACGCCGCCGCGAAGGACGGGGCCGAGGAGGACCGGGCGTAATGCGGCTCGACGTCGTCACGATCTTCCCCGAGTACCTGGAACCGCTGAACGTCTCCCTCGTCGGCAAGGCACGCGCGCGTGGACAGCTGAACGTCCACGTGCACGACCTGCGCGACTGGACGTACGACCGGCACAACACCGTCGACGACACCCCCTACGGCGGCGGTCCCGGCATGGTGATGAAGACCGAGCCGTGGGGCGACGCGCTGGACTCCGTCCTGGCCGACGGCTACGAGACCGGCTCCGGCGAGCCCGCCCTGATCGTGCCCACGCCCAGCGGCCGGCCCTTCACCCAGGAACTCGCCGTCCACCTCTCCGAGCAGCCCTGGCTGATCTTCACGCCGGCCCGCTACGAGGGCATCGACCGGCGGGTCGTCGACGAGTACGCGACCCGCATGCCCGTCTACGAGGTCTCCATCGGCGACTACGTCCTCGCCGGCGGCGAGGCGGCCGTGCTCGTCGTCACCGAGGCCGTGGCGCGGTTGCTGCCCGGCGTCCTGGGCAACGCCGAGTCCCACCGGGACGACTCCTTCGCCCCGGGCGCCATGGCCAACCTCCTGGAGGGCCCCGTTCACACCAAGCCCCCGCAGTGGCGTGGACGCGGCATTCCGGACGTGCTGCTCAGCGGCCACCACGGGAAGATCGCCCGCTGGCGCCGCGACGAGGCCCTGCGGCGCACGACGGCCAACCGGCCCGACCTGATCGAGCGGTGCGACCCCAGGGCCTTCGACAAGAAGGACCGCGAGATGCTCTCCATCCTGGGCTGGGAGCCCGACCCGGACGGCGAGCCGTACGGTCGATTTTGGCGCAGGACGCCGGGCGTGGAAGAATAGGCCGCTGTTGTGCGTCCGTCCGGAGCGCGCCCCTGCCACAGGGGGACACGACGCCCGTCCCGACCCGCACGACCCTGATTCCGACACACCTAGTTTCCGTTGATGACCTGTGGCATCAGCGAAGAAAGCAGACGAAATGTCTCACCTGCTCGACTCCGTCGACGCCGCGTCGCTGCGCAGCGACGTCCCGTCCTTCCGCCCGGGCGACACGGTCAACGTCCACGTCCGCGTCATCGAGGGCAACCGCTCCCGTGTGCAGCAGTTCAAGGGCGTTGTCATCCGCCGCCAGGGTGCCGGCGTGCGCGAGACCTTCACGGTCCGCAAGGTCTCCTTCTCCGTCGGCGTCGAGCGCACCTTCCCGGTGCACACCCCGATCGTGGAGAAGATCGAGCTCGTCACCCGCGGTGACGTCCGTCGCGCCAAGCTGTACTACCTGCGCGAGCTGCGCGGCAAGGCGGCGAAGATCAAGGAGAAGCGCGAGAGCTGAGCGCCCTCCGAGGTCCGTAGCGGGGCCGGATAACATCTGGCCCCGATGGACACCGAAGCACAGCCCACGGAGCGCGACCGCTCCTCCCGCCCTTCCGACTCCGAGCAGCCCTCGGATCCGGAGGGCCCGGAGGACCGGTCGCGTTCCGCGTTCGCGAGGTGGATCGCGGACTGGGTGCCGGGCGGCCGGATCACCGTGACCCTTCTGGTCTTCCTGCTGTTCCTGCTGCTCCTCAGCACCTTCGTGCTGCAGCCGTTCCAGATCCCCAGCGGTTCCATGGAGCGCGGATTGAGGATCGGTGACCGGGTTCTCGTAAACAAGTTGGCGTACCGTTTTGACGGCAGGCCGCAGCGGGGCGACATCGTCGTCTTCGACGGCACCGGACTCTTCGGGCACGGCGACTACATCAAACGCGTTGTCGGTGTGGGTGGCGACCACGTGATGTGCTGCGACAAGGACGGGAGGGTCCAGGTGAACGGCCAGTCGGTCGACGAGTCGGCCTTCCTGTACCCCGGGGACCGTCCGTCCACGGTGAGCTTCGACGTCGTCGTCCCCGACGGCACCCTCTTCGTCCTCGGCGACCACCGCGGCGACTCCAGCGACTCCCGCGACCACCTGGGCTCCCCGGGTGGCGGCATGGTCCCGGTGGACGAGGTGATCGGCCGCGCCGACTGGATCGTCTGGCCCGCCGCCCACGCCACCCGACTCGACCGTCCCGACGCCTACGCGCGCGTGCCGGACCCCCAGACGCACGAGCCGGAGCGGGCCGAGGACGGCGATGGGTAGCCGGGGCAAGCCGCGCGGCGCGCCCAGCAGCCCCGCGGAGGACCTGCTGCCCACCGGTTCCCGGCGCGCCGGTCCGCCGTCCGGCGGCCGGTCCCGTGCCGAGCGGCGCAAGCTCCAGCGCAAGGTCAAACGACGCCGCCGACGCGGAGCCATCAAGGAGATCCCCCTCCTCGTGGGCGTCGCGGTCCTCATCGCGCTGGTGCTGAAGACCTTCCTGGTCCAGGCGTTCGTGATCCCGTCGGGCTCCATGGAGCAGACCATCCGGATCGGCGACCGGGTCCTGGTGGACAAGCTCACCCCGTGGTTCGGCTCCGAGCCGCAGCGCGGGGACGTCGTCGTCTTCCGGGACCCGGGTGGCTGGCTCCAGGGCGAGCAGACCACCAAGAAGGACGACCCCGTCGTCGTCAAGCAGGTCAAGGAGGGCCTCGCCTTCATCGGCCTGCTGCCGTCCGACGACGAGAAGGACCTCATCAAGCGGGTCGTCGGTGTGGGCGGGGACCGGGTCAAGTGCTGCGACACCCAGGGACGCGTCACCGTCAACGGCGTGCCGCTGAACGAGGACTACCTGTACCCCGGTGACGTCCCGTCCAGGACACCCTTCGACGTCACGGTCCCCGAGGGGCGGCTCTGGGTGATGGGCGACCACCGGTCCAACTCCGCCGATTCCCGCGTCCACCAGGAGACCGACTTCGGCACGGTCTCCGAGGACGAGGTGGTGGGGCGGGCCATGGTGATCGCCTGGCCGTTCGGCCACTGGGCCACCCTGGACGAACCGGAAACGTATGCATCGGTGTCCGACTCGGCCTCCGGTTCGACCGCCGCCCCCCGGTCGTCGCATAGGGTTGCCCCCGACGATCCGGACACGATGATTCAACTCCCGACCCCTGCGGAACTCCCGCTCGTTATGGGAGTGGTGGGCCTGCACCGTATACGGGGCAGGCGGCGGCAGAGAGTGAGGAGTTGGCGTGGGGGATGTGGCGGTTGGCGCACGGTCCGGACACGACGGCGAGGAGAACCGCGGACGCCCCGTGGACTCGGCCGGCCCGGCCGCGGACGGCGCCCAGACCTCCGGGCAGGACTCCGGGACCGAGGACGGCAGGGTGACGGACGAACAGAACGGGACGCAGGACGAGGGAGTCGGCGGGACACCTCCCGGGACGCCCCCCGCGGCCAAGAAGCAGCGTTCCTTCTGGAAGGAACTGCCGATCCTGATCGGCATCGCGCTGGTGCTCGCGCTGCTGATCAAGACATTTCTGGTGCAGGCGTTCTCCATCCCGTCCGCCTCGATGCAGAACACGCTCACGATCAATGACCGGGTCCTGGTCGACAAGCTCACCCCCTGGTTCGGATCGGAGCCCGAGCGGGGCGAGATCGTCGTCTTCCACGATCCGGACGACTGGCTCGCGGGCGAGCCGACTCCCGACCCGAACGCGTTGCAGACGGTCCTCAGCTGGATCGGTCTGATGCCGTCCGCCGACGAGAAGGACCTCATCAAGCGCGTCATCGGGGTCGGCGGCGACACCGTCGAGTGCAAGGGCACCGGCCCGCTCAAGGTCAACGGCAAGGCGCTGAACGAGGAGAACTACGTCTACCCCGGCAACACGCCGTGCAGCGTCGACGACCAGGGCGGCCAGTTCAAGGTCACGGTTCCCGAGGGCTTCATCTGGGTCATGGGCGACCACCGGCAGAACTCCCGGGACTCGCGCTACAACCAGTCGGACCGCAACGGCGGCATGGTCCCGGTCGAGGAAGTCGTCGGCCGCGCCATCGTGATCGCCTGGCCGATGAACCGGTGGGACACCCTGCCGGTGCCCGAGACCTTCGACCAGCAGGGGCTGAACGCCCGGTCGTCGGCCGCCGCAGCGCTGTCGGTCGCGCCCCAGGGCCTGGCCCTCGCCGGTGTCGTACCGGTCGTCTGGTGGCGCCGCCGGCGGATCGCACCCGCCGAGACCCACCGGGGCGCCTGACCACCGAGCACCGAGGGCCGGGGCCGTACGTCCGCGGCGTGATCCCGCGCGTCGGGAGGGGCTGCCCCGTTCGGGTACCGCCGGGTAAGGTGCGGATCCATGGGTGGCGAGAACACGACACGTACGGCCCCGCGCGGCGGCGGTGCGGCCAGGCGCCCGGCGGGCAGCCGGACCGGGCAGCGACTGTCCGGCGTCGCCGTGGCGCTGGGCCTCGTGCTGTTCCTCGGCGGCTTCGCCTGGGCGGCCGTGGTCTACCGGCCGTACACCGTGCCGACCGGCTCCATGACGCCGACGATCGGCGCGGGCGACCGGGTGCTGGCACAACGCGTCGACGGCGGCGACGTCCGCCGCGGTGACGTCGTCGTCTTCAAGGACAAGACCTGGGCCAACGCTCCGATGGTCAAGCGGGTCGTCGCCGTCGGCGGGGACACCGTCTCCTGTTGCCAGGAGGGCAGGCTCAAGGTCAACGGCAAGGTGATCGACGAGCCGTACCTGCCGGCCGGCACACCGGCCGAGTTCAGCGGCTTTCCGACCGTGACCGTCCCCGAGGGCCGCCTGTTCCTGCTCGGCGACGAGCGCAGCGGCTCCCTGGACTCCACCGCCCACCTCACCGACGCCGCCGGCGGCACCGTGTCGCGCGATGCCGTGGACGGCCGCGTGGACGCCGTGGTCTGGCCCATGAACGGCATGCTGGAGCGGCCGACCGGATTCGAGACGCTGGGCGGCCTGTCCTCGCCGGGCCCGCTGCGGACCGTCGTCGCACTGGTGATCGCCGGCGTCGTGCTGATCCTCGGTGGCGCCGCGTACGGCCCCCTCGCCAAGCGGGCGGGGGCCGCGCGTGCCCGGGCCGGGACGGAGGCCGCCGGTGGCCGCTGAGACGACCCCGGCGGGCCAGGACTCGTACCGGGGCGGACTGCGCAAGGTCGCCCGGGTGGTGCTGCTGGACCCCGAGGACCGCATCCTGCTGCTGCACGGCCACGAGCCGGACGATCCGGCCGACGACTGGTGGTTCACCCCGGGCGGCGGGGTGGAGGGCGACGAGACCCGTGCGCAGGCCGCCCGGCGGGAGCTCGCGGAGGAGACCGGCATCACCGATGTCGAGCTCGGCCCGGTGCTGTGGCGACGCAGATGCTCCTTCCCCTTCGCCGGCCGCCGCTGGGACCAGGACGAGTGGTACTACCTGGCCCGCACCACCCAGACCACGACCGAGGCGGCGGGCCTGACCGAGCTCGAGCGTCGCAGTGTCGTCGGAGCGCGCTGGTGGACGTGTCAGGAACTGACCCGGGCACATGAGACGGTGTATCCGACCAGACTCGCCGGGCTGCTGCGCACGCTGCTCGACGAAGGTCCCCCCGCCGGGCCGGTGACCCTCGACACCGAAATCGTCTAGGGGTTCACGGGACGGGCGCACAATGGGGGGACCGCACGGCTGAAGGGGAACATGCCATGAGCGCCGAGGACCTCGAGAAGTACGAGACCGAGATGGAGCTCAAGCTCTACCGGGAGTACCGCGACGTCGTCGGTCTGTTCAAATACGTGATCGAGACCGAACGGCGCTTCTACCTCACCAACGACTACGAGATGCAGGTGCACTCGGTCCAGGGTGAGGTGTTCTTCGAGGTCTCGATGGCCGACGCCTGGGTGTGGGACATGTATCGACCGGCCCGGTTCGTGAAGCAGGTGCGCGTGTTGACGTTCAAGGACGTGAACATCGAGGAGCTGAACAAGAGCGACCTGGAGCTTCCCGGAGGCTGACGGTCCCCCGTAGGAGTGGCCGGGTTTTCCACAGTCGCCCGGCCGTCCACCAAGATCCAACAGCTCGCTGAGCTGCCCTCATCGTTGGCGCCGGAGGTGGTGCCGACATGAACGCACGAGGTGCGATGGGCAAGTACGGCGAGACGCTCGCCGCCCGCCGGCTGGCCGAGGCCGGGATGATGGTCCTGGAGCGCAACTGGCGCTGCGGCAGGACCGGCGAGATCGACATCGTGGCCCGGGACGGGGACGCCCTGGTCGTCTGCGAGGTCAAGACCCGCAGGGCCGGTTCCTTCGAACACCCGATGGCCGCGGTGACCCCCGAGAAGGCGGAGCGACTGCGGCGGCTCGCCGACCGCTGGATCCAGGCCCACGGGGGAGCCCCGCCGGGCGGCGTCCGTATCGACCTGGTCGGCGTGCTCCTGCCGCAGCGCGGCGCACCCGTCGTCGAGCACGCGCGGGGGGTGGCGTGATGGGCTTCGCGCGTACGTGCTCCGTGGCCCTCGTCGGCGTCGAGGGCGTGGTGGTGGAGGTCCAGGCCGACCTCGAACCGGGCGTGGCCGCGTTCACGCTGGTGGGGCTGCCGGACAAGAGCCTGACCGAGAGCCGGGACCGGGTACGGGCCGCGGTGGTGAACTCGGGTGCGGAGTGGCCGCAGAAGAAGCTGACGGTGGGGCTCAGCCCGGCGTCGGTGCCGAAGAGCGGCAGCGGATTCGACCTCGCGGTCGCCGCGGCCGTGCTCGGAGCCGCCGAGCGCATCGACCCGCGGGTGCTCGCCGACATCGTGATGATCGGCGAGCTGGGCCTGGACGGACGGGTCCGGCCGGTGCGGGGCATCCTGCCGGCCGTGCTGGCCGCGGCGGAGGCCGGGTGCGAGCAGGTGGTCGTGCCGGAATGCGCCGCCGCCGAGGCGTCCCTGGTGCCCGGTGTGTCGGTCCTCGGTGTGCGGAGCCTGCGCCAGCTGATCGCCGTCCTCGCCGACGAACCCGTACCGGAGGAGGAGCCCGACCAGCAGGGCCGGCCCGACCCACTCCTCGCCGGCCTGCGCATGCCCGGCACGGGCGCCGCCACCGGAATGCACGGGGTGGGAGCGGCCCAGCACGACCACGGCCACGACCTCGCCGACGTCGTGGGCCAGGACTCGGCGCGCACCGCGGTGGAGGTCGCCGCGGCCGGCCGCCACCACCTGTTCCTGGAGGGGCCGCCCGGCGCCGGGAAGACCATGCTCGCCGAGCGGCTGCCCGCCATCCTGCCCCGGCTCGACCGGTCCGAGTCGCTGGAGGTCACCGCGGTGCACTCGGTGGCGGGCCTGCTGCCGCCGGGCAAACCCCTGATCGACGCCGCTCCCTACTGCGCCCCGCACCACTCCGCCACCATGCAGGCTCTCGTCGGGGGCGGGCCCGGCATCGCGCGCCCCGGCGCCGTCTCGCTGGCACATCGGGGTGTTCTGTTCCTGGACGAAACACCTGAATTCAGCAGTCACGCGCTGGACGCCCTGCGTCAGCCGCTGGAGGCCGGGCACGTTGTCATCGCGCGCAGCGCGGGCGTGGTGCGGTTCCCCGCGAGGTTCCTGATGGTGCTCGCCGCCAACCCCTGCCCGTGCGGGCGCTTCTCGCGGAAGGAGGACCTGTGCGAGTGCCCGCCCTCGGCGATCCGCCGCTACCAGGCCAGGCTGTCCGGCCCACTGCTCGACCGGGTCGACCTCCGGGTCGAGGTGGACCGGGTCACACGCAGCCAGCTGGCCGGCGACGGCCCCCGGGGTGACGCCACCGCGACGGTCGCCGACCGGGTGCGGGCGGCTCGGGAACGGGCGGCAGTGCGCCTCGCCGGCACACCGTGGCGGTCCAACAGCGAGGTGCCCGGCCGGGAGCTGCGCAGCCGCTGGTACGCCGCGCCCGGTGCGCTGGAGGAGGCGGAACGCAGCCTGGAGCGGGGCGTGCTCACCGCCCGCGGCCTCGACCGGGTCCTGCGGGTCGCCTGGACCGTCGCGGATCTCGTCGGCCACGACCGGCCCGACGCGGCGGATGTCGCCCTGGCCCTGCAACTGCGCACCGGGGTGCCGCGAGGCGTTCCCATGGCCCTGGGAGCGTCGGCGTGACCGGGCGGCGTACCGGGGGCGGCGAGGTAGGCGGCGGTGCTGACGTGCCGAGGGAGGACGGCGACGCCGCGCCGGACGCCGGGGTGGCCGGGCGCGGGGATGTGACCGAGGGGGACGGTGATGGTCCGAGCGGGGGCGGCGGCCCGGGACGGGGCGGGCGGGTGGACGACGAGCTGCTCGGGCGGGTCTTCCTCACCCGGGTCATCGAGCCCGGGGACGAGACAGGCGGGCGGTGGGTGCGGGAGCGTGGTGTCACAGAGGTGGTGCGGCGACTGCGGGAGGGCGGGCGTCCGCTTCCGGGGGTGAGCGGGAAACGGTGGGCCGGGCTGTGCGCCCGGGCCGGCCTGGCCGAGCCGCACAGGGACCTCGCCGTCGCCCGGGCGGCGGGGGCGCGCTTCGTGGCACCCGGAACCGCCGAGTGGCCGGGGCAGCTCGACGACCTGGGGGACGCCCGGCCGCTCGGGCTGTGGGTGCGGGGCCGGCCCAGCCTGCGCATGTGGGCGCTGAGGTCGGTGGCCGTCGTCGGCGCCCGCGCCTGCACCGAGTACGGCGCCCACATGGCGGCCACCCTCGCCGCCGGCCTCGCCGAACGCGGCTGGGTCGTGGTGTCCGGCGGCGCCTACGGGGTCGACGGCGCCGCCCACCGGGGCGCACTCGGCGCGGGCGGCGCCACCGCCGCGGTCCTCGCCTGCGGCGTCGACCGTCCCTACCCGCCCGGGCACGCCCGCCTGATCACCAGGATCGCGGAACAGGGGCTGGTCGTCGGGGAGCTGCCGCCGGGCGATCACCCGACGCCGAGCAGGTTCATCCTGCGCAACCGTGTGATCGCCGCGCTCACCCGCGGCACCGTGGTCGTCGAGGCCGCCTACCGCAGCGGCTCGCTGGTCACGGCACGGGCGGCACAGCGCCTGCGCCGGCACACGATGGGTGTGCCCGGGCCCGCCACCAGCGCGCTGTCCGCGGGGGTGCACGAGCTGCTGCGCGGGGACGCGGTGCTCGTCACCGACGCCGACGAGGTCGTCGAACTGGTCGGCGACATCGGTGAACTGCCCCCGGACCGGCGCGGGCCCGTACTCCCCACCGACCTGCTGGAACCCCGGGCCCGACAGGTGCTGGCCGGACTACCGGCGCGCGGCGCGGCGGAGGCCGCCGAGGTGGCGCGGCGCGCCCAGACCTCGGAGGACGACGCGATCGCGAGACTGTACGAACTTCGAGCACTTGGTTACGTCGAACGACACGGCGACGGCTGGAAGTTGACACGCCAGACGATGATCTCGGTCCGCGGCGGCCGGCGCCCGTGCTGACCCAGCGTGTTCGGCCGTCCGGGGGAACCCCTACGCCCTTGGGATTCCCGGCAGTTGGGGTATTCCAATGATCACGCAGAGCGATCATCGTGCCCCCTGTAGAGCGTTCAGCGGAACGTATCTGCGTAGGGTGCCCGCCTCGCTCTTCGCACACCGCGACAGTCCAGTCACGCTACGCTCACGAGGACCCCCACGCAGAGAGCCGACAGCAGGCGACAACAAGACAGCAGACCGGCGGCCTCATCCAGGCGCATCACGGCAGAACGGCACAA
Organism: Streptomyces sp. NPDC053750; assembly: GCF_044544295.1. Taxonomy (NCBI): domain Bacteria; kingdom Bacillati; phylum Actinomycetota; class Actinomycetes; order Kitasatosporales; family Streptomycetaceae; genus Streptomyces; species Streptomyces sp. NPDC053750. Next base: position 131,022 of record NZ_JBITXB010000013.1, on the reverse strand, counting down.
GGCGACGAATGCCCCAGCACACCTCCGGGTCCGACCGGGCGGCGATCCCCCCAGCCGCCCGCGACGGTGGCAGCGTGCGACCGTCCGCCCCCTCGACACTCGACGAGTTGTGGCGGTCGTACAAGGCGACGGGGGACGAGCGGCTGCGGGAACAGCTGATCCTGCACTACTCGCCCCTGGTGAAATACGTGGCGGGCCGGGTCAGCGTGGGACTGCCTCCCAACGTGGAGCAGGCGGACTTCGTCTCCTCGGGCGTGTTCGGACTGATCGACGCGATCGAGAAGTTCGATGTCGACCGGGAGATCAAGTTCGAGACGTACGCGATCACCCGGATCCGGGGCGCCATGATCGACGAGCTGCGGGCGCTGGACTGGATCCCGCGGTCGGTGCGGCAGAAGGCGAGGAACGTCGAGCGCGCGTACGCGACGCTGGAGGCGCGGCTGCGGCGGACCCCGTCGGAGGGCGAGGTGGCCGGCGAGTTGGGGATCGCGGTGGAGGAGCTCCACGCGGTCTTCAGCCAGTTGTCGCTGGCCAACGTGGTGGCGCTGGAGGAGCTGCTGCACGCCGGGGGCGAGGGCGGGGACCGGCTGAGCCTCATGGACACGCTCGAGGACACCGCCGCCGACAACCCGGTGGAGATCGCCGAGGACCGGGAGCTGCGGCGCTTCCTCGCGCGGGCGATCAACACGCTGCCCGAGCGTGAGAAGACCGTGGTCACGCTGTACTACTACGAGGGGCTGACGCTCGCCGAGATCGGGAACGTGCTGGGTGTGACCGAGAGCCGGGTCAGTCAGATCCACACCAAGTCGGTGTTGCAGCTGCGGGCGAAACTGGCGGGATTCGGTCGCTGACCTGGGGTTGTGCCCGGCGTTCGGCCCTCCCGGTGTCCCCGCGGGTGACCCTGTCGGCGGTCGTGCGGCCGGGTGAGTGACTCCCGTACGGGGTGGCGCGTCCGTAAAGTGGTGGGGTGCCAAGGATTCGAGCGGCCTCCGTGGCCGAGCACCGGTCGATGCAGCGTGCCGCCCTGCTGGACGCGGCACGCTCCCTGCTGTCCGACGGCGGAACGGAGGCGCTGACCTTCCCCGCCCTCGCCGAACGGACGGGGCTTGCCCGGTCGTCCGTCTACGAGTACTTCCGGTCGCGAGCGGCGGTCGTCGAGGAGCTGTGCGCCGTCGACTTCCCGGTCTGGGCCGCGGAGGTCGAGGCAGCGATGGAGCGTGAGACGACGCCCGAGGGCAAGGTCGAGGCGTATGTGCGCAAGCAGCTCGACCTCGTCGGGGACCGGCGGCACCGGGCCGTCGTGACCATCTCCGCCGGCGAGCTGGACGCCGGTGCGCGGGAGAAGATCAGGGCGGCCCACGGCGGGCTGATCGCGATGATCGTCGAGGCGCTCGGGGAGATGGGTCACGCACAGCCGCGGCTGGCGGCGATGCTGCTGCAAGGGGTCGTGGACGCGGCCGTGCGGCGGATCGAGCTGGGGGCGGCGGAGGAGCCGACGGCGATCACCGAGGCGGCGGTGTCCATGGCGTTGCGGGGCGTGCGGGGCTGACCGCCCGGCGGCGCTCGACGTCCCGGCGCGTCCCCCGGTGTCTTCGTCCCCGGTCGGCTACGGGCTCGCCGCGCCAGGAGGCGCCGTCGGCGCCCACCCGTGCCGCCCCGGTAGGCCCTCGCGCCCCCGACCGGTCGGGTTCGGGCAAGGGGACTCCGAGGACGGGCAGCAGTCTCGACGGCCCCCCGTTCAGCCACGGTGGGAGCAGGGACAGCGGGTTCAGGTAGACGTCTCCCCGCCGTAGGCCCCAGTGCAGGCAGGCCGTGCAGTGGGAGCCCCTCGGCTCCACCGTGCCGAGCACCTCGCCCGCCGCGACCCGGTCGCCCTTCTTCACCGACACCTCGACCGGCTCGTACGTAGTGCGCAGGGGTGGATCGCCCGTCCCGGTCAGCTCCAGCGAGACGACGCCCCTGGCCGCCACCCGCCCCGCGAACGACACCCTCCCCGCCGCCACCGCCCGTACCGGGGCCCCGGCCGCCGTGGCGAGGTCCACGCCGCGGTGACCCGGCCCGTACGGGGTCGCCGGAGGCTCCCAGCCCCGCAGGACCGGGGGCCGGGTGCCGACCGGCCAGACGCGGGCCACGGCCGGCACCGCCGGGTCCGGGGCCCGCCCGGCGTACGCGGCCGTCTCCGTCACCGCCACCGGCACCGCCTCCGTCACGGTCGGTGTCCGCACCCCTCGCGGTGGCCCCGGGGACAGGACGCTCAGCAGCAGCGCCACCCACATGCACGCACTCACACATCGCCTCGCTCGCATGCCAGAACCGTGCCGCACCAGGGCCGTCGTCGCCCGGGCCTGTGGATCGCGCCCCCGGTTGTGGACAGCCGCGTCACCCGGTACCCCGTGGGTCCCGTACACTTCTGATGGCGATCCGGGTCACCGGGTCGACTTCGCACGCCCCGACACGAGGCCGGTCAAGGCTCGTGTCAGCGCCCCTCGGTCCCTTGTGGCAGGCGCGTCGCGGGCGTCAGGCGCGGGAGCCGTCCGGCTCGCGCGGCACAACCGAGAACACCAAGGAGATACGGCCATGGCCGTCGTCACGATGCGGGAGCTGCTGGAAAGCGGCGTCCACTTCGGTCACCAGACCCGTCGCTGGAACCCGAAGATGAAGCGCTTCATCTTCACCGAGCGCAACGGCATCTACATCATCGACCTGCTCCAGTCGCTGTCGTACATCGACCGCGCCTACGAGTTCGTCAAGGAGACCGTCGCCCACGGCGGCACGGTCATGTTCGTCGGCACGAAGAAGCAGGCGCAGGAGGCCATCGCCGAGCAGGCCACCCGCGTCGGCATGCCCTACGTCAACCAGCGCTGGCTGGGCGGCATGCTCACCAACTTCTCGACCGTCTACAAGCGTCTGCAGCGCCTCAAGGAGCTCGAGCAGATCGACTTCGAGGACGTGGCCGCCTCCGGCCTCACCAAGAAGGAGCTGCTGGTCCTCTCCCGCGAGAAGGCCAAGCTGGAGAAGACCCTCGGCGGTATCCGCGAGATGTCCAAGGTGCCCAGCGCCGTCTGGATCGTGGACACCAAGAAGGAGCACATCGCGGTCGGCGAGGCCCGGAAGCTCAACATCCCGGTCGTCGCCATCCTCGACACCAACTGCGACCCCGACGAGGTCGACTACAAGATCCCGGGCAACGACGACGCGATCCGCTCCGTCACCCTGCTCACCCGCGTGATCGCCGACGCCGTCGCCGAGGGCCTCATCGCCCGCTCCGGCGCCGCTGCCGGTGACAAGGGTGACAAGACCGCCGGCGAGCCGCTCGCCGCGTGGGAGCGTGACCTGCTCGAGGGCGAGAAGGCCGAGAAGAAGGCCGACGCCGAGGCTCCGGCTGCCGAGGCTCCGGCTGCCGAGGCCGCCCCGGCCGCCGAGGCCCCCGCCGCCGAGGCGCCCGCCGCCGAGGCTCCGGCCGCGGACGCCGAGCAGGCCTGACCCCTCACCACCTGCGGGTTCTGGACGGCGGGGGCCCCGAAGCCCCCGCCGTCCGGGCCGTAGATCTTCAGACTTCGAGAGAGATTCCGGAATCATGGCGAACTACACCGCCGCCGACGTCAAGAAGCTTCGTGAGCTCACCGGCGCCGGCATGATGGACTGCAAGAAGGCGCTGGACGAGGCCGAGGGCAACGTCGAGAAGGCCGTCGAGGCGCTCCGTATCAAGGGCCAGAAGGGCGTCGCCAAGCGCGAGGGCCGCTCTGCCGAGAACGGCGCCGTTGTCTCGATCATCGCCGACGACAACACCTCGGGTGTCCTCGTCGAGCTGAAGTGCGAGACGGACTTCGTCGCCAAGGGCGAGAAGTTCCAGAACGTCGCCACGGCCATCGCCGAGCACGTCGCCAAGGCCGCCCCGGCCGACCTCGAGGCGCTGCTCGCCTCCGAGATCGAGCCCGGCAAGACCGTCCAGGCGTTCGTGGACGAGGCCAACGCCAACCTCGGCGAGAAGATCGTCCTGGACCGCTTCGCACAGTTCTCCGGCGGCTTCGTGACCGCGTACATGCACCGCACGATGCCCGACCTGCCCCCGCAGATCGGTGTCCTCGTCGAGCTGGACAAGCCGAACGCCGAGATCGCCAAGGGCGTCGCCCAGCACATCGCCGCCTTCGCGCCGAAGTACCTCTCCAAGGAGGACGTCCCGGCCGAGGTCGTCGAGTCCGAGCGCCGCGTCGCCGAGGAGACCACCCGCGCCGAGGGCAAGCCCGAGGCCGCCCTGCCGAAGATCGTCGAGGGTCGCCTCAACGGCTTCTTCAAGGACGCCACGCTGCTGGGCCAGCCCTACGCCCTGGACAACAAGAAGTCCGTCCAGAAGGTGCTGGACGAGGCCGGTGTCACCCTGAAGCGCTTCTCGCGCATCAAGGTCGGCATCTGAGTCCGTACCGCGACGGACGCGCGACCCCGGTAGGGTCGACAGCAGTCGTCGGCGCCGTACGCGCATGCCGTGGCGCACGCGCGCGCGGCGGCGGACGACAGCAGATCTGACGAGGAGGCCATTGCCGCGTATGGGATGCGAATCACGCCCCCACCGGCAGTGGCCTTCTTCGTGTGTGTGACCACGTAAAAGAGGCGAGATCTCCATGACCACCAAGGCCGAGAAGAGCGACGACGGCAAAGTACGCGGCCGCTTCATGCTGAAGCTGTCCGGAGAGGCCTTCTCCGGGGGTGGGGGCCTGGGCGTCGACCCCGACGTGGTGCACGCCATCGCCCGCGAGATCGCGGCCGTCGTACGCGACGGCGCGCAGATCGCCGTCGTCATCGGCGGCGGCAACTTCTTCCGCGGCGCCGAACTGCAGGTGCGCGGCATGGACCGCGCCCGCTCCGACTACATGGGCATGCTCGGCACCGTGATGAACTGCCTGGCCCTCCAGGACTTCCTGGAGAAGGAGGGCGTCGACTGCCGCGTGCAGACCGCCATCACCATGGGCCAGGTCGCCGAGCCGTACATCCCGCTGCGCGCCGTGCGCCACCTGGAGAAGGGCCGCGTGGTCATCTTCGGCGCCGGTATGGGCATGCCCTACTTCTCCACCGACACCACCGCCGCCCAGCGCGCCCTCGAGATCGACGCCGAGGCGCTGCTCATGGGCAAGAACGGCGTGGACGGGGTCTACGACTCCGACCCGAAGACCAACCCGGACGCCGTGAAGTTCGACGCGCTCGGCTACGGCGAGGTCATCACCCGTGACCTGAAGGTCGCCGACGCCACGGCCGTCACGCTCTGCCGTGACAACAGCCTCCCGATCGTGGTCTTCGAGCTTTTGAAGGAGGGCAATATCGCCCGCGCCGTCAAGGGTGAGAAGATCGGCACGCTTGTGGGTGACCAAGGCAGCCGGGACTGACCGGAACACCACCCCCTGTCCGCGGACGCCACCTGTCCGGGGGACGGACGGGACGGGGCCGGGCCGGGGGATGGACAATGTCCCGCTGGTCGGGAACCGTGCAGGAAGAACGCGACGCAGCCGGCCGCAGCCCGACAGGGAACCGCAGCCGGGCCTACTCAAGACACGCAGGAGCAAGTGGTGATCGAAGAGACCCTCCTCGAGGCCGAGGAGAAGATGGAGAAGGCCGTCGTGGTCGCCAAGGAGGACTTCGCCGCGATCCGCACCGGTCGTGCGCACCCGGCGATGTTCAACAAGATCGTGGCCGACTACTACGGCGCGCTGACGCCGATCAACCAGCTGGCCTCGTTCTCCGTGCCCGAGCCGCGCATGGCCGTGGTGACCCCCTTCGACAAGAGCGCCCTGCGCAACATCGAACAGGCGATCCGCGACTCCGACCTGGGCGTCAACCCCAGCAACGACGGCAACATCATCCGGGTGGTGTTCCCCGAGCTCACCGAGGAGCGCCGTCGCGAGTACATCAAGGTCGCCAAGGCCAAGGGTGAGGACGCCAAGGTCTCCATCCGCTCCGTGCGCCGCAAGGCCAAGGACGCCATCGACAAGCTGATCAAGGACGGCGAGGTCGGCGAGGACGAGGGCCGCCGTGCGGAGAAGGAGCTCGACGACACCACCGCCAAGTACGTGGCCCAGGTCGACGAGCTCCTGAAGCACAAGGAAGCGGAGCTGCTCGAGGTCTGATGAACGACTCTTCCTGGGGAGCGCCGCCACAAGCCGGGTACTGGGGGCCGTCCGACGGGGGACCTGTCCAGGGCGCTGCCCCGGCGGGTCCCGCGTACGATGCGCAGTACGCGCAGCAGACTCGCCCCATGCCCATCGTGCCCGACGTACCCGCACACGGCGGAGACCAGGATGACGACCGGGGGGCCGCTCGGCTGAGCGGCCCCCTGTTCCGAGACGAGCCGTACCGCGACGACACGTATCGCGGCGAGAACCCGTCGGCGCAGCCGTATGCGGCGGTGCCGCAGAATCCGGAGCCCATGCCCGACGCCCCGCAGCCGGCGCAGCCGCAGCCGCAGAAGAAGAGCGCGGGGCGCGACCTGGGTGCCGCGATAGGCGTCGGTGTCGGGCTCGGAGTGGTGATCGTCGCGTCGCTGTTCGTCGTCAAGGCCGTCTTCGTCGGCGTGGTCGCGGTCGCCGTCGTGGTGGGCCTGTGGGAGCTGACCAAGCGGCTGGAGGAGCGCAAGGGCATCAAGGCGCCGCTCGTGCCGCTCGCGGTCGGCGGCGCGGCGATGGTCGTCGCCGGGTACGTGCGGGGCGCCGAGGGGGCCTGGGTCGCCATGGCGCTCACGGCGCTGGCGGTCCTCGTATGGCGGATGTCCCAACCGCCGGAGGGCTATCTCAAGGACGTCACGGCGGGTCTCTTCGCCGCCTTCTACGTGCCGTTCCTGGCCACGTTCGTCGCGATGATGCTGATGGCGGACGACGGGGCGTGGCGCGTCCTGGTCTTCCTGATACTGACGGTCGTCAGCGACACCGGTGCCTATGCCGTCGGCTGGCGCTTCGGCAGGACCAAGCTGGCGCCGCGCATCAGCCCCGGCAAGACCCGCGAGGGCCTGCTGGGAGCGGTGGCGTTCGCGATGGTGGCGGGCGCGCTGTGCATGCAGTTCCTGATCGACGACGGCACCTGGTGGCAGGGCCTGCTGCTCGGCCTCGCGGTCGCCGTCAGCGCCACGCTGGGCGACCTCGGCGAGTCCATGATCAAACGGGACCTCGGCATCAAGGACATGGGCACGCTCCTGCCGGGCCACGGCGGCATCATGGACCGGTTGGACTCGCTGTTGCCCACGGCGCCGGTGGTGTGGTTGTTGCTGGTGATCTTCGTCGGTTCGGGTTGACAGACATCAGGTAGCCTGGAAGGGCCCGTGGCGTGTGGCTGCGGGCCCTTCCGTGTGTCCCCGCCGATGCGGGGGTGATCCAGTGAGGTCTCCTGGCTTCGGCATGGCTCTGCCGTCCTCCCCGCCGCGCGGGGGTGTTGCCACAGGCCCGCCGTCCTGAGGAGTTGTCCGACCGTGGCCCGTCCTGCCCCCGGTGAGCTCACCTTCGCCGCCCCCCGCGGAGCCAAGAAGCCGCCGCGGCACCTTGCCGATCTCACGCCTGCCGAGCGCAAGGAGGCCGTCGCCGCGATCGGCGAGAAGCCGTTCCGTGCGAAGCAGCTCTCGCAGCACTACTTCGCGCGGTACGCGCACGACCCCGAGCAGTGGACCGACATCCCCGCCGGTTCGCGCCAGGGGCTCCAGGAGGCGCTGCTGCCCGAGCTGATGTCGGTCGTGCGGCACCTGTCGACCGACGAGGGGACCACGCGCAAGACGCTGTGGAAGCTGTTCGACGGCACGCTCGTCGAGTCCGTGCTCATGCGCTACCCGGACCGGGTCACCATGTGCATCAGCTCCCAGGCCGGCTGCGGCATGAACTGCCCGTTCTGCGCCACCGGCCAGGCCGGCCTGGACCGGAACCTGTCGACCGCCGAGATCGTGCACCAGATCGTGGACGGGATGCGCGCGCTCAGGGACGGAGAGGTGCCGGGGGGCCCGGCGCGGCTCAGCAACATCGTGTTCATGGGCATGGGCGAGCCCCTCGCCAACTACAACCGCGTCGTGGGGGCCATCCGCCGCCTCACCGACTCCGAGCCGGACGGGCTGGGGCTGTCCCAGCGCGGCATCACCGTCTCCACGGTCGGTCTCGTCCCGGCGATCCACCGTTTCGCCGACGAGGGCTTCAAGTGCCGCCTCGCCGTCTCGCTGCACGCGCCCGACGACGAGCTGCGCGACACCCTCGTCCCGGTCAACACCCGCTGGAAGGTGCGCGAGGTGCTGGACGCCGGGTTCGAGTACGCGGCGAAGTCCGGGCGCCGGCTGTCGATCGAGTACGCGCTGATCCGGGACATCAACGACCAGGCGTGGCGCGGTGACCGGCTCGGGCGGCTGCTCAAGGGCAGGCCCGTGCACGTCAACCTCATCCCGCTCAACCCCACGCCCGGCTCGAAGTGGACCGCGTCGCGGCCCGAGGACGAGAAGGCGTTCGTCGAGGCCATCGCGGCCCACGGTGTGCCGGTGACGATCCGGGACACCCGTGGCCAGGAGATCGACGGGGCGTGCGGTCAGCTCGCCGCGAGCGAGAGGTAACCTGACCGGCGTCAGTACATCTTCAAACGCCAGTACATCTTCATATTCCGACAGGGGAGCGCCACAGCGCTGAGAGTGCGGCACCGGCCGCAGACCCTCCGAACCTGGCCCAGGTCATTCTGGGTAGGGAGATCGGTCACCACTCGAGCTGTTGCGCCCTGCCCGGGATCCTCGTCAGGGGTTCCCGGGCAGGGCCGCGTCTTCTCCTGGTCACCCAGGAGGAATTCAGTGAGCATCACCAAGAAGGCCACCGTCCTGGTCGTAGGCCTCGGCATGGTCGGCGGCCTGGCCGCGTGCGGGTCGTCGTCCGACGGCGACGGCAAGGGCTCCGGCGACGCCAAGACCGTCACCCTGGTCAGCCACGACTCGTGGGCGGCGTCGAAGGACGTCATCGCCGCGTTCGAGAAGAGCTCCGGCTACAAGGTCAAGGTCCTCGAGGACGGCGACGCCGGACAGGCCGTCAACAAGGCCGTCCTCACCAAGGACAACCCCCAGGGCGACGTCTTCTTCGGCGTCGACAACACGCTGCTGTCGCGGGCGCTGGACAACGGGGTGTTCCAGCCGTACGAGGCGAAGGGCCTGGACCGGGTCGACGCGCGGTACCGCGTCGACGGGGACAAGCACCGGGTCACGCCCGTCGACTACGGCGACATCTGCGTCAACTACGACAAGGCGTACTTCAGCGAGCACAAGCTGACGCCGCCGGACTCCTTCGACGACCTCACCAAGCCCGCGTACGAGAACCTGCTCGTCACCGAGAACGCCGCCACCTCCTCGCCCGGCCTCGGCTTCCTGCTGGGCACCGCCGCCGAGTACGGGAACGACGGCTGGCAGGACTACTGGAAGAAGCTCAAGGACAACGGCGTCAAGGTCGTCGACGGCTGGGAGCAGGCGTACAACGAGGAGTTCTCCGGCTCCGCGGGCGGCAAGAAGGCGAAGGGCGACCGTCCGCTCGTCGTCTCCTACGCCTCTTCCCCGCCCGTCGAGGTGATCTACGCCGACCCGAAGCCGGACACCGCGCCCACGGGCGTGGCGACCGGGACCTGCTTCCGGCAGATCGAGTTCGCCGGGCTGCTGAGTAACGCGAAGAACCCCGAGGGCGGCAAGGCACTGATCGACTTCCTGATCGGCAAGCAGTTCCAGGAGGACATGCCGCTGAACATGTTCGTCCACCCGGTGGCCGGGGACGCGAAGCTGCCCGCCGACTTCACCGCGCACGCGCCCGAGGTGAAGGACCCCCGGACGATGGACCCGGACGAGATCGCCGACAACCGTGACCAGTGGGTCGAGTCGTGGACCTCACTCGTACTGAAGTAGCCAAGGGCGCGGCGGCCGAGGCCGCCACCGGCCGGCGACGCGGGAGCGCGGCGCGGCTCGCCCTGATGGCCGTGCCCGTCGCGTTCTTCGCGGTGTTCTTCGCCTACCCCGTCGCCGCGATCGTCGCACGCGGACTGAAGATCGACGGAGCCTGGCAGTTCGGGCGGATCGGGGAGGTGCTCGCGCAGTCCGGCGTGCGGCACGTGCTGTGGTTCACCACCTGGCAGGCGCTGGCGTCCACCGCGCTGACGCTGCTGATCGCACTGCCCGGCGCGTACGTCTTCGCCCGCTTCGACTTCCCCGGCAAACAGGTCCTGCGGGCGGTGGTGACCGTGCCGTTCGTGCTGCCGACGGTCGTCGTCGGTACGGCGTTCCTGGCCCTGGTGGGGCGCGGCGGGCTGCTCGACGAGCTGTGGGGCGTGCGCCTGGACACCACGGTGTGGGCGATCCTCCTCGCGCACGTCTTCTTCAACTACGCCGTCGTCGTCCGCACCGTCGGCGGCCTGTGGTCGCAGCTCGACCCGCGGCAGGAGGAGGCCGCGCGGATGCTCGGCGCCTCACGGCTGAAGGCCTGGCGGCAGGTCACCCTGCCCGCGCTCGCCCCCGCCGTCGCCGCCGCCGGGCTCATGGTCTTCCTGTTCACCTTCACCTCCTTCGGCGTGGTCCAGATCCTCGGCGGGCCCACCTTCTCCACCCTGGAGGTGGAGATCTACCGGCAGACCTCCCAGATCTTCGACCTGTCCACGGCCGCCGTGCTCACGCTGATCCAGTTCGTGGCGGTCGCCGCCATCCTCGCCGTGCACGCCTGGACCGTACGGCGGCGGGAGACGGCCCTGCGGCTGGTGGACGCGGCCACGACCGCGCGCCGACCGCGCGGGAGTGGGCAGTGGGCGCTGCTCGCCGGGGTTCTGGCCACCGTCGCCGTGCTGCTGGTCCTGCCGCTCGCCGTGCTGGTGGAGCGGTCGCTGGGCGCACCCGGCTTCGGCTACTACCGGGCGCTGACCCGCGAGGACGGCGGCGCCTTCCTCGTGCCGCCGATCGAGGCGATCGGCAACTCCCTCCAGTACGCCGTCGCCGCCACCGTCATCGCCGTGGTGATCGGCGCGCTGGCCGCCACCGCGCTCACCCGGCGGGACGCGGGCCGCTTCGTCCGCGGCTTCGACGCGCTGCTGATGCTGCCGCTCGGGGTGTCCGCCGTGACCGTCGGTTTCGGGTTCCTGATCGCGCTGGACGAGCCTCCGCTGGACCTCCGGGCGTCGTGGATCCTCGTGCCGCTCGCGCAGGCACTGGTCGGCGTCCCCTTCGTCGTACGGACCATGCTGCCGGTGCTGCGGGCGGTGGACGGACGGCTGCGGGAGGCGGCGGCGGTGCTCGGGGCGTCGCCGTGGCGGGTGTGGCGCGAGGTGGATCTGCCGATGGTGCGGCGGGCGCTGCTGGTCGCGGCCGGATTCGCCTTCGCGGTGTCGCTCGGGGAGTTCGGGGCGACCGTGTTCATCGCGCGGCCCGACAATCCGACGCTGCCGGTCGCGGTGGCGCGGTTGCTGGGGCGGCCCGGGGACATGAACTACGGCCAGGCGATGGCCCTTTCGACGATTCTGATGCTGGTGTGCGCCGTGGCTCTGGTGGTACTGGAGCGGCTGCGGACCGACCGGAGCGGGGAGTTCTAGATGCCGTCGAGCCTGCTGAGCCTCGAAGGCGCGACCGTCCGCTTCGGCGGGCGGGCCGTGCTCGACGCCGTCGACCTGGAGGTCGCCGAGCACGAGGTGGTGTGCGTGCTCGGGCCCAGCGGCAGCGGCAAGTCGACGCTGCTGAGGGCGGTCGCCGGGCTCCAGCCGCTGGACGCCGGACGGGTGACGCTCGACGGGCGCGACCAGTCCGGGGTGCCCGCGCACAGGCGCGAGGTCGGGCTGATGTTCCAGGACCACCAGCTGTTCCCGCAGCGGGACGTGGCCGGGAACGTCGCCTTCGGACCGCGGATGCACGGTGCCTCCCGCGCCGAGCAGCAGGACCGGGTCGCCGAGTTGCTGGAGCTGGTCGGGCTGCCGGGCGCCGCCCGCCGGTCCGTCGCCGCGCTCTCCGGCGGTGAGCAGCAGCGGGTGGCACTGGCCCGCGCCCTCGCGCCCCGGCCCCGGCTGCTGATGCTGGACGAGCCGCTCGGCCAGCTGGACCGCTCACTGCGGGAGCGCCTCGTGGTGGAACTGCGGGAGCTGTTCGGCCGGTTGGGCACCACCGTGCTCGCCGTGACGCACGACCAGGGCGAGGCCTTCGCGCTGGCCGACCGGGTCGTGGTGATGCGGGACGGGCGGATCGCCCAGTCGGGGACGCCGCTCGAGGTGTGGCAGCGCCCGGCCGACGCGTTCGTGGCCCGCTTCCTCGGCTTCGACAACGTGGTCGGCGCGACCGTCGCGGGACCGGCCGCGGACACCCCCTGGGGCAAGGTGCCGGTCCCCGAGGACGCCCCGCAGGGAACGCACACCCTGCTGGTCCGGCCCGCCGGGGTCCGCCTGGTGCCCGCCGACGCGGGCCTGCGCTGCACGGTGACCGCCCGCACCTTCCGCGGCACCCACGTCGCCGTCCACCTCCAGCCCGGGGACGCGCCGCGGCTGGAGGCGGCGTGCGCGCTGCGGGCGGCGCCGGAGGTGGGGGAGACGGTCGGGGTGGAGTTCGACGCGGCGGAAATCGTCGTGCTCGGGTGATCGTCCCGCTCGTAGGGTGACGGGCATGACGCTTCTCGCACACGATCGCTACTGCGACGAAATCAGCCGTCAGGTAGGGCAGTTGCGCGCTGTCCTGTCCTCCGGCGCCGACCTGTCCGCCACCGTGCCGACCTGCCCGGACTGGTCCCTGGAGGACCTCGTACGGCACGTCGGCCGTGCCCTGCGCTGGGTGGAGCTGATCGTCCGTACCCGCGCCGAGGAGGACGTCCCGGTGGACCGGGCGCCGGGATCGGCGGGCCCGGACGAGCGGGGAGACTCCGCCGCACTGGAGGCATGGCTCGCGGAGTCCGGCGTCATGGTCGTCGGTGTGCTGCGGGAGGCCGGGCCGGACGCGCAGGCATGGTCGTGGGCCGGGATCCACACCGCCGGCTTCTGGGCGCGCCGGATGACGCACGAACTCGTCGTGCACGGGGCGGACGCGGCTCTCGCGGCGGGCCGGCCGTTCGACCCGGTCGACGCGGACGTGGCGGCCGACGCGGTCGACGAGTGGCTGGAGATCGTGCAGTTCGTGCAGCGGGTCCTCCCGGACGGGCCGACGAAGGAACTGCGGGCCCCGGGCCGCAGCATCCACCTGCACGCCACCGACGCGCCTGCCGACGTGGGCGCGGAGTGGCTGATCGAGCTCCCTGACGACGGCGTCACCTGGCGCCGCGGCCACGAGAAGGCGACCGTGGCGCTGCGGGGGCCGCTCACGGACGTGCTGCTGGCCTTCTACCGCAGGCTGCCGCCGGACTCCCCGGGACTCCAGGTGATCGGCGACCGCGAGCTGCTGGAACTCTGGCTGGAGAAGGCGACGTTCGGCTGAACACGACGGTGGCCCGCCCCCGGTCGGGGACGGGCCACCGCTGCTGCGTACCGGTGTCGGCGGGTCAGCGGTTGCTGTTCGCTCCGCGACGGCGCAGGCCGAGGAAGGCCGCGCCGCCACCGACGACGACCAGGGCCGCCGCGATACCGACGATCAGGCCGGTGTTGGAGCCCGCGCCGGTCTCGGCGAGGTTGGACTCACCGGCCGCCGGGGACGGGGCGTTGCTCGGCACGGCCGCCGGTGCGGTGCTCTCGCTCGCCGACGGTGCCGGGGCCGACGTGGACGGTGCCGGGGCCGGCGTTTCCGTCTCCTCGGCCGGGGTGGAGGAGCTCTCCGACGGGGTCGGGGCCGGCGTGTCCTCCGGCTTGCACGGGGTGGACGGGGTGACGAGGTTCGGCTTGATGTCCTCGTCGACGTACGTGTCGGCCTTGACGTGGATGCGGTACTCGGCGTTCGGCTTCCAGTCCGCGGCGAAGGTGATGGTGCTGCCCTCGCGCGAGCCCTTGACCACCTGCTCGCCGATCTTCTCGGCGTCGGCGCCGTTGTTCTGCAGGTAGACGGTGACGGTGGCGGGGATGCCGGCGGGGTCCACGTCGGTGACGGTGATGACACCCTTGTCGCCCTCGCACTTGGCGGCGGCGGAGAACTCGCTGATGTCACAGGCGAGGGCGGTGCCGGCAGCGCCGAGCGCCAGGGCCACCGAGGCGGAGGCGACGCCGAGGGCGCGAACCCCACGGTGTGATGCCGTACGGCTGATTATGGACAGGACTGCCACGTTTGTCCTTTACGGGAGCGCGGATGCGGGGGGTGGAAAGGGTGCTGACGCGCGGTGACGCGGCATCAGCACACCCACGAGCCACACCGGTCTATAAGCGGTGCATAAGCAGTGTCAACGCATATGCCCGTCAAGGACGTTGGCTTTGCTCTCTTATTAACCGCCGGGACGTTTCAGCGCCCTGGGTCAGCCCTCGACCGCCGCCGGGTCCATCCACACGACCTCGAAGGTGTGGCCGTCGAGGTCGTTGAAGGCGCGGCCGTACATGAATCCGTGGTCCTGGGTCTCGCCGGTGACCGAGCCGCCGGCCGCGACCGCCTTCTCCACCAGCTCGTCGACCTTCTCGCGGCTCTCGGCGCTCAGTGCGATCAGCACCTCGCTGGACTTCGTGGAGTCCACGATCTCCTTCTTCGTGAACTCGGCGTACTTCGGCCTGGCGAGCAGCATCACGACGATCGTGTCGCTGATCACGACCGACCCGGTGCTCTCGTCGCTGAACTGGGCGTTGATCTCGTAGCCGAGCTCGGTGAAGAACTTCTTCGAGGCGTCGATGTCGTTGGTGGCCAGGTTCACGAAGATCATCTGCTGGTACATGAGGGCCTCTCCCGTTCGGTGTCGCGCTGTTGTCGTGCCGTTCGCAGTGTCAGACGCGAGGGAGGCGCGGAACTCATCGCCGGTTCGGAGATTTCTTCGAGAAATTTTCAGTGGGTCAGCGGCAGCGAGGTCAGCTCGGCGACGATCAGGGCCAGCGGGCCGAACAGGACGAGCAGCGACCCGGCGCGCACGGCGGCGGCGCCGCGCAGCATCGCCAAAGGCGCGCCCAGCCGCAGCAGGGCATCCGTGGTGTCGGCCCGGTCGTGCTTGGTCTCGACGGCCGCCGTGAGCAGGGTGGCCACCGTGCAGCCCACGACGAGGAGGGCGCCGAGGGCGCTCAGCGGGCCGATGGCCGCCCCGTCCGACTCGTACAGCTTGGCCGCCGCGTAGGCCGAGGAGGCCACGGCGCAGACGACGCCCAGGGGGCGGCCGATACGGCTCGACTCCTCCATGAGGACGCGACCGGCCAGCAGGCGCAGGGCGCCGGGGCGGGCTGCCTGGAGCAGACGCCCGCACAGGTGGGTGAGGCCGGGACCGGCCAGGGCGAGGCCCAGGGCGGTGAGGGCCCAGCCGATGAGGACGCCCGCGGGGAGGGTGGTGCCGGTGCCGGGGGTGGCCGTGTTGCCGGCGTAGGTCTCGACGGCGAGGCCTGCGGTGAGTACGGCGATGCCCCAGGGGAGGGTGGTGGTGTTCTGGGGGCGAGGGTCGGGCTGGGGGCCGGGCACGGCGTCCGGCGTCTTCGGGGTGCCGTCCGTCGTGGGCGCGGGGAGGGTGTCACTCGCCTGCGCCAGCAGGGTGCCGCCTGCGCCCACCTGAGTCGCCCCGGCGGCACGGCTGCCCGCAGGCTGCGGGGCCAAGCGGGAGCCGTAGCGGCCGTAGGTGCCGAAGGTTTCGCGGGACGTGCCCCAGCCGTACGCGCCGAAGCGGCCGTAGCGGCGTGAGCCGGTGGGTGGGGCGGGGCGGGGCTCGCGGGGGCGCAGGGCGAGTGCGACCGCGGCCGATGCCGTCGCCGGGACCAGGGCCAGCAGGGTCACGGTCGCCGGGAGGGGCAGCGGCACGCCGACGGCCAGGGCGTCGGTCACGGCGCCGTCGAAGGGGCTGCCCGTCAGGTCGCCGCGCAGGTGGAGGAAGAGCAGCAGGGCCAGTGCCGAGCCGAGCGCGCAGGCCAGCGCCGTGGCCGTCGCCGAGACGGCCATCAGCCGGCCGGGGCCCAGGCCGATCGCCGACAGCCCGGGGCGGGGCCGGGTGCCGGGGTCGGTGCGGGCCACCGCGACGGCGAGGTGCACCGTGGCGGCGAGGGGCGCCGCGCACCAGGCCAGTCGGAGGGCGGCGGCGCCGGGCGTGTCCGGGTGGGTCAGCGCGTGGCCGAGGGCGCACAGCAGCAGGAAGCCCGTGCCCGCCGAGGCCACCGCGACCAGCAGACGGCGCAGGTGGACGGCGAGGTGGGCGGCGCGGGTCAGGCGGAGAGCGAGCACGCCGCCCGGCCTTCCGTTCCGGAGGTGCCGGTGGCCCCGGTGGCCACCGCGGTCTCGGCGACCGGGGGCAGGTGCACCGTCCGCACCTGCCGCCCGTCCAGGAGCGCCACCGTGCGGTCCGCGAGGGCGGCGGTCTGCGCGTCGTGCGTGGCGAGGACGACGGTGATGCCGTGCGAGCGGGCCGCCGTGGTGAGCGTGCGCAGCACATGGGCGCGGTCGGCGCGGTGCAGGGGAGCCGTCGGCTCGTCGGCGAAGAGGACCGTGGGGGTGACGGCGAGCGCCCGGGCGATGCAGACGCGCTGCCGCTCGGCCTGCTGGAGTTCGTGCGGGCGCCGGCGGGCCCTGTCGCCGATGTCGAGGCGCTCCAGCCACTCCAGGGCGGCGGTCTTGGCCCGGCGCCGGCCGGTGCCGCGCAGCATGAGGGGCAGGGCGGCGTTCTCCCAGGCGTTGAGCTCCGGGACGAGCACGGGGGCGGGGTCGATCCAGCCGAACCGGTCGCGGCGCAGTCGTTCGCGGCCGAGGGGGCCCATGGTGTGCACCGGCACGCTGTTGAACCACACCTCGCCGTCCTGCGGCCGGATCTGCCCGGACAGACACCGCAGCAGCGTGGTCTTGCCGCTGCCGCGCGGGCCGCTCACGGCGAGGATCTCGCCCTCGCGGACGCCGAGCGACACGCCTTGCAGCGCGGGGGAGCCGTCGTGGTGCTGGAAGCGCAGGGCGCGGGCCCAGAGCACCTCGTTGTCCGGCGGGGCCTCCATGGGCGTACACCTCGGTTCTGATCCGTATTTCCCCGGTCCTGTCCCCCGTCCGGGGGAACGAAGGCGGGGCCGATCGGTCACTGGGCACGGTAAGGAGTCGCCGCGGGGGAAGCCGGACAGCACGCGGCCCCGGGCCGCCGTTCTCACTCGAACGGACGGCACCGGGGCCGGTAATGATCATCCAGAAGGATGATCACAGTCGCGCCGGGATCAGTCGCGCCGCGATCAGAGCTTCGTCCACGCCTCCGTCAGCGTCGCGCGCAGGATCTGCTCGATCTCGTCGAACGTCTCCTGGTTGGAGATCAGCGGCGGGGCGAGCTGGATGACCGGGTCGCCGCGGTCGTCGGCACGGCAGTACAGGCCGTTGTCGAAGAGCGCCTTCGACAGGAAGCCGTACAGGATGCGCTCGGTCTCCTCCTCGTTGAACGACTCCTTGGTGGTCTTGTCCTTGACCAGCTCGATGCCGTAGAAGAAGCCGTTGCCGCGGACGTCGCCGACGATCGGCAGGTCGAGGAGCTTCTCCAGCGTCGCGCGGAAGTTGCCCTCGTTGTCGAGCACGTGCTGGTTGAGGCCCTCGCGCTCGAACAGGTCGAGGTTGGCGATGCCGACCGCGGCGGAGACCGGGTGGCCGCCGAAGGTGTAGCCGTGCAGGAAGGTGTTGTCGCCCTTGTAGAACGGCTCGGCCAGGCGGTCGGAGATGATGCAGGCGCCGATCGGGGAGTAGCCCGAGGTCATGCCCTTGGCGCAGGTGATCATGTCCGGGACGTAGCCGAACTTGTCGCAGGCGAACGTCGTGCCCAGGCGGCCGAAGGCGCAGATGACCTCGTCCGAGACGAGCAGCACGTCGTACTGGTCGCAGATCTCGCGCACCCGCTGGAAGTAGCCGGGCGGGGGCGGGAAGCAGCCGCCGGCGTTCTGGACCGGCTCCAGGAAGACGGCCGCGACCGTCTCCGGGCCCTCGAAGAGGATCTGCTGCTCGATCTGGTCGGCGGCCCAGCGGCCGAAGGCCTCCGGGTCGTCGCCGAAGAGCGGGGCGCGGTAGATGTTGGTGTTCGGCACCTTGTGCGCGCCCGGGACGAGCGGCTCGAAGGGGGCCTTCAGGCCCGGCAGGCCGGTGATCGACAGGGCGCCCTGCGGCGTGCCGTGGTAGGCGACCGCGCGGGAGATGACCTTGTACTTGGTCGGCTTGCCGGTCAGCTTGAAGTACTGCTTGGCGAGCTTCCAGGCGGTCTCGACCGCCTCGCCGCCACCGGTGGTGAAGAAGACCTTGTTGAGGTCGCCGGGGGCCTCGTTCGCCAGGCGCTCGGCCAGCTCGACGGCCTTCGGGTGGGCGTAGGACCACACCGGGAAGAAGGCGAGCTCCTGAGCCTGCTTCGAGGCGGTCTCCGCCAGCTCCTGGCGGCCGTGACCGGCCTGGACCACGAACAGGCCGGCGAGACCGTCGAGGTAGCGCTTGCCCTTGTCGTCGTAGATGTGGGTGCCCTCACCCCGGACGATGGTGGGGACGGGCGCGTTCTCGTACGACGACATGCGGGTGAAGTGCATCCACAGGTGGTCGTACGCGGTCCTGCTGAGGTCCTTGTCGGTGCTCACGATTATCGGGTTCCCCACATGTAGGTCTGCTTCTTGAGCTTGAGGTAGACGAAGCTCTCGGTGGAGCGCACTCCGGGGACGGCCCGGATGCGTCGGTTGATGACCTCCAGGAGGTGGTCGTCGTCCTCACAGACGACCTCCACCATCAGGTCGAAGGAGCCTGCGGTCATCACCACGTACTCGCATTCGGACATGGCCGTCAGCGCGTCGGCGACGGACTCCACGTCGCCCTCGACATTGACGCCGACCATCGCCTGGCGCCGGAAGCCCACGGTGAGCGGGTCCGTCACGGCGACGATCTGCATCACACCCTGGTCGAGCAGCTTCTGGACGCGCTGGCGCACGGCCGCCTCCGAGAGGCCGACGGCCTTTCCGATGGCGGCGTACGGCCGGCGGCCGTCCTCCTGGAGCTGTTCGATGATGGCGAGGGAGACGGCGTCCAACTGGGGACCACCGTTCCTGGACTCGCGGGAGTCCTTCTGGTCTGCGCTTCGACTGGCCACGACTTCACTGTGCACGACGTATCGATAGTTTTGCAAGGCCGGATCGATGAAATTCGTTGTCTGGGTCGCCTGAGCCTGCGGATTTCGCAATCCGGAGGCGACCGGGGGTGTTGAAAACGTCGGGACTCCGTCTAGGGTGGGTGTCTCAGTGATTGGACACCCGAACTTGGAGGGCCGGCAGTGAGCACCGAGCTGCGTCGTCTGCGCAACTACATCGACGGTGAGTTCCGGGACGCCGCCGACGGACGGACCACGGAAGTGGTCAACCCCGCCACGGGCGAGGCGTACGCGACGGCTCCCCTGTCCGGGCAGGCGGACGTGGACGCCGCCATGGCGGCCGCCGCGGCAGCCTTCCCGGGCTGGCGGGACACCACCCCGGCCGAGCGGCAGAAGGCCCTCCTGAAGATCGCGGACGCGTTCGAGGAGCGGGCCGAGGAGCTGATCGCCGCCGAGGTGGAGAACACGGGCAAGCCGATCGGGCTGACCCGCGCCGAGGAGATCCCTCCGATGGTCGACCAGATCCGCTTCTTCGCGGGCGCGGCGCGGATGCTGGAGGGCCGCAGCGCCGGTGAGTACATGGAGGGCCTGACCTCCATGATCCGCCGCGAGCCGATCGGCGTCTGCGCCCAGGTGGCGCCGTGGAACTACCCGATGATGATGGCCGTGTGGAAGTTCGCCCCGGCGCTCGCCGCGGGCAACACGGTCGTCCTGAAGCCGTCCGACACCACCCCGGCGTCCACGGCCCTGATGGCCGACATCATCGGCTCGATCGTGCCCAAGGGCGTCTTCAACGTCGTCTGCGGCGACCGCGACACCGGCCGCCTGATGGTCGAGCACGAGACCCCGGCGATGGCCTCGATCACCGGCTCGGTGCGGGCCGGCATGTCGGTCGCCGAGTCGGCGTCGAAGGACCTCAAGCGGGTCCACCTGGAGCTGGGCGGCAAGGCCCCGGTCGTGGTCTTCGAGGACACGGACATCCCCGCGGCCGTCGAGGGCATCGCGGGCGCGGGCTACTTCAACGCGGGCCAGGACTGCACCGCGGCCACGCGCGTGCTCGTCCACGAGTCGATCCACGACGAGTTCGTGGCCGCGCTGGCGAAGGCCGCCGCCGAGACCAGGACCGGGCAGCCGGACGACGAGGACGTCGCGTACGGTCCGCTCAACAACCCCAACCAGCTCAAGCAGGTCGCCGGGTTCATCGAGCGCCTGCCCGCCCACGCCAAGGTCGAGGCGGGCGGCCACCAGGTCGGCGACAAGGGCTACTTCTACGCCGCGACCGTCGTCTCGGGCCTCAAGCAGGACGACGAGATCATCCAGAACGAGGTCTTCGGACCCGTCATCACCGTCCAGTCCTTCCGTGACGAGGACCAGGCGGTCGAGTGGGCCAACGGCGTCGACTACGCGCTGGCCTCCTCGGTGTGGACCAAGGACCACGGCCGCGCCATGCGGATGTCGAAGAAGCTGGACTTCGGCTGCGTGTGGATCAACACCCACATCCCGCTGGTCGCCGAGATGCCGCACGGCGGCTTCAAGAAGTCCGGCTACGGCAAGGACCTGTCGGGCTACGGCTTCGACGACTACACGCGGATCAAGCACGTGATGACGTCGCTGGACGCGTAGGCCTCCGGCGGTTCGGCCGGATCGTGCGGCCCCGGGCGGGAGTTCCCGTCCGGGGCCGCACGCTGTTCCCCGTGGTTCGCCGCGTGCCCCGCGCCGGCCCCCGCCCGAGGGTGGGCCGTGATCGACAAGGTGTCGGGTCCTGGCCGGTCCGCTCGACGCGGCGTCAATTGTCCGGGGCCGTCCGCGGGCGGCATGCTGCGGCAATGCCCCTGACACCGAAGACGTCCCCGCTCTCCCGTCGGGCCCTGCTGCGCGCCCTCGGCGCCGGCGCGGCGCTCGGTGGCCTCGCCGGCTGCGGGGTGCCCGCCGCCTACGTGCCCGCCGGTGAGCGTGCCGCCGCCGATCTGTCCGCCACCGACAAGCGGCTCACCTGGGCGAACTGGCCGCTCTACATCGACACCGACGACGACGACCCTGGCCGGCGGCCGACGCTGGAGGCCTTCGAGAAGCGGACGGGCGTCTCCGTCGAGTACGTCGAGGAGATCAACGACAACGACGAGTTCTTCGGCAAGATCAGCCCGTCCCTCATGAACCACCAGCCCACCGACCGCGATCTGATCGTCATCAGCGACTGGATGTGCGGCCGGTTCGTCCGGCTCGGCTGGGTCCAGGAGATGGACCGCTCCCGCCAGCCGAACGTCACCCGGTACCTCGACCCGCTGCTCCGCTCGCCCGCCTTCGACCCGGGCCGGAAGTACACCGTGCCCTGGCAGTCCGGCATCACCGGCATCGCCTACAACCGGCGCAGGCTCGGCCGCGAGATCCGACACGTGTCCGACCTGTGGGCGGACGACCTCAAGGGCCGGGTGACCCTGCTCTCCGGGCTCGACGAGGCGTTCGCGCTGCTGATGCTCGGCAACGGCGTGGACATCACCGACTGGACGGCGGACGACTTCCACACCATCTGCGACCAGGTGGAGAAGCAGGTCGGCAAGGGGCAGATCCGTCGCTTCACCGGCAACGACTACATCAAGGACCTCTCCAGTGGCGACGTTCTCGCCTGCCAGGCCTACTCCGGTGACGTGATCCAGCTCCAGGCGGACGACCCGGACATCGAGTTCGTCGTCCCCGAGGAGGGCGCCGAGCTGTGGGCGGAGTCCCTGATGATCCCCAACCTGGCCCGCCACAAGGCCAACGCCGAGCGGCTGATCGACCACTACTACCAGCCCGAGGTCGCCGCCGAGCTGGCCGCCTGGGTCAACTACGTCTGCCCGGTCCCCGCCGCGCAGGACGTGCTCGCCTCCTCCGACGACGCGGAGACCGCCGCCCTGGCCGAGGACCCGCTGATCTTCCCGGACGCGGCGATGCGGCAACGGCTCGCGATCGCACGGGAC
Source organism: Streptomyces sp. NPDC053750 (assembly GCF_044544295.1). Lineage (NCBI taxonomy): Bacteria > Bacillati > Actinomycetota > Actinomycetes > Kitasatosporales > Streptomycetaceae > Streptomyces > Streptomyces sp. NPDC053750. The sequence goes on along the minus strand of NZ_JBITXB010000013.1, from coordinate 108,971 downwards.
ATCGCGGCGGGGGAGCGGACGGAGTTCGCGAAGCGGTGGAACGCGATCGTGGGCGTGTAGCAGACTGACCCGACGTGATGAATTCACCGAGTGATGAAAAGATGGGGGCGGCGGTCACGCTCGGTCTGCTGGCCGCCTGGGCGCTGCACGACGCCGAGGAACTGGCGACCGTGCCGGGCTGGTGGCGGCGCGAGCTGCCCGCCCTGCGCGAGCGGTTCCCCACCGTGCCGGAGTCCGTGTGGCGGCGGGCCGGGTCGGTCGAAGGGCGGGAGTTCGCGGTGGCGGTCGGGGCGATGGCCGTGGTCGTGGCCGCCGCGTCCGCCGCGGGACGACTGACCGGCGGCCGGTCGGCCGCGTACCAGACGGCGCTGGACGCCTTCGGTCTGCACGGCCTGGTCCACCTCGCCCAGGCGGGGCTGGTGCGCGGTTACACGCCCGGGTCCGTGACCGCGCCACTCGTCGTCGTCCCGTTCACCCTCTGGGCCCGCCACCGGCTGCGCCGTGCCGGTGTCCTGCGCGCCACGCGCCCGCGCGACCTCGCCGTGGGGCTCGGTTTCGCGGGAGTGGCGACGGTCGGGGCGCACGCGGTGGCACGGCGGCTGACGGGGGCTACTTCAGCGCGGCCGCGGTGATCCCGTCGATGACCGGGTTCGGCGCCGCGCTCTTGGCGTCCGTGGCGTTGACCGAGTAGACGAGGGTGCGGCTCAGGTCGCGGGTGCCGCCGATGAACGCGCTGTAGCCGTAGCGGCCCCCCGACTTGCCCCAGAAGACCTGGCCGTCGGCCTCCTGGTACTCCAGCCCGGCGCTCAGGGTCGCGCCCGGGACGCCCGCCGGTGTCGTGAACATCTCCTCCAGCTCGGGCTGCGGCACGATCTTCCCCCGGAACAGCTTCGTGAGCAGCTTCTCCAGGTCGGCGGTGGTGGAGATCATGTCGCCAGCCGCCCAGCGGTCCGCCTGGTTCCACTCGGTCACGTCGACCAGCCTCGTCGTGCCGTCCGGCCGCTCCACCGCCTGGTAGCCCCGGTTGTGCGGGCCCCGGATGCGGGGATCGGTGCCCGGAAAGTATGTGTGGTGCATGCCGGCCGGGCGCAGGACGAGACGCGTGGCCTCCGAGGCGTACGAGCGTCCCGTGACCTTTTCGACCAGCAGGCCGAGGATCGTGTAGTTGATGTTCAGGTACTGCTGTCGCGTCCCCGGGACGAAGTCCTCCGGTCCCTTGGCGATCGCCGACGCCGCGACCTGCTGCGGGGTCAGGGTCTCGTAACGGCGTGAGTACAGCTCCGCGAAGTCGTCGCCGAGCCCGTCGCCCGGCTTGATGCCGCTGGTGTGGTTCAGCAGGTGGCGGACGCTGATCGGCTGCTCGAAGTCCGGCGTGAACAGGTCGGGGAGGTAGCTCTGGACGGGCGCGTCCAGGCCGATCTCGTGCTGCGCGGCGAGGCGCAGGACGGTGGCCGCGGTGACGACCTTCGTGATCGAACCGGCTCGGAAGCGGGCGTTGGGGTGTGCCGGCCGGCCACTGGTCAGGTCGCGCACCCCCGCGCTGCCGTGCCAGTCGCCGTCGCGGGTGCCGACCCGCACGAGTGCGGCGGTGGCGTACTGGTCCGGCAGTCCCGCGATGGCGGCGCGCAGCGCTTCCTCGGCCGGTCCCCGCTGGTCGGCGGAGCGGGAAGCCGGGGCGGGCGGCGCGGCGAAGGCCGGGGCCGCCAGCGGGCCCGCGGCCAGGGCGAGGACGACCGAGGTGGCGAGGACTGCATGGGTACGGGCACGCATCGACTGCTCCAGGTGAAGGCGGTTGCGGCGGAAGGATCGTGATCATCCTTGTGCGCCGCGCCCCGTGGCGGATCGTCGGTGAGCAGGGTGCCCGCCCCCTAGCCGGACTCGGGGAACGCCCCCACGAAGACCGGGAGTTGTGAGGGTCGTCCCTTACGGGACCGGAGCGGTTCCGTCGCTGTCGCGCAGCGCGCACAGCACGTCGATGCGGTTGGTGGTGATCGAGTCGACGCCCAGGGCACGCAGGCGGCGCATGGTGCGGCGGGTGTCCGGCGTCCACACGGACAGCAGGTGCCCGTCGCGGTGGACGCGCTCGGCCAGCGCGCGGTCCACCAGCCCGAACCGGTAGTTGAGCCACCGCGGCCGCACCGCCGCCAGCAGTGCGGGCCGGGGCGGTGCCGCCGTCGTCCAGGTCAGGGCGATCTCGGCGGCCGGGTCGGCGGCGCGCACGGCGAGCATCGAGACGGGGCCCGCGCAGTAGTAGACGCGGTCCGCCGCCCCGCACGCGCGGACCACGTCCACGATGCGCCGGGCCGCGCGCTCGCCCGGCATGCCCGGCAGGTCGAGCATCAGCCGGCTGCCGTCGGTCGCCGCCAGCGCCTCCGCGAGCGTCGGCACCCGGCCCGCCGTCAGCTCGCGCACCTCCTCCGCCGACAGGGCGCGCAGCGGCCGGTCCTGCTGCCACAGCCGCTTCAGCGTCTCGTCGTGCAGCAGCACCGGCACGCCGTCCCGGGTGAGGCGTACGTCGGTCTCGACCGCGTCCGCGCCGCACCGCAGCGCGGAGCGCAGCGAGGCGATCGTGTTCTCACGGAACCGGTACGGGTCGCCGCGGTGGGCCACGGCGGTCACGTCGCGCAGGGAGGTCATGGCGCGGGCCGTCTCAGGAGGCGAGCCAGGTGGCGGTGTACGTGTCGATCTCGTCCCTGATCCTCGCCTTGCCCGGCGCGTCGAGGAACGACGCCTCGACCGCGTTCTTCGCCAGGTCGGCGAGCCCGCGCTCGTCGAGGCCGAGGAGCCGGGCGGCGACGGCGTACTCGTTGTTGAGGTCGGTGCCGAACATCGGCGGGTCGTCGGAGTTGATGGTCACCAGGACGCCGGCGCGCGTGAACTCCTTGATCGGGTGCTCGTCCAGGGTGGCCACCGCGCGGGTGGCGATGTTCGAGGTGGGGCACACCTCCAGCGGGATGCGCCGCTCCGCGAGGTGTTCCAGCAGCTTCGGGTCCTGCGCGGAGCTGGTGCCGTGCCCGATGCGTTCGGCGCGCAGGTGGGTGAGCGCGTCCCACACCGTCCCCGGACCGGTGGTCTCGCCGGCATGCGGCACCGAGTGCAGGCCCGCGGCGATCGCCTGGTCGAAGTACGGCTTGAACTGTGGCCGGGCCACCCCGATCTCGGGCCCGCCGAGGCCGAAGGAGACCAGGCCCTCGGGGCGCAGCCGGTCGTCGGTGGCGAGCCGCGTCGTCTCCTCGGCGGACTCCAGACCGGCCTCGCCCGGAATGTCGAAGCACCAGCGCAGTACGGTCCCGAACTCGGCCTCGGCCGCCTTGCGGGCATCCTCGATCGCGTCCATGAAGGCGCCCTCGTCGATGCCGCGCCGGGTCGAGGAGAACGGGGTGATGGTCAGCTCGGCGTACCGCACCTGCTGCCGGGCCATGTCCCGGGCCACCTCGTACGTCAGCAGCCGCACGTCCTCCGGGGTGCGGATCAGGTTGACGACGGACAGGTACACCTCGATGAAGTGCGCGAAGTCCGTGAACGTGAAGTAGTCGACCAGGGCCTCGGGGTCGGTGGGGACCTTGGAGTCGGGGTGGCGCGCGGCCAGTTCCGAGACGATGCGCGGGGAGGCGGAGCCGACGTGGTGGACGTGCAGTTCGGCCTTGGGCAGTCCGGCGATGAAGGCGTGCAGGTCGCGCGGGACGGCGGGGTCGACGAGGTGCTCGGTCAAGGGTTCCTCCCCAAAGCGGCGTCCCGGGCCGGCGGTGCGGCGGAGGGACGCGGGTGATCGGCTGATCGGTGCTCGGGATCATCGTAGGCCGGTCTCACGCCGCCCGGGCCGGGCCCGTAGCATGACGGGCACGATCGACCCAGGGGGACACGATGACGGACGCACCACGGCCCGGCGGGGACTCCGCCGGCGGCTACGACCCTTGGGCGCCCCCCGAGAGCGGGCCGTCCCTGGAGAAGGGCCGCGAGGCCGGGGCGGGGCAGCCGCAGGAGCCGGGCACGCCGCCCGTCGACGACGCACCGCGCGGGCAGCAGCCGCCGTCCGTGCACGACCAGGCGACGGTCACGTCGATGCCCGCCGCCGGGTTCTCCCCTCCCGAGGGTGCGGTGCCGCCCCCGCCGATCGCGCCCGGTGGCCCGGGTGTGCCGGGCGGGTACGGCTACCCCGGTTACCCGCAGGGCTACGGCTGGCCCGGGGCGGGCATGCCTCCGCAGAACGGCATGGGCACCGCGGCGATGGTGCTGGGCATCCTCGCCTGCTGCCTGTTCTGCATGTACGGCGTGGTCTCCGTGGTGCTCGGCATCCTCGCCGTGGTCTTCGGCGTCAAGGGCCGGCGCAAGGCCGAGCAGGGCGAGGCCAACAACCACGGCCAGGCGCAGGCCGGCTTCGTCATGGGCATCATCGGCATCGTCCTCGGTATCGCCGTGATCGTCCTGCTCGCCGTCGGGATCGTCGCCGCGATCAACGAGGAGTCGGAGTACGACGACCCCTACTACGGAGCCCCGCGCCCGGCGCCGGTCTCCGTGGCGGTGCAGAACTGAACTTCCCTCCGCCCTGAGGGATCAGGGCCATTACGATGTCGAACTTCAACGAGGGGAGAGCAGTTCATGTCGCACACCAATCCCGGTCCCGGCGGGTTCGGGCCACCGCAGCCGGGCCAGCCGCCCGCCGGAGGGTACGCGTACCCGCCGTCCGTGCCCCCGCAGTCCGCGCCCGGGTACGGCTACCCGAGCGCGGGCCAGGCGTACCCCGCGGCTCCGCCGGTGGGCTACCCCCAGGCGCCCGGGTACGCCATGCCGGTGCAGCCGAGCAACGGCATGGGGACCACGGGGCTGGTGCTGGGCATCATCGGCGTGGTGTGCAGCCTGACCTTCTTCCTGTGGTTCTTCGGCGTCATCCTGGGCATTCTCGGCATCATCTTCGGCGCGATCGGCCGGAGCAAGGCCAACCGGGGCGAGGCCACCAACAAGGGTGCGGCGACCGCCGGTCTGGTCTGCGGCATCGTGGCCACCGTGATCCTGCCGCTGCTCGGGTTCCTCGTCTTCGCGAGCCTCATGAGCTCCGTCTGAGCGTGGTTCGCGGGCCGGACCGACATGACGGTCAGTGGCTCCGTGACACAGGGGGGCGGCCTTCCGGGCCGCCCCTCAGTCGTTCTCCCGCAACCGCTCCCGCAAGCGTTTCCGCGCCGCCATCAGCGCGAACCCCAGCAGATTCGGCCCCCGCCACCGCTCCGGGTCCGTCGCCGCCTCGTCGTCCGCGGCCAGACCGATGCCCCACACCCGGTCCACCGGGCTCGCCTCCACCAGCACCCTCTCGCCGGTGCCCAGCAGGAACGCGCGCAGGTCCGGGTCCGAGGCGAACTTGTGGACGCTGCCCTCGACGACGATCCGGAACCGCTCCCGCTCCCACACCGCTTCGTCGAAGCCGCGCACCAGCCGCCCCGCCTTCTTGGCCTCGGCCGGGTGCCCCGCGGCCAGCACCCGCCGTTCGGCCTCCGCGTCCCGGAAGAGCCGCGCCTTGCCCGCCATCATCCAGTGCTCCGCCGTCGCGTACTCCACCCCGGCCACGGTGAACGGGGACGGCCACCACTGGCTGAGACAACTCGGTCCGATCCGGCCGTCGGGCCTCGGCCGGTGTCCCCAGAACAGCAGGTACTTGATCCGCGCACCCGACCGGACCTGCGTGAGCAGTACTTCCCTGCTGTCGATGGTGCCCACTGCCGCCCCCGTGATCCTCTCCATGCACGCGAGTCTGGCACGCGCCACGGACACTCCGTCCGCCCTTTTCCGTGGCGACTCGACACCTGGTCGACAGATTCCGTCGCGTAACCAAATGGCAACAACGGAATCACTTGTTGGTGGCCTAGTGCTCTGTCAGGATCGGCACTCACATCGAGCCTGAGCCACGCCGGCCCCCGCCACGGGGAGACCGAGGAGAGCCGACATGCACAACCCGGGCAACGCCACCCCGGACCGATTTCCGGCCCAGGACCGCTTCGCGGACGGGGCCCAGTACATCGCGGGCCGTCTGACGAAGGGCACCTCCGGACGGACGCACACGGTCGTCGACCCGGCGACCGGCGAGGACGTCCTGACCTACGAGCTCGCCGGGCCGGACGACGTCGACGCGGCCGTCGCCGCCGCCCGGGAGGCGTTCCCCGGGTGGGCCGGCGCCACCCCCGGCGAGCGTTCCGACGCCCTGCACCGCTTCGCCGCCGTGCTCGCCGACCGGGCCGAGGACTTCGCCCGCGCCGAGTCCCTGCAGTGCGGGAAGCCGCTGAAGCTGACCCGTGAGTTCGACGTGCCGGGCACGGTCGACAACGCGGCCTTCTTCGCCGGTGCCGCCCGGCACCTCCAGGGGCAGTCGGCGGGGGAGTACTCCGGCGACCACACCTCTTACGTGCGCCGCGAGCCGATCGGCGTCGTCGGGTCCATCGCGCCCTGGAACTACCCCCTCCAGATGGCCGCCTGGAAGATCCTCCCGGCGATCGCGGCCGGCAACACCATCGTGCTCAAGCCCGCCGAGATCACCCCGCTGACCTCCCTGATGTTCGCCCAGGCGGCGACCGAGGCCGGCATCCCGGACGGCGTGATCAACATCGTCACCGGCACGGGGAGGGAGGCGGGCGAGCACCTGGTCGGCCACCCGGACGTCGCCATGACGTCCTTCACCGGCTCCACCGCCGTCGGCAAGCGCGTCGCCGAGGTCGCCACGGCCACCGTCAAGCGCCTGCACCTGGAGCTGGGCGGCAAGGCGCCCTTCCTGGTCTTCGACGACGCCGACCTCGACGCCGCCGTCCACGGCGCGGTCGCGGGCGCGCTCATCAACACCGGCCAGGACTGCACGGCCGCCACGCGCGCGTACGTGCAGCGGCCCCTCTACGAGGCCTTCGTCGAGAAGACCGCCGCCCTCATGGACACCGTCCGGGTCGGCGACCCGTTCGCCCCCGGCACCGACCTCGGCCCGCTGGTCAGCCACGTCCAGCGGGACCGCGTCGCCGGCTTCGTCGACCGGGCCCGCTCCTACGCGCGCGTGGTGACCGGCGGCGAGGCGCCGCAGGGCGACCTCGAGGACGGCGCCTACTACCGGCCCACCCTCATCGCCGACGCGACGCAGGACAGCGAGGTCGTCCAGTCCGAGATCTTCGGGCCGGTCCTGGTCGTGCTGCCCTTCGACAGCGACGACGAGGGCATCCGGCTGGCCAACGACACGCCGTACGGGCTCGCCGCCTCCGCCTGGAGCCGGGACGTGTACCGGGCGAACCGCGCCACCCGCGAGATCAAGGCGGGCTGCGTGTGGATCAACGACCACATCCCGATCATCAGCGAGATGCCGCACGGCGGATACAAGGCGTCCGGCTTCGGCAAGGACATGTCCGCCTACTCCTTCGAGGAGTACACACAGGTCAAGCACGTCATGTTCGACAACACCGCGGTGGCGGCCAAGGACTGGCACCGCACCGTCTTCGGGGACCGATAGTCATCGTCTGAGGCCGCCGACCACGGCCGACCGCACCCGAAAGGGCAACCACGCGCATGGAGCAGTACGAGCCCGACCGCCTGTCCCCGGCCCAAGTGGCCGCCATGCGGCGCAGTTACACCAACGGCAGGGCCGCCCTCACCCGCCGCTCACTGCTGCGCGCCTCCGCGGGCGGCGCGCTCGCGGTCGGCGGACTCGGGACGCTGAGCGCCTGCGGCATCCCGGCGGCCGGCAAGACCGAGGGCGGGGTGTCCTCCGAGGACCGGTCCAAGGAGGAGAAGAAGATCGCCTTCTCCAACTGGACCGAGTACATGGACGTCGACGAGAGCGGCCGGCGGCACCCCACGCTGGAGGCGTTCACGAAACGCACCGGCATCAAGGTCACGTACACGGAGGACATCAACGACAACAGTGAGTTCTTCGGCAAGATCCAGCCGCAGCTCGCCGCCGGCCAGGAGACCGGGCGCGACATCATCGTGCTCACCGACTGGCTGGCCGCCCGGCTGATCCGCCTCGGCTGGGTCCAGAAACTGGACCCGGCCAACCTGCCGCACGCCTTCGCCCACCTGTCGCCCCAGTTCCGCACCCCCGACTGGGACCCGGGCCGCGCCTACTCCTACCCCTGGCAGGGCATCTCCACCGTCATCGCCTACAACAAGAAGGCGCTGGACGGCGTCGAGGTGAAGACGGTCTCCGACCTGCTCGACAACCCGAAGCTCAAGGGGCGCGTCGGCTTCCTCACCGAGATGCGCGACACCATCGGCATGATGCTGCTCGACATGGACAAGGACCCGGCGCGCTTCTCCGACGACGACTACGACGCGGCGATCGCCCGGCTCCAGAAGGGCGTCGACAGCGGCCAGATACGCCGCTTCACCGGCAACGACTACACCGCCGACATCACCAAGGGCGACTTCGCGGCCTGTCTGGCCTGGGCCGGGGACGTCGTCCAGCTCAAGGCGGACAACCCGGACGTCGACTTCGTCATCCCGGACAGCGGATACATCACGTCGAGCGACAACATGCTGGTCCCCAACAAGGCCCGGCACAAGGCGAACGCCGAGCGGCTCATCGACTACTACTACGAGCCGGCTCCGGCCGCGGAGCTCGCCGCCTACATCAACTTCGTCTGTCCCGTCGACGGGGTGAAGGGCGAGCTTGCGAAGATCGACGAGGACGCGGCGAACAACCCGCTGATCATTCCCGACAAGGCCATGCAGGCCCTCTCCCGTGCCTTCCGCTCGCTGAGCGCGAAGGAAGAGACGGCCTACGAAGAGAAGTTCGCGAAGCTCACTGGGGCGTGACGACGATGAAGACCACCACAGACTCGACGGAGCACAGCGGCGACGTCCGCCTCTCCGGCATCAGCAAGACCTACGGCTCCTTCACCGCCGTGCACCCGCTCGACCTGACCGTGCCCCAGGGCTCCTTCTTCGCCCTGCTCGGCGCCTCCGGCTGCGGCAAGACCACCACCCTGCGCATGATCGCCGGCCTGGAGGAACCGAGCAGCGGCACCGTCCACCTCGGCGACCAGGACGTGACCGCCCTCCCGCCGTACAAGCGGCCGGTCAACACGGTCTTCCAGTCCTACGCCCTCTTCCCGCACCTCGACATCTTCGAGAACGTCGCCTTCGGTCTGCGCCGGCGCGGCATCAAGAGCGTGAAGAAGCAGGTCGAGGAGATGCTCGACCTCGTCCAGCTCGGCGAGCAGGCGCGCAAGAAGCCGCACCAGCTCTCCGGCGGCCAGCAGCAGCGCGTCGCGGTCGCCCGCGCCCTGATCAACCACCCCAAGGTGCTGCTCCTGGACGAACCCCTCGGCGCCCTCGACCTCAAGCTGCGCCGCCAGATGCAGCTGGAGCTCAAGCGCATCCAGACCGAGGTCGGCATCACCTTCGTGCACGTCACCCACGACCAGGAGGAGGCCATGACCATGGCCGACCAGGTCGCCGTGATGAACGGGGGCCGCGTCGAGCAGCTGGGCGCCCCCGCCGACCTGTACGAGAACCCGCAGACCACGTTCGTCGCCAACTTCCTGGGCACCTCCAACCTCATCGAGGCCGAGGTCGACACCCGCAGCGGCGACGACATCGTGGTCAAGGCGGCCGGCGACAAGCTCGTCCTGCCCGGCGCCCGCTGTTCCGCGCCGGCCCAGGCCGGCGGAAAGCTCCTGGTCGGCGTACGCCCGGAGAAGATCAGCCTCACCCACGCCGACGAGGCCGGCTCCATCCCCGAGGGCCGCAACCGCATCACCGGCAAGATCAGCAACACCAGTTTCATCGGCGTCTCCACCCAGTACGTCGTGGACTGCGCGGCCTGCCCCGAGTTCGAGGTGTACGTCCAGAACATCGACCGGGACGGCCGCCTCGCGCCCGGCGCCGACGTCGTCCTGCACTGGAACCCGGCGCACACCTTCGGCCTCGACGCGGCCCAGGACATTGACGCCGGCGTCGCCGAGGGCGAGGCCGCCTGATGTCCACCCTCACCGAGGCGCCACCGCCCCTGTCCCCGGCCGCGCCCGACAAGAAGCCCCCGCGCAAGAGGGGCCGCTGGACGCCGTACTGGCTGCTGCTGCCCGGCATCCTGTGGCTGGTCGTCTTCTTCGCGGCGCCGATGGTCTACCAGGCCTCCACGTCCGTGCAGACGGGCTCGCTGGAGGAGGGCTACAAGGTCACCTGGCACTTCGTCACCTACTGGGACGCGGTGTCCGAGTACTGGCCGCAGTTCCTGCGCTCCGTCGCCTACGCGGCCTCCGCGACCGTGCTGTGCCTGCTGCTCGGCTACCCGCTCGCGTACCTGATCGCCTTCCGCGCGGGGCGCTGGCGGAACCTGATCATGATTCTGGTGATCGCGCCGTTCTTCACCAGCTTCCTGATCCGCACCCTGGCCTGGAAGACGATCCTCGCGGACGGCGGCCCGGTCGTCGGCGCCCTGAACACGCTGCACGTCCTGGACGTCACCAGCTGGCTCGGCTGGACGGCCGGCGACCGCGTGCTGGCCACGCCGCTCGCGGTGGTCTGCGGCCTGACGTACAACTTCCTCCCCTTCATGATCCTGCCGCTGTACACGTCCCTGGAGCGCATCGACGGACGGCTGCACGAGGCGGCGCGCGACCTGTACGCCAAGCCCTCCACCGTCTTCCGCAAGGTCACCTTCCCGCTGTCGATGCCGGGCGTGGTCTCCGGCACGCTGCTGACCTTCATCCCGGCGACCGGCGACTACGTCAACGCGTCCCTGCTGGGCTCGGCGGACACCGGAATGATCGGCAATGTCATCCAGTCCCAGTTCCTGCGGGTGCTGGACTATCCGACGGCGGCGGCGCTCTCCTTCATTCTGATGGCCGCGATTCTCGCCATGGTCACCCTCTACATCCGCAAGTCCGGCACGGAGGATCTGGTTTAAATGACCTTCGTCAACTGGCTCAAGCGCAATCTGGTCGTCATCGCCGGACTGCTCACGCTCGCCTATCTCCTGCTGCCCAACATCATTGTCACGGTGTTCTCGTTCAACAAACCGAACGGGCGCTTCAACTACGAATGGCAGCAGTTCTCCACGGACGCCTGGAAGGACCCGTGCGGTGTCGCCGGGCTGTGCGGCTCCCTGTCGCTCAGCCTCCAGATCGCCTTCTGGGCGACGCTCGGCGCCACCGCGCTGGGCACGGCGATCGCCTTCGCGCTGGTCCGCTACCGCTTCCGCGCGCGCGGCGCCATCAACTCGCTGATCTTCCTGCCGATGGCGATGCCCGAGGTCGTGATGGCCGCCTCGCTGCTCACCCTGTTCCTCAACATGGGCGCTCAGCTGGGCTTCTGGACGGTCCTGATCGCCCACATCATGTTCTGCCTCAGCTTCGTGGTGACGGCCGTCAAGGCGCGCGTGATGTCGATGGACCCGCGACTGGAGCAGGCGGCGCAGGACCTGTACGCCGGTCCCTTCCAGACCTTCGTCCGGGTCACGCTGCCCATCGCCGCCCCCGGAATCGCGGCCGGCGCGCTGCTCGCCTTCGCGCTGTCCTTCGACGATTTCATCATCACGAACTTCAACGCGGGCTCCACCGTCACGTTCCCCATGTTCGTCTGGGGATCGGCGCAGCGCGGGACGCCCGTTCAGATCAACGTCGTCGGTACGGCCATGTTCGTCATCGCCGTACTGTTCGTCCTGGCCTCCATGGTCATCGGCAACCGCCGAAATCGCCGCAAGGCATAAAGCACATCAGTGCAAGCGCACCAGTGTTATCCGTAGGGAGTTGAAATCATGGCCCCTAGCGCCATGAGCCGCAGCAACGACTGGACGAAATCCCTTTCCGACGCCCAGCCGGTCCCGTACTGGCTGGACGACCCCGGCCGTCCCCGTCCGCAGCCCGCCCTCACCGGCCCCGAGACCTGCGACCTGCTGGTCGTCGGCGGCGGCTACAGCGGACTGTGGACCGCGCTGATCGCCAAGGAGCGCGACCCGGGGCGGGACGTGGTGCTGCTGGAGGGCCGCGAGGTGGGCTGGGCCGCCTCCGGCCGCAACGGCGGCTTCTGCGCCGCCTCCCTCACCCACGGCCTCTCCAACGGCCTCACCCGCTGGCCCGACGAGATCCACAAGCTGGAGGAGCTGGGCACCCGCAACCTAGACGCCATCGAGGAGGCGGTCGCCCGCCACGACCTCGACTGCGAGTTCGAACGCTCCGGCGAGATCGACGTCGCGACGGAGGAGTACCAGGCCCGGGAGCTGAAGGACTGGTACGAGGAGATCCGCGCCAAGGGCCTGGCGGAGGGCGTCGAGTACCTGGACGCCGAGGCGGTACGCGAACAGGTCGACTCCCCGACCTTCCGCGCCGGCCTGTACGACCGCCGGGGCGTGGCCATGGTGCACCCCGCCAAGCTCGCCTGGGGCCTCAAGCGCGCCTGCCTCGACCTCGGCGTCCGCGTCTACGAGCACACCCCGGCGCTCACCCTGCGCCCGTACGGCGCCGGCATGGCCGTACGCACCCCGTACGGCGGCGTCCGCGCCCGCACCGTGGCGCTCGGCACCAACATCTTCCCGAACCTGGTCAAGCGCGTGCGCTCGTACACCGTCCCGGTCTACGACTACGCCCTGATGACCGAGCCGCTCACCACCGAGCAGCTCGCCTCGGTCGGCTGGAAGAACCGTCAGGGCCTCGGCGACAGCGCCAACCAGTTCCACTACTTCCGCCTCTCCGCCGACAACCGGATCCTGTGGGGCGGCTACGACGCGGTCTACCCCTACGGCGGCCGGGTGCGCGCCGAGTACGACGACCGCCCGGAGACCTACGCCAAGCTCGCCGGGCACTTCTTCGGCTGCTTCCCGCAGCTGGAGGGCGTCCGCTTCACGCACGCCTGGGGCGGCGCGATCGACACCTGCTCCCGCTTCTCCGCGTTCTTCGGCACCGCCCACCAGGGCAAGGTGGCGTACGCGGCCGGGTACACCGGCCTCGGGGTGGGCGCCACCCGGTTCGGTGCCGAGGTGATGCTGGACCTGCTGTCGGGGGAGCGCACCGAGCGCACCGCACTGGAGATGGTCCGTCGGAAGCCGCTGCCGTTCCCGCCCGAGCCCTTCGCCTGGACCGGCATCGCGCTCACCAAGTGGTCGCTGGCCCGCGCGGACGCGCACGGCGGCCGGCGCAACCTGTGGCTGAGGACGATGGACAAGCTGGGGCTGGGCTTCGACAGCTAGCCCCCGCCATGTGTGACCTGCTTCACCCGAACGGGGCACCGCAAACCGCGTAATGCCCGGCGGGAGACCTCCCTCTCCCTCGTGACGCACCCCGCGTCCACGAGTGAAAGGGAGGTCTTCATGCTTGGTGCGAAGACGGCGGTCGCGTGGCTGGCATCCGTCGCACCCGATCCCGAGTCCTGCCGGCGGGAGTGGGAGCGCAACCCCCTGGAGGTCGCCCTGCTGCCCGCGGGCAAGGCCTGGGACGTGCTCATCCTGCCGAGCCGGCTCGGCAGTCCGACCCTCGACGTACTGTCCCGCGTCCTCGACCAACCCGGCCCGGTGCTCGCCGACTTCGGCGACGCGCGCACCGGCTTCTTCGTGCCGCCCGGCACCGCGGCCCGCTGGCTGGGCACCGGTGTCCGGACGGCCGGACTCGGGACCTGGATCGTGGTGCCGCACCCCGCAGGCCCGTCGTCCGGTGGCATCCGCTGGCTGATCCCGCCGGACGGGACCGGCACCCTCACCGATCCGTCCCTCCTCGAACTGGCGATGCACGAGGCGGCGGCCGGTCTCGCGGTGGAGGACGGCGGGGGGTGAGGTGCGCAAGGGGTTGACAACAGAATTGGTCTGGACCAAGTTGGGCGCGCTCCACCCTCCTCATCTCCCCCCTGTCCGGAGGTACTTGTGGAACGCTCCAGACCGCTCGCGCGTCGCCCCCTCGTCACGCTGCTCACCGCCGCGGCACTCGCCGCGTCCGGCACGACCGCGCTCTCGTCGGCCGCCCGTGCGGCCGACGCGGACCTCGCGAGGAACGGCGGCTTCGAGTCCGGCCTCGACGGCTGGACCTGTACGGCGGGCACGACCGTGACCTCGCCCGTCCACAGCGGCACGGCCGCCCTCAAGGCCACCCCGGCGGGCGCCGACAACGCCCGCTGCGCGCAGACGGTGACCGTGAAACCGGACTCCCAGTACACGCTGACCGGGCACGTCCGCGGCGCCTACGTGTACCTCGGCGCGAGCGGCACCGGCACCACCGACGTCTCCACCTGGGCCCAGTCCGCCCCCGACTGGCAGCAGCTCACGACCACCTTCCGCACCGGCCCCTCCACCACCCGGGTCACCCTCTACACCCACGGCTGGTACGGCACCGGCGCCTACCACGCCGACGACATCTCGCTGACCGGCCCCGGCGGCGAGACGGGCCAACCCCCGGCACCGCCCACCGGTCTGACGGCGGGCTCCGTCACCGCCTCCGGCGTCGCCCTGTCCTGGTCGCCGGTCCCGGGCGCGACGGGCTACGCCGTCTACCGCGACGGCATCAAGGTCCGCACGGTCACCGGCACGTCCACCACCGTCACCGGCCTGGCCCCCTCGACGGCGTACGCCTTTCAGGTCGCGGCCGTCAACGACGCGGGGGAGTCCGCGCGGTCGGCCACGGTCACGGCGACCACCGCCGAGGGCTCGGACGGCGGCGGCTCCGACCTCCCGGCCCACGCCCTGGTCGGCTACCTCCACGCCAGTTTCGCCAACGGCTCCGGCTACACGCGCCTGGCCGACGTCCCCGACAGCTGGGACGTCATCGACCTGGCCTTCGGCGAGCCCACCTCGGTCACCTCCGGCGACATCCGCTTCGAGCGCTGCCCGGTCACGGAGTGCCCGAACGTGGAGTCCGACGCCGAGTTCAAGGCGGCGATCAAGGCCAAGCAGGCGGCCGGCAAGAAGGTGCTGATCTCCATCGGCGGCCAGAACGGCCAGGTGCAGCTCACCACGACCGCCGCCCGCGACACGTTCGTCTCCTCCGTCTCGAAGATCATCGACGAGTACGGCCTCGACGGCCTCGACATCGACTTCGAGGGCCACTCCCTCTCGCTGAACGCCGACGACACCGACTTCAAGAACCCGAAGACCCCCGTCATCGTCAACCTCATCTCGGCCCTGAAGACCCTCAAGGCCCGGTACGGCGACGACTTCGTGCTGACGATGGCCCCGGAGACCTTCTTCGTCCAGCTCGGTTACCAGTACTACGGCACCGGCAGGTGGGGCGGCCAGGACCCGAGGGCGGGGGCGTACCTGCCGGTGATCCACGCCCTGCGCGACGACCTGACCCTGCTGCACGTCCAGGACTACAACTCCGGCCCGATCATGGGCCTCGACAACCAGTACCACTCCATGGGCGGCGCCGACTTCCACATCGCCATGACCGACATGCTCCTCACCGGCTTCCCGGTCGCGGGCGACGCGGCCAACGTCTTCCCGCCCCTGCGCCCGGACCAGGTCGCCATCGGCATGCCGGCCTCCACCAACGCGGGCAACGGCCACGTCCCCCCGGCCGAGGTGAACAAGGCCCTGAACTGCCTGACCAAGAAGACCGACTGCGGCTCGTACACGACCCACGGCACCTGGCCCGCCCTGCGCGGCCTGATGACCTGGTCGATCAACTGGGACCGCTACGCGAACTGGGAGTTCCAGAAGAACTTCGACGCGTATTTCGGGTGACCGGCGGCGCGGTGCGGCCGGCCACCAGCGCGACCCCGGCCAGCAGCACCGCGCCCAGACACCAACTGGCCACCACGTCCAACGGCCAGTGGTAGCCCCGGCGCACCAGCCCGTACGAGGCGCCGAGGACGAGCACCACGCACCCCGCGACGAGCACACGGCGCACGGCCGGCGAGCGCAGCGCCCCGAGGAGCAGCAGCGCCGCCGCGCCGTACGCGACCACCGCGGTCGCGGTGTGGCCGGAGGGGTAGTAGCCGACGGCCGGAGGTACGGCCGGGGTGCCGGGACGGTCGGTCCACTCCTTCAACGGGACGACCAGCGCCGGCACCAGGGCCATCGCCAGCGCCCCGGAGAGCGGCGGCAACCACCAGCGGTCCACACCGTCGCTGCGCCCGTGCCACGCGGTGAACACCAGGGCGAGCGCGAGGACGGGCACGGCCACCTGCACGTTGCCGAGGTCGGCCAGCAACTCGGAGAGCCGGTCGGGGTGGACGAGGGCGCCGCTCAGCCGCTCGTCCACCCCGATCAGCGGGCCGTCGGAGACGACCTGCCAGGTGATCAGCGCGAAGAGGAGCAGGGGAAGCCCGACGAGGGCGGACAGTGCGCGAAGAGGGGCGGTGACCGGCATGACGCCCAGCTTCGCAGGCCCGCCGTCCCGTAGTCTCTCCGCCCGTGGCGACCATACGAACGGCGCGGGACAGCGACTGGGGAGAGACCTTCGCACGGCTGCGGGCCATGTCCGCCGAGGGCCGGTACGAGGAGGTCGAGGCCGAGGCACGCGCCCTGGCGGCGCTCCCGCGGCGGCCCTGGCGCAGGCGTCCGCCGCACTGGGAGGCGAGGGTACTGGCGACGGGAACGGCCGTGATGCACGGTCGCGGGGCCGAGGTGCTGGACGAACTGGAAACGCTGATCGCGGAACTGGAGCCGGTCGACCTCAACGCGCGGTTCCTGCGGCTGATCGCCCGCGGCAACCGCGTGGCCGCCCTGTCCGGCCTGCGACGGTACGCGGAGGCGGAGACCGAGGCGCTCGCCATCCTGAGCGAGCTGACCCGGATCGCCCACCGCACCCCGGTGTGGCGGCTGGAGGTGACCATCCTGACGCACCTGGCCGCCGTGCTGTGCGGGCAGGGACGCCACGAGGAGGCGGAGGCCATCGCCCGCGGCAACCTGCCCCGGGCGGAGCAGCCCACCGCCGCCGTACTGCACGCCACGCTGGTGCGCAGCCTGAACGGGCAGGGCCGCCACGAGGAGGCGCTGGCCGAGGCCCGCCGGAGTGCGCCGCCGCAGCCCCACGCGGCCGGGCACCTGGACCTGGTCACCGCCGAGGCCCTGTACGGTCTGGGACGCCGGGCCGAGGCGGAGACGACCGTGCGGCGTGCGCTGGGCGACTACGAGCGGCGCCTGCACCCGGACCATCCGCGCTTCCGTGAGGCCCGTGCCCTGCTGGCCCGCGTCACGGGCGAGGCCTGAGGGAGCACTTGTCGCGAACGCACCGAAGGGCCGGCACAAGGGGGGGGAGTGTGCCGGCCCTTCGGTGAAGCGCCGTCCCGGGTGCCGAGGCGGCGTCCTGACCGGAACGCCGCGCGCCCCGGGGGGTTTGGGGCGGGCGACCGTCCGATCGGTGAGGAGATTCCGGGACCCAGGGGTTCCGGCTGTGTGCGCGAGGCACGACCAGGTCGAAGCTGGGGAGGCCTCGGCCTGAGATCCGCCCACAGTCCCCTGTGAGCGGGTGTATCTCTCATCTGCGTAGAACCTACGGCAGGGGGTGGGCCGAGGACAGGCACATCGGCGTCCTGCCATCCACCCCGCACACGTTCTTCACACGCTCTGCGGTTCGCTGCGCCAGGCGTGCGAACCGCAGCTCAGATGCGCGTTCGGGTGCTCGCGCACGTGCTCGCGCGGCGCCCGCCTGGCGCCCGCCCGGCACCGGCCCAAGAGGGCTCGCTCAGATGCGGGCGAACGCCTGCTCGATGATGTCGAGGCCCTCGTTCAGCAGGTCCTCGCCGATCACCAGCGGGGGCAGGAAGCGCAGCACGTTGCCGTAGGTGCCACAGGTCAGGACCAGCAGGCCCTCCTGGTGGCAGGCCTTGGCCAGCGCGGCGGTCGCCTCCGGGTTCGGCTCCTTGGTGGCGCGGTCCTTGACCAGCTCGATGGCGATCATCGCGCCGCGGCCCCGGACGTCGCCGATGACGTCGAACTTCTCGGCCATGGCGGTGAGGCGCGACTTCATGATCGCCTCGATGTTCTTCGCCTTGGCGTTGAGGTCGAGCTCCTTCATCGTCTCGATGGCACCGAGCGCGCCCGCGCAGGCCACCGGGTTGCCGCCGTAGGTGCCGCCGAGGCCGCCGGAGTGCGCGGCGTCCATGATCTCGGCGCGGCCGGTGACGGCGGCGAGCGGCAGACCGCCCGCGATGCCCTTGGCCGTCGTGATCAGGTCCGGGACGATGCCCTCGTCCTCGCAGGCGAACCACTGACCGGTGCGGCAGAAGCCGGACTGGATCTCGTCGGCGACGAAGACGATGCCGTTGTCGTTGGCGAACTTCACGATCGCCGGCAGGAAGCCCTTGGCCGGCTCGATGAAGCCGCCCTCGCCGAGCACCGGCTCGATGATGATCGCGGCCACGTTGTCGGCGCCGACCTGCTTGGTGATCTGGTCGATCGCCTGGGCGGCGGCCTCCGGGCCGGCGTTCTCGGCACCGGTCGGCCAGCGGTAGCCGTAGGCGACCGGCACGCGGTACACCTCGGGCGCGAACGGACCGAAGCCGTGCTTGTACGGCATGTTCTTCGCGGTCAGCGCCATGGTGAGGTTGGTGCGGCCGTGGTAGCCGTGGTCGAACACGACCACGGCCTGCCGCTTGGTGTACGCACGCGCGATCTTGACGGCGTTCTCGACGGCCTCGGCACCGCTGTTGAACAGGGCCGACTTCTTGGCGTGGTCGCCCGGCGTCAGCTCGGCCAGTGCCTCGGCGACGGCCACGTAGCCCTCGTACGGCGTCACCATGAAGCAGGTGTGGGTGAAGTCGGCGAGCTGCGCGGAGGCCTTGCGTACGACGGCCTCGGCGGAGGCGCCGACGGAGGTCACGGCGATGCCGGAGCCGAAGTCGATCAGCCGGTTGCCGTCGACGTCCTCGATGATGCCGCCGCCCGCGCGCGCGGTGAAGACCGGCAGCACGGACCCCACACCCTGCGCGACCACGGCGGCGCGGCGGGCCTGCAGCTCCAGCGACTTCGGGCCGGGGATGGCGGTGACGACGCGGCGCTCCTGCTCAAGTGCGGTCATGGGGGGCTCCTGGGGGTGTTTCGGACACGTGCGTTTCTTTTCTCGCAGGCTAGGGCGGAGAGCGGGGGGTGGGCATGCTCCATGTGGGCGTTGTCCGAACGCCCGGCTTGTCCGTGGTGGACATAACCCAGTTGCGGGTAGACCGGCCGCTGGGGCGATGGGGGTCCCCCTGCTCGAGCGAAGCCGAGAGTGTGAAGCCGAGAGTGTTGGGAGGGTGGGCGCAGCGGCGCCCCGCAAGCGTGGCTGGGTGAAGCCCACCTCGGCTGGCCTCGGCCATGTAAGCGGTGGACTCCTTCTGTCAGGGCGTTAGATTGATTCGCTGATGGCGGATGGAGCGGCAGCTCAGGGGGCAAGGGCGATGAACAGCGACGGTACCCAGGACGCGCGGGGCACGCATGCGAATCCCGTACCACGCCCGGCGGGCCCACCGGACGTACCGACGGCGCCCCCACGACCGAGCCGGGCGCCGGGGACACCACCCGCACCCGAGCAGGCTCCCCGGTCCCCGTCCACCGTCGCCGCCTGGCTCGATGAGGCGAGGCCGGCCGCCCGGCCCGGGATCTGGCGGTACGGCCACCGTCCGAAGGAGATCCCGGAACGCCTTGCTCCGGTGACCGTCGCCGGCATGCTGATCCCACTCGCCCTGGCGCTCGGGGTGTGGTCTCTCTGGAGCAGCGGCTACTTCCCGTACAAGAGCACCATCCTGCGGATGTTCACCCCGGACGACTGGTGGTATCAGCTCTCGCTGGCACCCAAGCCCGTCGAGGGCTGGACCGTGGGGCGACCCGCGGAGCACGCGTTGATGCTCGCCGACGGCGTCTTCTTCGCCGCGCTCGTCCTCGCGGTCGGCGTGCTCGGCAGCTGGCGGGCCATCGTCCGCCACTACATGAACAGCATGTCCCGGCCGGCTCAGGTCCTGGTCTCCGCCGGCCTCACTCTCGTCGCTCTCGCTTTCGTCTTCCCCGACGCCTTCCCGGGCGCCGGATGGTCCCCGGTACCGGTCGTCGATCCGCTGCTCTCTCTGACCGTGCTGATCACGGACAGCTATGAGCTGATGGCCTCCCCCTTGTTCACGAACATGCTGTACACGGTCGTCACGCTGCTCGTGGTGTGGCCGTTCGCCCGCCTTGGTGCCTGGCTGCCGTACGCGAAGGAGCTGCTCGCCCCCCGCCCGGCGGGCACCCCCGCCAGTGGGACCGTGCCCGTCCGCCCCCGCTCCCAGTGGCCCGTACTCCGCGATGCCGGCCAGGGCGAGGCCGCGGACCTGCTCACCGCCGAGGTCACCGGGGGGCGTGTGAACGACGTCGACTGCACCCGCGTCGAGCACGCCTTCACTGTCGCCCGGCGCAGCGCCACGCTGAACACCTTCCGCGACACCGTCCTGCGCCAGGGAGGCGCTGCCTGGACGCACCCCTCCGGCGCCCGGGACCTGACGCGCCGGACCGCCCGTCACGACCTGCTCGCCGGTCAGGTGCGCATCGGCCGCTGGGTGGCGGCCGAGCGTGCTCCCCAGCCGTACCACGACGCGGGGGCGGCCCTCGGCCCGGACGTGCTCGGCACCTCGCTGCTTGCCGTCGGCCCCTCCGGGTCCGGCAAGACCCGCTCCCTCGTCGAGCCGGTGACCGAGACTCTCGCGCTGCAGGCGCTCACCGGACGCTGTGCCGTCGTCGCCGTGTCCGCCGCCGGGAGCCCGCTCGGCGCAGACGATGCCTTCGACGTGATCGTGCGGATCGGTGACCCCTCCTCGGTGCACGACCTCGACCCGTACGCCGAGTCCGACGATCCGGACGAGGCGGCCGCGATCCTCGCCGAAGCGCTGATGGGCGACCTCGACACGGTCAGTTCACAGGGCGCCGCCACCGCGCTGGCACAGCTGCTCGGTCCCTTCCGGGCGGTGCGCGGGCGCTTCCCCACCCTGCCGGAGCTGCGCGAGCTGCTGGAGGGCGAAGAGGGAACGCTGACCCCGCTGCGGGAGGCGCTCGTCGCGAGCGGGAACGACGTCATGCGCCGCGAACTCGACGCACGGGTCCGGCAGGCCGGTACGCCGGGCGACGCGGGCCGGGCTCTGGCCGACCGGTTGGCGCTGTTGAACCGGCCGGTGTTCGCGGACTTCTTCGGCGGGGGTGGTCCCGGCCGGCCGTTTTCCCTGCGTGCGGTCGCCCACCACCCCCTGCGGGTGCGGATCGACCTGCCCGAGCGCGGGCACGAGGAGGCCGGCCGGCTGATCGCCCGGCTGGTCCTCGCACAGTTCCACGCCGTCGTACGGGAGACCCAGCGTGCCCACTTCGCTTGTCTGGTTCTGGACGACGCCACGGGCACGGTCACTGCGGAGTCGGTGCGCCGCATCCAGCGGCTGCGGTCCCAGAACGCGGGCGTGCTGCTCGCCCTGCGCACCATCGGTGACGTCCCCGAGGCGCTGCACGGTCCGCTCTACGGCGCTGTGGGCTGCCGTATGGCGTTCTCCGGTGTCACCACCTGGGACGGCAACCGGTTCGCGCAGACCTGGGGCACCGAGTGGGTGGAGACGACGGAGGTCGCCAAGCACACGGTCTTCGCCGACCAGCCGATGACGCGGTTCCTCCACGCGCTGCGCAAGCGGCTGACGGGCAAGGCGGTGACCACGGACGCGGTCACCGTGCGGCAGGTCGAGCGGGAGCGGTGGTCGGCGTCAGAACTGGCGCACGCGGTGCCACCGGGGCACGCGGTGCTGTCGCTGACGACCGTCGAGGGCGAGCACGCGCCGCCGCTGCTGGTGGACCTGCGGGGGTGAGATGCCGGTCGAGGCAGCCCGGGACCGTACGGTGAGGCAGAATCGACACAGGTCGTTCATACGTGGCGGCCAAAAGATCACAGACGTCTCACCGTACGCCCGTTTCCGCCCCCGACGCAGACCCGAAGGCCCAGGCCCCCATGCCCCCCACGCTCGCCTCGCTCGTCCACCACTCCGCGCTGAAGCTGACCGTGCGCGCGGGCGAGGACCGCCTCGACGTGCCGGTGCGCTGGGCACACGTCAGCGAGCTCGCCGACCCCGTGCCCTACATGGAGGGCGGGGAACTGCTCCTGATCACCGCGCTCAAGCTGGACGCCGAGGACCCCGAGGCGATGCACCGGTACGTGAAGCGGCTGGCGGGCGCCGGGGTGGTCGGGCTGGGATTCGCCGTGGGGGTCAACTACGACGCCATCCCCGAGGCGCTGGTCGAGGCGGCCCGGCAGCAGGACCTGCCGCTGCTGGAGGTGCCGCGCCGCACCCCGTTCCTCGCCATCAGCAAGGCCGTCTCCGCCGCGATCGCCGCCGACCAGTACCGGGCGGTCACGGCCGGGTTCGCGGCCCAGCGCGAGCTGACCAGGAAGGCGCTCACCGACGGCCCCGAAGGGCTGCTGGCCGCACTCGCCACGCAGGTCGACGGCTGGGCGGCGCTGTACGACGCCTCGGGCGCCGTCGTCGCCGCGGCACCCGAGTGGGCCGGCCGCAGGGCCGCGCGCCTCACGGCCGACGTGCAGCGCCTGCGCGAGCGCCCCGCCCCGGCCTCCTCCGTCGTCGGCGGCGCCGAGAGCCCGGACCACCCAGAGAACGCCGACCGCGTCGAGCTCCACTCCCTCGGCACCTCCCGCCGGCCCCGCTCCGCCCTCGCCGTCGGCACGGCCGCGGCCCTCGGCACCGCCGAGCGCTACGCCGTCCACTCCGCCATCGCCCTCCTGACCCTCACCACGGAACGCTCGCGCTCCCTGCACGCGGCGGGCCAGCGCATCGACGCGGCCGTGCTGCGCATGCTGCTGGCCGGCGAGCCGGACCACGCGCGCGCGGTCGCCGGGGACCTGTACGGGGGCCTGCTGGACGCGCCCTTCCGGATGATCGTCGCCGAGTCCGCGTCGGCGTCCGCCGCGCGGGCGCACGCCGGCGCCCACGCGCGCGTACCCGCCGCCACGACCAAGCCGTCCGCCGCCGCCCTGGCCGCCGCCGACGCCGGCGGCGACCCGCTCGGCGCGCTCGCCGAGGTCGTGGAGTCGGCCGCGGCTCGCTCCGGCGAGGCGGTGCTCGTCGTCCCCGAGGGTGAGCGGCTGGTGGTGCTGGCCACCGACCAGGGCGCGGCCGTGGCCGCCTGCGTCGAGTACGCGGCCGCGCTGGAGGCCGGCCGCCCGGCACCGGAGCCGATAGCGGGCGGCGAAGAGGAGGGACTGGTCGTCGGCCTGTCCGCCCCGTCCGGACCCATCGCCGCGTCCGCCGCCTACAAACAGGCCGAACAGGCCCTTTCGGTGGCGCGCCGCCGCGGACGCGTCTGCGTGGAGCACGAACAGCTGGCGGCCGGGTCGGTCCTCCCCCTCCTCGCCGACGACGCGGTACGCGCCTTCGCCGACGGCCTGCTGCGGGCGCTGCGCGACCACGACGCCACCGGCCGGGGCGACCTGGTGGCCTCCCTGCGCGCCTGGCTCTCCCGCCACGGCCAGTGGGACGCGGCAGCGGCCGACCTCGGCGTCCACCGCCACACCCTGCGCTACCGCATGCGCCGGGTCGAGGAGATCCTCGGCCGCTCCCTGGACGACCCGGACGTACGGATGGAGCTGTGGCTGGCGTTGAAGGCGACGTCGGCCGAATAGCCGGCTCCGCTTTCCGACGCCGGTCCGGCAATCCAGCCCGTCCGGCGTTCGAGGACAAGGCCGAAGGCCGAAGGGGGGTCTGGGGGCGCAGCCCCCAGGGACGGGACGGGAAGGGGCGGCGGGGGCGAAAACCCACCGGCTCGCCGCCGGCGCACCCGTACATGGCCACCGCGTCGAATCCCTCACCCTCACCACTACGACTCGGACAAACGTCACCCGCCCCGCCCCGCCCTACCGTGGACCCGCAACCCCGCACACGCACACACCCCCCAACGCGGAAGGGCCGGGACTCCACAATGACTTCCACCCACGCCTTCTGGCTCGCCGGCCGCCAGGCCACCGGCGAGGCCGGCTTCGACGTCACGTCCCCCTGGGACGGCAGCAAGGTCGGCACGGTGAGCGTGCCGACCGACGCCCAGGTCGAGGAGGCCGTGGCCGCCGCGTACGCCGTACGGGACGAGTTCGCCGCCACCCCCGCCCACACCCGCGCCGCCGCTCTGGACCACGTCAGCCGCCGGCTGGCCGAGCGGACCGAGGAGATCGCCCGCCTGATCTCCGCGGAGAACGGCAAGCCGATCAAGTGGGCCCGCGGCGAGGTCGGCCGCGCGGTGTCCGTCTTCCGCTTCGCGGCCGAGGAGGCCCGCCGCTTCAACGGCGGCGAGGCCCAGCGCCTGGACACCGACGCCGGCGGCCAGGGCCGGCTCGCCCTCACCCGCCGCTTCCCCAAGGGTGTCGTCCTCGGCATCGCGCCGTTCAACTTCCCGCTGAACCTGTGCGCCCACAAGATCGCCCCCGCGATCGCCGCCGGTGCCCCGATCATCCTGAAGCCGGCGCCCGCCACCCCCCTCTCCGGCCTGATCCTCGGCGAACTGCTCGCCGAGACCGAGCTGCCCGCCGGCTCCTGGAGCATCCTCCCGGTGCCCAACGACAAGATGCCCGCCCTCGTCCAGGACGAGCGGCTGCCGGTCATCTCCTTCACCGGTTCCGAGACGGTCGGCTACGCGATCATGGACTCGGTGCCGCGCAAGCACTGCACCCTGGAGCTGGGCGGCAACGGCGCGGCCGTCGTCCTCGGCGACTGGGCGAGCGACGAGGACCTGGACTGGGCCGCGACCCGCATCGCGACCTTCTCCAACTACCAGGGCGGCCAGTCCTGCATCTCCGTGCAGCGCGTGATCGCCGACGCCGCGGTGTACGACCGTCTCCTGCCCCGCGTCGTCGCCGCCGTCGAGGCCCAGGTCACCGGCGACCCGAACGACGACAAGACCGACGTCGGCCCGCTGGTCAGCGAGGACGCCGCCAAGCGCGTCGAGGCGTGGGTACGCGAGGCCGTCGACGCCGGCGCCACCCTGCAGACCGGCGGTCAGCGCGACGGCGCCACGTACGCGCCGACCGTGCTCACCGACCTCCCGGCCGACACCACCCTCGCCTGCGAGGAGGTCTTCGGCCCCGTCCTGAGCGTGCAGAAGGTGAACGGCGAGGCCGAGGCGTTCGCGGCCGTCAACGACTCCAAGTACGGCCTCCAGGCGGGCGTGTTCACCCACGACCTCCAGGTCGCCTTCCGCGCCCACCGCGCCCTCGAGGTGGGCGGCGTCGTCATCGGCGACGTCCCCTCCTACCGCGCCGACCAGATGCCGTACGGCGGCGCCAAGCAGTCCGGCGTGGGCCGCGAGGGCGTGAGGTTCGCGATGGACGACTACACCTACGAGCGGGTGCTGGTCCTGACGGGCCTCGCCCTCTGACCCACCCCGAGAAGGCCGACGGCCCGAGCCCACTGTGCGGGGGCTCGGGCCGTCGGCATGTACCGGGGTTGGTCTTCACCGTGTGATCGGTGATGGTGGGACGGCCCGCTGTCTCCGCGTGGGACAGGCCCCACGCGATCCGTGCCGATGACGACGACGGTTCGGAAGTCGGGGGCCCGGCACCCGTAGGTACCGGTGCCGGGTCCCCTCCTCATGCCGGCGTTCTCCGGACCCTCAACCGGAGAAGCCGACGTGCGCGAGCCGCAGAGAGCCGCGCAGCCTGATGCGGAGATCGTGGAGGCCCTCGGCGGCCAGGGCGGCGCCGAGTTCCACGTAGTCGTACGGTCCCGGCGTGGCCGTCTCGAGTGACAGCACCGCCACCGACGGACCGCCGTCGAGGGCGATCTCCACGGTGCCCTCGCCGCCTGCCACCGCCACCGTGACCCCCCTGGCTCCGGATCCGAAGTCGCAGGCGCGGTAGAGCAGTTCGCCCGTCCTGCCCTCCGCCGGCGTCACCGCGTCGCCCGCGACCTTCGTCCGGTCGACGATCTCCGTGCCGCTCTGCTCGTCGAAGTCGACCGCCTCCAGGCCGCGTTCGAGGACCGTGCGCGGCGCGGCGGGCTCGCCGTCGAGGAGCACGGTCGTCGACAGGCGTACGTCCTCGCTGGAGGCCCCCACCAGCAGGGCGTACGCGCCCGGCTCCAGCCGCAGGCGGTCGTGTGCCACGTCCCAGAACGCCAGCGCGGACAGCGGGACTTCGAAGTCCACCTCCGCCGTGGCGTCCGGGGCGAGGGTGAGCCGGCGGTGGGCCATCAGCTCGCGGCGCGGGCGGGGGACCGACGGGTCCTCGGCACGGACGTACAGCTGGGCGACCTCGTCCGCGGCGACGTCCCCCGTGTTGGTGACGGTGAAGGACACGGCGACCTTCCCGTCCCCCTCCCGCACGGCCAGGTCCGCGTACCGGAACGACGCGTACGACAGGCCGTGGCCGAACGGGAACAGCGGCGTCCCCTCGAAGTACAGGTAGGTCTGGCGACCGCCGATCACGTCGTAGTCGAGCAGATCGGGCAGGTCGGCGTCGTCGGCGTACCAGGTCTGCGGGAGCCGCCCGGCGGGGGAGACGTCGCCGGCGAGGACCCGGGCCAGCGCGGTGCCGGCCGCCTGGCCGCCGTGCGCGGTCCACAGCACCGCCGGGAGCGGCCGGGCGTCCACCGCGTACGGATACGCGGAGACCAGCGTCAGCACCGTGTTCGGGTTGGCGGCGCGGGCCGCGCGCAGCAGCCGTCCCTGGTGGGCGGGGAGCCGCAGCGTCGTACGGTCCTCGGTCTCCCGGCCGTTGATGTGCGGGTCGTTGCCCGCCACCACCACGACCACGTCCGCCTCCGCCGCGACCCGCGTCACCGCGTCCTCGCCGCGCTCGGCGACGACCAGCTCGAAGACCTCGGGCGTCTCGTCGCCGGACGAGGGGCCCGGGGCGGCAACCTTCACGCCGTCGGCGGCGACACAGACAGGACGACCCGTCCCCGTGTGCCGGAGGAGGTGCCCGCTGCCGTGCGGTTCCAGACGGAACGTCTCCTGCACCACCCAGCCGCCGGGCTGGTCGGCGGAGGCCCGGACGAAGCCGTCCTCGGCGACCGACAGATACCGCCCGTCGGGCGCGCGCAGCGTGAGGACGCCCTCGCCCCAGTCGACGAGGGCGAGTTCGGTGCCGGTGGCGTCGGTGGTCAGCGGCGGCAGGTCGGTGCGGCCGGCGAGCAGGGCCGGGTCGAGGGCGCCCTCGGCGCCGCGCGCCTCGTCGGCGGAGGGGGAGTCGTCCGACGGGGGCACGTGCAGGAACGTACCGGCCGCGGTCCGCAGCCGGATGCGGTCCACGCCCTCCGCGAAGCTCACCCGCTCGGCGCCGAACCGCTCGTACAGGCCCTCCAGCGGAGTGGAGCGGTGGATCAGCGTGCCGCTGTACCAGTCGAGCTTGCACTCGTCGGCGAGCAGGCCGACGACCGCGACGCGGGTGTCGGGGGCCAGCGGCAGCACGCCGTCGTTCTTGAGCAGGACGACCGCCTGCTCGGCCGCCTCCCGCGCGAGCTCGCGGTGGGCCGGGGTGTCGAAGTCCGTCGTGTCCGCGTACGGGTCGTGCTCCGGGTCGAACTCGCCGAGCCGGAAGCGGACCGACAGCTGCCGGCGCACGGCCTCGTCGATGTCGGCCTCGGTCAGCAGGCCCTGCTCCAGCGCGCCCCGCACCCGCGCGACGATCTTCGAGGAGTCCGTGCCGTGGTCGGTGAAGCTGTCCACCCCGGCCCGCAGCGCGGCGGCCGTCGCCTCCTCGTGGGTGTCGAAGTAGTGCTCGGAGTCGACCAGGTTGGAGGGTGCGCCCGCGTCCGAGCAGACCAGGAGGTCGTCCTCGGTCCAGGTGCGCAGCTGCTCCCGCAGATACGGGGAGACGTGGTTCGGACGGCCGTTGACCAGGTTGTACGCCGGCATCACCCCGGCCACCGCACCCGCCTCGACCGTCTCGCGGAAGGCGCGCAGGTCGTACTCGTGCAGGACCCGCGGGCGGACGGACGACGAGGCCGTGTCCCGGTCGGTCTCGTTGTTGTGCGCCAGCCAGTGCTTGAGGACGGGCGCGGTGCGCCAGTACGTCGGATGCTCGCCGCGCAGGCCGCGGGTGTAGGCGGTGGCGATGGCCGAGGTGAGCTTCGGGTCCTCGGAGTAGCCCTCCTCGCCCCGGCCCCACAGGGGGTGGCGCAGCAGGTTCACGGTCGGGGACCAGACGTTGAGGCCGACGCGCTCGTCGCGGGCGCGCATCGCCCGGGCCTCCTTGGACACGGCCTCGCCGATCCGGCGTACGAGGTCCTCGTTCCAGGTGGCGCCGATCCCCACGGCCTGCGGGAACACGGTCGCCGGGCCCATCCAGGCCACGCCGTGCAGGGCCTCCTGGCCGGTGCGGAAGGCGGCGATGCCGAGCCGCTCGACGGCCGGGGCGAACTGGTGCAGGAACGCCGTCTTCTCGTCGAGCGTGAGCCGCGACATCAGGTCGTCGACGCGCTTCGCGAACGGCAGGTGCGGATCGCGGAAAGGCGGCGTGGGCGGCGTGGGTGCGGTCACGTGGAGTTCCCCTTGCGATGGAGCGGCGAGGCGCTTTCGAAGCGCTTCGATGCTCATTCCATACAGGGGTGGGTGTCAAGGCACTTGGGCGCATCACCTCCGACTTCTCATCCCAACCCAGGCGTCACATGAGCGGGTTCGGGCGAGCTTCTCCCGGGATACCTCGGAGGAATTCTGGAATCGACTCTTGTGCACCCCCAGGCGTTCACTTAACCTCGCAGCAACATCGAAGCGCTTCGACTACGAGGCTCCCACCCGGAAGTGCACCTCCAGGTGCGACGGAAGCCGGGCATTCCTCCGAGGACCGCTTCAGCTCAGCCAGTTCCACTCGAGACACCGCAGCCGACGGCCACCGCCGGGTGTCCTGGTGCGCCACGAAGGGTTGACGCAATGACGCCGAACGCCGCCTCCGCCCCGAGCCGGAGAAAGTTCCTCGCCTCCACGGCGGTCGCCACCGCAGCGGTGGCCGGAGGGATGCCGCTGCTCTCCGCCTGCGGCGGGGGGTCCGACGGCGGCTCGCGCGACGGCACCACGTCCGGCAAGGACGCCAAGAAGCTGCTGCCGGCGTACGTGGCCAGCAACGTGGTCACCCCCGACATTCCGAGCAAGAACGGCTCCGCGGTCGGTTTCACCAGCAAGCTCGACCTCGCGGACCTGAAGACCTCGGTGCCGAAGAAGCTCGGCAAGGGCGGCCGGGTCACCGTCATGTCGCCGTTCTGGGGGTCCCCGCCCAAGGCGGACAACGCCTACTACAAGGCGATGAACGACCTCATCGGCGTCGACGTGGTCTGGCAGAACCAGGACGGCAACACCTACGACCAGAAGCTCGGCGCGGTCCTCGCCTCCAGCGAGGTGCCCGACGTGGTGGTCGTGCCCGGCTGGAACATGACCGGCAAGATACCCAGCGCCATCATCGGCAAGTTCGCCGACCTCGGCCCGTACCTCTCCGGCGACGCGGTCAAGGAGTACCCGAACCTCGCCGCGATCCCCACCGACGCCTGGCAGCGGTCCATCTTCGGCGGCAAGCTGCTCGGCCTCCCGATGCCGTCCTCGTACGTGTCCGGCATCGTGCCGCTGTACCGGCAGGACGTCTTCGAGAAGGAGGGCTACGAAGTCCCCCGGTCCTGCGACGAGTTCATGGCGCTGGCCAAGGACGCCACCAACGCGAAGGCCAAGCGCTGGGCCTGCCTGGACATGAAGTGGACCGCCTTCAACGCCTTCGGTGTGCTTTCCGGCAACGAGAAGTCGCTCGGCTGGAACCAGGTCGACGGCAAGCTGATCTACCGCGCCGAGACCGACGAGTACCTCGAGGCGCTGGAGTGGACGCGCAAGCTGTTCGCCGCCGGGGTCGTGCACCCCGACGCCAAGCTCGGCAAGAGCAACGCCACCGACCCCGGGCCCAAGTTCGCCGCCGGCGAGTTCCTCGTCTACAACCAGGACATCTCCCAGTGGTGGAGCCGCACCGCGGAACAGGCCACCCAGAATCCCGAGTTCAAGATCTGGGGCATGGACTTCTTCGGGCACGACGGCGGCGACCCCACGCTGTGGGCGCAGAACCCGGCCAGCATCTTCGCCTTCGTCAACAAGAAGGCGTCCGAGTCCGTGATCCGCGACGTGCTGGCCGTCGCCAACGTCACCGCCGCGCCGTACGGCACCAAGGAGTACATGGCCACCAACTACGGCGTCGAGGGCACCCACTACACCGTCAAGGACGGCGTGCCCACCAAGACCGACCAGGGCAACATCGACGTGATGAACGCCTTCGTCATGGTGGCGAGCCCCGCGGCGACCATCGCCCACCCCGACTTCCCCGAGGTCGCCAAGGGGCAGGTCGAGTGGCAGCAGCGGATGGGCGCCTTCACCAAGAAGCCCACGTTCTACGGCATGCAGATCGTCGAGCCCGCCCGCTACACCAACCTCTCCAACGACTTCGAGCAGCTGGAGGACGACATCGTCCGCGGCCGCAAGAAGATCAGCGACATGCAGCAGGCCGTCTCCGACTGGAAGAGCAAGGGCGGCGACGAACTGCGCGACTGGTACAAGAAGCTGCTCGACGAGAACGGCACGGCGGCGAACTGACCGGTACCGAGGCAAGGAGAACGGCCGTGTCCCACAGCACGGTGCCCCGGACCAGGGCCGAGGCCGACGCGACGAAGAAGACCCCGGCGGCGTCCGACGACGCCGCCGGACCCCGCAAGGGAAAGCCGCACTCAGGGAAGCTGAGCCTCGGGCTGAGGTTCCGACGCGACCGCGTCCTGATACTGATGACGCTGCCGGCCGTCCTGCTGGTGCTGCTCTTCAACTACGTACCGATCCTCGGCAACGTCGTCGCCTTCCAGGAGTACGACCCCTACATCAGCGACAACGGGATCGTCTCCATCCTGCACAGCCCGTGGGTGGGCCTGGAGAACTTCCAGCGCATCTTCGAGGACTCGGCCTTCTGGAACTCCGTACAGAACACCCTGGTGCTGTTCGTCCTCCAGCTGGTGCTGTACTTCCCGATCCCGATCCTGCTCGCGCTGCTCATCAACAGCGTGGTCCGGCCGCGGGTGCGGGCGATCTCGCAGGCCATCCTCTACCTGCCGCACTTCTTCTCCTGGGTGCTGGTCATCGCCGTCTTCCAGCAGCTGTTCGGCGGTGCCGGGCTGCTGTCCCAGCTGCTGCGCGACCACGGGTACGACGGCCTCAGCCTCATGACCGACCCGGAGACCTTCAAGTTCCTGGTCACCGCGCAGAGCGTGTGGAAGGACGCCGGCTGGGGGATCATCGTCTTCCTCGCCGCGCTCGCCTCGGTCAGCCCCGACCTGTACGAGGCCGCCGCGATGGACGGCGCGAACCGCTGGCGGCGCATGTGGCACGTCACGCTGCCCGCGCTGCGTCCGGTGATCGCCCTGTTGCTGGTGCTGCGCGTCGGCGACGCCCTGACGGTCGGCTTCGAACAGATCCTGTTGCAACGCGACGCCGTCGGACCAGGGGCCGCGGAGGTCCTCGACACCTTCGTGTGGTGGAACGGCGTACGCAACCAGGACTTCGGCTACGCGGCCGCCGCGGGACTCGTCAAGGGCGTCATCAGTCTCGGCCTGGTCCTGATAGCGAACAAGGTGGCCCACCTCATGGGCGAGCAGGGGGTGTACAAGAAGTGACCGCCGTGATCGACAAAGCCGCGCGCACACCCGAGCGCACACCGGCGCGGGGGCCCGGCCGGTGGGCGGCCCCGCCCCGCCCGGTGTGGGAGGAGAAGCCCAGCCGGGCCGGACTCGCCGGCAAGGGGCTGGTCCTGCTCCTGGCCTGCCTGGGCATCCTGTTCCCGCTGTGGATCGTCGTCGTCACCAGCCTCTCCTCGCGCAAGGCCATCGACGAGGCCGGCGGGCTGGTGATGATCCCGACGGACATCACCTTCGTCGCCTACCAGGAACTGCTCAGCGGCGGCCAGGTCACCCGCGCCGCGCTCGTCAGCGTCGGCATCACCCTCGTCGGCACCCTCTTCTCGATGGCGGTGTCGGTGCTGTGCGCCTACGGGCTGTCCCGCACCGGCTCACTGGGCCACCGCTGGATCCTGATGACCCTGCTCGCCACCATGTTCTTCAGCGCCGGTCTCATCCCGACCTACCTGCTGGTGCAGTCGATGGGCCTGACGGACACCTACCTCGCGCTCATCCTCCCGAGCGCGATCAGTGTCTTCAACATCCTGGTCCTGCGCGGCTTCTTCATGGGCATCTCGCAGGAGCTGATCGACAGCGCCCGCATCGACGGCGCCGGGGACCTGCGCATCCTGTGGCAGATCGTCCTGCCGCTGTCCCGCGCGGTCGTCGCGGTGATCACGCTGTTCTACGCCGTCGGCTACTGGAGCGCCTGGTTCAACGCCTCCCTGTACCTGAACGACCAGGACATGCTGCCCCTGCAGAACGTCATGATCCAGCTCGTGCAGAAGCAGGAGGCGCCGGTCGGTCTCGGCCAGGCGATCAAGACCGGTGAACTGTCCGGCCTGGCCGTGCAGATGGCCGTCATGGTCATGGCCCTGCTGCCGGTGGCCGTGCTGTCGCCGTTCGTCCAGCGCCACTTCAAGAAGGGGATGCTCACCGGGGCGGTGAAGGGCTGACGCCCTCGCGGCGCCCCTGGAGTCCCTCATGTCCCGCCCTCACAGAGCGAGGTACCTCATGTCCACGCTGCGCCCCAACAGACGCGCCGTGCTCGCCGGAGCGGCGGCCGGTGCTGTCCTGGCCGCCGTGCCTGCCGCCCCCGCACGAGCCCGGGCCGCCGAGGCTCCGGCGGACGCCCCCGCCTACCGCTGGCGCAACGTCGTCATCGGCGGCACCGGGTTCATCACCGGCGTTCTGTTCCACCCCCGCGTCCGCGGGCTCGCCTACGCCCGTACCGACATCGGCGGCGCCTACCGCTGGGACGACCGGGCCGCCCGCTGGATCCCGCTCGTGGACCACCTCGGCTGGGACGACTGGAACCTCCTCGGCGTCGAGGCGATGGCCGTCGACCCCACCCATCCGAACCGGCTCTACCTGGCCTGCGGCACCTACTCCCAGGCGTGGTCGACCAACGGCGCGATCCTGCGCTCCGAGGACCGGGGCAGGACCTGGCGGCGCACCGACCTCACCGTGAAGCTCGGTGCCAACGAGGACGGCCGGGGCACCGGCGAGCGGCTCCTGGTCGACCCGCGCGACAGCGACACCCTGTGGCTGGGCACCCGGCACGACGGCCTCTGGAAGTCGACGGACCGGGGCACCACCTGGAGCCCCGTCACCGGCTTCCCGGCCGCCCCGAACGCCACCGGCCAGGGCGTCACCCTCCTCGTCGCGGCCGGCCGCACCGTGTACGCCGGCTGGGGCGACGCCGACGGCAGCGCCCCGAACCTGTTCCGCACGGCGGACGGCACCACCTGGGCGCCCGTCCCCGGCCGGCCCTCCGGCACCGCGGCCAGGATCCCGATCCGCGCCGCGTACGACCGGCACGCCCGCGAGCTGTACGTGACGTACGCGGACGCGCCGGGCCCGAACGGCCAGTCCACCGGCAGCGTGCACAAGCTGCGCACGGCGAACGGCCGTTGGGCCGAGGTCACGCCGGTCCGGCCGGGCGGCACCGCGGAGGACGGCTCCACCGACAGCTTCGGCTACGGCGGCGTCGCCGTCGACGCCCGCCACCCGGGCACCGTCGTCGTCTCCACCAACAACCGCTGGGCGGCGGTCGACACCCTCTTCCGGAGCACCGACGGCGGGCGCTCCTGGACGTCCCTGAAGGACTCGGCCGTCCTCGACGTGTCCGAGACCCCGTACCTGAAGTGGGGCGAGGAACAGCCCAAGTTCGGCTGGTGGATCCAGGCCGTCGCCCTCGACCCCTTCGACTCGAAGCACCTCGTCCACGGCACCGGCGCCACCCTCTACGGCACCCGCGACCTCCGTCACTGGGCCCCGCAGATCCGCGGCCTGGAGGAGGCGTCCGTGACCCAGCTGATCTCGCCCCCGGCCGGGGAAGCGCACCTGCTCAGCGGGTCTCGGGACATCGGCGTGATGTACCACGAGCGGCTCACCTCGTCCCCGGCGCACGGCATGGCGACGAACCCCGTGTCCGGGTCGGCGACGGGACTCGCGCAGGCCGCGCGCAGACCGGCGTACGTCGTCCGGGCGGGCTGGGGCGATCACGGCAACGGCGCGTACTCCCACGACGGCGGGCGGACCTGGGCGCCCTTCGTGGCCCAGCCCGAGATCGCCAAGAGCGCACCGGGACCGATCGCCACCAACGCCGACGGCAGCGTCCTGCTGTGGTCCTTCGTGCACTGGGACGGCACCAAGCACCCGGCCCACCGCTCGGCGGACAACGGCACGACCTGGACCGAGGTCCCCTCCTTCCCGAAGGGCGCCACGCCGGTCGCCGACCCGGTGGACCCGGCGCTCCTCTACGCGTACGACACCGACACGGGAACGCTGCTCGCCAGTACCGACGGCGGCCGCACCTTCACCGCCCGGGCCACCGGACTGCCCTTGGGCGACAGCCAGTTCAAGCTGGTGGCGGCGCCCGGCCGGTCCGGCGACCTGTGGCTGAGCACCAAGGGGAACGGCCTCCACCGCTCCACCGACGGCGGCTCCACCTTCACCAGGGTCGACAGCTGCTCGGCCTCCCACACCCTCGGTTTCGGCAGGGCCGCCGACGGCGCCGACTACCCGGCGATCTACCAGGTCGGCTCCACCGGGACCATCACCGCCGTCTACCGCTCCGACGACGAGGCGAAGAGCTGGACGCGGATCAACGACGACCGGCACCAGTGGGGATGGACCGGCGAGACGATCACCGGCGACCCCCGCGTCCACGGCCGCGTCTACCTCGCCACCAACGGACGCGGCATCCAGTACGGAGAGCCCAGCTGATGGCCAACCTGTCGGACGTGACCCGCCACCGCATCCTCTACGGCGGCGACTACAACCCCGAGCAGTGGCCCGAGGAGACCTGGCACGAGGACGTCCGCCTGATGCGGGACGCCGGCGTCAACTCCGTCACCCTCGGCGTCTTCTCCTGGGCGAAGCTCGAACCACGCCCCGGCGTGCACGACTTCGGCTGGCTGGACCGTCTGATGGACCTG
Source organism: Streptomyces sp. NPDC053750 (assembly GCF_044544295.1). Taxonomy (NCBI): domain Bacteria; kingdom Bacillati; phylum Actinomycetota; class Actinomycetes; order Kitasatosporales; family Streptomycetaceae; genus Streptomyces; species Streptomyces sp. NPDC053750. The sequence goes on along the minus strand of NZ_JBITXB010000013.1, from coordinate 74,040 downwards.
ATGCACACGAACGGCATCGGCGTCGTCCTCGCCACCCCCACCGCCTCGCCCCCGCCCTGGCTGGGCCACCTCCACCCGGACACCCTGCCGCGCGACGAGGACGGCCACACCGAGTGGTGGGGCGGCCGACAGCACTTCTCGCACTCCAGCACCACCTACCGCCACCACGCCGCCACCATCACCGAGGCCCTGGCCGCACGCTACGCCGGCCACCCCGCCCTCACGATGTGGCACATCAACAACGAGTACTGCACGTACGACCACGGCGACGAGGCCGCCACCCGCTTCCGCCGCTGGCTCCAGGAGAAGTACGCCACCCTCGACGCCCTCAACACCGCCTGGGGCACCGCCTTCTGGAGCCAGGGCTACGGCGACTGGGCAGAGATCCTGCCGGCCCGCCGCACCCACTACCTGAAGAACCCCACCCAGGTGCTGGACTTCCGGCGCTTCACCTCCGACATGCTCCTGGAGTGCTACGTCGCCGAGCGCGACATCGTCCGCCGCCACACCCCGCACCTCCCGGTCACCACCAACTTCATGCCGCTCTGGTCCGGCCAGGACGCCTGGCGCTGGGCCGAGGAGGAGGACGTCGTCTCCGTCGACCTCTACCCCGACCCGCGCGACCCCTCCGGCGCCCAGGAGGGCGCCCTGGTCCAGGACATGACCCGCTCCCAGGCACGCGGCCCGTGGATGCTCATGGAACAGGCGGCGGGAGCCGTCAACTGGCGCGGGGTGAACCAGCCGAAGCCGCGTGGACTCAACCGTCTGTGGTCCCTGCAGGCCGTGGCGCGCGGCGCCGACGCCGTCTGCTACTTCCAGTGGCGCCAGTCGAGGCAGGGCGCGGAGAAGTTCCACTCCGGGATGGTCGGCCACGCGGGGGAGCAGGGCCGTACGTTCCAGGAGGTCAAGCAGCTCGGCGCCGACCTCGCGAAGCTCGGCCCGCACGTGGCGGAGAGCCACGTCACCGCCGACATCGCTGTCCTGCACGACTGGCACTCCTGGTGGGCCGGCGCCCACGACGGCCGCCTCTCCACCCGCTTCGACCACACCGACGTCCTGCGCGCCTGGCACCGCGCCCTGTGGAGGGCCCACCTCACCACCGACTTCGCCCACCCGGAACACGACCTGACCGGGTACAGGGCGGTCGTCGTGCCCCAGCTCTACGCCCTCACGGACGCGGCGATCGACAACCTCCTCGCCTACGTCCGTGGCGGCGGCACCCTCGTCTGCGGCTTCCTCACCGGCGTCGCCGACGAGGACGACCGGGTCAGGGCCGGCGGCATGGACGCCCGGCTGCGCGAGCTGTTCGGCATCCGCGTCCTGCACGAGTGGTGGCCGCTGGAGACGGACGAGACGGCCGCCTGCGACGGCTTCCGCGGCACCCTCTGGTCGGAGGAGATCGAACCCGACGGCACCGCCACCGAGACCGTCCCGTACAAGGGCGGCGAGCTCGACGGACTCCCGGCCGTCCTGCGCAAGGGCCGCGCCTGGTACCTCTCGACCCTCCCGGAGCCGGACGCGCTGCGCGACCTGCTCGCCCGCGTCGCCGCCGACGCCGGCGCCCGCCCGGTGCTCGACGCGCTCCCGGCCGACGTCGAGGCCGTACGCCGCGGCGACCTGCTCTTCCTCCTCCACCACGGCCGCGATCCGGTCACCGTCGACGTCCCCGGCACCCACCGCGACCTGCTGACCGACGCGACCGTCACCGACCGCGTCACCCTCGGCCGCTACGGCGTGGCGGTCCTCACGGAGTCGGCCTCATGACCAGTACGCCGGTACACGGCACCTGGGAGCCCGAGCCCGCCGCCCGCTGGGAGGACGCCTTCCTGACCGGCAACGGCCACCACGGCGCCCTCGTCTTCGGCGATCCGAACGCCGACCGCGTCGTCGTCACCCACCACACCCTCGTACGCCCGGGCGGCGACCCCGAGCACCGTCGCCCACCCCGGCTCGCCGCCGGGCTCCCCGCCCTCCAGGACCGCCTGCTGGCCGGCGCAACCGCCGCCGCCGAGTCCTTCACCGACGGCCGCCCGCTGCAATGGGTGCAGCCGTTCCACCCGGCCTTCCAGCTGCGCCTGAACAGACCGCCCGGCGACGCCCACGCCCCCTACCGCCGCTCCGTCGACTTCGCCACCGGCGAGACGACCGCCACCTGCGGCGCCTGGACCAGCCGCGTCCTCGCCTCCCGCGCCGACGACGTGATCGTCCAGCACATCACCGCCCCGGACCTCACCCTCGACCTGTCCCTCGACCCCCGCCTCCCCGGCGCCCCCGCCGGGCTGGGCGTCGGCCACGGCGCCGTCCTCACCCCCGAGGGCGCCCTGCTCAGCCTGCGCGCCCGCTACCCCGGCAGCGACCTGGCGTACACCGGAGTCACCCTGGTCTCCGTCACCGGCGGCACCACGAAACTGGTCCCGCCCGGCGTGCTGGTCGCGGGCGCCACGGAGGTACTGCTCCTCACCCGGGTGCGCCGGCACACCGGCGAGCTGGACGTGACCACCGAGGGCCGCGCCCTGCGCGACCTGCCGGACGGGACGTCGTACGACGGCCTCCTCGACCGCCACCTCGCCCTCCACCGCACCGCCTACGACCGCGTCACCCTCGACCTCGCCGCCGACCCCGCCGAACGCGCCCTGCCGGGCTCGGCCCTGCTGGCCCGCCCCCGCAGCGCGGCCCTGCTGGAGCGGCTCTTCGCCGCCGGCCGCTACCACCTCCTGTCGGCGAGCGGCCTGCTCCCGCCCCGCCTGACCGGCCTGTGGACCGGCGACTGGAACACCGCCTGGTCCGGGGCTTTCACCACCAACGCCAACCTCAACCTCCAGACCGCCTCGGCCGCCGCGGCCGACCTCCCCGAGGTCACCGAGGCCCACGCCGCCCTGGTCCACCGGCAACTGCCCGACTGGCGGGACAACGCCCGCGCGATCTTCGGCACCCGGGGCGTCGTCGCGCCCTCGCACACCGACGGCGAGAGCGGGCACACCTACCACTTCAGCCGCGAGTACCCCCTGCACCTGTGGACGGCCGGCGCCGACTGGCTGCTCAAGCCCCTCGTCGACCACGACGAGACCCACGGCGCCCGCGACCCCCGGACCACCGCCGCCCTCGCCGAAGTCGCCCGCTTCTACGAGGACTTCCTCAAGCGCACGGACGACGACGGCCACCTGGTCGTCGTCCCCTCCTACTCGCCCGAGAACCGGCCGGCGAACGCGAGCTGGGGCACGATCAACGCGGCCATGGACCTCTCCGCCGCCCGGCACGCCCTGCTGACCGCCGCCGACCGCCACCCCGAGGACGCCGACCGCCTGCGCGCCCTCGCCGACCGCCTTCCACCGCACCGCATCAACGCCGACGGCGCCCTCGCGGAATGGGCCCGGCCCGGCCTCCAGGACACCTACGACCACCGCCACCTCAGCCACCTCTACGGCGTCTGGCCGCTCGACGAGATCAACCCGTACGACACCCCCGAGCTCGCCGAGGCCGCCCACCGCGCCCTCGCACTGCGCGGCGCCGAGAACGACTCGGCCCACGGCCACCTCCACCACGCCCTGATCGCCGCCCGCCTCCGGGACGCCGAACGGGTCGCCCACGCCCTCGGCCAGGTGCTCGACGGCGACTACTTCCACGCCTCCCTGATGAGCGCGCACTACCCCCACCGCGACGTCTACAACGCCGACGCCGCCCACGCCCTCCCGGCGGTCCTCATCGAGATGCTGGTGCAGTCCACCCCCGACCGGCTGGTCCTGCTGCCCGCCCGTCCGGCGTCCTGCCCCCAGGGCGAACTCCGGGGCGTGCGCACTCGGTTCGGCGCCGCGGTGGACCTCACCTGGACGCCCGACGGCAGCGCGACGGCCGTCGTGCGCCCGGACCGCACCCGCCGCATCGAACTCAGAACTCCCTCCGGCGCCGAACCTCTCGACCTCGTCGCCGGAGAAGAGCGCGTCATCAGCGTCAAGGCGCGGTAGCAGCAACGCACGTCCCCCCACCCATGGAAGGAAACGCCATGGCACCACGCACGCGCACCACCCGCACTCGCACGCGAGCCCTGACCGCCCTCCTCGCCCCTGCCCTCGCGCTCGGCGCCACCGTCGGCCTCGCCGCCGCCCCCGCCCAGGCCGCCGTCTGGAACTCCTGCGACCAGTGGGGCAACACCACCCTGGACGGCTACACGCTGTACAACAACATCTGGGGCTCCGGCTCGGGCAGCCAGTGCGTCTGGGCCAACTCGGGCACCAACTGGGGCGTCTGGGCCGACCACCCCAACACGGGCGGCATCAAATCCTACCCGAACTCCAAGAAGGTGATCAACAAGCCGATCACCTCCCTCTCCTCGCTCAGCAGCAGCTACAACGTCACGGTCCCGTCGTCCGGCGCGTACAACACGTCGTACGACATCTGGGACACGGACTACGACTACGAGATCATGCTCTGGGTCAACTACAACGGTGCCGTAGGCCCCCTCGGCACCTCGCAGGGAACCGTCAGCCTCGGCGGCCACACCTGGAACGTCTACAAGGGGAACAACGGCGCCAACGAGGTCTTCTCGTTCCTGCGCACCTCGGACTCGAACTCAGGCACGGTGAACATCCTCCCGATCCTGAAGTGGATCAAGGACACCAAGGGCTGGATGGGCAACGAAACCATCGGTGACGTGCAGTTCGGCTACGAGATCACCTCGTCCGCCGGCGGCCTGGACTTCCGCACCAACAACCTGACGGTCAGCGGCGGCTGACCGTTGGCACCCGCGCACCACGACGGAGGGGCCGGTCCCGGGACCGGCCCCTTCGCTCACTCGGCGTCCGCAACGACTGGCAGCCGCGCGCCGTCCCTGAGGAACAGCGGGATGCGGTCCAGCGGCGCGTCCACCGTCACGGCCGCGCCCCCCTCGTACGTCTCACCCGTCCACGCGTCCGTCCAGCGCGCACCCGCCGGAAGGTACGTCGTCCGGACCGTGGCGCCCGCCGTCAGCACCGGTGCGACCAGCAGATCCCGGCCGAAGAGGTACGCGTCGTCCACCGCCCAGGCCGCCTGGTCGTCGGGGAACTCCAGGAACAGCGGCCGCATCACCGGCAGCCCCTCCTCGTGCGCCTGGCGCATGACGTCCAGGACGTACGGCTTCAGGCGCTCGCGCAGCCGCAGGTACCGCTCCAGGACCGGGTACGCCTCCTCGCCGTACGACCACACCTCGTTCGGGCCGCCGGTCATGTCCGGGCCCAGCGGCATGCCCGGGTCGCGGAAGCCGTGCAGGCGCATCAGCGGGGACAGCGCGCCGAACTGGAACCAGCGGATCATCACCTCGCGGTACGCCGGGTCGTCCGGGTCACCGCCGTGGAAGCCGCCGATGTCCGTGTTCCACCAGGGGATGCCGGACAGGGCGGTGTTGAGTCCGGCCGCGATCTGCCGGCGCAGGGTGGCGAAGTCGGTGCCGATGTCGCCGGACCACAGGGCGGCCCCGTGGCGCTGACTGCCCGCCCATGCCGAGCGGTTGAGGGTGATCACCTCGTCGACGCCGGAGGCGCGCAGGCCCTCGTCGAAGGCGCGCGAGTTCTCGGCCGGGTAGAGGTTGCCGACCTCCAGGCCCGGGCCCGCCCAGTAGCGCAGGTTCTCCGCGAAGCCGGGCTTCAGCTCTGGCTCGCAGGCGTCCAGCCAGAAGGCCGTGATGCCGTACGGGTCGAGGTAGTTCTCCTTGACCCTGGACCACACGAACTCCCGGGCCTCGGGGTTGGTGGCGTCGTAGAAGGCCACCTGGACCGTCGAGGCCACCTCCTTGTCCGGCCAGTCCGCGTGCGCCATCGGGCCGTACTGCGTGCCGATGAAGTAGCCGCGCTGCTCCATGACCGGGTGGTTCTCGGAGAGCGGCGACACCGACGGCCAGACGCTGACGACCAGCTTGATGCCCAGCTCGTCCAGCTCACGGACCATCGCCGCCGGGTCCGGCCACTCGGTGGGGTCGAACTTCCACTCGCCCAGGTGCGTCCAGTGGAAGAAGTCGCAGACGATCGCGTCGATCGGCAGCCCGCGCCGCTTGTACTCCCGGGCCACGGCGAGGAGTTCGTCCTGTGTGCGGTAGCGCAGCTTGCACTGCCAGAAGCCCGCCGCCCAGGCCGGCAGCATCGGGGTGCGGCCGGTCACCGCGCTGTAGCGGCGCTGCGTGTCGGCCGGGGCGCCGGCCGTGATCCAGTAGTCGATCTGGCGGGCCGAGTCGGCGACCCAGCGGGTGCCGTTGTACGCCAGCTCCACGCGGCCGATCGCCGGGTTGTTCCACAGCAGTGTGTACCCGCGGCTGGAGGTGAGGACCGGGATGCCGACCTCGGCGTTGCGCTGGACCAGGTCCACGACCAGGCCCTTCTGGTCGAGCCGGCCGTGCTGGTGCTGGCCTAGGCCGTACAGCTTCTCGTCGTCGTAGGCGGCGAACCGCTGCTCCAGCCGGTGGTACCCGTTGCCGACCGCCGTGTAGAGGCGCGGGCCGGGCCACCAGAAGTGGGCGCGCTCCTCGGCGAGCAGTTCACCGCCGTCGGCGGTCCGCACGAAGCGCACCTGCCCCTCCGGGCCGACCTCGACGGTCAGCGCGCCGACGGTCAGCGAGCCCTGCCCGTCCTCGATCTTGACGGTGCTCTCGGTCGCGGGCGCCTCGGGCAGCAGGGCGCCGGGCAGCCCTTCCAGCACCGGGCCGCCGAGCCGGGCCCGGACCCGGACCGCGTCCGGCCCCCACGCCTCGATCCGGAGGGTCTCCTGACGGCCGCTCCACTCCAGCGCACCGTCCCGTTCGCGGAACGTGCCGACGGTGGGGGAGGACTGGGCGAGGCTGACCTTGGGCTGTGTCTCGGCAGGCAGATTCACGGGGCAGGCTCCTGGAGGAGTGCGGAGGAGTGCGGGGAGTGCGGAGGACAGTGCGGACATGACGGTGCCCTGGCACGGGCCGAGCGGTGACGAGTGAGGGAGCGGTTCACGTCCGGCCGGGCGCCGCTCCCGAGCCGGGCCCGTGACCGAGCCGGCTGCTCACGGCGGGACTGGTGCGAGCCGGACCGGTGCCGGCCCCGGGCCGGCTACGGCCGCACGGGCGCCGGGCCCGAGCTGGCCCGCACGGTCAGCTCCGGCGCGAGCAGCACGACCTCGTCGCTGCCCCGGCCGTCGAGCTTGGCGACCAACTGCTCCACGGCATGCCGGCCCATCTCCTGCGCGGGCACGGCGACCGACGTGAGCCGCACCGAGGCCTGGGTGGCGACCTGCTCGGGGCAGACCGCGACCACCGACACGTCCTCGGGCACGGCGCGGCCCTGCTGGCGCAGCAGGGCGAGCAGCGGCTCGACCGCCGACTCGTTCTGGACGACGAACCCCGTGGTGTCCGGACGTTCGTCGAAGACGCGGGCGAGGGTGGCGGCCATCGCGTCGTACCCGCCCTCGCAGGGGCGGTGCAGCAGCCGCAGTCCCAGTTCCCGCGCGCGGGTGCGCAGCCCGTCGAGGGTGCGCTCGGCGAAGCCGGTGTGCCGTTCGTAGACCGCCGGGGCCTCGCCGATGACGGCGATGTCCCGGTGTCCCAGCCCCGCCAGGTGCTCCACGCACAGCGCGCCGGTCGCCCTGAAGTCGAGGTCGACGCAGGTCAGTCCGGCGGTGTCGGCGGGCAGGCCGATCAGCACGGACGGCTGGTCGGCCCCCACTCTCGACTTCGCTCGAGCGGGGGGACCCCCATCGCGCAGCAGGGGCAGGCGCTCGTCGTCGAGCTCGACGTCCATCAGGATCATCGCGTCGGCGAGCCCGCTGCCGGTGACGCGGCGCACCGCGTCGGGGCCCTCCTCACCGGTCAGCAGCAGGACGTCGTACCCGTGGGTGCGGGCGCTGGTGGCTACCGCGATGGCGATCTCCATCATCACCGGCACGTACATGTCCGTGCGCAGCGGGATCATCAGCGCGATGATGTTCGACCTGCTGCTGGCCAGGGCCCGGGCACCCGCGTTCGGGTGGTATCCGAGCGTTCGGATGCTCTCCTCGACCCGCTGGCGGGTGGTGGTGGAGATGGACCGCTTGCCGCTGAGGACATAGCTCACCGTGCTCGCCGAGACTCCGGCGTGCTGGGCGACCTCGGCGAGGGTGACCATCCAGCTCTCCAAGCTCTTTGAAGCGCTTCGACAGCGCGCGGGGTGGGCAAGGGCGGGTGAGGGTGGTTCGACAGTAGCCCCAGCGGGGGTGGGTGTCCATAGGCTGTCGAAGCGCTTCGACAGCTTTTGAGTCGTCGACGAGTCTTGAGGTCTCCCGCCACCGTCCCGCTCCGCCGAACGGCCGCACGAAGGGTGGTGGGGTCGCGACGAATCGGGTAAATACGATCGGGTAGCACCGACAGGTAACGTACGCCCGCAAGTTCGCACATGTCGATCTTTCCGGGAGTCCCCGAACCCCTATTCGCGGCGAGGTGAGCCTCATGTCCGCACCAACCACCCCACCCTCCCGACCCACCGTCACCGAACGTGAGGCCCGCCAGGTCGCGGAGGCGGCCCGCGAACAGGACTGGCGCAAGCCCAGCTTCGCCAAGGAGCTGTTCCTCGGCCGCCTCCGCCTCGACCTCATCCACCCCCACCCGCTCCCCGCCGACGAGGACGTCCAGCGCGGCGAGGAGTTCCTCGCCAAGCTGCGCGACTTCTGCGAGACGAAGATCGACGGGTCCGTGATCGAGCGCGACGCACGGATCCCCGACGAGGTGATCACCGGGCTGAAGGAGCTGGGCGCCTTCGGCATGAAGATCGACACCAAGTACGGCGGCCTCGGTCTCACCCAGGTCTACTACAACAAGGCCCTCGCCCTGGTCGGATCCGCGAATCCCTCGATCGGCGCGCTGCTCTCCGCGCACCAGTCGATCGGTGTGCCGCAGCCGCTGAAGATGTTCGGCACCCAGGAGCAGAAGGACACCTTCCTGCCGCGCTGCGCCCGCACCGACATCTCGGCGTTCCTGCTGACCGAGCCGGACGTCGGCTCGGATCCGGCCCGCCTGGCGACCGCCGCCGTCCCCGACGGGGACGACTACGTCCTCGACGGCGTGAAGCTGTGGACGACCAACGGAGTCGTCGCCGACCTGCTCGTCGTCATGGCCCGGGTGCCGAAGTCGGAGGGCCACAAGGGCGGCATCACCGCCTTCGTCGTGGAGGCCGCCTCCGAGGGCATCACGGTCGAGAACCGCAACGCCTTCATGGGCCTGCGCGGCCTGGAGAACGGCGTCACCCGTTTCCACCGGGTGCGCGTCCCGGCCGCCCACCGCATCGGCCCCGAGGGTGCCGGCCTCAAGATCGCCCTCACCACCCTCAACACGGGCCGCCTCTCCCTCCCCGCCATGTGCGTCGGCGCCGGCAAGTGGTGCCTGAAGATCGCCCGCGAGTGGTCGGCGGCGCGCGAGCAGTGGGGCAAGCCGGTCGCGCTGCACGAGGCCGTCGGCTCCAAGATCTCCTTCATCGCGGCGACCACCTTCGCGCTGGAGGCCGTCCTCGACCTCTCCTCCCAGATGGCCGACGAGGACCGCAACGACATCCGCATCGAGGCCGCCCTCGCCAAGCTCTACGGCTCCGAGATGGCCTGCCTGATGGCCGACGAGCTGGTCCAGATCCGCGGCGGCCGGGGCTTCGAGACCGCCGCCTCCCTCGCGGCCCGCGGCGAGCGCGCGGTGCCGGCCGAGCAGATCCTGCGCGACCTGCGCATCAACCGGATCTTCGAGGGCTCCACCGAGATCATGCACCTGCTGATCGCGCGCGAGGCCGTCGACGCCCACCTCTCGGTCGCGGGTGACCTGATCGACCCCGACAAGAGCCTGTCCGACAAGGCGAAGGCGGGCGCCCAGGCGGGCGTCTTCTACGCCAAGTGGCTGCCGAAACTCGTTGCAGGCTCGGGCCAACTCCCGCGTTCGTACGGGGACTTCCACCCGTCCGGCCACCCCGACCTGTCCGGCCACCTGCGTTACGTCGAGCGCAGTGCCCGCAAGCTCGCCCGCTCCACCTTCTACGCCATGTCCCGCTGGCAGGGCCGCATGGAGACCAAGCAGGGCTTCCTCGGCCGGGTCGTGGACATCGGCGCGGAGCTGTTCGCGATGAGCGCCGCCTGCGTCCGCGCCGAGCACCTGCGCGCCGAGGGCGACCACGGCCGCGAGGCCTACCAGCTCGCCGACGCCTTCTGCCGCCAGGCCCGCCTCCGCGTCGAGGAACTCTTCGGCCGCCTGTGGAGCAACACCGACGACGTCGACCGCAAGGTCGTCAAGGGTGTGCTGGGCGGCGCGTACGAGTGGCTGGAACAGGGTGTCGTCGACCCGTCCGGCGACGGCCCCTGGATCGCGGACGCGACCCCGGGCCCCTCCCAGCGGCAGAACGTCCACCGCCCCATCAGGTGACCCCACCGACCCCGGCGCGCCCGCCCCTCGGCCCGCGCGCCGGCGCCGGACGGCCCCCGGCAGCCGCTCCCGGCAACCCACACCCCGCCCCCACCCACCCCGGCTCCGCCCGCCCCCCGGCTCTGCCCACCCCAAGGCTCCGCCCACCCGCGGCCCCGTCCGCCCCCGGCTCCGGGCCCCCTGACACCCGTGCGAGGGACGCGCTGTCCTCCCGCAGGGCGCTTGCGGCCACAATGGGGGGATGAGCGACAGTCCAGCCCCCCTCGCCGACCCGCACCTCGTCTACGACCCCGTGGCGGGCGACGGCCCCAAGGACGTGGTGATCCTCGGGTCCACCGGGTCGATCGGGACCCAGGCCATCGACCTCGTGCTGCGCAACCCGGACCGCTTCCGGGTCACCGCCCTGTCCGCCAACGGCGGCCGGGTCGCCCTCCTCGCCGAGCAGGCGTACCGGCTGAGGGCGCGGACTGTCGCCGTCGCCCGTGAGGACGTCGTACCGGCGCTGCGGGAGGCGCTCGCCGCACAGTACGGCGCGGGCGAGCCGCTCCCCGAGATCCTCGCCGGACCGGACGCGGCCACCCAGGTCGCCGCCTCCGACTGCCACACGGTCCTCAACGGCATCACCGGCTCCATCGGCCTCGCCCCGACCCTGGCCGCCCTGGAGGCGGGCCGCACCCTCGCGCTCGCCAACAAGGAGTCGCTCATCGTCGGCGGTCCGCTGGTGAAGGCCCTCGCCAAGCCCGGACAGATCATCCCGGTCGACTCCGAGCACGCCGCCCTCTTCCAGGCGCTCGCCGCCGGCACCCGCGCCGACGTGCGCAAGCTGGTCGTCACCGCCTCGGGCGGCCCGTTCCGCGGCCGGACCAAGGAGCAGCTGGCCGACGTCACCGTCGAGGACGCCCTGGCCCACCCCACGTGGGCCATGGGCCCGGTGATCACGATCAATTCCGCGACCCTCGTCAACAAGGGCCTGGAGGTGATCGAGGCCCACCTGCTCTACGACATTCCCTTCGACCGCATTGAGGTGGTCGTGCACCCGCAGTCGTATGTCCACTCGATGGTTGAGTACACGGACGGATCGACGCTCGCCCACGCCACGCCCCCCGACATGGGCGGGCCCATCGCCGTGGGCCTCGGCTGGCCCGAGCGCGTCCCCGACGCCGCACCCGCCTTCGACTGGAGCAAGGCCTCGACCTGGGAGTTCTTCCCGCTCGACAACGAGGCCTTCCCCTCGGTCAACCTGGCCCGGCACGTCGGGGAACTCGCGGGCACGGCCCCGGCGGTGTTCAATGCCGCCAACGAGGAGTGCGTCGAGGCGTTCCGCTCAGGCGCGCTGCCGTATCTCGGGATCATGGAGACCGTCACGCGGGTGGTCGAGGAACACGGCACCCCCCGTACGGGAACCTCGCTCACCGTCGCGGACGTCCTCGAAGCGGAGGCCTGGGCGCGCACCCGGGCCCGGGAACTGGCGGCACAGACGGCGGAGGCCCGTGCATGACGACCCTGATGTTCATCCTCGGCATAGTCCTCTTCGCGGTCGGCCTGCTGTTCTCCATCGCCTGGCACGAGCTGGGCCACCTCTCCACGGCCAAGCTCTTCGGCATCCGCGTGCCGCAGTACATGGTCGGTTTCGGGCCGACGATCTTCTCGCGGAAGAGGGGCGAGACCGAGTACGGGGTCAAGGCCATCCCGTTCGGCGGCTACATCCGCATGATCGGCATGTTCCCGCCCGGCGCCGACGGCCGGCTGGAGGCCCGCTCCACCTCGCCCTGGCGCGGCATGATCGAGGACGCCCGCTCGGCGGCCTTCGAGGAACTGCAGCCGGGTGACGAGAAGCGCCTGTTCTACACGCGCAAGCCGTGGAAACGGGTCATCGTGATGTTCGCGGGCCCGTTCATGAACCTCATCCTCGCGGTGGTCCTGTTCCTCACCGTCCTGATGGGCTTCGGCATCTCGCAGCAGACCACCACCGTCAGCTCGGTCTCCCAGTGCGTCATCTCGCAGAGCGAGAACCGCGACGAGTGCACCAAGTCCGACCCGGCCTCCCCGGCCGCGGCGGCCGGCCTCAAGGCGGGCGACAAGATCGTCTCCTTCGACGGCGTGCGGACCGACGACTGGGACAAGCTGTCCAACATGATCCGCGCCAACCCCGGCGAGCAGGTGCCGGTCGTCGTCGAGCGCGACGGCCAGGAGGTGACCCTCCAGGCGACCATCGCCACCAACAAGGTCGCGAAGAAGGACTCCCACGGACAGATCGTCGAGGGCGAGTACGTCACGGCCGGCTTCCTCGGCTTCAGCGCCGCCACCGGCGTGGTGAAGCAGGACTTCGGCCAGTCCGTGACCTGGATGGGCGACCGGATCGGCGACGCCGTCGACTCCCTCGCCGCCCTGCCCGGCAAGATCCCCGCCCTGTGGGACGCGGCCTTCGGCGACGGACCGCGCGAGGCAGACTCCCCGATGGGCGTCGTCGGCGCCGCCCGGGTCGGCGGCGAGATCGCCACACTGGACATACCGCCCACCCAGCAGCTGGCCATGTTCATCATGCTGGTCGCCGGCTTCAACCTCTCCCTGTTCCTCTTCAACATGCTCCCGCTGCTGCCGCTCGACGGCGGCCACATCGCGGGCGCGCTGTGGGAGTCGCTGCGCCGCAACGCGGCCAAGGTGCTGCGCCGCCCGGACCCGGGCCCGTTCGACGTGGCGAAGCTGATGCCGGTGGCCTACGTGGTGGCGGGCATCTTCGTCTGCTTCACGCTGCTCGTGCTGGTGGCGGACGTCGTCAATCCGGTCCGGATCAGCTGACGGCACCGGCGTCCGAGGCCGTCCGGCGTGAAGCCCGATCCGGGGATCATGTCCCCCCGGGCCGGGCTTCACGCGTCTCGCCCGGCAGATGGACGCCAAAGCGTGCATCTCCCGTATGCGGTGTGCCGGGCGTTCATGTCCGTGCCGTAATCTCGAAGGCCGGAGCCCGCCGCTGAACGGGGCCGGACCTTGATCCACGACTTGGGGTTGCACAGCAGATGACTGCGATTTCTCTCGGCATGCCGTCCGTTCCGACCACGCTCGCCGTACGCCGGAAGAGCCGGCAGATCCAGGTCGGGTCGGTCGCGGTCGGTGGTGACGCGCCCGTGTCGGTGCAGTCCATGACCACGACCCGTACGTCCGACATCGGCGCCACGCTCCAGCAGATCGCCGAGCTGACGGCGTCCGGCTGCCAGATCGTCCGCGTGGCCTGCCCCACCCAGGACGACGCCGACGCCCTCCCGGTGATCGCGAAGAAGTCGCAGATCCCGGTGATCGCCGACATCCACTTCCAGCCCAAGTACGTCTTCGCCGCGATCGAGGCGGGTTGTGCCGCGGTCCGCGTCAACCCCGGCAACATCAAGCAGTTCGACGACAAGGTCAAGGAGATCGCCAAGGCGGCGAAGGACCACGGCACCCCGATCCGCATCGGCGTGAACGCCGGCTCGCTGGACCGGCGCCTGCTCCAGAAGTACGGCAAGGCGACTCCCGAGGCCCTCGCCGAGTCCGCCCTGTGGGAGGCGTCCCTCTTCGAGGAGCACGACTTCCGGGACATCAAGATCTCGGTCAAGCACAACGACCCGGTCGTCATGGTCGAGGCCTACCGCCAGCTCGCCGCCCAGTGCGACTACCCCCTCCACCTCGGCGTCACCGAGGCCGGCCCCGCCTTCCAGGGCACCATCAAGTCGGCCGTCGCCTTCGGCGCCCTGCTCTCCCAGGGCATCGGCGACACCATCCGCGTCTCCCTGTCGGCCCCGCCGGTCGAGGAGATCAAGGTCGGCATCCAGATCCTGGAGTCGCTGAACCTGCGCCAGCGCGGCCTGGAGATCGTCTCCTGCCCGTCCTGCGGCCGGGCCCAGGTCGACGTGTACAAGCTGGCGGAGGAGGTCACCGCCGGCCTGGAGGGCATGGAGGTTCCCCTCCGCGTGGCCGTCATGGGCTGCGTCGTCAACGGCCCCGGTGAGGCCCGCGAGGCCGACCTCGGCGTCGCCTCCGGCAACGGCAAGGGCCAGATCTTCGTCAAGGGCGAGGTCATCAAGACCGTCCCGGAGTCCAAGATCGTGGAGACCCTCATCGAGGAGGCCATGAAGATCGCCGAGCAGATGGAGAAGGACGGCGTGGCCTCCGGCGAGCCGTCAGTGGCGGTGGCGGGCTGAGAACCCGGGGGGTGGGTCCGGGCGCTCCCTGACGCGGGCCCGGACCCAGCCCGTCCGGCGTTCGAGACCACAACGCGGGGCGACGCCGCTCAGCTTCCGCAGGTACAGTGCGGAGATCAGCAGAACTCAGGGTGAGGCCCCCGCACGTGTTGACGCAGACCACCTCCCGCGTGCTCGAACCGAGCGACCTGGACGCCGCGCTCGCCGTCCTCGACCGCGAGCCGGTCGCCAATGCCTTCGTCACGGCCAGGGTGCAGATCGCCGGCCTCGACCCGTGGCGGCTCGGCGGCGAGATGTGGGGCTGGTACGAGCACGGCATGCTGACGTCCCTGTGCTACGCGGGGGCCAATCTCGTCCCCATCTGCGCCACCCCGCGCGCCGTCCGCGCCTTCGCCGACCGCGCCCGCCGGGCCGGCCGCCGCTGCTCCTCGATAGTCGGGCCCGCGGAATCCACCGCCCAGCTCTGGCGGCTCCTCGAACCGGGCTGGGGCCCGGCCCGCGAGGTCCGCACCAGGCAGCCCCTCATGGTCACCGACCGCATGCCCACCGGCATGGCCCCGGACCCCTACGTCCGTCGCGTCCGCAAGGACGAGATGGAGCAGATCATGCCGGCCTGCGTGGCGATGTTCACCGAGGAGGTCGGCATCTCCCCGCTGGCCGGTGACGGCGGCCTGCTCTACCAGGCCCGGGTCGCCGAACTCGTCGGTTCCGGCCGCTCCTTCGCCCGCTTCGACGCCGACGGCAAGGTCGTCTTCAAGGCCGAGATCGGCGCCGCCACCGACCGCGCCTGCCAGATCCAGGGCGTCTGGGTGGCCCCCGAGTACCGGGGCAGGGGCCTCGCGGCACCCGGAATGGCGGCCGTCCTGCGCTACGCCCTGGCCGACATCGCCCCCGTGACGAGCCTCTATGTGAACGACTTCAACACGGCGGCCCGACGGACGTACCTGAGGGTGGGCTTCCAGGAGGTCGGCGCCTTCATGAGCGTGCTGTTCTGAAACGTCCGGCCCGGCACACCACGGGAACCCCCCTGTAGGCTCCCCCACATGGACCTCGTGATCGGCCCACTGGACCTCCCCGCCCATGTGGACGAGGCCCTGGCCGTCCAAGCCGCCGCGTTCGGACTCGGCCCCGACGAGGTGGCCGTCCGCCGCCAGATCGTCCTGCGCCACATGACCCACCCGGGCGCCCGGGCCCTCGGCGCCACCGTCGGCGGCGAACTCGTCGGCTTCGTCTACGGCATGCCCAACGACCGCACCCACTGGTGGTCCACCGTCGTGGAGCCCTACCTCCGCGCCCAGGGCAACGCCGCCTGGCTCGACGACTCCTTCGTCATCACCGAGCTCCACGTCCACCCGGCCCACCAGAACCGGGGAGCGGGCCGCGCCCTGATCACCACGATCACCGACAGCGCCACGGAACCCCGCTCGATCCTCTCCGCGATCGACACCGAGAGCCCCGCCCGCGGCCTCTACCGCTCCCTCGGCTACCGGGACCTCGCCCGCCGGGTCCTCTTCCCCAGCGCCCCCAAGCCGTACGCGGTGATGGGCGCCCCGCTGCCCCTGCGCAGGCACTAGCCGGGCACAACCGATTTCCACCGCACCGGACCACCCGGCTAACCTCCTAGCACCACCCTTACGCAGCAGGAGACACGAGAACCATGGCCAACGCACCGGTCCAGCGCATGTCGAAGTTGATGGCGAAGACGCTGCGCGACGACCCGGCGGACGCCGAGGTCCTCAGCCACAAGCTGCTGGTCCGCGCCGGCTACGTGCGCCGCACCGCCGCCGGCCTGTGGAGCTGGCTGCCGCTCGGCAAGAAGGTCCTCGGCAACATCGAGCGCATCGTCCGCGAGGAGATGGACGCCATCGGCGCCCAGGAGGTCCAGCTCCCCGCCCTGCTGCCGCGCGAGCCGTACGAGGCCACCGGCCGTTGGGACGAGTACGGCCCCGAGCTCTTCCGCCTCCAGGACCGCAAGGGCGGCGACTACCTCCTGGGCCCCACCCACGAGGAGATCTTCACCCTCCTGGTCAAGGACCAGGCATCGTCCTACAAGGACCTGCCGGTCATCCTCTACCAGATCCAGAACAAGTACCGCGACGAGGCCCGCCCCCGGGCCGGCATCCTGCGCGGCCGCGAGTTCCTCATGAAGGACTCCTACTCCTTCGACGTCGCCGACGAGGGCCTCGCCGAGTCCTACGCCCTGCACCGCGCCGCCTACCAGCGCATCTTCGAGCGCCTGGGCCTCGACTACCGCATCTGCGCGGCCACCGCCGGCGCGATGGGCGGCTCGAAGTCGGAGGAGTTCCTGGCCCCCGCCGAGGCCGGCGAGGACACCTTCGCCGACTGCCCGAACTGCGACTTCGCCGCCAACACGGAGGCGATCACCTACGCCCTCAGCCCCACGGACGCCACGAACACCCCCGCGGCCGAGGACATCCCCACGCCCGACACCCCCACCATCGAGACCCTGGCCGCGTCCCTCGGCGTAGAGGCGTCCGCCACCCTGAAGAACCTCCTCGTCAAGGTGGACGGCGAGATCGTCGCCGTGGGAGTCCCCGGGGACCGCGAGGTCGACCTGGACAAGGTCGAGGCCCACTTCGCCCCCGCGGCCGTCGAACTGGTCACCGCCGAGGACTTCGTCGGCCGCCCCGACCTGGTCCGCGGCTACGTGGGCCCGCAGGGCCTGGGCGAGAAGGTGAAGTACATCGCCGACCCCCGGGTGGCGCCGGGCACGGCCTGGATCACGGGTGCCAACAAGGAGCACACCCACGCGAAGAACGTCGTCGCAGGCCGTGACTTCGAGGTGGACGAGTACGTCGACGTCGTCGTGGTCCGCGAGGGCGACCCCTGCCCGAACTGCGGCACCGGCCTCAAGCTGGACCGCGCGATCGAGATCGGCCACATCTTCCAGCTGGGCCGCAAGTACGCCGACGCCCTCAAGCTCGACGTCCTCGGCCAGAACGGCAAGCCGGCCCGCGTCACCATGGGCTCCTACGGCATCGGCGTCTCCCGCGCGGTGGCCGCCCTCGCCGAGCAGCACGCCGACGAGAAGGGCCTCGTCTGGTCCAAGGAGGTCGCCCCGGCCGACGTCCACGTCGTCGCCGCCGGCAAGGCCCTGCAGACCGAGCTGGCCCTGGAGGTCTCCGACAAGCTGGCGGCCGCCGGCGTCCGCGTCCTGGTGGACGACCGGGCGGGCGTCTCCCCGGGCGTCAAGTTCACCGACGCGGAGCTGATCGGCGTACCCCAGATCCTGGTCGCCGGCCGCCGCTCCGCCGAAGGCGTGGTCGAACTGAAGGACCGCCGCACGGGCGAGCGCGAGGAAGTAACGGTGGAAGAGGCCATCACCCGCCTCACCAGCTGACCGACCGGGGGGTGGGCGCCGCGACCCGGCACTGGCCGGGTGCCGCTGCGCCCACCCATGCCCCCCCAGCGGCACGACTGCCCGCAGCTACGCGGCACGACTGCCCGTAGCAACGCGAACGGAGAGCCGCGTACGGCGAGAAGGGGCCGTGTCGGGGGGTGTCCGCCCGCAGCGGTTGGCGCGTCAACGGAGGCCACTTCTGTGCCCGACCGATTCCGCGCCGTTCCGAGGACGGACACCCCCCGGCGCGGCCCCGACCCACAACCGAACCGACCGCGCAACGCGCACCCCCACCGCACCCGCACCGCCCGCCGCAGGCACCGCCTCACAGCCAGCTCGCGAACTCCAGCAGCAGCTCCGCGTCCTTCTCCCGGCCCACCCGCCGCGCCCGCACGCCCGACTCCACCGCACGGAACAGCGTCCACCCCCGCAGCCGCTCCTGGTCGACCTCCAGCGACTCCGCGAGCCTCTTGACCCGGCGCCGGGTCGTCGAGGCGCCCGACGGCTGGGCGATGAGGTCCTCCACCCGGTCCCGCACCAGCCGTGCGAGGTCGAAGGCGCTCTCGCCGACCACCGGATCGGGACCCACTGCCAGCCACGGCATCCGGTCCCCGGCGAGCACCTTGCTCTGCCGGAACGTACCGTGCAGAAGCCGCTGTTCGGGCGGCGCACCCACCAACTCCTCACGAGCCGCGAGCGCCGCGTCGACCAGCGGCGCCACCTCGGGCTCGGCCACCGCGCCCGCCCGCATCGCCTCGGCCTGCCGCCCGGTCCGTTCCGCCACGGTCTCGAACGGGTGCCCGGCGGGCGGCTCGACCCACAGCCGCCGCAGCGTGCCCGCGGCCTCCAGCAACGCCTTCGACTCCGGCAGCGACCGCACCGACACGTCCGGATGCAGCCGCTCCAGCAGCAGCACACCCTCCATGACCTCCGCGGCATCGTCGCCGAGCAGCTGCACGGCGCCCAGCCCGCCCCAGTGGGCGAGCGCGGCCCGCTCGCTCTCCGGACGCGCCCGGCGCGGCGCCAGCTTCAGCACCGCGGGCGTCCCGTCGGCCGTCCGCACCAGGACCACCAGACTGCTGCGCCCACCGGGCACCTGCACCCGCTCCACGGTCAACTCGCGCAGCGCCACGGCCCGCTCGGCCGCTCCGGGCAGCTTCTCCAACCAGTCGTCACCGTCCGGTGCCGTCTCACCGAGCGCCCTGACCAGACGCCGCGGCGGTTCGAAAGCCATGCGCGAGCCGTTCCCTTCCCGTACGGGCAGCCGTACGTGTTACGCGGTAGGTGCCGCCGAACCAGAAGCCGAGCCCGACGCAGTATCCGGCGTATCCGCCGCACCCGGCGTATCCGCCGCACCCGGCGTATCCGTCGCATCAGGCGCGCCCGCCCCGCCGCCCCGCTCGGCAAGCCCAGGGAAGGCTACGCTCCCGCCCCGCCAGCGCACCGCCCGGACCGCCGCCTCCCGCAGCGCCCCGGCGGCAGTGGCCCGCCGGTCACCCCCGGCAGCCCGCACCAGGTCGGAGTAGACCCCGGCCACCCGGTCCTCCAGCTCGGCCGCCAGCCGCACCGCGGCCACCGAGTCCGGCACCGCGAAGGGCAGCGCGTAGCCGGCCGCCGCGGCGACGGGCTCGCCGCCCCGGTCGCGCACCTCGCGCGCCAACGCATCCCGCCGGGCCCGGTGCGCGTCGTACGCCGTCCGCGCCTCGGCGCGCCGTTCCTCGCCGATGCGCCCGCCGACGACGCCGTAGCCGTACACCGCCGCGTGCTCCGCGGCCAGTGCCGCCTGGAGGGCGTCCAACTCCCGGTCCTCCGCCTCGCTCACCCGTCACCCTCCGTCAGCAGATACACGTGCGCCGCCCCGGCCGCCGCCACCGAGGCCAGCAGCCGCGCCAGCTCGCCCGGCACCGTCAGCAGCTCCCCGGCCCGCCGGTCGGCCAGCTCCCGCTCGGCGGCGACGAGCAGGGCCAGGGCGTCCTTCTCGGTCGCCGGTACGGCCCCGGAACCGTCCCCGGGTCCGGCGGCCCGCGCGGAGGCGGAGGCGGAGACCGAGGGCGACGCCGTCGGCGAGGCCGCCCGTACGGCGCCGAAGGCCTCCGCATGGCGTACGACTTCCTCGTGCAGCGGCCGCAGCCGCTCCGCCAGCCCGGGATGGGCGGCGATCACCGCCGCGTACCGTCCGGCCAGCCCCTCGCTGTCCCGGGCCGCACGCGCGCGTGCCCGGTCGGCGACCGACGGACTGCCGCCCGAGTCGCCGGAGTTCGAGCCGCCGGAACAGCCGACGAGCAGCGCGGCCCCGGCGGCCGACGCGAGCAGGCTCCTTCTGCGCGGCCCCGAGGGCAGGCGCGGCGATGCGGGAAACGACACGGCAGACGTCCTCGACAGGCTCGTACGGAAGCGACGACAACGGAAGCGACGACAAACGGAAGCGACGGCAAAGCGACGGGCGACGCGGCGGAAAGCCGCGGTGAGGCCTGCCGTGATCACGGTACCCGGGCCCCGCCCGGCCACCACTCATCGGCACCACCCCTCGGCACCGCTCGGCCCCGGGTGGACGGCAACACCCTCCGGGACCGGATACCCTTTGACCAGACACGCGACCCATCCCACAACAGCACACGCGGCCGAGGAGTCACCCGGATGAGCACCACCCACAGCGAGAGGCTGCGAGAGCTGCTGGAGCCGCTCGTCGCCTCCCAGGGCCTGGACCTCGAAGAGATCGCGGTGGACTCGGTCGGCCGCAAGCGTGTGCTGCGCGTCGTCGTCGACTCCGACACCGGCGCGGACCTGGACCGGATCGCCGATGTGAGCCGCGCGCTCTCGGCGAAGCTCGACGAGAGCGACGCGATGGGCGAGGGGGAGTACACCCTCGAGGTCGGCACCCCGGGCGCGGAGCGCGCCCTCACCGAGCACCGCCACTACGTGCGCGCCACGGACCGCCTGGTGCGGTTCCAGCTGCACGAGGGCGGCGAGTTGGTCGCCCGCATCCTCGGCGTGGACGAGGACGGACTCGACCTGGAAGTACCAGGGGTCAAGGGCCGCAAGCCCACCGCCCGCAGACTCGCCTTCGGCGACATCGACAAGGCACGCGTCCAGGTCGAGTTCAACCGCAAGGACGACAGCGGCGACAAGCCCCCCAAAAACACCAAGCACACCAAGCACAGCGAGAACACAACGGAAGAGGAGGAGGCGTAGCCGTGGACATCGACATGAGCGCCCTGCGGGGCTTGGTGCGGGAGAAGGAGATCTCCTTCGACCTGCTGGTCGAAGCGATCGAGTCGGCCCTCCTCATCGCCTACCACCGCACCGAGGGAAGCCGCCGGCACGCGCGCGTGGAGCTCAAGCGGGACACCGGACATGTGACCGTGTGGGCGAAGGAGGACCCCGACGACCTCGAAGAGGGCCAGGCGCCCCGCGAGTTCGACGACACCCCGTCCGACTTCGGCCGTATCGCCGCCACCACCGCCAAGCAGGTCATCCTGCAGCGGCTGCGCGACGCCGAGGACGACGCGACGCTCGGTGAGTACGCCGGCCGCGAGGGCGACATCGTCACCGGTGTGGTCCAGCAGGGCCGCGACCCGAAGAACGTGCTGGTCGACATCGGCAAGCTCGAGGCCATCCTGCCGGTGCAGGAGCAGGTGCCGGGCGAGACCTACCCGCACGGCATGCGCCTGCGTTCGTACGTCGTCCGCGTGGCCAAGGGCGTGCGCGGCCCGTCCGTGACGCTCTCCCGCACGCACCCCAACCTGGTGAAGAAGCTCTTCGCCCTGGAGGTGCCGGAGATCGCCGACGGGTCCGTGGAGATCTCCGCGATCGCCCGCGAGGCCGGCCACCGCACGAAGATCGCCGTGCGCTCCACCCGCTCGGGCCTGAACGCCAAGGGCGCCTGCATCGGCCCGATGGGCGGCCGGGTGCGCAATGTCATGGGCGAGCTGAACGGCGAGAAGATCGACATCGTCGACTGGTCGGACGACCCGGCCGAGATGGTGGCGAACGCGCTCTCCCCGGCCCGCGTCTCCAAGGTGGAGATCGTGGACCTGGCGGCCCGCTCCGCGCGGGTGATCGTGCCCGACTACCAGCTGTCGCTGGCGATCGGCAAGGAAGGCCAGAACGCCCGGCTCGCCGCCCGGCTGACCGGCTGGCGGATCGACATCCGGCCGGACACGGAGCAGCCGTCCGAGCGGCCGTCCGAATAGGGCGGTCCGGGACGCGACCCGGCACGGGAATAGATCCAGGCCGCACGGCGCTGAGATCACGACAGCTTTGCGTGCGGCATGTGTTCGATTCTTGCCCCAAAGGGGTGAGGTCGGTCCGGGGAGGTAGACTTAGGAGTGTCTGGCCGGACACGTAACCGAGCACGCCCTGAGCGCACCTGCGTGGGGTGCCGGGAGCGAGCGGTCAAGAGCGAGCTGCTGCGGACCGTGGCGGTCGAGGGTGAATGCGCCCCCGATCCACGCGGTACGCTGCCCGGCCGGGGTGCCTATGTGCACCCCGCACCGGTCTGTGTCGACCAGGCGGTGCGCCGCAAGGCGTTCCCCCGGGCGCTCCGCGTCCCGGGTCCGCTCGACGTAAAGGCGTTGCGCCACTACGTCGAGCAGGCACAAGGTTGCAACACGGTTGCTGAAAGCAGCATGTGAGCAACGTGGTAAGGAAGACATGCCGCACGGAACCCCGCGCGGTCTGGTACCTCGCGAGTCGAAAGCAGGTCGAGATTGCGATGAGCACTCGATGAGTACGCGATGAGTACGCCCATGAACTAGCGACGGTCCGGACGCAACCCGGACCTCAGAGGAGCGAAGTGGCTAAGGTCCGGGTCTACGAACTCGCCAAGGAGTTCGGTGTCGAGAGCAAGGTCGTCATGGCCAAGCTCCAGGAACTCGGTGAATTCGTCCGTTCGGCGTCTTCGACGATCGAAGCGCCCGTAGTACGCAAGCTGACAGACGCCTTCCAGCAGGGTGGCGGCAACGGCCGGTCCGCCGGTCGTCCTGCGGCCCCGAAGAAGGCTGCCCCCAGGCCGTCGGCGCCGTCCGCCCCGGCGCAGGCGGCCCGCCCGGCTGCGCCCCGTCCGGGTCCGGCGGCTCCCAAGCCTCCGGCCGCCCAGCAGCCCGCGGCCCCGTCCGCCCCGGCGCCGGGCCCGCGTCCCACGCCGGGCCCGAAGCCCGCGCCGCGTCCGGCCCCGGCCGCGCCGGAGTTCACCGCTCCGCCGGCGGCCCCGGCCGCTTCGACCCCGGCTCCGGCCGGCCCGAAGCCCGGTGGCACCCGTCCCGGCGCCCCCAAGCCCGGTGGCGCCCGTCCGTCCGGTCCGGGTCAGGACCGCGGTCAGCAGGGCGGCCAGGGCCGTCCCGGTGGCCAGCGTCCCGGCGCTCCGGCGCAGCGTCCCGGCGGCCGCCCCGGCGGCCCGCGTCCGGGCAACAACCCCTTCACCTCCGGCGGCAACGCCGGCATGGCGCGCCCGCAGGCGCCCCGCCCGCAGGGCGGGCCCCGACCTGGTGGCCATGGCGGCCCCGGTGCCCCCGGCGCCGGTCCCCGTCCGCAGGCTCCCGGTGGCCAGGGCGGTCCCCGTCCCCAGGCTCCGGGCGGCAACCGCCCGACCCCGGGCTCGATGCCGCGTCCGCAGGGCGGCGGCGCGGGTCCCCGTCCCGGCGGCGGCCCTCGTCCGAACCCCGGCATGATGCCGCAGCGTCCCGCTGCCGGTCCCCGTCCCGGCGGTGGCCCCGGCGGTCGCGGTCCGGCCGGTGCCGGTCGTCCCGGCGGCGGTCGTCCCGGTGGTGGCGGCGGCTTCGCCGGTCGTCCCGGTGGTGGCGGTGGCGGCGGTCGTCCCGGTGGTGGCGGCGGCTTCGCCGGTCGTCCCGGTGGTGGCGGCGGCTTCGGTGGCGGCGGTGGCCGTCCCGGCTTCGGTGGTCGTCCCGGCGGTCCCGGTGGCCGTGGTGGCACGCAGGGCGCCTTCGGTCGTCCCGGCGGTCCCGCGCGTCGCGGTCGCAAGTCGAAGCGGCAGAGGCGCCAGGAGTACGAGGCCATGCAGGCCCCGTCGGTCGGCGGCGTGATGCTGCCTCGCGGCAACGGCGAGACCATTCGCCTGTCGCGCGGTGCGTCGCTCACCGACTTCGCGGAGAAGATCAACGCCAACCCGGCGTCGCTCGTCGCGGTCATGATGAACCTCGGCGAGATGGTCACCGCGACCCAGTCCGTCTCCGACGAGACGCTCCAGCTCCTCGCCGACGAGATGAACTACACGGTTCAGATCGTCAGCCCGGAGGAGGAGGACCGCGAGCTGCTCGAGTCCTTCGACCTGGAGTTCGGCGAGGACGAGGGCTCCGAGGAGGACCTGGTCGTCCGTCCGCCGGTCGTGACCGTCATGGGTCACGTCGACCACGGTAAGACCCGACTGCTCGACGCCATCCGCAAGACGAACGTCATCGCGGGCGAGGCCGGCGGCATCACCCAGCACATCGGTGCCTACCAGGTCGCGACCGAGGTCAACGACGAAGAGCGCAAGATCACCTTCATCGACACCCCGGGTCACGAGGCGTTCACCGCCATGCGTGCCCGTGGTGCCCGGTCGACCGACATCGCGATCCTGGTCGTCGCGGCCAACGACGGCGTCATGCCGCAGACGGTCGAGGCGCTCAACCACGCCAAGGCGGCCGAGGTCCCGATCGTCGTCGCGGTCAACAAGATCGACGTCGAGGGTGCCGACCCGACCAAGGTGCGCGGTCAGCTGACCGAGTACGGCCTGGTGGCCGAGGAGTACGGCGGCGACACCATGTTCGTCGACATCTCCGCCAAGCAGGGTCTGCACATCGACTCCCTGCTGGAGGCCGTGGTCCTCACCGCGGACGCCTCGCTCGACCTGCGGGCCAACCCGAACCAGGACGCGCAGGGCATCTCGATCGAGTCCCGTCTCGACCGCGGCCGCGGTGCCGTGGCGACGGTCCTCGTGCAGCGAGGCACCCTGCGGGTCGGCGACACGATGGTGGTGGGCGACGCCTACGGCCGCGTCCGCGCCATGCTCGACGACAACGGCAACAACGTCGCCGAGGCCGGTCCGTCGACGCCGGTCCAGGTCCTGGGCCTGACCAACGTCCCGGGCGCCGGTGACAACTTCATCGTGGTCGAGGAGGACCGTACGGCCCGCCAGATCGCGGAGAAGCGCGCCGCCCGCGAGCGGAACGCCGCGTTCGCCAAGCGCACGCGCCGCGTCTCGCTCGAGGACCTGGACAAGGTGCTCAAGGCCGGCGAGGTCCAGCAGCTGAACCTGATCATCAAGGGTGACGCTTCCGGTTCGGTCGAGGCCCTCGAGTCCTCGCTGCTCCAGCTGGACGTCGGCGAAGAGGTCGACATCCGC
This sequence comes from Streptomyces sp. NPDC053750, assembly GCF_044544295.1. Lineage (NCBI taxonomy): Bacteria > Bacillati > Actinomycetota > Actinomycetes > Kitasatosporales > Streptomycetaceae > Streptomyces > Streptomyces sp. NPDC053750. Next base: position 48,802 of record NZ_JBITXB010000013.1, on the reverse strand, counting down.
GTCCTGCACCGCGGCGTCGGTGCGGTCACGGAGTCCGACATCGACCTGGCCATGGGCTCCGACGCCATCGTGATCGGCTTCAACGTGCGCGCCGCCGGGCGTGCGCAGCAGATGGCCGAGCGCGAGGGTGTGGACGTCCGGTACTACTCGGTCATCTACCAGGCGATCGAGGAGATCGAGGCGGCCCTCAAGGGCATGCTCAAGCCGGAGTACGAAGAGGTCGAGCTCGGCACGGCGGAGATCCGAGAGGTCTTCCGCTCGTCCAAGCTGGGCAACATCGCGGGTGTTCTCATCCGCTCCGGCGAGGTCAAGCGCAACACCAAGGCGCGCCTCCTGCGCGATGGCAAGGTCATCGCGGAGAACCTCAACATCGAGGGTCTGCGTCGCTTCAAGGACGACGTCACCGAGATCCGCGAAGGCTTCGAGGGCGGTATCAACCTCGGAAACTTCAACGACATCAAGGTCGACGACGTCATCGCGACGTACGAGATGCGCGAGAAGCCGCGGGTGTAACACCCCCGACTTCCGAGGCGGTCCGGTCCGGGGCCGGTCGGCGGAGAGTAATATCCGTCGATCGGCCCCGGCCGTTCGTTGTACGGTTCTGATGTCCCCGCCCTGTGGATGGCGGGGCCATCGATCCCGAGCCGGCGGGTGAACCGGTTGCATACATGTATGTGGGGACGCTGTCCTTCGACCTCCTCCTCGGCGACGTACATTCGCTGAAGGAGAAGCGCTCCGTCGTCCGCCCGATCGTCGCCGAACTCCAGCGGAAGTACGCGGTGAGCGCGGCGGAGGTGGATCACATGAACCTCCATCGCCGGGCCGTCATCGGTCTGGCCATGGTGTCCGGCGACGCGGGGCACCTCGGCGACGTACTCGACCGGTGCGAACGGCTGGTGGCCGGCCGGCCCGAGGTGGAACTGCTGTCCGTCAGGCGGCGCTTCCACGGCGAAGACGACTGACCGTGAAGCCGGCGGACTGCGGACACGACAGACCGCGAACACGACAGACCCACACAACGCAGAGAAGAAAGAACGGGAGACGGACCAGTGGCCGACAACGCGCGGGCGAAAAGGCTGGCGGACCTCATCCGAGAGGTGGTGGCCCAGAAGCTGCAGCGCGGGATCAAGGACCCGCGGCTCGGCTCGCACGTCACCATCACGGACACCCGGGTCACGGGTGACCTGCGGGAGGCGACCGTCTTCTACACGGTGTACGGGGACGACGAGGAGCGGGCGGCGGCCGCAGCGGGCCTGGAGAGCGCCAAGGGCATCCTGCGCTCCGAGGTCGGCAAGGCGGCGGGTGTGAAGTTCACGCCGACCCTGGCCTTCGTCATGGACGCCCTCCCGGACACCGCCCGCAACATCGAGGACCTCCTCGACAAGGCGCGCCAGTCCGACGCCAAGGTGCGCGAGGCCTCCGCGGGCGCCGCGTACGCCGGTGAGGCGGACCCGTACCGCAAGCCGGGCGAGGCTGACGACGAGGCCGACGAGACGGACGACACCGCTAAATGACCGAGAAGCACACCACGCCCGACGGCCTTGTCATCGTCGACAAGCCGTCGGGCTTCACTTCGCACGACGTCGTCGCCAAGATGCGGGGCATCGCCCGCACCCGGCGCGTCGGGCACGCCGGCACGCTCGACCCGATGGCGACGGGCGTCCTGGTCCTCGGCGTGGAGCGGGCGACCAAGCTCCTCGGGCACCTCGCCCTCACCGAGAAGGAGTACCTGGGCACCATCAGGCTCGGGCAGACGACGCCGACCGACGATGCCGAGGGCGAGATCACGGGGTCGGTCGACGCCTCGAAGGTCACCCGGGAAGCCATCGACGCGGCCGTCGGGAGGCTGACCGGCGACATCATGCAGGTGCCGTCCAAGGTCAGCGCCATCAAGATCAACGGCGTGCGCTCCTACAAGCGGGCGCGCGAGGGCGAGGACTTCGACATCCCCGCCCGCCCCGTCACCGTCTCCTCCTTCGCGGTGTACGACGTCCGGGACGCCGTCGCCGAGGACGGCACCCCGGTGCTGGACCTGGTGGTCTCGGTGGTCTGCTCCTCCGGCACCTACATCCGGGCCCTGGCCCGTGACCTGGGTGCGGACCTCGGCGTGGGCGGCCACCTCACCGCCCTGCGCCGCACCCGTGTCGGGCCGTACAAGCTGGACGCGGCCAGGACGCTGGACCAGCTCCAGCAGGAGCTCACGGTCATGCCCGTCGCGGACGCGGCCGCTGCCGCCTTCCCGCGCTGGGACGTGGACGCCAGGCGGGCCCGGCTGCTCACCAACGGTGTGCGCCTGGAGATGCCCGAGACCTACGCGGGCGCCGGTGCGGTCGCCGTCTTCGACCCCGAGGGCCGCTTCCTCGCGCTCGTGGAGGAACACCGGGGCAAGGCCAAGAGCCTGGCCGTCTTCGGCTGACCGGCCGGCCGACGTGCTCCGTCCGTGGAGCGGCGACCACAAGGACTTCCGTCGTCGCCGCTCCACGGCCCCCCTCGGTTCCCCCACCCCTAGGGTGTATCCAACCCTCCCCACCTGTTCACCCGTCCGGGCAGGCGCTCGGAGTGAACCGGGGGAGTGGAAGGGGGCGCGTTCGCCAGGGGATCTGTCCTGCTGATCATCACGTGCCTACCGTCGAACACACAGCACGGGTGTACGGCGGGGAGGTTCGACGATGGCGTCGCGGAACCGGTCCCGGGAGGCGGCGGACGGCAGGGCGGGACGGCGGTCCGGGAGCGGCTTCCCGGACCCGCGCGTGGGGCCGCCGACGGACCGCGCGGACGACGATCCGACGGGGCAGGCACCCGACGGCGCCCTCGTCCGCATCCACGACCTGGCCGGCCGCCCCCGGGGCACGGGCTTCGCCGCCGACCGGCACGGCACGGTGATCACCAGCCACGAAGCGGTCGACGGCCTGCCCCGACTCGTCCTGCGCACCGCCGGGGACCGTCGCCTCGTCGTGGCCGCCGCCGACGTGACCCCGCTGCCCGCCCTCGGCCTGGCACTCGTACGCACCGAGGGCCTTGACCTCGACCCGCTGCCGGTCGCCGCGCGGGACCGGATCGAGGCCGGGACGTACGTCCGGATCGCCGCCGGTGGCTGGCGCGAGGCCCGTGTGCTGGGCTCCACCGACGTCACCTACACGGCCGTCGACCGTTTCCACCTCCTCGCCGGTGCCATGGAGCTGGCACTCGGCATGTCGGGGCGGGACGCGCTGCGGCTGGGCGGTGGCGCGGCGGGCGGCCCCGTGCTCGACCCGGCCACCGGTGCCGTCCTGGGGGTGCTCGGCACCGCCCTGAGCTCGGGCCACAGCGACGTGGGCTTCGCCGTGCCGCTGCCCCCCGCTCCCGGCCCCCTCGCCGACCTGCTCGCCGAGAACGCGGCGCGGGTCCCGGCCTACGGAGCCGACCTCAACCTGGCCGGCGCACTCGCCCTCACGGCGGCCTCGGTGGGGCAGGGCGCTCCGCAGAGGGCGACGGCGGAAGGCGGGGGCGCCGCCTCCGGTGCGCGGGAGCCGGTCGAACGACCCTCCGTGACACGGGAGTTCGCAGCCTTCGCCGACAGTCGCGCCGGCGTTCTGGGCCTGGTGGGCGCGCCCGGCAGCGGCCGCACGACCGAGCTGGCGGCCCTCGCCGCCCGCCGCTCCCGGGGCGCGGAACCGGCGCCCACGCTGTGGCTGCGCGGCGCCGACCTGAGTGACGACGACCTGTCGCTGGCGGACGCGGCGCACAGGGCGCTCGCCCGGGCCGCCCGCACCGTGGCCGCCTCCGGCCCTGCCCGCCCCGCCGGCCTCGGCGACCTCACACCGGAGCGCCTCGCCCGCCTCGCCCGCACCGCGGGGCGGCCCCTCCTGCTCCTCCTCGACGGTCCCGAGGAGATGCCGCCCGTCCTGGCCCACCGGCTCCCCGAGTGGACCGAGGCCACGGCGGCGTGGCTGCGGGAGACGGGGGCACGGCTCGTGGTGGCATGCCGGGCGGAGTACTGGGAGCGGGCAGGCGCGGAGTTCCCGCGGGAGCTGTTGTACGGGGCGGGCCCCGGCGCGGGGCTGCCTCCCTGCGTCCGGCTCGGCGACCTGGCCGACGACGAGGCCGGCGAGGCGCGCGCCCGCTACCGCGTGCCCGACGGCGCTCTGGCGGACCCGGACGACCGGCACCCCCTCACCCTCCGTCTCCTCTCGGAGGTCCACGCGGCCCTCCCCGGCCCGCCGTCTGCCGTCCGCGTCGACCGGGACGCCGTCTTCGCGGCCTACCTCGACCTGGTGTGCCTGCGCGTCGCGACCCGGCTGGCCGAGGAGAACGGAGTGCGCGGCACCGCCGTGCGCCGACTCGCGGCCAAGGTCTCCGGGCAGGTCCACGAGGCGGCCCGGCGCAGCCTCGGCCCGGGACAGGGCGAGCTGGACCAGGAGTCGTTCGAGGCGGTGTTCCCGAGCGGGCCGGCCCCCGCCCGGCTCGGCGGCGGCACCGGCTGGGCGACCGCCGTGCTCGCCGAGGGCCTCCTCGTACCGGCCGGAAGCGGCTACCGCTTCGCGCACGAGGAGCTCGCCGACTGGATCCAGGGCACGCATCTCGACCTGGACGGGGCCCTGCGCGCCCTCGTCCACCGTCGCGACACCACCCCGCACGACACCCCCACCCTCCCCGTGCCGCACCACCGCATCGGCCCCGTCGCCGAGGCCGTACTGCTCCTGGCCCGCCAGCACGGCACGCTACAACTCGCGCTCACTCTCGAAGAGTTGGTGACCGCCCTCGACGCCGACCCGCACTCCTGGTGGGCGGCCCGCCTGCTCGCCGAGGTGCTGCACCGCGTACCCGACGCGACGCCGTACACGGAGGTCCTGCGCCTGCTCGCCGACGGCATCGCCGAACGCAGGGGCGAAGGGCGGGCGGCGCCCGCGGAGTTCGGGCCCGCCTTCTGGACGGCCCTGCGACTGCCCGAGGCCACGCGCCTCGACCTGTTGCGCCGCCTCGTCCTCGCCGACGGCCCCCCGCACGAGCCCGGCCCCCGCCACCTCGACTCCGTCGCCGCCCTGCTCACCGCCGACCCCGCCACGGTGCAGCCGCTCCTCGTCCGCTGGTTCGACGACGAACGGCCGCTGCCCGCCACCCCGCACGCCACCGTCGCCACGGCCGCGCAGGCGCTGCTGCACACCCACCGCCACCGCGGCCTGGACGGCCTCACCGAGGTGCTCGTCGCGAGCGCGCACCGGCGGGCCGACGAACTGCTCGCCGTCCTCGCCGAGGACGAGCCGTCCGCCCTCTGCCGCGCCGTCGAACGGTGGGCGCGCGACGAACGGCCCCAGCGGCAGACGGCGGCCGTGACCCACGGTCTGCGCACCGCCCCGCACGCACGCACCGCCGCCGACCGCACCCTGCTCCGCCACGCCGCCCTGGTCCTGCTCACCCGCCCCACCGGCAACCCCCTCCACGGTGGAGCACTCGCCCTGCTCGTGCGCGACCCGGACAGCCGCGAGCGCCACCTCCCACGGGCGCTGGACCACTTCGCGGCCGGCGATCCGTACCTCCCGCCGAGCGCGGTGGCCGCCGCCCTGCCGACCCACCCCGACCCCGTCCTCGACGCCTTCCGGGCCCGGCTGCGCGGCCCGGATGCCGGGGAGGCGCTGCGCAGACTCGTCGACGCGACCCCGCCCGCGCTGGCCCGCCGGGTCGCCGCACTCGTCGGGGAGGCCGTGGCCGAGCGCCCGGAGACCGCCGGGCACGTCGCCGCGTACGTCGACCGGCGCCTCGACCAGGGCCCCGCGGCCCGCGCCGTACTCCGTCCCCTGGTCACCGGCCTCCTGGACGACGGCCCCGAGCCGGTGCGGGCCGCCCTCGCGGGCGTGCTCGCCGCCGCAGACGGCCCCGGTCACGGCCCGCTCCGCCGCGAGCTGCGCGAACACCTCCTGACCCACGAACAGGCCCCCGCGGTCCTGGACGCGCTGCTGCACGCGGCCGCCCACTGCGACGGCGAGAGCCTGCGCGCCCTGGTGCACCGCACCGGCCTGCTCCTCGTCCGCACCCCGGACGGCGCCACCCGCTTCGACCGCGGCCTGGTCGACCTGGCCCGTCACCTCCCCGGCTTCGCCACCCGCGTGACCGGCTGGCTGGCCGACGCCCCCCGGGACTGGGCCGCCCTCGTGGGCCCCAGCGCCCGCCGCACGATCGAGAACCTGGCGGGGGCGCGGGTCCCCGCGTGACGGCGACCCGGCCCGCCCGGCGTGCAGCCGGTCACAGCGCCGATGCCGATGCGGGCGGGAGCCGGACGGCATGGCACCCTTAGACCTGCGTAAGAGGCACCGGAAACCACCAAGGAGCAGACACAGTGCAGCGCTGGCGTGGCTTGGAGGACATCCCCGAGGACTGGGGACGCAGCGTCGTCACCATCGGCTCCTACGACGGTGTCCACCGCGGGCACCAGCTGATCATCAAGCACGCCGTGGACCGCGCCCGCGAGCTGGGCGTGCCCGCGGTCGTCGTCACCTTCGACCCGCACCCCAGCGAGGTCGTCCGCCCCGGCAGCCACCCGCCGCTGCTCGCCCCGCACCACCGCCGCGCCGAGCTGATGGCGGACCTGGGCGTGGACGCGGTGCTGATCCTGCCGTTCACGACGGAGTTCTCGAAGCTGTCCGCGGCCGACTTCGTCGTGAAGGTCCTGGTCGACCGGCTGCGCGCCAAGGCCGTCGTCGAGGGCCCCAACTTCCGCTTCGGCCACAAGGCCGCCGGGAACGTGGAGTTCCTGACCGAGCAGGGCAAGATCTACGACTTCGAGGTCGAGGTCGTCGACCTGTACGTGACCGGTGACGCGGGCGGCGGTGAGCCGTTCTCCTCGACCCTGACCCGCCGCCTCGTCGCCGACGGCGACGTCCGGGGCGCCGCGGAGATCCTGGGCCGCCCGCACCGCGTCGAGGGCGTCGTCGTCCGGGGCGCGCAGCGCGGCCGCGAGATGGGCTTCCCCACGGCCAACGTCGAGACCCTCCCGCACACCGCCGTCCCGGCCGACGGCGTCTACGCGGGGTGGCTGCACGCCCAGGGCGAGGCGATGCCGGCGGCGATCTCCGTCGGCACCAACCCGCAGTTCGAGGGCACCGAGCGCACGGTGGAGGCGTACGCCATCGACCGGGTGGGCCTCGACCTGTACGGGCTGCACGTCGCCGTGGACTTCGTGGCCTTCGTCCGGGGACAGGCGAAGTTCGAGACGCTGGACGCGCTCCTGGAGCAGATGGCCGCGGACGTCGACAAGTGCCGGGAGATCATCGCGGGGGACGTGCGGCAGGCCTGACGGCCCCGGTGGCCCCGGGCCGGGCCGCCACCGGGGCCGTACCCGCGCGGCGCCCGCCGGGTGCGGCAGGCAGTCCTTCTGCGCGCCCCGCGCGCGTCAGCTCGGCCGCACGGCCGCCCCGTCCTTGCCGCCGGCCGTCGGCTGCTCCGCCCGCGCGCGGGCCCAGTGGCAGGCGACCTGGGACGCGTCGCCGCCGTGCAGGATCTCCAGCTCCTGGTTCCGGCACGCGTCGGCGACGCCGGCGCGTTCGGCCTCACCACCGGCCAGGACCTGGCAACGGACGTGGAACCGGCAGCCGTCGGGGACGTGCGACGGGTCCGGGGGCTCTCCGGAGAGCACCACCGGAGTGCCGGGCGCCTCCGGCAGGACGGACAGCAGGGCCTGGGTGTACGGATGTCTGGGCGCCGTCAGCACCTGCTCCACCGCGCCCGTCTCGACGATCCGACCGAGGTACATCACCGCGACCCGGTCGGCGATGTTCCAGGCCAGACCCAGGTCATGGGTGACCACCAGCGCGGACAGGCCGAGCTCGGTGCGCAGCCGCAGCAGCAGCGCGAGGATCTCGCCGCGCACCGACGCGTCGAGGGAGGCCACCGGTTCGTCGGCGACGAGGAGTTCCGGTGCGAGGACCAGCGCACCCGCGATGACGACCCGCTGGCGCTGGCCGCCGGAGAGCTCGTGCGGGTAGCGCAGGAAGAAGCGCTCCGGCGGTCGCAGCCCGGCACGGGACAGCGCCTCGGCGACCGCCGCCCGCTCGTCTCCCGCATGGCGGTGGATGCGCAGGCCCTCGGCGACGATGTCGTACACGGTGTGCCGCGGGTTCAGCGAGCCGCTCGGGTCCTGGAGGACCAGTTGGGCCCGCCTGCGGTACGCCTTCAGCGCGCGGGCGGAGTGCTCGAGCGGCGCCCCGTCGAAGGTGATGCGGCCCTCGGTGGGCCGGACGAGACCGAGCAGGCAGCGGGCGAGTGTCGTCTTGCCGCAGCCCGACTCGCCGACCAGCGCGACGATCTCACCCCGCCGGATGTCGAGATCGACCCCGTCCACGGCCCGGGCGGCGGGTGCGCCGCGCCTGCCGGGGAAGGCGACGTGCAGCCCCCGGACGCTCAGCAGCTCGGTCGCGGTGCTCGTCGGCTCGCTCGTGGTGCTCGTCGTCATGGGGTACTGCTCCTCTCTCCCTGGCCCGGCGCCGACGGTGTGCCGCCGGACGCCCCGTCGCCGGCCCGCGGTGTCCCGGGCACATCGGCCCCCACGTGCACACACGCCGCCCGCCGGTCCGTGCCGGCCACCCGCAACGCCTGGTCCTCGGTGGCGCAGACGTCCAGCGCGACCGGACACCTCGGATGGAACGCGCAGCCGGGCGGCACCGCCGCCGGGTCGGGCGGATCACCCGGCAGTCCGCGGGGCGCGAACCGCGAGCCCGGGTCCCCGATCCTCGGGAACGCCCTCGACAGCGCCCGGCCGTACGGATGCCGGGCGTCCTCGTAGACCTGCCGCGCCGGCCCGTGCTCCACCACGCGGCCCGCGTACATCACCGCCAGCCGGTCGCAGGTGTCGGCCAGTACGGCGAGGTCGTGGCTGATCATGATCAGGCCGACGTCCTGCTCGCCCACCAGGCCCTCGACCAGCCGCAGGATCTGCGCCTGGATCATCACGTCGAGTGCCGTGGTCGGTTCGTCGGCGATGATCAGACGCGGGTCGCAGGCCAGCGCCATCGCGATCATCACGCGCTGCCGCTGGCCCCCGGACAGTTCGTGCGGGTAGGCGCTCGCCCGGGCCGCCGGCAGCCCCACCTGCTCCAGCAGCTCACCGGCCCGCTTGCGCGCGCCGGCCGGCGTGGCCCTGCGGTGCACCAGGACGGGCTCGGCGATCTGGTCACCGATGCGGTGCACGGCGTTCAGGGAGTGCATCGCGCCCTGGAAGACGATCGACGCCCCCGCCCAGCGCACCGCCCGCACCCGGCCCCACTTCATCGTCAGCACGTCCTCGCCGTCCAGCAGGACCTCCCCGCCGATCCGGGCCCCGGCCGGCAGCAGCCGCAGCAGCGCCAGGGCCAGGGTGGACTTGCCGCAGCCGGACTCGCCCGCGATGCCGAGCTTCTCGCCCGCCTCCAGGGTCAGGTCCACCCCGCGCACGGCGGCCGCACCGCCGGGATAGGTCACCTCCAGGTCGCGGACCTCGAGCAGACTCAACGGGACACCCCCAGTCTGGGATTGAGAACGGCCTCCACCGCACGCCCGCACAGCGTGAACGCCAGGGCCACGACCGCGATCCCGACGCCCGGCGGCACCAGGTACCACCAGTCGCCGGAACTCACCGACCCCGCCTCCCGCGCGTCCTGCAGCAGCCCGCCCCAGGACACCACCATCGGATCCCCGAGCCCGAGGAAGGCCAGGGTCGCCTCGGCCAGGATCGCGGAGGAGATGATCAGGGTCGTCTGCGCGAGGACCAGCGGCATGACGTTGGGCAGCACGTGCCGGGACATGATGTGCCAGTGCCCACCCCCGAGCGCCTTCGCGCGTTCGATGTACGGGCGTGACTCCACCGCCAGCGTCTGCGCCCGCACCAGACGGGCCGTGGTCGGCCAGGTGGTCACGCCGATCGCCAGCACGATCGTGCCGAGCGACCGGGACAGGACCGTGGCCAGCACGATGGCGAGCACCAGCGTCGGCATCACCAGGAACCAGTCCGTGATCCGCATCATCACCGTGGCGTACCAGCCGCGGAAGTGCCCGGCCGTGATCCCGATGAGCGCGCCGATCGCCACCGACAGCGCGGCAGCGAGCAGCCCGACGAGCAGCGACACGCGCGAGCCCCAGATCAGCAGGCCCAGCAGATCCCGCCCGAACTGGTCGGTGCCCAGCGGGAACCGCCCGCTCGGGCTCTCCAGCGGCTGCCCCGGCGCATCGGTCACACTCTCCACGTCCGACCCGACGGTCAGCGGCGCGGTCAGCGCCACGAGCACGAACAGTCCCAGCGCGGCCAGCCCGAACACGCCCGCGCGGTGCCTGCGGTACTCCTTCCAGAAGCGGGCGACGGAGGCGCGGCGCCGCCGCCGGGCCAGAGCGCGAGGACCGGGTGCGGAGGGCTTCGCAGGGGACTCCGGCGACTCGGAGGACTCGGGGGTCTCGGAGGACCCGGGGGCCTCGGGGGACCCGGTGGTCTCGGCGCTCGTCATCGGCCCACCCTTGGATCGAGCATCGGATACAGAAGGTCGGCCAGGGTGTTCATCAGGATCACCGCGGCGGCGAAGACGAAGAACAGCCCCTGCACCAACGGAAGATCGGGCACGCTGAGTGCCTGGTAGAACAGCCCGCCGAGCCCCGGCCAGGAGAAGACCGTCTCGACGAGGATGACTCCCGCCACGGTCCGCCCCAGGTTGACGAAGACCAGCGTCACGGTCGGCAGCAGCGCGTTGGGCACGGCGTGCCGACGCCGCACGAGGTCGTCCCTGAGGCCCTTGGCCCGCGCGGTCGTCAGATAGTCGCTGCCCATCTCGTCCAGCAGCGCCGACCGGGTGACCAGCAGCGTCTGCCCGTACTCCACGGCGACCAGCGTCACCACGGGGAGGACGAGATGGTGGGCGACGTCGACGACGTGGGCGAAGCCCTCCTTGCCGCCCGTCTCCATGCCGCCGGTCGGGAAGAGGCCGGGGATCGGGTCCACACCGACCGACAGCACGATGATGAGCAGCAGCCCCAGCCAGAAGGACGGGATGGAGTACAGCGTCAGCGCCAGCCCGGTGTTGAGCCGGTCGCCCAGCCCGCCGTGCCGCCACGCCGAGCGGGTGCCGAGGAAGGCGCCCAGCGCGGTGTAGAGCACGAAGGCCGTGCCGGTGAGCAGCAGGGTGTTCGGCAGTGCCTCGGTGATCTTCTCGACGACGGGCGCGTGGAACTGGTACGACGTGCCCAGGTCCCCGGTCAGCGCCTTGAGGCAGTAGTCCGTGAACTGCTGCCACAGGGGCAGGTCGAGCCCGAACTCTCGTCGGTAGACGGCGAGTTGCTCGGCCGATACCTGACGGCCACCGGTCATGAACTTCACCGGGTCGCCGGGGATCAGCCGGAAGAGGAAGAAGCTGGTGACGAGGACGGCGAACAGGGAGACGACCGCTCCGGCGAGCTTGCCGGCCACGTACCGGGGATACGCACTGCCGGCGCGCCCCCGCGGTGCCGCGGCCGGCCGCTTCCGGATCGCGTCACCGGCAACACCGCTCACGGTCGTCCCGCTCGCGGTCGTCCTACTCACGGTCGTCCGCCGTCGCCCGGCGGCGGACGGCGAAGAGGACCCCGAGGCCGACGAGGACGACGGCGCCCGCGGCGATCCCGATCAAGGTCCCGGTCGACGACGAACCACCGGAGGAGTCACCGGAGTCGGCGGGAACCGCCGACCACCAGCTCCAGTAGCCGTCCTGTCCGTAGATGTTGCCCGCGGCGGACGGCATCGTGGTGATCGACTCGATCTGGTCCGTGCGGTAGGCCTCGACCGCGTTCGGATACGCCATGACGTTCATGTACCCCGTGTCGTACAGCCGGGACTGCATCTGCTTGACGATGTCCGCCCGCTTGGCGGCGTCGTACTCCCCGAGCTGCTTGGCGTACAGCTCGTCGAACGTCTTGTCGCAGATGAAGTTGTCCGTGGCCCCGGTGTCCTTCGGCGTCGCCGGGAGCGCCGCGCAGGTGTGGATGGAGAGCACGAAGTCCGGGTCGGGGTTGACGGACCAGCCGTCGAAGGCGAGGTCGTACTCACCGGCCAGCCACGGGTCGGTCACGTTGTCCAGGCAGTCCAGGGTGATCGAGATGCCGAGCTCGCCCCACCACTCCTGCAGGTACTTGCCGACCGCCTTGTCGTTCGGGTCGGTGGCGTGGCACAGGACGCGGTAGTTCAGCGGCTTGCCGTCCTTGCCCAGGCGCTTGCCCTCGGCGTTCGTCCGGTAGCCCGCCTCGTCGAGCAGCCGGGCCGCGCGCGTCGGGTCGTACGCCAGCTTCTGCTCGGCCGTCGGCTCGTAGAAGTACTGCGAGAAGCGCGGCGGGATGTAACCCGCGCCCTCGACCGCGTGCCCCTGGAACACCTTGTCGACTATCGCCTTGCGGTCCACTGCCATGAACAGCGCGTGCCGCACCCGCTGGTCCAGCAACGAGGGGTCGCCGTTGCCGAACTTCGTGCCGTCCTTCGCCTGGGCGCCCGGGTTGGTGGCCAGGGCGTAGAAGCGGCGTCCGGGTGCGTCGTTGACGCGGATGTTCTCCTCGCTCTTGAGCGAGTCGGCCTGCGCGGGCGTCAGCGACGGCGACCCGGCCACGAAGGACACCTCGCCCTTGCGCAGGGCGGCGACGGCGGCGTCCTGGTCCTTGTAGTACCGGAAGACCAGCTCGTCGAACTTCGGCGCGCCCCGCCAGAAGTCCTTGTTGGCCTTCAGCCGCACATAGCTGTCCGGCTTGTAGTCCGTGAGGACGAACGGCCCGTTGCCGACGACCGGGAAGTCCTTGTCGTTGTTGAACTCCGAGAAGTCGTCGACCTTCTCCCAGACGTGCTTGGGCGCGATCGGCACGTCGAGCGCGGTCATCGTGGCCTGCGGCTTCTTCAGCCGGATCACCAGCTCGGTCGGGCTGGGGGCCGTGACCTTCTCGAAGTTGCCGACGAAGCTGCCGTTGGCGGTGGCGGCACCCTCGTCGGTCATCATCTTGTTGAACGTCCACGCCGCGTCCTCGGCGGTGGCCTGCTGCCCGTCCGACCACTTGGAGTCGGAGCGGATCGTGTACGTCCAGGTCAACTTGTCCGGCGACGACTCCCACTTGGTGGCCAGACCCGGGATGACGTGGTTGTCCTTGGGGTCGTAGTTGGTCAGGTACTCGTAGGTCAGCCGGTGGATGCTCGTACTGAGCAGCCGCACCGCCAGGAACGGGCTGAGCGAGTCGACGCTCTGCGCCACGGCGACGGTGAGCACCTTGTTGCCCCCGTCGCCCCCGTCGCCCTCCTTCGCCGAGGCCGAGGGGGTGACCGCCCCCGACGCGAGGAGCAGCGCGCCGGCGCCTGCTGTGGCGAGGAGGCGGGTTCTCCACGGCCGGTGGGCGGTACGTCCGCTGCCGTTCTGATCGTGTGTGCTCATGGCTACCTGACCTCGCGTCATCGCACGCGCAGACGCCGGGCGCCCTCGCGTGAGGCGGGCTTGAACAGTGGTGAACGCCGAATGAAGTGTGTGTCTACCAGCGGCAGTCTGCGCGCGTCAACGGTGTGTCAAACCCCATGTGGCCTGCGGAAACGGCCAGTTGGCCAAGACGTCGCTCTCATTGGCGCAGACCACTGGCGCCTTCCTGGTGAGAGCGTGACGGCTGAGGCGGACGTTGTCGTTCGCACACGCCCGAAGGCCCGCGCCGTCGGGGACGGCGCGGGCCTTCGGAGGTGGTGCGGAGGTGGGTGGAGCTACTGCTGGGGCGGAGGGGGAGGGGGCGTCTGCCCCTGCTGTCCCTGCTGCGGATACCCGTAACCGGGCGGGGCGTACGGCTGACCGTAACCGGGCTGGGGATACGGCTGCTGGTGCTGTCCGGGCCCGGGCTGCGGCGGGTACGGCTGCCCCGGCTGCGGCGGCATCGGCTGCCCGGGACTCGGCTGGCCGGGCATCGGCTGCCCGGGCATCGGCTGCCCGGGCATCTGCTGGCCGGGGATCGGCTGCCCCGGCATCTGCTGGCCCGGCATCGGCGGGGCGGCGACCGGCGGCGGGTTGCCGTCGGACGTCCACAGGCCGTGCGCCTGCTGGTGGCGGACGAAGTCCTCGGCGACCATCGCCGAGAGGTTGAAGTACGCCTCCCGCACCTTCGGCCGCATCATGTCGAGGTCGACCTCGGCACCGGCGGCCAGGTGCTCGTCGAAGGGGACCACGACGACGCCTCGGCACCGGGTCTGGAAGTGCCCGACGATGTCGTCGACCTTGATCATCTTGCCGGTCTCGCGGACCCCGGAGATGACCGTGATCGACCGGGAGACGAGGTCGGCGTACCCGTGCGCGGACAGCCAGTCCAGTGTCGTACTGGCGCTGCTCGCACCGTCCACGGAGGGCGTCGAGATGATGATGAGCTGGTCGGCGAGGTCGAGCACCCCGCGCATGGCGCTGTAGAGCAGGCCGGTGCCCGAGTCGGTGAGGATGATCGGGTACTGCTTGCCGAGCACGTCGATCGCGCGCCGGTAGTCCTCGTCGTTGAACGTCGTGGACACGGCCGGGTCGACGTCGTTGGCGATGATCTCCAGCCCGGACGGGGCCTGGGAGGTGAACCGCCGGATGTCCATGTACGAGTTGAGGTGCGGGATCGCCTGGACGAGGTCACGGATGGTGGCCCCGGTCTCCCGGCGCACCCGGCGGCCGAGCGTACCGGCGTCCGGGTTGGCGTCGATCGCGAGGATCTTGTCCTGCCGCTCGGTGGCCAGCGTGGAGCCGAGGGCGGTGGTGGTGGTCGTCTTGCCGACACCGCCCTTGAGGCTGATGACGGCGATGCGGTAGCACGACAGCACCGGGGTGCGGATCAGGTCCAACTTCCGCTGCCGCTCGGCTTCCTCCTTCTTCCCGCCCAGCTTGAACCGCGAACCGCCGGCCGCCGGGCGGCTGCTCTTCGCCTTCTGCCTCTTGTTGTTGAGCAGCCGGTCCGACGACAGCTCCACGGCCGCCGTGTAACCGAGCGGCGCGGCCCCCGGGTTGGTGGGCTGACGCTGATCGTGCTGCATGGGCTGCGGCCAAGCGGCCCCGAGTCGGGGGTCGTTGGGCTGCTGAGGCTGGTGGGGCTGGGGCTGGGGAGGCGGCAGAGGGAACTGCTGCTGATCGGACTGCGCGGCGGGCTGCGGCTGCGGTACCTGATCGGCCTGAGCCTGCGGCGGCAACGGGTGCGCCTGATGGGGCACACCGGGCGGTTGCTGTCCCTGCGGCGAGGGTGGCTGGGGGAAGCCGTAACCGCCGGGCTGTGGCTGCGGAGCCGTACCCCCCGGCTGCGGGAAGCCGTAGCCGGCAGCGGCGGGCATGGCACCCGGGCCCCCTTGCTGTGGCACCGGGGGCTGAGGCACCGCCGGGGGAGTGGCGTCCTGCGGCGGGAAGCCGTGTCCCGCCGGGGGCGCGGGCTGCGCCGGTGCCTGGTGGGGAGGCATCGGCGCGTCGGGCTGCGCGTTCCACGGGGCGGGCGCCGGCTGGGGGGCCTGCGGCTGGAAGGGAGGTTGATGAGCCGGTACGTCCGGCTGCCCCGGTGCGACGGGCGCCGGCTGCGCGGGCCACTGACTCGCCGCAGCGGGCGCGGCGGGAGGGTACGACGGAGGCAACGGCGGCACCCCGACCGGTGCGGCGGGTGGTGCGTCGGCGGGAGCGGTGTTCTGTTGTGCGGTGTCCTGCGGCGGTGCGTCCTCCGGCGCTGTGTGCGGCGGCGCGATGTCCTGTGGCGCGACGTCCTGTGGCGCGATGTTCTGTGGCGCGATGTTCTGTGACGCCGCGTCGGCCGCCGCCGTGGGGCCGGGCTCGGCGGCCTGGGCCGGATCGGGCTCCGGGTCCGGACCGACGTCACCGGCAGCGTCCGGGGTGTCGGAGTCACCGGCGGAAGGGCCGTTCTCCCCGGCCGCGTCGTCCTCTCCCGTCACGTCGTCGTCGCCGTCGGTGTGCTCCGGCTCCACGGCGTCGTCGTCCACCACGGCGGTATCCGCCGGCGAGTCGCTCGCACCCGTACCGTCGACCTCGTCGGAAGCGGAGGTGTCGGAAGCGGTCGGGTCACCGTCGGCCGTTTCCCCGGCCGCGCCCTCCGTGGCGTCGGCGGTGGACTCCTGCTGTTCCTCTTGCCGTGATGCGTCCTGCCGCGCTTCGTCCGCGGCGGCGAGCTCCGCGAACTCCCGCTTCAGGGCGGCGGCGGAGAACCGCATGGTGGCACCGCTCTCGAGATCGCCATTGTCGGTCTCGGGCTCGACCCGCGACTGTGACGGCGCCGGCCGCTGAACTTCCGGCTCCGGCTCGGGACGGGGCTGCGCCTGGGGCTGCTGTGGCTCGAATCCGCTCCCCACGGGAAGGCCGGGCACCGCGGTCGACCCGGTGCTCGGAGGCGAGGACGGCACGGGCGGACTGTACGGCGTACTCGACGGCGGCGGAGGCGGCGGTGCGAAGGGCGCGGTCCCATGAGACGGAGGCTGGGAAGCAGGTGGCACGGGAGGGGAAACGCCGGCACTCGACGAGCCGGCCCCCTGACCGGCATCACCGGACGCGTTCTGCATGTACCAGGCAGGCGGCGCGTAGTCGATGGTGAACTCACCCGTCGTCTCGATTGCGGACTCCGCGTCGGGTTGGTCATCGCCGGGTGTCGCCCAGCCCCCGCGGATCCCGTCCCGATCGCTGCTCACAGTTCCTCCTGGTGTGGTCGAGCACCCGCATGCCGTGCTGGGGTGACCGATTCCGTCCGACGTTGTCCGAGACTGACGAGAGGGGAAGGAAGTGGTCTGTTCCCCCGGCCTCCCCCGAAGGACGCCGACACCCACTCCACGGGTTCTGGCGTCGCGCCCGACACCAGCCTAATCACGAGCGACCCGGCCCCGTCAGGCCCCGTCCCCTTGTCCACCTCAGCATCCGAAGCCACAAACCGCCCAAAAGTGGAGGTCTTTCATGCCTGTATCGGTCACCATCGGGTGATCCGGTCAACTCGGGCGGGTCAGTCCATGCGCCGCGGCGTACCCAGAAGACCGATCTCCGTATCGGTCGGCTGAGTCATCACGTACTGCCGGTCCCGTTCCGTACACCACAACGTGACGCCGTCGGCGAGCGTGGGCAGGGCCTCGTACTCGGCGCGGGGCAGCCGTGTCGCGCGTCCGATCTCCACCGCTTCGTCCGGTGAGACCCGCTGGACACCCACCAGGCGCGCCTGCCGCATCAACCGCGGCGCCACCGGGCTCAGGTACGGCAGGAGCGTGAGCACCGACTGCCAGGGCCCCGACGTCACCCGTCCACGCGGCGGCCGCATGCCGCAGTCCCGGATCACCAGAACCGGCCCCATCGCCGAGGCGCCCTGCGGCGGCACCTGGCCCACGTCGTGGACCGTCATCCCCGATTGGCCACCACCGACCGCTTGCACGACCTGCGCCCAGTGCCCGGGTCTGCCGGTCTCCACCGCGACCCGCGCACCCGTCGCAGCCGCCCGCAGCGCCAGCACCTGTGCCGTCCACAGTCCGCCGATGAACAGAATGTCGAACGGCGTCGGTCGGTTGACTCCGAGGACGGCGGGCTGTCCCTGGGCGTCCACCCCGACGACGACACCGTCGTCCCCGACCGGCAGGGCGAGCGTGTCGGCCTGGGAGAGGGACAGCGTGTGCCGCGGGTGCCGGGGTCCGAGCAGCCCGAAACCGGTACGCAGCCGCTCGCCGAAACCGGCGTCCGGCCGCCCGCCGACGGCGGGGTCGGCGGGCGGCGTCGATGTGGTCACGGCCATCAGCGGGCACCTCCGAGCGGCAGAGTGGCGAGCACACCGGGCAGTTGCTCACGGTCGAGACGGACGATCCCGGCCCGCGCCTGACGCGCGGCCCGCTCCAGAGCACGGCGCGCATCGGACAGCTCGGTGCTGCTGCGGCCGGTGACCCGCACATGCCCGGTGATCGCCACGTCCTGCTGTCCACTGCGGGCCAGCGTCAGACTGAACGTCGTCGCCAATGCGGGAACCGCCGTCAACTGGGCCACCAACTGGGGCAGCGTGATGCCGGACCCGCCGAGCTGCGGCCAGCGCCGGACCCAGTACGTGGTGTGTCGCCGGTTGTCGCAGCGCCAACTGCGGCTCGACTCCTCGGTCCGGCGCCGCGGAGAGTCGCCCTGTTCCGGCTGGGAGGTCACCATCGGGTTGGCGCACGCCGACGTGGCGATCGCGGCGCACAGCTCCTCCTCCGTGAGCACGTGCGCCCGGAACCCGGCGCCGGTCAGCCTGCTGGACAGATGCTCCGCCGAGCGCACCAGACACTTCTGCGCTCCGAGCAGGCCACCGCCCCGCGCGGCCACCGCTTCCGGGCACAGCTCCGGATCGAGCTTCAGCGCGATCCACATGATGCGGATCGCGGGGGAGACCGTGTCCGCCTGGAGCTGCGTGTAGTTCGTCACCACGACCGACTGCTGCGGCAGGTGAGGGGCGGGCGCGGGCTGCGTGTGCAGGACGACCTGCGCCGACTCCAGCCGGATCCCGTCCACGTCGAGGACGTCCCGTACCAGGGCGAGAGGGAGCGGCGTGCGGCCGCGCTCGGCGCGCAGGGCGCCCGCCTCGGCCTCCACCTGGAGGACCGCGGTGAGGAAGCCACCGTCACCCACCATGCCCATGGGCCGACGCTCGTGGTCGTCACGGTGGCTGTACTGGTAGGTCCGCAGGTTCGGCTCGCACTCCACGGCGGGGGCCAGGGTGGAGTCCACCCCCGGGGGCAGCGGAGTTCCGGGCGCTCTGCGCAGGCGGGCCCGCAGGGCGAGCTGGCTGCCCAGCCACTCGGGCAGGGAGCGCCCTCGCCGGCGCACGAGGGCGAGCAGCGCCAGGATGCCGGCCACCACACCCGCCGGCACCAGGGCGACGGGACCGATGAGCCAACCGCACACCACCAGCGCTCCGGCCGTTTCCAGCATCACCAGCCGTTGCAACGCGAATGAGCCACCGCGCCCCGAACGCGTCTGCAGGTGTGGAGTGGCGGAAGGCCGCGCGGTCGCGGCGCCGCGCGCGGTCGCGGAACCGTGAGAAGCCGCAGAACCACCGGTGGTCGGCGCCGCGTCGGCCCGCCGCGCCGCGGATTGCGATCGCGACCGGGTTCGCGGTGCGGAAGCCATCACTGCAAAACCCCCGAACTATCCCGAAAAACACCGCACTCAGCAGGCGGCAAGGCTTCAGCACCCTACCCGTGCCACGCCCACCACTGTGCAACAGGCATAGTAGGTGCCGGGTCTGACAGCCGAGGTTCCAGAGGGCGACCGGGACGGGGTGGGCGCCAGTGGCCCGCACTGCTGCCCCGCCGGTCCTCCATGGCTTCGTACGGGGAGAGAACGAACACAGATGGCATCACGGCGCGATGAACTGAACGCCTACACCTTCGCGAAGCGCCGCACTCTCGCGTCCTTCCTGCAACCTTCTCCGTCCGGTTCGGAGGAGGGAGCCCCCAAGCCGCTCAGAGCGGTCGTGCCCGGCCTCATCGTCGGGGTGGTCGTCCTGGCCGTGTTCGGCGCGATCGGCATGTTCAGTCCGAAGGCGCCGAAGGGGTGGGACGAGACGGGTGCGCACGTGATCGTGGCGAGCGATTCCACCACCCGGTACGTCGTACTGAAGACGGGCGGAGAGAAGCAGCTGCATCCGGTCCTCAACATGGCCTCCGCCAAGCTCCTCCTGGACCCCGACAAGGACAGCGTCATCACGGTCGACGAAGAGGTACTGGACAGCGGCGAACCCCCGCACGGAGCCACGATCGGCATTCCCTACGCACCCGACCGCCTGCCGTCGCCCGCGGAGGCGGAGAAGGCCATGCGATGGGCCGTCTGCGAACGTCCCGGTCCTGGTGGCCGGGCCATCCAGAAGGCGGCGTTCGTCCTCGCCGAAAAGGACTGGTCCAGGACCGACGGCTCGGACAAGCTCGTCGGGGGCGAGCTGATGTACGTCGTCGGCCCGGACGGCAAGAGCCAGTACGTGGCCGACTCACGCGGCTACGCCTACCCGCTGGCCGATCCGACGGACAAGGAGCTCCTCAAGGCCCTCGACACGCAGGGCCGTGCCCCGCAGCGCGTGTCCCAGGAGTGGCTGGACACCCTCCACAAGGGCGACCCGATCGCGATCCCCGAGATCGAGGGCACGCCGGGCGAGGACGCGGGCGCCTCCGACATGCTCCGGGAGTACGACAAGGTCGGCATGGTCATCAAGGCCTATGACGGTCAGCGCATGCAGTACTACGTGGTTCTCAAGGGCGGCGTGGCGCGCATCTCGGAGTTCACCGCCACCCTGCTCCTCAACAGCGGGGACCTCGTCGGCGTCGGACAGGCCGGTGAGGCCCAGCAGGTCAGCCCCGGCGCGGTCGTCGACAGCACCGAGTTCGACGGACAGCGGAACTGGCCGGCGTACCGGCCCAAGACGGTCAACGACGGTTCGTCCGCCACCGCCGGCCGCAACACCGTCTGCAACGTTCTGCGCTCGGTGAACGCCAAGAACGGCGAGACCACCCTGTCCACCTGGGCGGGCACCGACTTCCCCGAACAGCTGCCCACCGGCTCCTCCAGCGCGTACGTGACCCCGGGCTCCGGCCAGCTCTACCGACAGTTCCAGGGCACCGAGACCGAGGCGGGCGGGGTCTTCCTGGTCACCGACACGGGGCTGCGCTACGCCCTGCAGTCCAACAACGACAGCGCCACGGACGACAAGGGCATCGGAACCTCCGACAAACAGCGTGAGCAGCAGCTCAACGAGGCTCGGATCGCCCAGACCCGCCTGGGGTACGAGAAGGTGAAACCGTCCCCCGTTCCGGTGAACTGGTCGACGTTCCTGCCCACCGGTCCCCGCCTGTCGGAGGCGGCGGCCCGACAGCCGCAGGGTTCGTAGCGGTCGTGGCCCCACAGGAGAGCGAAGGCATGCTGCAGGAAAGCCGCTTCAGCAGAATCCCCCGTACGGCGACGACCGTCCTCGCGGCAACGGTCCTCGCGGGGACGACCGTGTGGGCCTCTCCCGCGCCCGAGGCCAGGGCCGACGACGGCGGACAGTGCACGTTCCCGTCGAAGAAGTACGAAGGCCGGCCGTGGTCGTTGCAGCGCGTCAACCTCGACGAACTGTGGGCGCAGTCGAAGGGCGCCGGCGTGCGGGTCGCGGTGATCGACACGGGCGTCGACGTCAAGAACCCGCAACTCACCGATGCCGTCGACGCGTCCAAGGGCAAGAACTACCTGCCCCTCAAGAACCGCAAGGGCGAGGAGATCGAGCGGGGCAACGCGCAGGGCACCACCGACACCGTCGGCCACGGAACCCGCGTGGCCGGCATCATCGCCGCCCGCCCCGCCAAGGGAACCGGCTTCGTGGGCGTGGCCCCCGAGGCCACGATCATCCCCGTCAAGCAGAACGACGCGGAGGGCAACGGCACCGCGGACACACTCGCGTTGTCGATCCGGCACGCCGTCGACGCGGGCGCCGACGTCATCAACATCTCCCAGGACACCGCCAACGCCGTCGAGCCCGCCCAGAGCCTGAAGGACGCGGTGGACTACGCCCTGGGCCGGCAGGTCGTGGTCGTCGCGTCGGCCGGCAACGACGGCCTCGGCGGTAACGTCAAGGTCACCTACCCGGCCTCCTACGACGGCGTCCTGGCCGTGGCGTCCTCCGACCGCAACAACGAACGTGCGCCCTTCTCCCAGTCGGGCGAGTTCGTGGGCGTGGCGGCTCCCGGCGTCGACATGGTCTCCACGGTCCCTGGCGGCGGCCACTGCTCGGACAACGGAACCAGCTTCTCGGCGCCGTACGTGGCCGGGGTGGCGGCTCTTCTCAAGGCCAAGTACCCGAAGTGGACGGCGGCTCAGATCGTCGCCCAGATCGAGCAGACGGCCGAACGCTCCATCCCCGGCCACGACCGCCTCGTCGGCTGGGGCGTGATCGACCCGGTCAAGGCCCTCACCAACGTGGACCCGGCCCACCCCGTGGAGTCCCCGGCCCCCGACAAGGGCGCACTCCCGGCCGAGGCCCCCTCAGTGGCACCGGTCCACTTCGGCGAGACGGCCCAGGAACGCAACACCCGCGTGGGCACGTACGTCGTCGTCGGCGGCCTGGTACTGGCAGCAGGCCTGGCCGGCACGGCAGTGGCGGTACGGGACTCGCGACGGCGGGGTGGGGGGCGAGGGGGCAACGCCTGATGGCGTTTCCTGATGTTCCGTTACGGGCTCAGTTCGGAGGACGCGTCGCACTTCGCCTTGCCGTACGCGTAAGTGGCAGTGCTTGTCGCCAGCTCGATCAGGGTCGCTCGCCTATCGGCGTCGCTTACCTTTCCGGCCTTTTCGAGATGAACGACCACACTGATGTTGTACTGGCCACCGGGAATCTTCCCAGGCGATGCACAGGGCATGAAGATGGCGGCCACGGACGGTGAGGCCGCGCTCTTGTCGTTCGCCGTAAAAGGCGTCAACTGCTCCCGGCTCGCGAATTCCGCCACTTCGCTGTCAATCCAACTTTTCAACGGCTCGTCGCGCATCATCTCGGTCCGGACAGACATGAGCTGATCGCCATCCCCTGAGACGGAGCAGTAAGAGCGATAGCTGTCATCCTGATCGTCCACGCGAAGGTGCACTTCGTCGTTGAACGCGTATGAAGTTTCCGCAGGAAGCACAGACTCGAGGGCGTCGGCGGCCTGAGACGCCAACCCGAGTGAGTCACACACGGCGCCCGCAGCGATATCTCCCGTCTCTTCGGCGAACGGAGGGACCTTGAGCAGATACGCAGCACCGCATATGGCCGCGAGCGCGACGGCGACCGCCGTGATCACGTAGCCATTCCGTCTGGACTTCACGACTCAGTCTTCCTTTTCCAACTGTCGCGGCACGCCCTCACCGTCGAGCGCGTCATGTACGTTCTTTCCGGCATTGTTGAAGCCCTGTTCGGCCGCTGTCGCGGCTGCGGAGACAATCATGGGAGAGGGATGGCCGACGCTCTCTCCGGCCTTCTTGGCGGCCGTCTCGACGAGCGTGTATGTCGAATCCTTGGTGCCTTCCAGGTCTTGCCCGTTGCGATAGATGACCTCGCCGGAGCTGTCCTTCATGGCGCCTTCGGTGATCGCCCCGATGATCTCATCCGCCGCCGTGCCGGCCACTCCACCGGCGACAACGCCCCCCGGTCCGACGAACGGGGCCGTACCGAGGCCGACACCGATCCCGACTGCAGTACCTCCCCAGGTGCCGATTTTTTCGATGACAGAGTTGTAGTCGGCATCCTTCTTGCCGCCTTCGATCTCGCCCTCGTAGGCCCGTCCGGCCCCAATGGTGCCCTCGACCTCACCGCCCACACGGGCAATGTCCTCGATGGTCTTCTTCAGGTTTTCTTCCTGGGAGAAACTCTGGTCGTTGAGGTATGCGTCAGGGTGCTGGAAGTGGTACTGCATCAGGCTCGTCGTGTAACTGTGCTGACCGAGGTTGACGGCCGCGTAGCCCTCCGGATTACGGCCCACGGAGTACAGGAAGCGGGTGGTGTCGGTCTCGCTGAGTTGGGCTGCCGTACCCGCGACGGGGAAGAGTTTGTCCTCGCCTTCCACACCGGGGTGCAGTGCACGGTGGATGTCCGGCATGTATTCGGCAGCGATCTGCCCCATGCTGTCGGACATGTAACCGTTCTTGGTGAGACGGGACGGGTCGTCCGCGACCGACGAGACCAGGTTCTGCATGAGCTTGGCCTGCCCGTCATTGTGTGCGGGCGTGTCCACCGTCGGCATCTCACCTGCCGGGTGACCCGTGGTCGCTGCCTCTAGTGCAAGCGCAAGATTGTTCTGCCCGGTGTGAAGATCCTCCCCCTTGAGGTTCCTCTCCTGCGGCCAGTCCCGCTCCTCGAACAGATACTGGAAGTTGGACAGCGAGACTTTGCCGTTCTTGCCGTCGTCGTCTGTGTCGCGCTCGAACGGGTTGTCCGGGTCGTCCTTGGACACGAACTGCTGGTTGAAGAAGTCGGTGGCTGCGTCCGGGCTGTTGGACAGCCCTTTCAGGTAGCCCGTGAGCGGATCCGAACCGCTGTCGTCTCCGATCCGGTTCAGCACCGGATTCATGCCCCCCGGACCCCATGCGAGGTTCCGGTGCTCCCCGTTACCGGTCAGCTTGCGCTCGGTGGCCATGAGCTTCGTGCCGTAGTCCGTGAGGAACCGGTCGTCGTAGTCACCGGTCCGCATGAGGTTGCTCATGACCTGGAAGCCCATCGGCCCGCCCCGGTCGCCATACAGCGGCTTGTCGCCGATGTCGATCATCGTGCGCTTCCAGTCGGTCATAGCCGTCGAGTCGCTCTGTGTGGCGTTGGCGAGGGTCATGCCCAGGCTGCGCTGCAAGTCGTCGAACTGCTCCAGGCGCTCACGCCCCAGGTCCCAGTTCCCCCGCTGCGGGTCGCTGATCCCCGTCCAGAATTCCAGCGTCTTCTTCGGCCCGAGCGCGGTGGCGAACCGCTCGGCGAACAGGTCATCGCCGGCATACTTCTTCAACCCGGCGTTGAGCCTGTCGAAGTCCTTGACACTCAGGTCGTCCGGGTTCTTCTTGGCGAGCGCAGCCAGCTCGTCGGCCTTCTTGACCGCTTCGACGGCGGAGTCCCGGTCCGCGTAGTCCGCGTCGGCGAACCCCAGTTTGCTCTGGTCGGCGATGGCCTGCAGAACAGTCTTGGCGGAATTGTCGCTCTCGGTGGCCTTGTTCAGAATTCCCTGAATCTCGTCACGCAACGCGGTGATGTCGCCCTTGTTGTCCTGGTCCATCTTGCTACGGGCCTCGGGCGGGACATTCGTGGTGACGGTGAAGCCACCCTCGTAGGCGATGACCGTGAGGTTCTTCTTGCGACCGCCTTCAAGGGCATCGAGAAGCTGCTGATGGTAGCCCTTCAGCTCGCCCACTGTGTCGTTGAGGATCCTGTGGATGCTTCTTGCCTGGGTGTGGGCGTCAGCGAACTCGCCCGCCGTCTTCCCGATGAACTCCTTGGACACCTTGGCGTTCACGCCGGCCCAATCAGCCTTGTTGGCACCCTGGTGCAGTTGCTTCTCGGCGTCCTCCGCCATGTCCGCGAGATTGTCGACGAGAGTCGACCAGTCCGTCACGGCGTCGTCGATCAGCTTGAAGTTGGCGTCTCGCAGCGCTTCGAGTTCCATGGGGGGTCGTTCCTCGCGAGTCGGTGAAGAGGGAAGGATCGGTCGGAGGGTCACCGCCCAAGGCGTGGGGCCTGGTGCGGGGGCCGACGCGTACGAGTGGCGTCAGTCGTCCTTCTTCTGAGGCTTCTCGCCGTAGATCTCGTTCTGCTTTCCAGGCGGCCCGACCCGTTCGTCGAAACCGGCGTCCAACGTCGCGATGCTGCTCATCTGCCGCAGGATGTAACCCTCGTCACCGTCATGGGTCTTCTTGGTGACCTGCATGTGGTTGGAGATCTGGGCGCAGGCGTCCATCAGGGACTTTAGCTGCTCGTCCCACCGAGTCGACGCGTGCTTCAGCCCGGCGCCAAGCGCGAAGCCCTGCTTCGACAGATCGCCTGCGGCGCTGTCGCTGCTGGCGATGTGGACCCGGGCCCTGTCCCACAGCTGGTTGTACAGGGAGTGGGCCTCCTTGCCGACCTTGGTGAGCGCGTCGTTCTTGACCCTCAGATCCCCGTACTGGCTCGGTGGGGAGACCGGCCCGCCGCCGTCCAGTTGGTTCAACTGCATGTGCGCGGAGCCCTGCTGCCGCTCCAGCGCATCTGCCTTGAGCTGTTCCCACTCGTCCCATGCCATGGACGGCTACCTTCCCCGTGTGCAGGACCCTCGACGCCATCGCCGGCCGGATGGCGTCATGTGGAGACCGGACTCTGCCCTAACCTAGCAACGGCATGACGGGGCGATGCATGTGCTCCGGGGCAGTCACGGACGGAACAAGGCACTGTCGGCAGCAGCGCGGAGGGGGGCCGCGCCCCACATTGCCTGCGATCGCCTCGAAGGTGGGTCTCGGCGGTGCTGCAGCACGATGCACGACGGCAGAGTTGCGGGAGGGAGAGCCGGATATGACAGGACTGACGGTCTTCCTGTTCGTGCTCGCTGCCTTGCTGGTACTCATGGCCTGTATCAAGGCGGACCGAGTCCGTTCCTGGCGCGAGTCGTTGAATCCCTCCGCCCCGGAGCTTCCGGACGCTGCCTTCGTCGTTGGCCGCGTCATCCTGGTCGCCATGGCCGTCACCTGTGTCGTCGTCGGTTTCCAGGGGCTGGCTGTGCAGGACGACGGGAAGTGGAGCGACGACGAACTGACGAGCGCGGTCGAGGGCGCCACTCGAGCCCTGGACGGCAGCTTCACCTACGGTGGCCCCCTGGAGGGGGACGCTCCGGCCGACTTCGACGGTGAATACGCCAGGAAGGTCGAGCAGGAGGTAGTTGAGCACGGCGGTGGAGATGCCCCACAACTGGGGGTCGACGCCGCATCGGTCCGTCCGGTGGAGTCCGACCGAGCCCAATACCGCATCACGGCAGACGGGGCGGACACGGCCTTCTGCATGGACGTCAAACGTACTCACGCTGGGTACATCGAGACAGTAGCCCCCGGGCTCTCGGGCGACGCGGCGGCGGTAAAGCTTCCGAAGTACACGTTCGCCGTGTCGAGCCGGACAGGCGATTGCTGAGCCGGCGCCCGGCGAGTCGTTACCGCTGTGGCCCGCGTCGTGAGGACGGCCGTCCTGTCGGAGACTGGACTCCCGACGGTGAAGTGATTGCACAGGTGAAGTCCTTGGAGAGTTTCACCGAGGCCGAGTGAGTGCAGCGACGTATGGGCTTCACATGCGACGGACCGGTGACGTGCGGAACGGCATGACGACGGGGTGTTAGCAACTACAGCGCGGTGCACTACTTCGAGTGGTGCACAGTTGGCGTTCGAGGTGGTGTCAGAGTGGCGCGATCTTTTCGTTTGCGTCACGTGACGGTGGACACAACCTGTCCAGCACTTGCTGACCCTTGTGATGCGAGCATCGACCGACACTGTTCGCCAAATCGGTCAAAGTGACATGCCCCGGACGGCTTTGTAACTCGGCTAGCACACATCACGGTTGGCCCCGCCGTACCAGTTGACTACAGTGGTGATCGCATGGTGCGCGCGACTTGGTTTGCGATCGCGGGGGCAGGTGGTCAGTCGGCCACGGCCATGGTTCTACGGGGAAACGGGGAGGGAGCGGAGTGCTTCCAGCAGACATGGTGGGGGGCGTGTCGGCCGCCAGGGCGGCGAACCTGGAGGTTACCGGTGAGGCGCTGAGCGCGTTCGTGAAGCGTGTGGACGGTGTCCTGACGGGACTGGAGAAGTCACCCGGCAACCCGACGCGCGTCGGGGCCCAGACGATCACGCCGGGGTCGCTGGCAGGGAACCCGTCCGCCTTTCCCGAGGCGCATGCCCTGTACTTGCAGTACAACCAGGTGCACGAGAAGCTCACCTCTCTTTCCAAGACCCTGCACCTGCAGATCGAGGCGATCGGCATCGCCGTCCGGGGCGCGCATGTGGGCTTCGACAACCTCGAAGAGGAGCAGCGGCGTCGCTTCTATGCGATCCAGATGCAGATCAAGGGCATTCAGGACGCAGGAGAAGGCAAGCAGCGCGCTCAGGGCGACAACACCACCGGGGGCCTGTGATGACCGACAAGCAGCATGAGCAGGACCTGGAGCGGGTCTCTGGGCAGAACATGTTCACGGATCTCACGCGGCATGCCGAGGAGCACCCGAGCGGTGGCTTCCTCCGCGGAGCCATCGACAGCATGGTGCGTTCGGCGGCAGAGGGGACGCCGTACGCGCGAGGGGTTCACGGTCGCACGGACTTCGACAACCACCGTCTGAACGACATGATCGACCTGGTCGAGCAGACCAACCCGGAGGACCTCGAGTCGTCGGGCAAGGCCCTGTGGGACGCACGGGACGCCATCACCGAGGCCGCCAAGGAACTGGACGGCCACATCGAGAACGTTCACTGGGTCGGAGAGTCGGGCGAGGCTTTTCGTAAGTGGGGTCGTTCGCTCGTCACCAGCACGTACGGACTGAGTGACTTCGCCGGTGGGGCGGGGGACCAGATCACCGCTGCCGCCGTGGGCCTGGCAGCTGTGCGCAAGGCCATGCCGCCCCGCGACACGAGGCCGGAAAGTCAGGCGTTGAAGCCCGATAAGCTTCCAACGCCCAAGCAGGTCGAGGGCAACGCCGAGTACGCCGAAGCGGTCCGCGTGGAGAAGGACCGTCAGGAGGCGATCAACCAGATGAACCGGTTGTCGTCCTACTACGCGGTGGCCAACGAGCAACTCATCGCGCTGGAGCCTCCGAAGTTCGAGACCATGCCGGACGTAGGGGTTCCCAAGCCTGTGCTAAGCACTGGCGACCCGATTTGGACCCAGGGTAGTGGCAC
Organism: Streptomyces sp. NPDC053750; assembly: GCF_044544295.1. Lineage (NCBI taxonomy): Bacteria > Bacillati > Actinomycetota > Actinomycetes > Kitasatosporales > Streptomycetaceae > Streptomyces > Streptomyces sp. NPDC053750. The sequence continues at coordinate 20,495 of NZ_JBITXB010000013.1, read as the reverse complement.
GTCGGCTGCGCACCGGACAAGTACTGCGACAGACATGACGAGTCAGCAGCCGACGGACACCCCAGCGGGACAGTTCGAAATGCGCGGCTCCAGTGATGCTCGATTGCGCACCGTGGACACCGCGCTACCCCCTGTGGAGCCCGATGTCGAGGTCGGAACGGCGATCGACAGCGTCGGTACTCTGCCACCCCTGGTGTCACCCACTCCCGGAGAAATCGCCCCAACCGCCGGAGTTCCCGGCGGAAACGGTGGTGCCAACAACGGGTTCGGGAGCGGCTATGGAACGCCGGTCACCAACATGGGCTCGAGCAAAGGTACGGCCAGGTCAAGTGGTCTCCGGGGCCCCGTGTCCACCCCAGGTCGAGCACGCGCGGCCGACGTTGCCGGTGGGGGCTCGGGGCGCACTGGAAATGGACCCGTTGGTCCGATGGGGCGCACGGCGGCGACCGGGCAAACGGTCGCCAAGGGCCTTTCTTCCGGAGCGAAGTCCTTGCCCATGGGCCCTGGAGTGACAGGCGGTACGGCAAGGCCGACCGGCGCGTCCGTGGCAAGGCCGCGCGGTGGCGGAGTAACCGGCGCCGGGCAAGCGAACGGCGTGGTGGGAGGGCGACCCATGATGGGTGCAACGCCCGCGAAGAACGGGCCGAAGGTTCCTCGTGGCACAGTGGTTGGTGCCGAGGCCACAGGCGGTTCCCGGCCGGCCGAGCGGCGACCTGGTCAGAGCGGTGTATTTGGCGGACCGGCCGCCGGTAAATCCGCTCCCGCGCCCAACAGGCCTCGTGTCGGCCCGGGGACGCCCGCGTCCATCACCGGCAGCCCCGCCGCACGTAACTCCGCATCCAGTGCAGAGCGTAACGGCATGACCCGCGGAGGTGCCGGGCTTGTGCGTGGGCCTGGCAGCCGCAGAAAGCCGGAGAGGGCTTCGGACAGGGAAGAGACACCGCGGGCCACCCACATGACCGAAGACGAAGAGACCCACCTGCCCACTCAGCAGCGACGCGGCGTGCCGCCGGTCGTCAACTAAGCGCTAGCGAGGACTCACAACGCCATGGAGCCAGGGACCAGCCGTCCTGCCGAGCGGAGCGCCCTCCGCAAGACACGTTGCAGGCGACGAGTGCGTGCCGTGAGCGCGGGGGTCGGCGCCTTGGCAGCTGTGAGCGTGGGGTTCGCTCCGCAGGCTGCGGCGTTCGATGCTCAGTCGGAACAGTGGTATCTGCAGCCGATGCAGGCAGAGCAGATGTGGAAGCAGAGCACGGGCAAAGGCGTTAAAGTCGCTGTTATCGACACGGGCGTGAATCCCCACACCGCTTCCCTTGAGGGCCAGGTTCTGGTGGACGAGGTTCCCAAGGCTGTTGCTTACGGAGCTGCGAACGATTACACAGGCCATGGCACGAGCATGGCCGAGCTCATCGCAGGTACTGGGGCAAACGGCGGCGTGCAGGGGCTCGCACCTGGCGCGAAGATCGTCCCCTACCGCATTTCCCTGAACGGCTTGACAGGGGCTGAGGCCAAGAAGAGGACGGCCGAGCCTGCCGAGGCGATCAAAGCTGCGGCTGACACCGACGCCAAGATCATAAGCATGTCTTTCAGTATTCCGTACCTTGACCTGGATGTAGAGGAAGCGGTCATCTATGCCGCGTCGAAGGGCAAGATGCTGATCGCAGGTGTAGGAAACACCGGCAAAGACGTCATCGGATACCCGGCTTCGGCTCCGTACGTGCTGGGTGTTTCGTCGATGGACAAGGACAACAACATCTCCAAGTTCTCGTCGCACGGGAACTACGTCGACCTGGTGGCACCGGGCGAGGACATCCCTGGCTACTGTCAACCCAGTTTTGACTCGTACTGCCCTGGCCTTGAGGGAACAAGCGCTTCCACTGCAATAGCCTCCGCCTCCGCAGCCCTCATCTGGTCCGCCCACCCCGACTGGACGGCGAACCAGGTCACCCGGGCGCTGATCGACACCGCGAGCCGCAAGTGGCCGAAGGACGAGCCGACCCAGTACGCCGGCTACGGGACTGTCCGGCCCCGCACGGTGCTTGAGGACCCGAATTACGACGCCGGCGCCCCCTACTCCGACCCCCTCGCCAAGTGGAACAAGGAAGAGGGGAAGAAGCTGGTGACGGAGATTCCTCCCGCCTCTGCTGCCTCCCCCTCTGCATCAGCCTCGTCACAAGCCCCGGAAGACTCTTCTGGCGTCGACAAGGCGGCAGCAGGATCGAAGGCAGAGAAGTCGGAGAAGGCGGCAGCGGCGTCGTCGAGCGACGACAACAGCACGCTGTGGATCGCGCTCGGCGCTGCCGCGGCAGTGGTCGTGCTCGGAGGCGGCGCCTTCGCCCTGCTGCGATCGCGCCGCGCCACGTGACGTCGGCCGCCTGAGCCCGCGCTGCGCGGCCAGGGCATGGAGAACGTGCTCACCGCTGTAGGGCGTTGAGCCGCACAGTTGGACCCCAGAACGGAAAGAGGGAGGGCAGGCGGAACATGGCCGTCGACCAGAAGCTCGAAGATGCAGCAGTAATCAAGCTGCAGAAGGACATGTACGAGAAGTTCGAGAGCATTCGGAAGCGGGTGCACAACCTGCAGGGTGTGATCGACAGCCTCGAGGGCCAGTGGCAGGGCATCGGCCGTGCCGCGTTCGACACCAAGCAGCACGAGATCAACACTTCGCTGCAGAACATGGGCCGCATCCTCGCTGACGTCGTCGATGCGATGACCTCGACGCGCAACATCAAGGACAGCAAGGAAGACGAAATCCGCGCGGCCGTGAACAAGATCAACGTCAACGATGGTGCCCCCACGGTGCAGTCGTCGCCGTTCAGCTCGATGACCTGAACGGAATCCATAACGGAATCCGTGGTGTCGACGGGCCTGGCGGACATGAGACACGAGGGCGTCGATGCGCGAACATCAATCACAGGCGGAAGAGACGAGGTAGGCAGGGATGAGCCGTAACGCGGACGGTCTGCAGGTAACGTACGACGGACTCGACTTCGCGGCGACCAACCTCGCCAACGAGGCGAAGCTGCTCGACGAGGACATTCAGCACCTCACCAAGATGGTGGAAGGCAGCAGGCAGTACTGGGAGGGCAAGGCCCAGGGCGCCTTCGCGCTGAAGCTGGAGGCCTGGCGCAAGGAAACCAGCGACATCCACCAGGCCCTCATGGGCATCGGACATGTCGTCGGCTCCTCCGGCGGTACGTACATGGAGGGTGACCTGGCTGCGTCCAGGTACCTGCAGTAGTCGCAGGTGTTGTAGCTGTAGCAACCGCATGCGGCAGGAGCCGGCGCGGTGACGAGGGTGGGCGTGCGCGGGAGACGCCCACCCTCCTTTGTTTTTCAGGCGGTCACCGCCCGCTGCCGTCCTCCACCAACCCCACCTGAACCAGCGGCTTCCCCCGGCGCCGCGACACGAACACGCCCCGCCCCGGCGGCATCTGGCGTGGACGTACCCCGCCGATCAGGTCGCCCTCGGCCGGGTCGCCGCTGAGGACGATGCCCTGGGCGCCGAGTTCCTTGATGCGCTGCATGAAGGCCTCGTATCCGGACCGGCCCGCGCCCGCGGTGGAGCGGGCGATGATGAAGCGCACGCCGACGTCCCGGGCGAAGGGCAGCATTTCCGTCAGCACCGCCAGGGGATTGCCGCTCGACGTGGCCACCAGGTCGTAGTCGTCGATGACGATGTAGATCGTCGGGCCGTTCCACCAACTGCGGTTGCGCAACTGCTCCGGCGTGACGTCGGCCGTCGGGGTGCGGCGTTGCATCAGTTCGGCGAGGGCGTCCATGTGGTGCTGCATCTGGTTCGACATCGGAACGTACTCCGCCAGGTGCGAGGACGGTGTCACGCCCAGCAGCGAGCGCCGGTTGTCGACGACGAACAGCTTGCAGTTGTCCCCGTCATAGCGCTCGGTGATGCGCTGGATGAGCAGCTTCAGCAGATTCGACTTGCCGGACTCGCTCTCGCCGAACACCAGGAGGAACGGGTCCTGTTCGAAGTCCACGAACACCGGCTCGAGGTTGTCCTCGTCGAGCGCGAAGGAGACCCCGCGGCGGGGGAACCGGTCGCCGGGCGGAAGCTGGTGCGCCGGGAACTCCCTCGGCAGCAGGCGTACTGCGGGGGCACCGGGCTGCTGCCAGTGCCGGGACACCTCGGTGCCGAGTGCCTGCGTCGCCTCCGCCAGGTCCGTGTCGGAGGACAGGCCGTCGATGCGCGGCACCGCCGCCATGAAGTGCTGCTTCTGCGGGGTCTGGCCACGGCCGGGCACGCCCGTCGGGACGTTGGCCGCGACCTTGCGGTCGAACTCGGAGTCCATGTGGTCGCCGAGCCGCAGTTCGAGGCGGTTCATCAGCTGGTCCTTGAGGTTGCTGCGAACCTCCATGGAGCGGGACGCCGTGATGATCAGGTGGATGCCGTAGCCGAGACCGCGCGCCGCGATGTCGAGGACGTACGGCTCCAGGGCGTCGTAGTCCGTACGGAAACTGCCCCAGCCGTCGATGACCAGGAAGACGTCACCCCAGGGCTGATCGGTCACGGAGATGTCGCCCCGCGCGCGGCGGCTGCGGAACTCCGCGACGGAGGAGATGCCGGCGGTGCGGAAGTACTCCTCGCGGCGCGTCATGACGCCGTACACCTCGGCAGCCGTGCGCCGTACCTGTTCGGGGTCGAGGCGTGAGGCCACGCCTCCCACGTGCGGAAGGCCCGCCACGGCCGACAGGCCGCCACCGCCGAAGTCCAGCCCGTAGAACTGCACTTCGTGCGGGGTGTGGGTGAGGGCGAAGGACGCGATGATCGAGCGGAGCAGCGTCGACTTGCCGGACTGCGGTCCACCGAGGATCTGCATGTGACCCGCCGCGCCGCTGAAGTCCACCCACAGGGGGTCACGACGCTGCTCGTACGGCTTGTCGACGAGACCGACGGGCACCACCAGCCGGCCCGCGCCCTCGTAACCGGGCTGGGTCAGGCCACGGCCCGGCACCTCCGCGAGGCCCGGCAGGAGCGTGTCGAGCGACGGAGGGCTGTCCAGCGGCGGCAGCCATACCTGGTGGGCGGCCGGCCCCTGTGCCTCCAGGCGCCGCACGATGACGTCGAGGACGGTGTCGGCGAGTGCGTCGTCGGGCGCGTCGTCCCCTGCCTCCGAGCGCTGTGCGGGGACCGCCAGGTACTGCACCGGGACCTGGGCAGCGGTGAACAGCACGGGTCGGCGGTCGACGGGAAGAGGACCGCCGTAGGACGCCGTCCGCTGGGCGCTCGTACGGTACACACCCGACACGTACGCCGCCTTGAAGCGGAGCATCTCGTCGGTACCGAACTTCAGGAAACCGGAGCCGGGGACGTTCGGCAGTTCGTAGGCGTCGGGGACACCGAGCGCGGCCCGCGACTCCGCCGCCGAGAAGGTGCGCAGACCGATCCGGTACGACAGGTAGGTCTCGAGGCCGCGCAGGCGGCCCTCCTCCAGTCGCTGCGAGGCGAGGAGCAGGTGCACGCCCAGCGATCGGCCGATACGGCCGATCTGCACGAACATCTCGATGAAGTCGGGCTTCGCCGTGAGCAGTTCGCTGAACTCGTCGATCACCAGCACGAGGGACGGGATCGGCTGCAGCGCGGCACCGGCGGCGCGGGCCTTCTCGTAGGCGTGGATGTTGGCGTAGTTGCCCGCGTCGCGGAGCATCTCCTGGCGGCGGTTGAGCTCGCCGCGGATCGAGTCGCCCATCCGGTCGACCAGGGTCAGGTCGTCCGCGAGGTTGGTGATGACGGCCGCCACGTGGGGCATCTGGGCCATGCCCGCGAAGGTGGCACCGCCCTTGAAGTCGGCCAGCACGAAGTTGAGGGTTTCGGAGGAGTGCGTGACAGCGAGGCCGAGGACCAGTGTGCGCAGCAGCTCCGACTTACCGGAACCGGTCGCACCGACGCACAGGCCGTGCGGGCCCATGCCCTCCTGTGCCGCCTCCTTCAGGTCGAGCATCACCGGCCGGCCGTCCTCGCCGACACCGATCGGCACCCGCAGCCGCTCCGACTGCGAACGGGGCCGCCAGGTGCGCCTCGTGTCCACGGACGCAGCGTCCCCGAGGTTCAGCAGATCGGTGAACTCCAGGTTGGCGAGCAGCGGCTCGTCGTCGTCCCCGCCCGACGCCATCCGCAGCGGCGCCAGTTGCCGCGCCAGGGCCTCGGCGGCCTCGTACGACAGGCCGTCCGGCGTGCCCTCGTACACCATGCCGTGGGCCGATTCCAGCCGCAGCTCCTTCGGGTGAACGACGACCGAGAGGTCGCCGCGCCCGCTGGTGAGGTTTCCGGGCATGACCTCCAGCACCGTGACACCCTGCAGGCCCTCCGGGCTCGCCAGCAGCGACGTCGGCGGCAGGGAGATCCCGTCGAGTACGACGACCAGATGCGGCTGGTCGGGCACGGGCTGGCCGTCGGGGTGGAAGCGGGGACGCCCCTGCAGCCGGTCGCCGAGCAGGTCCTCCAGTTCCACCGGATCGTTCGTGATCAGCCGGATGCTGCCCGCACCGTCCGCGGCGCCCCGGGACTGGACGTGCGGCAGCCACTTGCTCCACTCCCATTCCTGCGCGGAGTCGCGGCCGGTGGCGACGGCGATGACCAGGTCGTCGGGGGAGTGCAGTGAGGCGAGCGAGGCGGTGACGGCGCGGGCGGTGGCGCGCACGGTGCCGGGTTCACCGCTGACGGTCACGTGGTAGAAGGCACGCAGCGAGATCGCCATCGGCAGGCCGTCGAGGGCGCTGTGCGTGGCAAGGAAGCGCTGCATGGCGCCGGTGGTCAGCGGCTCCAACTGGTCGACCGGAGCCGTCTCCGGCGGAATCAGGGGCGTGGCGAGGGCCTGCGGGCCGAGGCCCACTCGTACCTGACCGAAGTCGTCGTCGCCGCTGCGCCGTTCCCAGACCCGGCTGCCCTCGGCGACCAACGCCCACAGTTGCTCCGGTGAAGGATGGAGGTAGTACTGCGCGTCGCGCTGGGCCTGTGCGGTCTTCTGGGCGGATCGCCGGGTCTGGGACAGGTAGCGCAGGTAGTCCCGGCGCATGTCGGCCATCTGCCCCTGGTTGCCCCGGCGGTAGCGGATCAGCATCGCGATGCCCATGGCGATCGTCGAGGCCACCATCACCATGCCCATGATCTTCATGAACGGCTGGGCCTGGGGATTGAAGAAGAAGACCACGGACCCGCCCATGCCGAGCATGGGCAGGAGTTGCATCAAGGCGCCTTCCTGCTGCCCCCGCGGAAGTTCGGGCGGTGGCTGCAGCACGACTTCTTGCGTGGGCACGTCCTTCGGCAGTGCCCGCGGTGGGCGCTTGACGACGATGTGGCTCACTTCGCACCAATTCCCTTGCCCGGCCGATCCGTTCCGTCCGCCGCCCCGTGTCCGGCGCACGTCGATCGCGAAGGGCGATCCTACTGACTCCACCTGCCGACGGCGGACGATAGGGTGCCCGTAAGACGTGTGAACAGTTGCGAATCGGCCGGGGAGTGCGGGCGTCGCGGAACGGCCGGACACGACGGCTACCGGAGGGCGAGGCGCAACGGTACCGTGCCCTGCCCGCATTACCGACGAGGGGGAACAGCAGGTGAGCATGACGGCCTCCGCGCCGGCCGGCGCGGCCGGTGGACCGGGCAGCACAGTCCCGGCGGGGCCAGGTGCGGGGCTCGGCTTTAGCCGGGTCACCATCGTGGCACCCGACAGCCGCATCGACGTGGCACTGCCCGACGACGTACCGGTCGCCGACCTCTACCCGGAGATCCTGCGGTTCTCCCAGCAGAGCCCCGCGGAGGGCGCGCCGGTCGGCTACCACCTCGTGCGCCGCGACGGCACCGTACTCGACAGCGCCCGGTCCTTCGCGGCCCAGCGCATCCTCGACGGGGAACTGCTCACGCTGCGGCCCTTCGCGGCATCACTGCCCCCCGCCGTGATCGACGACGTCTCGGAGGCGGTCGCCTCGGCCGTCACCCGCGACCGCTCCCTGTGGGACGGCGAGCTCACGCGCACCGCCGGTCTGATCGGTGCGGGCGTCCTCCCGGTGCTGCTCGCGTTCGTGGCCTGGAGTTCCCAGGTCCGCCACGACATGCACGGCCTCCAGGGCATCATCGCCGCGGTCGCCGGCGTCCTGCTCACCACGTTCGCCTGCGTCCGCGCCCGCGTGTACGACGACCGCGGCGCGGCGATCGCCCTGGGGCTGGGAGCTCTCCCGAACATCGCCGTGGCGGGCTCGGGGCTGGTGCCGCTCGCCGACGGCCAGGGCATCGGACGGCTTCAGTTCCTCCTCGCCTGCGCGGCGGTGCTGGTCGCCTCCGTGCTGTTGATGCTGGTGTCACCGGGCGGCGACAGCCCCTTCGTGGCGTTCGTCTTCGCCGCCACGATCGGCCTGATCACGACGTTCATCGCGATGCTGACGCATCTGCAGCCCATGGAGACGGCCGCGATCTGCGCGCCTCTTTCGGTGTGCGCCCTGGCCTTCCTGCCCGGTCTGTCCGTGCGCTTCGCCCGACTGCCCATCGGCTTCGAACTGCCCAACGGCTCGCGCGGTTCCTACACGACGGACGAGACGGTCTCCTCGGAGCCCGTCGACGCGGAGCGCGTCGCCGCCCAGGCGCGCCGCGGTCACGAACTCCTCGCAGGACTGGTCGGCGGCTGCGGGCTCGTCTCCGTCGGTGCGGCGATCGTCCTCAGCTTCTCCACCAACGTGTGGGCCCAGCTCCTCGCGCTGGCCACCGGGATCGCCATGCTGATGCGGGCCCACCTGTTCCGCTACACCGTCCAGGTCGCCGCGACGCTGGCGGCCGGACTCGGCTCGCTCGTCTTCCTCGGACTCGGGCTCGCCATGAACCCGCCGACGGAGTACTGGCGTGACGCCCTCCAGGGTGACACCGCGGCCCTCGACATCCGCAGCGTGTGGCTGGCGGCGGCCGTGGCCGCGGCTGTCGTCCTGGTCACGGCGATCGGCCTGATCACCTCCCGGCGTGGCGTCACGCCTTTCTGGGGCCGCTTCATGGAGATCGCCGAAGCCTTCGTTCTCCTGACCCTGATCCCTCTGGCACTCGCGGTGTTCGACGTCTATGCCTCGGCACGGTCGATGACGGGCGACTGACCGCCGGCCCTCCTGGGCACGGTCCGGGGCGGCAGGCCGACAGGCGCTGCCGCCCCTTCCGCGTCATCCCGCCTTGTTCCCCCCGCCGCCCGGCGCCGGCTCCAGGTCGAACTCCCCGTCCCGGGCGCCCAGCACGAAGGCCCGCCACTCCGCCTCCGTGTACCGCAGCACGGTGTCCGGGTCGAGCGACGACCGCATGGCCACGGCACCCGCGGGAAGGTAGGCGATCTCGACCCGCTCCTCGTGCTCCTCGGTGCCGGGCGCGCTGTGCCATTCGACGCCGGAGATGTCGAGGGAGTAGAGCTCGTCTCGCTCCCGTTCCTTACGGGCCTTGAGTTCCAGGTCCTCGGCATCGGCCATCGTGGCTCGGTCCTTCCTGTGCTGCGGGCGATCTGTGCGGCCACCCTACTGGCCGGGGTTCTCCCTGCTCAGCGGTTTGCCGATGTCCGTGACCGGCAGGAGTGACGGTCCGGTCTCCGGCCTGCGCACGGGGCCGTCCGGCCCGGCTGGTACTCTGTGTGACGGCCGTATGTGTACGCGCCCCCGGAGCCTGGAGCTCTGGTGGCCGCGCCCAGCGGATCCCCGCCTTCCGAGTCAAGGAAGATCCCCCGAGACGTAGACCGGGGGCACTCGGTGGCCACTCACAGACCAAGAGGAGTACGCGTGTCGCTCGACGCCGCAGTGAAGAAGCAGATCATCTCCGAGTTCGGTACCAAGGAGGGCGACACCGGTTCCCCCGAGGTCCAGGTCGCGCTGCTGTCCCGTCGGATCTCCGACCTGACCGAGCACCTCAAGACCCACAAGCACGACCACCACTCCCGTCGTGGTCTGCTGATCCTGGTCGGTCAGCGCCGCCGGCTGCTGCAGTACCTCGCCAAGAAGGACATCCAGCGCTTCCGTGCGCTGGTCGAGCGCCTCGGCATCCGCCGCGGTGCGGCGGGCGCCAAGTAAGACGCCGTGAAGGGAGCGGTTCCCATCGTTCGGGGGCCGCTCCCTTTGCTGTACGTGCGCGGTGTCGCCACCCCTTTGTAGTGTGGTAACCGAACACGAGAAGCACGACGCACAAAACCGAACGAAACAGACGCACACAGACGAACGAGGAGGAGCGCGCCTCGCCGCCGGTCCTCGGTAGTGGCCCCCGGGAGAGGATCCCGGGTGCTTCGATCGAAGACCGGCCCGCACAGGACGCAGCGCTTCTCCACCCCCGTCCCCCCGCCACACGGGCGAGGAGGGACAAAAGACGACAAGCAATGGAGAAAACGCTAGTGGAGAACGAGACCCACTACGCCGAGGCCGTCATCGACAACGGCGCCTTCGGTACCCGCACCATCCGCTTCGAGACGGGCCGCCTGGCCCGTCAGGCCGCCGGTTCCGCCGTGGCGTACCTGGACGACGACACCATGGTGCTGTCGGCCACGAGCGCCTCCAAGAACCCCAAGGACCAGCTCGACTTCTTCCCGCTGACGGTGGACGTCGAGGAGCGGATGTACGCCGCCGGCAAGATCCCCGGCAGCTTCTTCCGCCGTGAGGGCCGGCCCTCCGAGGACGCCGTCCTCACCTGCCGCCTGATCGACCGCCCGCTGCGCCCGTCCTTCAAGAAGGGCCTGCGCAACGAGATCCAGGTCGTCGCGACGGTCATGGCCCTCAACCCCGACCACCTGTACGACGTCGTGGCGATCAACGCCGCCTCCGCGTCCACGCAGCTGGCCGGCCTGCCCTTCTCCGGCCCGATCGGCGGCGTCCGCGTCGCGCTGATCCGCGGCCAGTGGGTGGCCTTCCCGACGCACACCGAGCTCGAGGACGCCGTCTTCGACATGGTCGTCGCGGGCCGCGTCCTGGAGGACGGCGACGTCGCGATCATGATGGTCGAGGCCGAGGCCACCGAGAAGACCGTCAAGCTGGTCGAGGGCGGCGCCGAGGCGCCCACCGAGGAGGTCGTTGCCGCCGGTCTGGAGGCCGCGAAGCCCTTCATCAAGGTGCTGTGCCGCGCCCAGGCCGACCTCGCCGCGAAGGCCGCCAAGCCGACCGGCGAGTTCCCGATCTTCCTGGACCACCAGGACGACGTCCTCGAGGCGCTCAGCGCCGCCGTCCGCCCCGAGCTCAGCCAGGCGCTCACCATCGCCGGCAAGCAGGAGCGCGAGGCCGAGCTGGACCGCGTCAAGGCGCTCGCCGCCGAGAAGCTCCTGCCGGAGTTCGAGGGCCGCGAGAAGGAGATCTCCGCCGCGTACCGTTCGCTGACCAAGTCCCTGGTCCGTGAGCGCGTCATCAAGGAGAAGAAGCGCATCGACGGCCGCGGTGTCACCGACATCCGCACCCTGGCCGCCGAGGTCGAGGCCATCCCGCGCGTGCACGGTTCCGCGCTGTTCGAGCGTGGCGAGACCCAGATCCTGGGCGTCACCACCCTCAACATGCTCCGCATGGAGCAGCAGCTGGACACCCTCTCCCCGGTGACCCGCAAGCGCTACATGCACAACTACAACTTCCCGCCGTACTCCGTCGGTGAGACCGGCCGCGTCGGCTCCCCGAAGCGCCGCGAGATCGGCCACGGCGCCCTCGCCGAGCGCGCCATCGTGCCGGTGCTGCCGACGCGCGAGGAGTTCCCGTACGCGATCCGTCAGGTGTCCGAGGCCCTCGGCTCCAACGGCTCGACCTCGATGGGCTCCGTCTGCGCCTCCACCATGTCGCTGCTGAACGCCGGTGTGCCGCTGAAGGCCCCCGTCGCCGGTATCGCCATGGGCCTGATCTCCCAGGAGATCAACGGCGAGACGCACTACGTCGCCCTCACCGACATCCTCGGTGCGGAGGACGCCTTCGGCGACATGGACTTCAAGGTCGCCGGCACCAAGGAGTTCGTGACCGCCCTCCAGCTCGACACCAAGCTGGACGGCATTCCCGCCTCCGTCCTGGCCGCGGCCCTCAAGCAGGCCCGTGACGCCCGCCTCCACATCCTCGACGTGATGATGGAAGCGATCGACACGCCGGACGAGATGTCCCCGAACGCGCCGCGGATCATCACCGTGAAGATCCCCGTCGACAAGATCGGTGAGGTCATCGGCCCCAAGGGCAAGATGATCAACCAGATCCAGGAGGACACGGGCGCCGACATCACGATCGAGGACGACGGCACCATCTACATCGGTGCCGCCGACGGCCCGGCCGCCGAGGCCGCCCGCGCCACGATCAACGGCATCGCCAACCCGACCATGCCCGAGGTCGGCGAGCGCTACCTGGGTACGGTCGTCAAGACGACCACCTTCGGCGCGTTCGTCTCCCTGCTGCCCGGCAAGGACGGTCTGCTGCACATCTCGCAGATCCGCAAGCTCGCCGGCGGCAAGCGCGTGGAGAACGTCGAGGACGTCCTCGGTGTGGGCCAGAAGGTCCAGGTCGAGATCGCCGAGATCGACTCCCGCGGCAAGCTCTCCCTGATCCCCGTGGTCGAGGGCGAAGAGGGCAGCGAAGAGAAGAAGGACGACGCCGACCAGTGACGTCCCGTAGCTCCAAGGCGACGGCCCGCACCTCCTCGGAGGCGCGGGCCGTCGCCCGTACCCAAACCCTGATCAAGGGCGAGCACGGCATCGGCACGGTGCGCAAGACGACCCTCCCGGGCGGCCTGCGCATCGTCACCGAGACCCTGCCCTCGGTCCGCTCGGCGACCTTCGGCATCTGGGCGCACGTCGGCTCCCGCGACGAGACCCCGGCCCTGAACGGCGCCACCCACTACCTGGAGCACCTGCTCTTCAAGGGCACCCGCAGGCGCAGCGCCCTGGACATCTCCTCCGCCATCGACGCGGTCGGCGGCGAGATGAACGCGTTCACGGCGAAGGAGTACACGTGCTACTACGCGCGCGTGCTCGACACCGACCTGCCGCTCGCCATCGACGTCGTCTGCGACATGCTGACCGGCTCGCTCATCCGCGAGGAGGACGTGGACGTCGAGCGCGGCGCGATCCTCGAAGAGATCGCGATGACCGAGGACGACGCCGGCGACTGCGTGCACGACCTCTTCGCGCACACCATGTTCGGCGACAACGCGCTGGGCCGCCCCGTCCTCGGCACGGTCGACACGGTCAACGCCCTCACCGCCGACCGCATCCGTCGCTTCTACAGGAAGCACTACGACCCCACGCACCTGGTGGTCGCCGCCGCCGGCAACGTCGACCACAACAAGGTCGTACGCCAGGTCCGCGCCGCCTTCGAGAAGGCCGGCGCCTTCCGGGACCCGGTGGCCGCGCCCATCGCCCCGCGCGACGGACGGCGCACCATCCGCGCCGCCGGCCGCGTCGAGCTGATCGGCCGCAAGACCGAGCAGGCCCACGTCATCCTCGGCATGCCGGGCCTGGCCCGCACCGACGAGCGGCGCTGGGCGATGGGCGTCCTCAACACCGCACTCGGCGGCGGCATGTCCTCGCGCCTGTTCCAGGAGGTCCGGGAGAAGCGCGGCCTGGCCTACAGCGTGTACTCGTACACCTCGGGCTTCGCCGACTGCGGCCTCTTCGGCGTCTACGCGGGCTGCAGGCCCTCCCAGGTGCACGACGTGCTGAAGATCTGCCGCGACGAGCTCGACCACGTCGCCGAGCACGGCCTGAGCGACGAAGAGATCGGCCGCGCCGTCGGCCAGCTCCAGGGCTCCACGGTCCTCGGCCTGGAGGACACCGGCGCGCTGATGAACCGTATCGGCAAGAGCGAGCTGTGCTGGGGCGAGCAGATGTCCGTCGACGACATGCTGGCCCGGATAGCCTCGGTCACGCCGGACGACGTCCGCGCGGTCGCCCGCGACGTCCTCGGCCGACGACCGTCCCTGTCGGTCATCGGCCCGCTGAAGGACAAGCAGGCGTCCCGGCTGCACGACGCCGTCGCCTAACCCTCCCGGTAAGGAAGCGAAGAACATGAGCAAGCTGCGCGTGGCCGTCCTCGGTGCCAAGGGCCGGATCGGCTCCGAGGCGGTACGGGCGGTCGAGGCCGCCGAGGACATGGAGCTGGTCGCCGCCCTCGGCCGGGGCGACAGCCTGGAGGTGCTGGCCGGGTCCGGCGCCCAGGTCGCCGTCGAGCTGACCACCCCCGACTCGGTGATGGACAACCTCGACTACTGCGTGGGCCACGGCATCCACGCCGTCGTCGGCACCACCGGCTGGACCGAGGAGCGCCTCGCGCAGCTGACCGGCTGGCTCGCGAAGTCGCCGGAGACGGGCGTGCTCATCGCGCCCAACTTCTCCATCGGCGCCGTACTGACCATGAAGTTCGCGCAGATCGCTGCCCCGTACTTCGAGTCCGTCGAGGTCGTCGAGCTGCACCACCCGAACAAGGTCGACGCCCCCAGCGGCACCGCCACCCGCACCGCCCAGCTGATCGCCCAGGCCCGGCAGAAGGCAGGCTCCGCTCCGGCGCCCGACGCCACTGCCACCGCCCTGGACGGCGCCCGCGGCGCGAACGTCGACGGGATCCCGGTCCACGCGATCCGCCTGCGCGGCCTGCTCGCCCACCAGGAGGTCCTGCTGGGCGGCGAGGGCGAGACCCTCACCGTCCGGCACGACTCCCTGCACCACAGCAGCTTCATGCCGGGCATCCTGCTGGGCGCCCGCCGGGTGGTGAGCACCCCGGGCCTCACCTTCGGCCTGGAACACTTCCTGGACCTGAACTGAGCCCGGCACCGAGACTCGAACCGAGCCCCTGACCCTCATGCGCGCGAAAATCTCCTACGCCGTCACGGCCGCCGTCCTGGTCTTCTACTTCGCCCTGGTCGGCAGCCGCGGCGTGCTGCTCATCAAGACCGGCACACTTCTCACCGTCACCTTCGGCGTCGCGGTGCTGATCCTGCCGGTGATCGGCGTGTGGTTCCTCTGGAAGAACACCCAGTTCGTCCGCAGGGCCAACCAGCTCGCCGCCGAACTCGACGCCGAGGGCGGGCTGCCCATCGACGAGCTGAAGCGCACCCCGAGCGGCCGGGTCGACCGGGACTCGGCCGACGCGGTCTTCGCCCTGCGCAAGGCCGAGACGGAGGACGCCCCCGGCGACTGGCGCAGCTGGTTCCGCCTCGCCGTCGCCTACCACGACGCCCGCGACACGCCGCGCGCCCGCAAGGCGATGCAGCGGGCGATCGCCCTGCACGACGGCAAGCACGTCGAGGCCGCCTGAACTGACCGAGACGCCACAGACCGAAACGCCGGGGCCCGGACCGCACTGCGGTCCGGGCCCCGGCGTCTGCCCACGGCGCTCAGCCCCGCCGGTACTCGCCGGCCCACGCCTCCACGGCGTCGGCCGCCCGGTCGAAGGCGTCCTCCCTGGCGAGGAAGTCGGCGTTGTGGGTGGTCAGCAGCGGAGGCATGCCCTCGGCGGACCGCCCCTGCCGGACGAGGAGCAGCGCCTGCCCCTGCACCGTCCGCGGCAGCCCGAGCCAACGCACCGGCTGCTGCACCGTCCGCACGCTGGCGACCTGCTGCCAGTCCACCGTGCGCGTGCTGAGGAAGCTCACCTGCCGGACCCCGTGCGCGCTCACCCACGCGCCCATGCGCAGCAGCCGCAAGGCGCACACGATCACGACCAGCGCCACGCCGAAGACCACACCGGCGGCGGACAGCGAGTCCGTCGCCGCGATGATGACGGCCGCGAACAGGACGAACGAGGCGAGCAGCAGCAAGAGCGCCGCCACCCCCACGCGCCACGGCCCCGGTCGGTAGGGCCGGCGCCAGAGGTCGCGATCGTCGTACGGCAGCGCGACGTCGTCGGTGGCGTCGAAGGCGCGGTCGGCCGTCAGGAAGGGCAGGGGCACGGCTGGTCCTCACTCGTTCCATGGCATGTGCTGTGCCCGGTGAGGCTACCGACCTGTGTCTCCGGTCACCACCCTCGGGGGTCCGGACGGAGTCGGGCCGACCGTGCCCGACGCGCCTAGTGCCCCTCGGAGGCCTGTGACGGCTGCTTGTGCGAGGAGGGCTGGTCGGCCGACAGGGCGGGCATCCCGATCACCAGGGAGCCCACGAGTCCTGCGACGACGGTGAGGCCCAGCAGCCAGCGTCCGGCCAACTGGCCGAAGGACGCCCGCTCGCGGGGCGGGGGTGCGACATTGCTGCGGAACCTGTCGGCCTCGGCGACGAAGGCGAACGGTACGGGTTCACGCCGGCGGATCATAGGGACTGCGTCTCCCTTCAGGGACTGGAATGAAGTGCTGTTACTCATACAGACGAACGAACGCCCCTCCAGGTGCCCTGTTTCGCCGTCTTCATTGCGGCACCGCCCCGATCGCCCGATTCGGCGGGCCGTGACCCGGCGGCCGTAGAGTGGCTCCGCCAAGTGACGAGATGGGAAGGCCCACCACACCGTGACCGACACCCCCGCCGACGATTTCAAGATCGACCTCCGCAGCGACGTCACCGTCGAGCTGGTCAAGAGCAGCGCAACCGACTCCGACGTGCTGTTCGCCGCCCGCGTCTCGACCGTGGGGGAGCAGTCCCTGGACGAGCTGAAGAAGGACCCGGAGCGCTCCAAGGGCCTGATCAACTACCTCATGCGGGACCGGCACGGCAGCCCGTTCGAACACAACTCGATGACCTTCTTCATCAGCGCGCCGATCTTCGTCTTCCGCGAGTTCATGCGGCACCGCGTCGGCTGGTCCTACAACGAGGAATCGGGCCGCTACCGGGAGCTCCAGCCGGTCTTCTACGTGCCGGACACCTCCCGCAAGCTGGTCCAGCAGGGCCGGCCCGGCAAGTACGTCTTCGTCGAGGGCACCCCGGACCAGTACGCGCTGGTGGGCGGCGCCATGGAGGACTCCTACCGCCAGGCGTACGCGACGTACCGCGAGATGCTCGCCGCAGGCGTCGCCCGCGAGGTGGCCCGCGCGGTGCTCCCCGTCGGCCTGTACTCCTCGATGTACGCCACCTGCAACGCCCGCTCTCTGATGCACTTCCTCGGCCTGCGCACCCAGCACGAGCTGGCCAAGGTCCCCTCCTTCCCGCAGCGCGAGATCGAAATGGTCGGCGAGAAGATGGAGGCCGCCTGGGCCGAGCTCATGCCGCTCACCTACGCCGCCTTCAACGCGAACGGACGCGTGGCGCCGTAGGGCGTCCATGGCGCCCGGCCCGGCACAGATGTGCGCATCCACCGCCCGAAGTGTCCGGATTGCGGCGTTCTGTGAACTTCATCTAGCCTGATCAAAGGGACCCGGCACTGCTTGAACCCCCGAGCAGGCAGTGCCGGGCTCCACCCTTCTCCCGGTCTGCCGCCTCCCCCGAGGGCAGACCCCGCCCTGAGCAACGAGTAGCGTGTAACCCATGGCTCCGACCTCCACTCCGCAGACCCCCTTCGGGCGGGTCCTCACCGCCATGGTCACGCCCTTCCGGGCGGACGGCGCACTCGACCTCGACGGCGCGCAGCGGCTCGCCGCCCACCTGGTGGACGCAGGCAACGACGGCCTGATCATCAACGGCACCACCGGCGAGTCCCCCACCACCAGCGACGCGGAGAAAGCGGACCTCGTACGAGCCGTCCTGGAGGCCGTCGGCGACCGGGCCCATGTCGTCGCGGGAGTCGGCACGAACAACACGCAGCACAGCATCGAGCTGGCCCGCGCCGCCGAACGCACCGGCGCGCACGGCCTGCTGCTCGTCACGCCGTACTACAACAAGCCCCCGCAGGAGGGCCTGTACCAGCACTTCACGGCCATCGCCGACGCCGCCGAGCTGCCGGTCATGCTCTACGACATCCCCGGCCGCAGCGGCGTCCCGATCAACACCGAGACGCTGGTCCGCCTCGCCGAGCACCCGCGGATCGTCGCCAACAAGGACGCCAAGGGCGACCTCGGCCGCGCGAGCTGGGCCATCGCGCGTTCCGGACTCGCCTGGTACTCGGGCGACGACATGCTGAACCTGCCGCTGCTCTCCGTGGGCGCGGTCGGCTTCGTCTCCGTCGTCGGCCATGTCGTCACCCCCGAGCTGCGCGCCATGGTCGACGCGCACGTCGCCGGTGACGTACAGAAGGCGTTGGAGATCCACCAGAAGCTGCTCCCGGTCTTCACCGGCATGTTCCGCACCCAGGGCGTCATGACCACCAAGGCCGCGCTCGCCCTCCAGGGACTGCCCGCCGGACCGCTGCGCGCGCCCATGGTCGGCCTCACGCCCGAGGAAACCGAGCAGCTCAAGATCGATCTTGCCGCCGGCGGGGTACAGCTCTGACAACAGACTTCGCACGACCGCACCACCGCGCGACCGGACTTCACAACTGAATACGCGGGCCACCGGTGCCCGCACCCCACTACGACAACTGCTTCTGCACGAACGTCACGCGCGCCACGTGCCCACCGGTACGTGGCGTGTGTGGTGAGGAGAGTCTTTTGAGTCATCCGCATCCTGAACTGGGCCGGCCCCCGGCGCTCCCCAAGGGCGGCCTCCGGGTCACCCCCCTCGGCGGCCTGGGCGAAATCGGCCGCAACATGACGGTCTTCGAGTACGGCGGCCGCCTGCTGATCGTCGACTGCGGAGTGCTCTTCCCCGAGGAGGAGCAGCCCGGAATCGACCTGATCCTGCCGGACTTCTCGTCCATCCGGGACCGCCTCGACGACATCGAGGGCATCGTCCTCACCCATGGCCACGAGGACCACATCGGTGGCGTCCCCTTCCTCCTCCGCGAGAAGCCGGACATCCCGCTGATCGGCTCCAAGCTGACCCTCGCGCTCATCGAGGCCAAGCTCCAGGAGCACCGCATCCGTCCGTACACCCTCGAGGTGGCGGAGGGGAACCGAGAACGCATCGGCCCCTTCGACTGCGAGTTCATCGCGGTCAACCACTCCATCCCGGACGCGCTGGCCGTCGCCATCCGCACCCCCGCGGGCATGGCCGTCCACACGGGCGACTTCAAGATGGACCAGCTTCCGCTGGACAACCGCCTCACGGACCTCCACGCCTTCGCGCGGCTCAGCGAGGAGGGCATCGACCTGCTCCTCGCCGACTCGACGAACGCAGAGGTCCCGGGCTTCGTTCCGCCGGAGCGGGACATCTCCAACGTCCTGCGGCAGGTCTTCGCCGGCGCCCGCAAGCGGATCATCGTGGCGAGCTTCGCCAGCCACGTCCACCGCATCCAGCAGATCCTGGACGCGGCCCACGAGTACGGCCGCCGGGTCGCCTTCGTCGGCCGCTCCATGGTCCGCAACATGGGCATCGCGCGTGACCTGGGCTACCTCAAGGTCCCGCCGGGCCTCGTCGTGGACGTCAAGACGCTCGACGACCTGCCGGACAGCGAAGTGGTCCTGGTCTGCACGGGCTCCCAGGGCGAACCGATGGCCGCCCTGTCCCGCATGGCCAACCGGGACCACCAGATCCGCATCGTCGACGGCGACACGGTGATCCTGGCCTCGTCCCTCATCCCGGGCAACGAGAACGCGGTGTACCGCGTGATCAACGGCCTGACCCGCTGGGGCGCGAACGTCGTCCACAAGGGCAACGCCAAGGTCCACGTCTCGGGCCACGCCTCGGCCGGCGAACTGCTGTACTTCTACAACATCTGCCGGCCCAGGAACCTGATGCCGGTCCACGGCGAATGGCGCCACCTGCGCGCCAACGCCGAACTGGGCGCCCTGACCGGAGTCCCGCACGACCGCATCGTCATCGCCGAGGACGGCGTCGTCGTCGACCTCGTCGAGGGCAAGGCCAAGATCTCCGGCAAGGTCCAGGCGGGCTACGTCTATGTCGACGGCCTCTCCGTCGGCGACGTGGGCGAGCCGGCCCTCAAGGACCGCAAGATCCTCGGTGACGAGGGCATCATCTCGGTCTTCGTGGTCATCGACTCCTCCACCGGCAAGATCACCGGCGGGCCCCATGTCCAGGCCCGGGGCTCGGGCATCGAGGACTCGGCCTTCGCCGCGGTGCTCCCCAAGGTCGTCGAAGCACTGGAACGCTCGGCCCAGGACGGGGTCGTCGAACCCCACCAGCTCCAGCAGCTGGTGCGCCGGACCATCGGCAAGTGGGTCTCGGACACCTACCGGCGTCGGCCGATGATCCTCCCTGTGGTGGTGGAGGTCTGACGACCCGTCGGGCCTGCGGCAGCGCCAAACCGGAGCGGGGCGCCTCGATTTGCATCGGGGCGCCCCGCTCCAGTACGTTTACATCTCCGCTCGGACGGGCACCCGACCACATCGTGGTTCGGAGTCGGCCCCGGGGGGTGGAAATTCCGACTCAGAATCTCTGATAAAGTCGGAACCGCCGGAAAGGGAAACGCGAAGGCGGGAACCTGGAAAGCACCGAGGAAATCGGATCGGAAAAGGATCTGATAGAGTCGGAAAAGCAAGACCGAAGGGAAGCGCCCGGAGGAAAGCCCGAGAGGTCGGGTGAGTACAAAGGAAGCGTCCGTTCCTTGAGAACTCAACAGCGTGCCAAAAGTCAACGCCAGATATGTTGATACCCCGACCTGATCGGTTC